>CBFGUG010000028.1:0-90558 GCA_965651905.1 uncultured bacterium | reverse complement strand
CGACGCTGGCTGGTCGTGCACCTGCAGCACTGCCCTAAACGACGGTCGATCCTTCGAGATCGAGGCGACCGTCGACGCCTGGAGCGCCTGCCAGACTGCGTCCATCGAATGTCCGAAGCTTCTCGCTGCACCCGTCATCGTCGGATCGCTCGACGGAACGCCGATTGCCGCCCCAGTGCGGGCGGAGGATTAGCAAAGGGTGCTCACGCATAGCAGTACGCTCCGCTTTGCTAGCGGAATGGCGCTACTTGCTCAGCTGCTGCTTCGACCGTGATATGTACTCTTCGATCTTTGCTCGGTCCGGACTGTTCGGAAACAGCGCTACATACAAGGAGAATAGGCGGTGGGCTTCATGGGTATCGCCGACGCGAAGATGAACCTTTCCGAGTAGAAAGATTGCTCCGGGGTGTTTCGGATACCGCGTTCTGTATTCGATCAGATGCTGGATGGCTTCGGGCCACTTTTTGAGCCGGATGCACGCCACAGATAAGTTGTATAAGAGTGCCTCGTTCTTGATGGAACCGTAGCGTTTCCGGTAGCTGCTCAGCCAGTCATACGCCAGCTCGTCTTGTTTGGTGTCGAGCCAGAGGGCCGTGGCGTTCGCAAGCGTCGCCGAATAGTGGACGTAGGACCACTCGTCAGGACTACGTGTGAGCGCCAGACGAAAGTGTTGCTGCGCGCGCTGATAGTGCTCGGGACCTAACCGAGCAAAGTGCAAACCTAGGTAGCTGTGCCCCTCGCGGTAACTAGCAGTCCGCTCAACCTCGCGTTCGAAGAGGGTCAGGTCGTTGTCGAAGTCTGCGCTGCGGGCCACGATGCGCCCAAAGAACAACAGCACGACGAGGCCTGCAGCAGCGGCGAACCGACGCGACCACAGCGCCCTATCCTTCTGCAAGCTGACGAAGTGGTCGGCCATCGCGGTGAGTGCCCAAACTAGGCCAACCGCTGGAACGTATAGGAACCGGTCTGCTCTAAAGTGCAGTAACGGCACCAGTTGCGCTACCGGCAGCAAGAATACGTTGAACCAAAGAAGCCCACCTCTCGAAGACGGGATCTTTCGGAACGCTAGTGCTTGCGCTAGCCAGATCGAGGCAAATGCCCCGAGGTAGAGAGGGGAAACCTCGCCGTACGAAGTCAGTCTCGCTGTCGTGTCGGACACCGTGAGCTGGATAGATGTGAACGTGAGCGTGACATAGTGAACGTAAACGGGGATGAACGACAAGACGCGTTCGAGCAGCGCGCCAGAACCGATGCCAGCCGGGTTTGCGACAGCGGCGTAGTATGAACCGAAAGCGCCTACGGAGACGAGAACAGTGGCGGACGCTAGTAGGATGCGCTCTCGAGCATGACCGTCTTTGCGCAACAGAAGGAACGGTACCAAGAACAGAGGCAGGGCGAAGCTTGTCTCTTTTGAGAGAAGCGCGGCAATTAGAAATCCACCGATCGCAAGAAGCCACTGGCTCTGGTGAACGCGGGCTTCGAGGTATCGTTCAACCGAAAGCAGGCACGCGAGAACGAACCCCAGGGCCATCGAGTCACTGGCCGACTGGATCACGCAGACTACGGCGGTGCCTGCCGGCAGAACGCCCCACAGCAGCGCTGCGGCCGCTGCGGAAAGGTCCGCGAGCCATCTTCGCATGTACTGGAACGCCAATAGGACGCATGTGATGTGCAGGACTACGCTCTGTATGTGAAACGGTAGCGCGTCTTGTCCCCAGAGAGCCCAGGTCACGCTCATCAGCAGACTTACCAGCGGTCGGTGATAATGCGGCGTTCCGGGATGTCCTTCGATCAGGACCTGGAGAAACTCATCAGCATCGGCGATACGTATCGCCCCCCTGAGGAGATACTCCGTGTCAAGCCAGACGAAGCCGTTGGTCAAACTTGGCAGATACGGAAGCAACGTCGCCGCGATCAGCACCAAATGCCACTTCCTCGAGCGCTGTCGGGAGCTCATGTCACATGCTCTTCATAGAGAGAGAAGGCCGTTCGTGGTCGGTTTGCCATGTTCGAGAGCGTTACCCGGCAGATTAGAGAGCGTACGTAACTTGGTCCATCAGCTCATCCACCAATGTTGGGTTGTCCCCCACGATCAGGCGTAAGTGATGCAACGCGCTGTGTGTTCGCTCCCGCGCCGAGCGACGCATTCGACAACTACGGCAAGCGCGGTTGTCCGCTCGGCAAACCCTCCGTTGAGACATCTTCGAGTGCTTGTCGGTTCGCTCGGTACACGTAGCCTGGCCACAACCAGTATAGATACTCGTCGTCGAGCGCGAGATCTGCACGATTTGCGGAGAGTTCCGTCAAACGGCGATATTCACCGCTGGCCAGATCGAAACGATGAACGCCCCCAGCGATCCAGTAGAGTGTGTCGTTTGCTCGCACGAGGCGCGAAGTGACGTTGCCGCTGCTGACCGTCAGCTGCTCGGGGTCGGCACCGCTTCTCTTGTCGGCGCGCATGAGTCGTTGTTGAGCAAATTCGCCAGCGAGACTGCGCGGGACGTCCAGCCAATACAGGTGGCTGTCATCGATGGAAATCGCCACGATCTCACGATCGTCTGCTGCAGTGGCGAGCTGGGTGCGTTCTCCCGATTCATGCTGTACGCGGTAGACGCGTGCCGTCGTGCCCGTAGTGCAATAGACGTCTTGACCGTCAGCGATCACATTCGCGCCAGCGCCTTGGATGTCGGCATCCGAAACCTCTAGGACGTCCACCGCGCCCGTTGTCAGATCGATGATCGAGAGGTGCAAACAACCGACGTCGACGACGAAGGCCTCGCCGTCCTTGACGAAAAGCGCGCCCCCATCAGGCTTGAAATCACCGATCTCGAAGCGTCGGATCTGCTCGGTTGTCTTGTGGGTCTGCACGAGTTGTGCATCAGCCACCCAATAGACATGCTCCGAGTCCTGAGCGAGCTGCATGGTCGCGTGCCACATACCTGTGGGGCCGAAGGTCGTGACTGCGCCTTTTCCAGACTTCTTCCCACGAAATGCCGTCAAACCGTTCGTCCAGTACACCCACTGTTCATCGACCATGACCTCGTCTGCACCGACAGACGCCGCGTACGCGAACAAGATCTCCGTAGGGTCGTCATCGTCGGGGCGCAGGGGGCCCTCAGTAGCGGGTAGCTCGTTGCCGCGCCGCTCCGAATCAGCCGCGCTCGCGTCATCGACCGACGGCGAATCGCTAGAAGCCGCAGGGGACGCATGTCCTGTGTTCGCACCCGAGCGAGCGGTCCGATCCGCCGAGGACGAGCTATCGGCGCTCGGCTGGGAAGACTTGCAGGCCACGAACACGCAACCGCCGACCAACGCAAGCGCGATTGCAGTTCCTCTCGGGCGTTCACACCAAGCCATGGGCTTACGCCGAGGCGGCTATCATGCGCGGCGGCCATGGTCAATCAGCGCGACCAGCAGCTCCACAGTGAGACGTGGCGTTGTACCGCTCTAGCGGCTAGCCTAGGCTCGAAGAACGTGGCAAGTCGGGTGCGTGGCCCGCGCGATGGAGCAGTGCAGTACTGCCACGCTTTCACGTGTCTAGCGGATCCTTTCGGACGTCGCTCGACTACTGGCGTGACAGTAGGTCGTCGGAGTCTTCACGTTGCCGATCTGCGTCCATTTGACGTTCTAGGACGTCGTCGACGATCACCTCGTGGGCGGCTTCGTGCCTGCGGGTGGGGAGTTGGCGTTTGGGCGTCTCGCCGGGGCTGCTGCTCGAGGGGCGGCGCAAGTTGACTTGATAAATCGGGACGGGCATGTCCACGCCTGCGTCGTCTAGTGCAACCTTGGTGCGGCGGATGGCTTCGCTGCGAACCTTGAACCAGTCGGCCTCTGCTTGGTCGACCCAGCAGAAGAAGCGTAGCGCTACGTTCGAGTCACCGAGCTCCTCGACGCGCGCGAAACACGCGGGATCGGAACACACGCCGGGCACGGCGCGCAGCTCCTGGAGACCGAGTTCGATGGCCGCGGTGATATCTTCATCCACACCGAGGCCTACGGCGAAGTCGAAACGACGCAGGGGGTTGCGCGTGTAGTTCAAGATCTCCGCTTTGAACACGATCGAATTCGGCAAGCGCAGATGATTGCCTTCGAGCGTCATCAAGATGGTGTCGCGCGACGTCATGCGGATGATCTTGCCCTCTCGCGTGCCGATGACCACGTGATCGTTCGCGAGAAACGGTCGACGGATGCTGAGCAGCAAGCTGGCAAGATAGTTTTCGATGATCTCGCGAAACGCGAAGCCGAGGATGATACCTGCAGCCCCCGCCGCGCCGAACACGGCCCCGACAAACGACGTGAGCTCGAGCAGTTCGAGCGCGACCAAGAGTCCTGCGACCACCACCACTGTGCTGACGATGCGTTTGACGATGTCGCGAAGCAGCGCGCCGTTGATCCATCGAAAAGCGAAGTCCAGACTCGTCAACACGCGGGCGATGAGCAGTGACGCAACGACGACCCCCAAGGCGAAGAGCAAGATTGGCGACTTGCGAAGCCAAGTTGCGGCCCTCGCCTTGAGCCTGTCCATGGGGAGCTGAACTTGCTCACCGAGCAGCGCGGTTTGATCGATCTTGTTTTCTACGAAGACGACACCCTCGGTGTTGCTCGCGAGCTGTTCAGCTTTGTCGATGAGTCGTGCCGAAGCGCTTTGGCCGCTGAGCGTCACCACACCAGAACGCACGGTCACCTGTACTCCCTTCAAACCTGACACGTTGGCGAACACCCCCTCCAAGGTTTCCTGCAGCGATGCGTCGTCGTTGGACGCCCCACTGGGCGCAGTTTCGATTGCGGTACGGTCGTAGACGTGCGTCACCTCGGGCACGCTTGCGATCAGCGCGACGAGCGCCGCCTGTTCATCAGTGCTCGACACCTTCCCGTTGAGCACCAGGACGTTGTCGTGCTGCTGGACGGTAACCGCGGAGAACTCGTCGAACCCTCGTAGCAAGAGCTCGGCGCGTTCTCGCATCGACGCCCCTGCGTCGCGCGCCACGCCCTCGTCGCTGCCGTCCGTTCCTTTGACGTCGTCTTCTGCTTCGGCGCCGTGATCCGCAACCCTTTGCGACGTGGCGGGGAGAGCGGACTGAGCGAGCACGCTCTCGCCAACGCACATCGCCGCGATCAAGCCTGCGACGCCAACGAATCCACACAGGCCCGTCCGCCCATTCGCTGCGGCAGCGCGTCGGATCAGCATCTGACCCTGGGAGATCTGTCGAAGCTCGTTCGTGTCATGGACGGCGCCTGAGCTTTCGCCTCGACTCCGCCGTTGCGATCAACCATCGATGCTGGGTCGGTACTTGTGGCGTTGCCGCTTACAGCGTCCACGGACATATCCTGTGTGCTTTGACCGCATCCCTCCAGGACACAGACCAAGCCGAAGGCCAGTGGATTAGTCCAGTATTGCATCGCGCATTGATCCCGAGCGATGCGCGCGCTGTCAAGGATCGCGGCAACCGGGGTTTGCAGCGGCGTCCATTCGGTCGTCGCTACGCTCCACACGAAGTGATGCGCGTGTCGCCACCACTTTCCAATCTCGGTAGCTGGGCCCCAGCTCTTCGGATGGCTTTCGAGAGCTAGGACATTAACGCGGGTCGCCCCCCGGCTCTAGCTGGCGATTGGACAACAAAATACAAGTAGAGATGAAAGTAGCTCGACAGCAGAAACGCCAGCCCAGCGAGGACTCGGGGAGATTCAGAGCGACTGCTCGGAAGGGTGCCCCGAGCGTTGGCGCGCACGGCGGCGACTACAACCCGACGGAACAGGATCAGGGGCAGAGCGAAACTTGGGTGCCCCCTGAGGCCTGGGCCTTCATCTCACGATTTTGGTAGCGTATGAACACGACATTCAAACAAGCCTCCGTGACGTTGTCAGCGCTTTCGCTGGGTGTCGTCACTCTGTTCCCCTCCCGGGCGCAGGCGGACAACCCGATCGTCCAAACCAACTACACCGCCGACCCTGCGCCCATGGTGCACGAAGGCAGGTTGTACGTGTACACCTCCCACGATGAGGATGTAACCGTCAACGACTTCTACACCATGAACGACTGGTGGCTGTACTCCACCGAGGACATGGTCAATTGGACGGATCATGGTTCCCCTGCGGGTCTAGATACGTTTAGCTGGTCGACGGATAGTGCCTGGGCGCCGCAGGGGATTTTCAGAAACGGACAGTTCTACCTCTACGTACCGCTGAACAACAACACGGGCGCGAGGATCGGCGTAGGCGTCTCTGAGAACGTCGCTGGCCCTTTCATGGACCCGCTCGGGAGGGAGCTGGTTCAAACCGCTGCCAGCGACATCGATCCGACGGTGTTCATCGACGACGATGGTCAGGCTTACATGTACTGGGGGAACGCGACGCTTCAGTACGTCACGCTGAACGAGGACATGATCAGTTACTCGGGCAATCCAACCGAAGTATCCATGCCAGGCTTCACGGAGGGGCCCTGGTTATCCAAGCGGGAGTCGCTTTACTACTTGATCTTCGCTGGCATGGGTGGGGGCACGGAGAAGATCAGCTACGCCACCAGCGACAGTCCCAGGGGTCCTTGGAACGTTCGGGGGGACATCATGGCGGCCGGGTCGACCTACACGAACCATGCGGGCGTCGTCGACTACAAGGGGCACTCGTACTTCTTTTATCACAACAGCGTGTTGCCGGGCGGGAACAACTACAAGCGCTCCGTGTGTGTGGAGGAGTTCACCTATGGAGCTGATGGTAGCATACCGCTGCTCACGATGAGTGACGAAGGGCCTGCTGCCATCGATACGTTGAATCCCTTCGAGCAAGTCGAAGCAGAGACCATCGCTTTCTCTTCTGGGCTCAAGACCGAGGTGTGCGACGATACGGGCGCGGGCATGAACGTCACCTCGATCAGCGGTGGCGATTACATCAAGGTGAAGGAAGTCGACTTTCTCGACGGGGTCACTTCTTTCGAGGCACGGGTTTCGTCCGCAACGGGTAACGCCGCCATCGAGTTACATCTCGACAGTCGCGACGGCACGCTGCTCGGTAGCTGTGATGTGTCAGAGGCTACGGCTTGGACGACCATCACTTGCCCGGTCAGTGGCGGAGAGGGTGTGCACGACCTGTTCCTCACGTTCACTGGCAACGGCGATCAGCTCTTCAAGTTCAACTGGTGGAAGTTCACAGGACCGACCCAGCCGATGGATGATGTCGATGAGGGCGCGGGAGGCAGCGGCGGTTCCGAAACCATGACTGGCGAAGGTGGCGCGACTGGCGTCGAGCCAGATGCGGGTGGCGCGGGCGGCAGCTCTGCGGGTGGCGCTTCGAACGGAAGCGGTGGGGGCGCGTCCGTCGGCGGGGGTGCTGGCGGTAGTGGAGGGAGCCCTTCGGGCTCTAGCGACGTGGACAGCGCTGGCGGGGCCCCCCCGGTGTCGGGCGGCGCTGGGGTTAACCCGCCCGTCTCGAGTGGTTCGACCGGCACGGGCGAGAATGGTGCGCCCCCTGTTGCAACGGGCGGAGCCAATGGCGGTGGTGGAAGCGTCACTGCACCCAATGGCTCGATGGCAGGTGAGACGGTGACGCCTTCTGACCCGGCCACTCAAGACACGAGTGGCCAACCAGGTGTGGTTGACGCGTCGGGTTCAGATGGTGGGTCCAGCTCGTGCAGCGTCGGCGGCGTTCGCGGTAACGCGAACGAGTCGGGGGTGCTCTTGCTGTTGGCTTCCGCACTGTTGGTTCGGCGCCGCCGGGCTGCAGTGCGTACACCTCGACTTGTCGTCGTGGATTAGCGTGGCGCTGAGGTTTTCGGCGGACGTCGGAACGTTGCGTGCGCTCGTCCTTCGAGTGGCCGTGTCGTGGACGATAATGAGACATGAAGGATAAGTCGTGCGAACTTATCTGACGGAAGTCGAGGGTGTCGTTCGTTAGGCAATCAAGATGAACTATCCCACTTTGAGAACGACCAACCGCAGGGCTCGACCTGCCTGGTTGGCACTTGGCGGCGTAGCGCTGATCTCTCTGCTCGGTTGCGCGAACGAAATCGGTTCGGATGGGGCTGCAGTGACGCCCTCGAGCTCCACCGGGGCGACCAGCGGCGATCCGACCTCTGGAAGCGGTACCTCGACCAGCACAGGCACGGCTGGCACGATGGGGATGGGTGGGACCCCCGGCGCTGGAGACCCACCCGGACCTGGAGGCGCTGCAGATGGTGCGGGCGGGGGGCCCTCGCTCGATGGCGAGGTCGACGGTACTGGAGGCATGAGTGACAGTCCCGCGATCGCCGAAGACTGCAGCGGCGATCCTGGCGGGTTGCTGGCGCCCAAGAGAATAGTGCGGCTCACACTGGATCAGATTAACTACTCGATCCGAGACTTCGTCTCTCCGACGCTGGCGGCGCAACTCTCGACGGAATACGAGCTCAACGATCCGTACTTGAGGCAGTTTCCAGCGCACCTCGGCGAAGGGCACTTGGTGAGTGAAAGCCTGTGGTCGAAGACGGACGGCATGGCGCAAGCCGCAGGACAGTACGTCCACGACAACTTCACCGACGTGACGAGCTGCACGGCGGGGGACATCGACTGTGCCACGACGTTCGTCATGAGCTTCGCTGAAAAGGCAGCTCGCCGCCCGCTCAGCGTGGAAGAGCAGGAGCGGATGCAGCAAGTCGTCACCGAAGTTCGAGGCTTCGAGGCTACGGCGGAAGAAGTCGCCGAGTATGGCGTGTACGCGGCGCTGAGTTCGCCCCAGTTCCAATATCGGTCGGAACTGGGAACGGATCCGGCCGCGGAAGAGATGCTCGCACCGTATGAACTGGCGACGATGTTGTCCTACTTCATCACGGGGGCGCCACCCGACGCCGCTTTGCTCAACGAAGCGGCCGCGGGCAACCTCAGTTCACCCGACGCTTTGCGCGCGCAAGCCGAACGCTTGTTGGCGACGCCAGCGGCGCGTGAATACTTGCAGACGCTGATGTTGGCGAGCTTCGGCATTCCCAACGTCTACACGGTCGTGCTCACCGACCCTGCCGCGACTCAGGTTGCCAAGAATTCGATGGTGCTCGGCTCGCGTCTGTTTCTCAACCACGTGCTTTGGTCGGACGATCCAGTCAACGAACTACTGACATCAAAAACCGCGTACGTGAACGAGGTCACCGCGCCGCTATACGGCGTGAGTCCACCCGCTACGACAGACGCGGATGGCTTTGGTATGGTGCAGTTGCCAGCCGATCGCGCAGGGCTGTTAACCGATATCGGCTACCTCACGTCGACCGCTCGGCCAGACTTTCCCTCGGTCGTAGGGCGCGGGGTGAAGGTGGTCGACGAGGTGCTGTGTGCACCGCGGGCCCCGTTCCCGGAGAACTTGGCGGAAGAAATCGAATCGTTCAACGAGGAGCTAGAGGGTAAGACCGAACGGGAAAAGATGGAGGCGCGCTTCGGGATGCCGCTTTGTGGAGGCTGCCATACCTCCACGGACCCCTACGGGATGGCGCTGTTCACTTATGACGAGATCGGACGTCACCGCACGACCGATCCTGAAGGACAGCCCATCGACGCGTCGGTCACGTTGCCGCCATCGCTCGGCAGCGTAGAGGTCACCACGAGCGCCCAGATGGCGCAGGTCATCGCCGACAGTGGTGCATTCATGGGTTGTGTGGCGGGCAACCTGATGGAGGATTCCATCGGGGAAGGTACCGTATTCTCCAACGATTGCGCAGCCCAAGCCGTGCTCGACCAGCTGGCGGCAGGTGGCAGTCAAACATTTTCCGATTTAGTGCGTGAGGTGACCGCCTCACGCACCATGACGCATCGCCGCGGAGGTAACTGACAATGAGATCCTATCGAGTAGCAAGGCGTTCATTTCTCGCGGCGATCGGTGGTGCGATCGGGCTTCGGGCAATCCTTCGCAATGTCGAAGCCGGGGTCGTCGGAGCGGCACCTCCGCGTCGCTTCCTGATGATGCACTGGCCCGTGGGCACCGTTCACTATTACTTCAGGCCCCAGGGCTCTGGAAGAGACTATGTCCCCAGTCGTATTCTGCAGCCGTTCGAAGACAAGGGGCTGCGAGAAGACGCCGTGATCCTGTACGGCATGAATCACAACGGTCTCAGCGGGGGCCCCGGCGGTCACGAAGCAGGTACACCGTTTTCGAGCACGGGTGCTAGTTCACCTGGAAACCGCAACAACGGCGGCGAGGCTGATGACGCCTGCGCGGGCGGACCATCCTTCGACCAGATCTTCCTGGAGAAGATCCCCGAGCTCCAGACGCCAGGTTTCGGTTACGTCAACGCCATCTGCGACCGTCGTATCGATTCCAAAGAGACGTCTACACGCTGTCTTTCGTACGGCTACACCAAGGTGTCGGTGCAGAGCACCACGGGCGGCAACATCATGGAGAATCAGCCGCTGATCCCCGAGCTGAGCCCGGCGCTCTTGTGGGAGCAGCTCTTCGGAAGCTTCTCGGTCGACCCGATGGAGAGCGGAGACCGGCTCAGAGAGCTGCAGATGAGGAAGAGCGTCTTGGATCATTCACTGCACGAGCTGAATCGGCTGCGCACGATCGTTCCGAACGCTGAGCTAGCCAAGATCGACGCCCACGAGGACATCGTGCGCAGCGTCGAGCAGCAGGTGGCGTCGCAGATCCAAGATGGTGGCGAAGCTGGGGCGGGGTGTGCCATCCCCACTGCCCCCGACGGAAGTCTGGTTGGGCCGCAGGGTAACGTCAACGACGTCAATCCCCAGGGTCCGGGCGCCGCGACGACGAATGTCGACGACAGTCCACAACACGAACAGATCGGTATCGCGCACTCGAGCATCATTCGCGCGGCCTTTCAGTGTGACATCATCCGTGTGGCCACCTTTCAGTGGTCACCCGGAACCAACCATGTTTCGTTCGGGCCGGGCGCAGCCGAGGTAATCGGCCAGCCCTCGATGTACCCCGATGGCGGCAACCGCAGTCCGACGGGCACTTACATGCACCATCCGATGAGCCACGCCATCACCAACGAAGTCGAAGTTGGCGCCCAAAACGGTCGCCCCATCGAGGGAGCTGGGCCACCCGACAACGAAAACGGAAAGGTGGCAGAGTTTCTGGCCAACGTGCAGACCTGGTACAACACGAAAACCGCAGACATCATCAACGGTTTCAAAGAAGCCAGCGACGTCAACGGCGCCAACTTGCTCGACCACACCATCATCCCGTACATCACAGAGGTGGGGCACACCTCCCATCAGCGCGGACCACTGCAGGCCATCATCTTCGGAGGGAGGGCCCTCGGTATCCAGGGCGGGCAGTACCTCGAGGTCGACGGTCACTACAACCGCATGTGGTTTACGGTTGCGCAAGCTCTGCGGCAATCTTCTGAGAGCCCGAACTCCATTTTTGGCGACGGCACCCACACTAACGGTGTAGATCCCATCAGCGGGGTATACTCTCCAGTGGAGTAGCGCCGGGACTGGCGACACCGCAAACGGGCAATCAAAGTCGATTCATTCACCCTCGAGACCAATGACTGAGAGATATCGCAACCGGGTTCGGGTTCGATCCGTTTCAAACGGCTATCGCCCTCACTGCAACGTTCACTCGGAAGCAGCGGTGTGCTCTCGGCCAGTGCTCGGTCGAGCGCTCGCGATGGGGACCCTGATATTTGCTGCCGGTTGCACCTCGTCGGGCTCATCCGGGGGCGATGATGGACAGGCCACGCCTGGTGTCACAGGTGCGAACTCCACGGCGGCGACCACGTCGAACGGAGCCGGGACGTCCACTGGCGCGAGTGGGTCTGCATCGACGGGCTCGACGAGCGGCTCGACCACGGGAGGCGGCAGCACTGGCGCGTCTACGCCCGGCGCGACGACGACGCCTGGCGCCGGAGGCACCTCTACGAGCACGGGAAGTAGTCCCAGCGGCGATCCGTCGTCTGCGGGCTCGGGCAGTGGTGGATCGGGTGGAGGCGACGCCGTCGGCGATGATCCTAGCGACGAGCCAGATGTGGACGACGGGGCGCCTGATGCGGCGGCTCCCTCGGACGACGGCATTGGGGGAACCGCAAACGCTGATCCGGCGGATGGAGGCGACGCCAATCCAGGCGGGGCCCTCGCGGCTCCGGACGCTCCTGTCCCCAACCCGATCGTCACTCATGTGTTCACCGCGGACCCGTCAGCGTACGCGTTCGAGGGACGCATTTACGTTTATGCGTCGCACGATCCCGACGATCAGTCGGGTTACGACATGGTCGATTACCACGTGTTTTCGTCCAATGATCTCGCCAACTGGCAGGACCACGGCATAGCGCTAGACTCCGCCAACATTCCGTTTGCCTCCAGGTTATACGCGCCGGACTGCGCGTATGATGCAGAGCTGGACAAGTACTTTCTGTACTTCCCCGACGCTGGTTCGACGATTGGTGTTGCCACGTCCGACCACCCTGGTGGGCCTTTCGAAAACCCGATTCAATTGGTTACCAGCTCCACTCCTGGCGCTGAAGACGTGGACTGGCTCTTCGATCCGTCGGGCTTCTTCGACGACGACGGCCAAGGGTACCTGTACTTCGGAGGTGGACCTGAGGGCACAGGCGACAACGCGCGCGTCATCCGTCTCAACCCCGACCGGGTGAGCCTGATGGACAACGCGGCGACGACTATCGTCATCCCTCGGTTTTTCGAGGCTGCCTTCATGTTCAAGCGCGAGGGCACCTATTACCTCTCGTACTCGACGGACTTCTCGAACGGTGCCCCGACCATCGACTACATGGTGAGCGACAATCCGATGTCGGGTTTCGAGCACATCGGCACGGTCATCCCTTCACCTGACGAGAACAACGGCGACAACAACCACCACTCGATGGTCGAATACGAAGGCCAATGGTACGTCTTCTACCACAACCGTGTGCAGTCGAATCTCGAGGGGTACTCGAACTACCAGCGCAGCATCACGCTCGACGAGTTGGAGTGGGAAGGCGACCGCATGGTACCCGTGTCGGCGACTCGGGGTGACGTGAGACAACTTCGCAGTGTGGACGCCTTTTCGCGAATCGAAGCCGAGTTGCTTGCGGGGCAAAGCGGAATTGAGACACGCGGCAACCAGCGCGTTGGTGTCGTCGTGACGGACATCACCGACGGGGACTGGATAGCCGTATCACAGGTGGACTTCGGTGACGGCGCTTCGACGATTCAAGCGCGCGTCGCATCTGCTGGTGGCGGAGGGATCGAAGTGCTGCAGGGCGGATGCCCCGGGTTTCGCGATGCCCCAGGGACGTCAATCGGCACTTGCGACGTGATGGCAACGGGCGGAGCCGACAATTTCGCCGACGTGACTTGCGACGTCGACGCGGCTGCGGGAGTCCACGACCTGTGCCTGAGGTTCTCTGGCTCTTTGGACCTCGACTACTACTCCTTCGAGTGAGCTACTGTCGTTCGAGGCTGCGATCTTCGTGACGAATCGGCTGACACAGATAGCCTGCTAGTCAGAAAATCGGCGCACAGGGATTGCGGCTGCGCTGGGAAATCCTAGCGAACGCCGGCGGTGGCCCACCACGACGCAGGCCGGCTTCACTGGGGGCTCCACCATCGTTTGGTTTCAGTGAGACGAAGCACGCTTCAAGAGAAGCTGCGGGTGGGCGGTTCGAAGCCGCAGCTGGTGCCGTCGGTGATACGTATTTCGTCTTCCCAAGGTAGGCGGTATTTACCCGCGACCATGTCTTGCATGTAGGTGTACGGGCAGTCCATGGCGCCGCCTTTCACGGCGACGTAGCCGCGGTGGTAGAGTTGGTAAATGTTGTTTTCGACGCCCCAATGTAAACGTGCCTCGCGCACTAGGTCGGGGCGCACTTCGGCGGTGATGATTTCGTCGGGAACGCCGTTGCCTTCGACCAGGGGCACACCGTCGAAGTTGACGATCATGCCTTCACCCATGGAGTTGAAGCTGCCATCACTGCCAGCCAGGCAGACGTTGGCGGTGACCATCAAGTTGCAGAACGAATTGGACTGATTGGTGATCTTCCACGCGTGACGAATCGGCGCGGTGTAACCCGCGGTTCGTAACATGATCTCCGCGCCCTTGTAGGCGGCTTCACGCGCCATTTCGGGGAACATGCCGTCGTGGCAGATGATGAGTGACAGCTTGCAGCCCTTCGGCCCCGTGCACACGGGGACGCCGACATTGCCTGGCTCCCACGGCTCGACGGGAACCCAAGGATGCAACTTGCGATAGTAGAGTTGCACTTCACCTGCGTCGTCGATCACGATGCCCGTGTTGTAGGGGTTGCCGCTGGGGTTGTGCTCCATGATCGAAAAGCAGCCCCAAATCTGATGCTCGACGCAGGCACGCTTGAACGCCGCCACCTCGGGCCCGTCCATGCGGCACATGATCTCGGGATTGGTGTCCATCGAAAGGCCGTGCAGCGAGTACTCGGGGAAGACCACGAGGTCCATGTTCGGGGAGTTGCGCCGCGCCTTGCCGACCATTTCACAGACGCGCTCCGTTTGGTTAGCCAGGTCGCGTGGACTGGCGACGTTGGGGAGCTGCAGTTGCACGACTCCGATTACGACGCCGTTCGGTGACTTGTTCAATCCGCCTAGTCCGCTCATGCCTTGCGATATGCCTGGCACACGACGTCACTCGGATGTCAGAGGGATGTCTGCTGAGTGAACTGTGGGTGATAGCCGCCGCGCGTTACGGTGTGGTCGCGGGTGCTGCTGGTACTTGTGGCGGAGCCGACTCTTCTGGTGGGATGGGGGCAGTCTCGGCGTCCGTGTTCGGCGGCGCAGCTGGGTCAGCCGGCTTGGGGGCTTCGTCATTCTCTTCGGTGGCGCCCGATTCTTTCTTTTTCCACACCGCGTTTGGTCCAGTCGGGGAGCGCGTATAGATCTGTCCGCCAACTTCGATCTCGGTAGCGACCAGGGTCGGCTCGCCGTGTGGGGATTGTGAACCTTTAACGACGATGGGATCGTGGGGCGAGAAGACGACGCCCTGCTCGTCGAAGTACCAGCCGGGGCCGAGGTCGACGCTGATGACTCGATCTCTCTGCGGGGAGACACGTAGACTCAGGGTGATTCGGTTTTGCTCCGCGCTTGGCACGCGATCGACGCCCAGTACCTCGCCGGCGTATGCCTGAACACCTCCGGCCTGCTGCGGGGGCTCGACGTGCTGTCGCGGGGCGGGCACAGGTGTGGGGGTTGAATTTACTCCACAGCTCATCGTCTGCAGTGCTGCGCCGAGCACGATCAGGTGGGCTAAACGTCCGTTCATCACATTGCGTCGGCTTGCCATGTCTCATGATCTGGCACATCGGACCGAGATCGACGAGTGGGCCGCGCGATTTTTCGCGCGATGTGGCCCCTCAGCGTTTCGAAACGCGCAACGCTTGCGCGAACATTCGCAACCACGCAAGCGAGGTGATTTCGCCTCACCCGTCCTTGCGCAGGAACTCGACCGTGAACTCGACGGGTCCAGAGATTTCGATGTGGTGTTTCGCCTCGGGCGCGATGAGTTGACTCTGCCCAGCATGCACCTCCGTCCTTTGCGGCGGATCGCCCGCGAGTACGTAGTTTAGCGTGCCGCTGGTTACCTTCAACCGTCCCCAAACGCCCGCTTTGGTGGAGTGTTCCGACAACAAACCGCGCGGTACGGACATTGCATCGAAGACCGCCGTGCGCTTGTACGGGAGAAACCCGTCCGGGAGCTCCAAGCGATCGCAGCGGACGCAGTCGAGCTGTTGACCCAGCCGTGACGCGCGACCCTCGCCAGTCATCACCCAAGGGCGCAGGGTGAACGGAGGCTCGTGGCGCACGTGCTGACCGTGGCCGCACGACAGCTCTGCTACCCAATCAGCATGGTCATCCTGATGAAAGCCGGTGATGGGACGTTGCATGGGTTCAGGCGGCCTCCGCGGGGGTGGAGCCTGTAGTCTGCTGTTTTCGATAGATGAGTGAATACACGGTTGGAATCAGCACCAAAGTGATCAACGTCGACGCTCCTAGACCGCCGAGCACGGCGCGCGCCATCGGCGCTTGTGCATCCGCGCCCTCGCCGATGCCTAGCGACAGTGGCAACAGCGCCAACACCGTGGTCAGGGTCGTCATCAAGATAGGGCGCAGCCGGCGGCGCCCTGCTTCTGCGACGGCGCGTAGCGTCTCGACTCCGTCACTGCGCAGGCGACCTGCTTGATCGACCAACAAGATGGCGTTGTTCACGACGATACCACCGAGCATGACGCAGCCGATGAACGACTGCACGTTGAGGGTCGTATTCGTCAGCACCAAGACCAGCAGCACACCGACGCCTGCAACGGGTACCGACAGCATGACCGCGAACGGTGCACGCAACGATTCGTACTGGCCAGCCAGCACCATGTAGACGAGTACGAGCGCTAACAGCAAAGAGATGCTCAACTCGCTGAAGGCTTTTTGCTGCTCCTCCACGTTGCCCGCGACGTTGAATTCGTAACCAGCGGGCCGAGCGATGTCTGCCAGGCGTGCTTCGACGTCCGCTACGATCGAACCGAGGTCCCGACCCGCCGTATTGGCTCGCACGGTGACCAAGCGCTGTTGGTCTTTGCGGTCGATGAGGATCGGACCATAGCCTGGTTCGTTGGACACGACGCTACGCAGAGGTACACCGCGGCCTGAACCGTCGCTGACCGTCATGTCCAAAACTTCCGAAAGCGGAAGCTCTTCTGCGTTCGCCAACTGAACGAGGATGCGATAGGAGTTGCCGCGTTCGCGAAACTCACCCGCTTCGGAGCCAGCGATGGCGGTCTCCAGAGCGGTTGCGACGTCACGCGGCGTGAGACCGAGATCTGCCGCGCGATCGCGGTCGGTGCGAATCTCGTGCTGAGGGACGGCCGCTTCACGACTGACTTGCAAGTCAGTCAAGCCGGGCACGTCGCTAATCGCGCTCTCGACCTGCGCCGCGAGCCGATCGAGTACGGAAAGTTCGAAGCCGCGCACTTCGATGGTCAGGCCTTCTTCGCCACCCAGTATGCGTTCGAGCAAGAACTGACCTTGGGGTGCTCGCGTGCGGATCTCCATCCCAGGGATCTTCCCGGCGAGTTCGCGACGTAGGTCAGCCGCAATCTCACTGTTCGAGCGCTGTCGCTCGGAAGCGGGCGTCAGTGAGAGGCTGATCTCTCCCCGAGAGGCTTCGTCAGGGCGATAACCTGACGAGCCCACACTGACGACCGACGAGGTGCTTTCTGGTACGGCCTTGTAGACGTGCGATTCGATCAAGCGCGTCTGGCGATCGACCAGCTCGAGCCGAGTTCCGACGGGCATTTCGCCTGTGACCCGCACCTCGCCTTCGTCGCTGGGAGGCAGAAACTCGGTGCCGACGGCTGGAACCAGCAGCAAGCTCGCTGCGCAGGTGACCGCCGCGATCGCCACCGTCGTCCAGCGATTCTCGAGTGCCTTTTGTAGGATGCCCTGGTAGACGCGTTCGAGACGTTGCTGTGCGTTCGAAGCTACGGCGACCAGTCGAGCAGACCAGCTTGCGTTGCTGTTCCTGTCTTGGTGAGCTCGAGCCTCATCCGCGTCGCGCAGGAGTTTGGACGACACCATCGGCACCAGGCTGAGCGAGACCACCAGCGAGCAGGCCAGCGAAAACACGATCACGTAGGCCAAGTCTTTGAAGAGCACGCCCGTGACGCCTTCGAGGAACACGATGGGCAAGAAGATCACGAGAGTGGTGATGGTGCTGGCGACGATCGCGGACGACACTTCGTTCGTGCCCTCGACGGCGGCCTTTTCGGTGGGTTCGCCCAGTTCGTCGCGTCGTCGGAAGATGTTTTCGAGCACGACGATCGAGTTGTCGACCATCATCCCAACGCCGAGCGCGAGTCCACCCAGTGTCATCAGGTTGAGCGTCAAGCCGCCGAAGAAGATGAGACAGAAGGTCGCGATGAGCGAAATCGGGATCGCCAGCGCGATGACGGCCGTGCTGCGCAGGTTGCGTAAGAACAACAACAAGACCAGAAGTGCGAGCGCGCCACCATAGAGCACCGATTTCGCTACGTTGTCGATCGAGCGCTCGATGAAGTTACCCTGGTTGATCACGGGGACGACGTGGATCTGCGGAAAGTCTCTGTTGATGCGCTCTACTTCGGCCAGGATGCGCTGGGAGACCTCCACCGTGTTCTCGTTCGACTCCTTGCGAATGGCGACGCGCACGCCCATCTCGCCGTTCACCCGTGCGATGCGGTCCAGCTTTTGGTACGTGTCTTTCACCGTGGCAATCTGACGGAGCCGGATCGGCGCCTGCTTTCTGATGGCGACGACGGTGTCTTGGATCTGAGCAACGTCCGTGAACTGCGAGGGCGCGCGCAGGGTGACGGTCTTTTTCCCTTCGTCGATCGCTCCCGCGGGCAGGTCGACGTTGGCGTTGCGTATCGCTGCGAGGATGTCGTTGAGCGGGAGTTGTAGTGCCCTGAGCTTCGCGGGGTCGAGCTCGATGCGCACTTCGCGCTCGTAGCCGCCCCAGGGATCAACCTGCGCCACGCCTGCGATCTGAGACATGCGATAGCGGATCTGCTCTTCCACCAACGTCGTCAGTTCGACGGGGGTCAAGTGGCTCTCGATGCCCAGCAGCACGACCGGGAAGCTCGAGATATCGAACTTGCTGACTCGTGGTCGAACGATGTTGTCGGGCAACTCACTGATCTCGTCCTCGATCTTGCCCTGCACGTCGAGAGCGGCGGTATCGATGTCGGTGCCCCACGCGAAGGTCACCTCGACGTTGCTAGCGCCCTCCGCGGACACGGACGTGATCTCTTCGACTCCAGGAACGGTCGCCACAATTTCTTCGACGATGCGAGTGACCCGTTGTTCCATCACTTCGGGGCTCGCGCCCTGATACTCCGTGCGGATCGTCAGTGTGGGCAGTTCGATCTCCGGGAGCAGATCGATCTGGAGACGGCTCAGAGACACGAGACCCAGCACCACCACGATCAAGGTGACCATGGTCGTCAGCACGGGACGCCGGACACTGAGCTCGGCGAGACTCACGGGCCTGCGTCAGCTCCGAGGGCTGGGGCGAGGGGAAGGCGGTTGGTGCCGGGACCCGGGTTGTCGTCGTTCGCCCTTGCGGTGTGCGGATCGTCCGTCACCAGGGCGGGGGTGCTGCTCGCCGCGTCGGGGATGGTGATGCGTGAACCTTCCTCGAGTTGTTGCTGCCCCAACGTAACGACTTCTCCAGAGACACGAGGCTCCAGAATCTGCACCATTTCGCCCTGCGAGACCCCCAACTCGACAGGCCGCAGCGACACCCGCGTGCGGTCGTCTGACACGACGAACACGCTCGTTCGACCTTCTCGAGTGACGAGCGCGTCACGGGGCACGACGGTGGCGTTCGGAACGCGTTCGAGCACTACCTCCGCACGTACGAACATTCCCGGGTTCAGTCGCCCGGCCTCGTTGTTCGCCGTCAGTTCGATGCGCGCCTGGCGTGACTCGGCTTCGAAGACTGGGGAGACGCGCGCCACTTGCGCGGGGAAGGTCTCACCTGGGTAGACTCTGGTGGTGAGTTCGACGGGCTTGCCGGGCTGCAGTTCTGCGTAGTCCTCCTCGGCGACGTGCACCACCACGTTGACCGGGTCCAAATCGACCACTGACAGCAGCGGCGTGTTGGCCGCGACCATTTCACCTTCGTCGGCGTAGCGAGCGGCTACGACTCGGGTCTCGTCGTCGCCCGTCCAGTTGGCGGAAACGCGCGTGTAGCTCGCTCTCACTTCAGCGGCGCGCAGCGTCGCTTTGGAGCGCGCGACCTCGGATGCGGCGACGTCGACCTGGGCGGTGGCTGCTAGTTGCTGCGAGCGAGCCGTGTCCAAGTTCGCTTCTGTCGCGACACCCTCGGCGACCAACGCTCTCGTGCGTTCGAGGTTGCGTTCGGCGATCTCGAGCGCACTCTTCGCAGCTACGTGTTCAGCTTTTGCTACGCCGACGGCAGCTCGCGCCTGTGCCGCGGTCTGAACGAACTCGTCGTCATCGATCTTCACGACGACCTGTCCGCGTTCGATCTCATCTCCCAAGTCGACGGACACGCTCTCGACTCGCCCCGCGACTTTTGGAGCGATCAGGAACTCACTTGCTGCTTCGAGCGTGCCCGTCAGTGTACGGCGCCGTTCGATCGGTCCCTGCTGCACGGGCGCCACTTCTACGGGAACGGGGCCCGACTGCGCTGTGGCAGTAACCTGCGTCGCGTCGCTGGTCACTGATCGGACGAGCATCACCCCGCCTATGCATACGGCAAAAACGCCACACACTACGGAAAGTCGCCGGACCCAACCCTTCACTCGGCTCCCCAAACGGTTCCAGCGTGCAAAACAGCGCGCTGTGGCGGAAGGGAAGGAGCGGAGCGTTCTCTGACCACGCCGCAAAACCTAGTGCAAATCAGGGGATGGGCAAGGGTGCCTCGAGAGCGTCCGCTGCGTTGCCCCTAGATTGGTCTACGGCTCAGTGCGGCTGAAGTGTCGACCGGGGCGCGTCGTCAGCCGCCTGAAGCGACAGCTGCAACCAAGGACAACAGCAGCGGGATCGCGATCCAGGCGATCGACACCCAGGCGGGTTCAGGGCGATCGTCGCTACGGCCCAGATTGATGGACGGCTTTCGGGAAGGTTTGGAAGTGACGCTAGAGCGAGACTCGTTGGACATGTTCGGTGCTTGTCGCGGTCAGGGCGAACGCGGTCGAAGTGGCCGTGCGCCTGACACGAGACGCTGCGGATCGTGCTCTCGAACGGAATTCCGTCAAGTGTTGGCGTAGCAATCCTGCGTTGGTGGTTCCAGCGTAGCCCGAAGCATCGTCATGTTGAAGCGTCGCTGTTCGCTGAAGCATCGCTGTGGCTAAACGGACACGAGGCGAGGGAAGGGCTGAGTGAGACCTTCCCCCGCCTCGCGGGACTACGAAGGAGAGTACGGGTGAACTCGCTGCTCGGCTTGACGCTCGAGTTCTGTTTACTTGTGGCCGTGCTTCTTACCGCGCTTGCCTGGGCGCTTCAGCTCGTCGCTCGTCAAGACGCCGTCTGCGTTCTTGTCGAGCTTGTTGAAGAATTGGTCAGCCATCGCCTGGGCTTCCTGAACGTCGACCTTGCCGTCGTCGTTCGTGTCGGTTTTCTCCAGCATCTTGCCGAGGCCGCGCTTGCCGTGCTTGGGGCCCGCCGCGCTGTACTCTTCGATACTGAGCTCTCCGTCCGAGTTCTTGTCGACCTTTTGGAAGACCTTTTCGGGCATGCGCTTCGCTTCATCGGGGCTCAGCGATCCGTCGCCGTTCGCATCGAGCTTGGCGAAGCGTTTGGCTGCGCGCTCCGCGCGCTTAGCGGGGTCTTTGTGAGCGCGCTTGCCTGCAGCTAGTTCGGCTTCACTCAGCGATCCGTTGCCGTCAGTATCGAGCTTGGTGAACTTCTCTTCGGGCATGCGGCTCGCCTCTTCGCGGCTGAGCTCGCCGTCGCCGTTGGCGTCCAGTTTCGCCATGAATGCCGCCTTGTGCTCGGCATGCTTGCTCTTCATGTGCTGCTTCATCTCTTCGGGCGTCACAGCGCCGTCGCCGTCACTGTCCGCGGCGGTGATGCGCTCGGCGGCTGCGTTCTGAAATTCGGCTTGGGTGATCTGGCCGTCGCCGTCGACGTCGAGTTTTTCGAAGTGCTTGGCGCCGTGGTGTCCTGCGAGAGCAACCGCGCTGAGGGTCAAGGCTGCGACGGACGACAGAATGATGGTCTTGGTTTTCATGATTGGCTTTTTCTCCACGAACGTTGGGCCGTAGCGGCCGTTGATGTGGGTTCAACGCGAGGCCTCCGCGATTCCGTCGAAGAAACTTCGGTCCAATTCGGCCCGTCGGGATCGACAACGATCACGACGGGTTAGGAGAGGCGTGTCGTGGCCGTGGCGCGCCGACCCTCTGCGATCAGCTTTCGCGGAGGTGCGGACGGCGACGGAGCTGCGAGGAGTGAAATTAGCGAACGCCGCCAGGTACTTCGCGACGCTGGGCGGCTTCAGCAACGAAGTATCCGAACGACGCGTAACGCAGCTCGCGGCGACGTGATGGGGCGGAGGTTGAATGACCTCGTCCAGGGTCCCGGGCTTGTACGGTCAGTCAGGACCAGCCTGGTCGGCTCGTCACAGCGTGACGTTGGTTTCTTCGGCCGCGAGGATTTGCTCGACGCCCGCTTCCGTCATGCAGTCGCTCCACGTTCCCCCGTGACACACTCGCAGGCCGACGAAGCAGTTGACGACGCCACCCTGTGGCGGCAGGTCGACCTTACATTCGATCACGGATGAGCCTTCGCACACATCGCCTTGGGTTACCGACGTGCTACTGAGCGTCAGCGCATTGGGGCGGTCCGAGCTAGGCTCAGCCGCGGCGTGGGTGGCCTCTTCCGCGACCTCTGCCTCAGCGGCCTTCGGCGAATCGCTCGGGGCTGCGGAGTCGTCGCGTGAGTCTTCGTAGTTTGCGGTCTCCGCAAACGCGTCACTGCCGCGAGGAGCGTCGTAACCAGGGTCCGAACAGGCGAAAGCGAGCCCAGCGCTCAATGCCGTGGTCACGACTCGAATCCAGAGCCGCAGCTTGCGGCGTTCCTCTTTGCGACGAGGTTGAATCGTTTCGGAACCATCGGGACGCTGAATGTCGTTCACGGTCTTAAGATGATGCGAAGGATGTGCCGTATGGTTTCGAGCAGGCTTTCGCGGAGTTCCCCGTCGAGACCGTGCAAGGTTGCAATCGAGCATCGTTGGGTGAACGCGGCTCGGTCAGGACGAGTTGGTGGGACAAGGTGACCGCTGTAGGTGCGGCGTTTGCGTCAAGGATCGACAGCGTAACGGATCACCTGGGTGACGGATCACCTGCGTAGTGGGATTCACTGCGCAGTGGACCGCCATGGGTGATCAGGGGGCCTCTGCGGCAAGCGGCGAGTTCAACGGAACGTCCCCGTCGCGACCCGCGGTGTCGAGAACGTAGTCAACCAGCTCTTGCCCCGCTTCGCGACGCGCGGCACTGATGGTGGTTCGCGAGCGTTCGCTGTACTCCGCAAACATGTCACTCGTAGACCCGTGGGACGCTGTGAGATCCCCTCGCGCCGACGAGTCCAGGGTGAAGTTTGCGTCCGAATACCACACGAAGCTGCCCGCGATCTCGAGGCCTCCCTCCTGAAAGTCGCGCAGCAGGTTCTCGACGTAATACTCGATGTCGTCATCGCCCGCCGCGGCTGGGTTGGCCAGGAACGCGTTGTCTTCGAACGCTACCTCTGCACCCACACGTACACTGAGCACGTCTTTGCGGTAGTTGTAGAACACGTTGTTGAACATGTGGGAACGACCGCGGCGAATCAACGGGACTCGGCGCCCCGTATTGCCGAGTTCGTCGTACTGATCGTCGGTGGTGACGAACAGATTGTGGTGCATGGTCGTCGTGATCTGTTCGTTGATTTCGCGACTGTCGCTGGAGCCGTGGAGCGCAGCGCGTTTGACGTTTTGCACGAGGTTGAACGACATCGTGATGTCGTATGCACCGACCTTGACGTCGAACGCCGAGTCGCCCGTGAGATCGAAGGTATTTTTGTGGATCCAGATGTCGTGTGACGCGCCCGTCGAACGGATCATGTCGGGGTCGAGTCCGTGATCTTCCGTGTGGCCCGCCCCTTGAAAGCGCAGGTGAGTGAGGATCACGCTACTAGCCGTCTCGACGGGCTCACCGCTCGAGTCGGACCCGATCTGAAAGCCGCTGAACAGGAATTGTGCTTGGCTCTGCCGACCGTCAATCGTCGTGTTGGAGCCGATGCGGAGGTTGCGGATGGGGAGGTCACCATCGTTGAGGCGCTCGTTGAAGAACGTCTCTAGGCAGGCGTTGCCAGTGAGCGCGTTGTTCGTACACCAGGCTTCGTAGTCGACACAGGTTTCTGGGCTGGTGATTCCGAGTGCGGACTGAACGCTCGGATCCGCACATTGCAAGCGGTACAACGCAACCTCTGATGGCGTGCTGAAGTCGTCCTTGTCGAAGA
This sequence comes from uncultured bacterium, assembly GCA_965651905.1. Lineage (GTDB taxonomy): Bacteria > Myxococcota_A > Polyangia > Polyangiales > Polyangiaceae > SZUA-265. The sequence goes on along the minus strand of CBFGUG010000028.1, from coordinate 66,628 downwards.
CAATCCAGTGGTGTTCATCACTGCTCACTACCTCAGCGATCTGCTCCTCGGGTGAAAGCGAACCTCCTTTGGTGATCACGGTCAAGCGGCTGGCCCCGTTGGGATCGTAACCTCCGAGAGCGTTTTCGCCGTATCCCACGGGGCTGCCCAGAGATGTCGCCAAACATTCGACGATCGCTTGGTCTGTCTGGAGTGATGACTCGCGCCAGTTGACGTTCGGGTTGGAAACCAGCTCCGCGCAGTCGGCGTCAGGGAAGACGATACCGTCGTCGGTGCTGCCGTCGTCACTCGACGCCGATCCATCATCGGAGTTGCTGCCGTCGTCTGTCGTGGAGCTGTCGTCGAGAGCCGTGTCGTCAGTCGCGGAGTTATCGTCCGTGTCGTCAGTCGCGGAGCTGTCGTCTGTGGTTGAGTCGTCAGTCGCGGAGCTGTCGTCGGTAGTCGCGTCGTCAGTCGTGGCGCTGTCGTCGACATCCGCGTCGTCTGCGGGGGAGTCGTCGAGCGGAGGATCCGCCGGGGTAGCATCGTCGCCTGCCGAGTTGCTGCCAGGGCTTCCTGGTGCGTCGTCCGCGTCGTCACTAGAAACGCTAGACGGCTTGGTTGTCGCTGCCTCACTGGTCGTCGTTCCAGTGCCCGCACCAGAGTTCCCTGCGACAACACTGTCGGGCGCGGAATCGCCAGGAGCAGACGACATTACTGCCGAAGTTGCGCCGTCGTTTGTCGTTTCGGTACACCCGGAGGCCAAGCAGATGAACACGGATGCTTGCAGTAGCGACAACGGACTCACGCGCATCATGTGACGTTCATGCACGGCCAGCGCAGAGCGATCACGTAGCGTGCCAGGTTTGTCGCGATGCGCCGTCGTCGGCGGTTGACGTGGGGTTGGTTGGGTCCTACGCACGGGAACAGGGTGCGCGGCCGTGAGCCGTGTCAGGTCGTGCGAAGAGTCGGGCCGCTCTTCGAGTTGAACGCCTGGTCCTAGTTGTAGCCGTGTTCGTGCGGCGCACCCACGCTGTCGTCGGAGGGTTGGGCGTTCCTTTACCCGAGGAACACGATCATGCAAAACGACTCCGCCCCCAACACGACCCACAAGAGCAGCACGCCCATCCGCTCACGTTCGCGTGATGCGCAGGAGCAAGAAGGGGCAAGTGCTGTAGGTATCGTTTTTCGTCTGGGCTGGCTCGTGGTCGGCCCGCTCTGTATGGTTGGCTATCTGATGCACCTGGGGCGTCACGACCCGCCGCTGATTTCGTTGATGAGTCTCGGGTTCTGGGCCCTGGTGGCAGCCATCATCATCGTTCGCTACATCGACGTGCAAAAATACGATGGTGAGACGACGAACGGTGTGACCGCCACGATGAAAGATTTTCGCGGCTACGTCGTCCGTTTACTTGCCGCAGGAGGCGTTGCCTGGGCAGCTGTCGCATTCATCTGACACATCATTCACGTGACGTAGAGGAATGGCTGCGTTCGCGGCGAGCGTTGTTTCGCGCGAACGCAGCCGCGCCACTGCTTCGGCAGCGCGAGCCAGGTCGAAGTAGATGTGGTCACTGCCGATGAGGTCCCATAGACCCGAGCGGCGCATCACTTGGCGCACGGGACCTTTCACGTTCGCCAAGAGCAAGTCCTTCCCTCGTGCTCTCAGCGATCGAACGGTGTCTTCCAGCGCGCGAGCCGCTGAGGTGTCTAGGTCGTTCATGCTGCTGCAGTCGAGCAGCACTGTGTGAGCGTGCGGCGAACGTTTCGAGTGCGCGAGCAGGTGTTCGAGCTGCGTCTTGAAGTAGGACACGTTGGCGAAGTAGAATGCCGCGTCCATTCTGACGACGAGCACTCCAGGTAGCGCCTCCGCTTCGGGAAAGTGTTCGAAGTTTCTGAAGACGTTCGTCCCCGGGAGCCGTCCGAGCTCTGCCGTGTGCGGGCGAGTGCTGCGGTGCACGAACGCGCCGAGCGACGCCAGCACACCGACCAAGATGCCTTGCGCGATGCCGATGAACAGCGTGACCGCGAAGGTGACGGCGAGTAATACGGCGTCGACTCGTCGCACCTTCCACGACCGAATCAGCTCCTCGACGTCAATCAAGCCGAACACCGCAGACATCACGATCCCGGCGAGGACCGCTTTGGGAAGGTAGTAGAACAGCGGTGTCAGCAGCATCAGCGACAATGCCACCACGGCGGCGGTCACCAGAGCCGCGACGGGGCTCTTGGCGCCAGCCTGGTCGTTGACGGCGCTGCGCGAAAAGCCGCCACTGACGGGATAGCCGCCGCTCAGGAACGCACCGAAGTTGGCGGCGCCCAAGCCGATCAGTTCACGATTGGCGTCGACTTCGTAGTCGTGTCTTGCGGCCAGTGCTTTGGCGACGCTGATGGCTTCCATGAATCCAACCAAGGCGATCATCAGCGCGCTGGGCAGCAGTGCTTTCACCATCGCAAGGTCGAGCGTGGGCAGCCCGATTGACGGAAAACCTCGAGGTACCTCAGAGACGATGGACAGCCCGCTTCGGTCCAAACCGAGCGAGAATGTCAACGCAGTGGCGACGAACACCGCGATCAGCGCACCGGGCAAACGGCGGTCCCACAGGCGAAGCAATACGATGCCGGCGATCGAGCCGAGCCCCACTGCCAAAGTTGGCCAATGAACCTCGCCGAGACGCGAAGCCGCACCGACGAGAAGCTCGTGAAACTGGTTGCTGCGTTCCAGTGGCACGCCGATCAAGTGGCCCAGTTGACTGAAGCCGATGATGATCGCAGCGGCTGAGGTGAAGCCGCTGATCACGGGACGCGACAAAAAGTTCACCAAAAAGCCCATACGAAGCAACCCCATCAGGGCTTGCAGCACGCCGACCATGCCCGCGAGCAAGATGGCGGCGGTCAGAAATTCCGGGCTTCCCACAGGGGCCACCAGGCTCGCGCCCGTTGCCACGAGCAGTGAGTCCATCGCGACGGGCCCTATCGACAGCTGACGCGACGTGCCGAACAGCGCGTACGCGACCAACGGCAACACCGACGCGTACAACCCCATGATCGGCGGCAGGCCCGCAAGCATGGCGTAGGCCATGCCTTGAGGGATCAACATCACCGCCACGGTGATGCCCGCGAGCGCGTCTGCGGGCAGATCCCGTTTGGCGTGGTAGGTCGGTATCCAGGCGAACGCAGGCCAGCGACGCAGCGCGTGCGACATCATCGGTATCGGCCCGCGCTGCTCGGTTCGGCGCTCAGCTGGTCAGCGGAGGTACTGCCCGCGGTCGAAGATTTTCCACACGCGAGGTTCGCGGGCACTGCCTCGTGTAGCTTCTTCGGTGCAGCAAGCTTCAAGTCGTTCATGATGTGTACGAACTCGGACTCGGTCTTGCCCGCCACGCGTGGGTTCAAGCGCTTCTCTTCAGCTATGGTGCTCGCGGTGTGCCCGCGATAGTCGTGTCCGGGGTAAACGGCCGTGTCGTCGCTGAGCGCGAACAGCTTGCGGGTGATCGAATGGTAGAGCGCCCGAGCGTCGCCTTGCTGGAAGTCGGCGCGCCCGCAGCCACGGATGAGCAACGTGTCGCCCGTGAAGACGCGCCCGGTCGTCGGTTCGTGGAAGCTGAGACACCCCTCGGTGTGTCCCGGAGTTTCGATCACGTGAAGGCTGTACTTGCCGAAGCGAACTTCGTCGCCCTCACCCGCGAGCACGTCGGCACACCCAGCGCCCGCCGCCTTACTCAGAACGCTGCGACTGCCCAGGCGCTCACGCAGCAGTCCCGACGCGGTCACGTGGTCCGCGTGCACGTGGGTTTCGACTGTATGGGTAAGCTTCAGGCCCAACTCGTCGAGGAGCTGAACGTCTCTTTCGAGTTGATCCCGGACGGGATCGATGAGCACCGCTTCGCGACTCTGTTCGTCAGCCAGCAGGTAGGTGTAGGTGGAAGATTCGCGGTCGAACAACTGACGAAACAACATGGCGGCTCCTATCGAAGGCGTTGCGCCTCGTAGGGACTGCACTTCAAGTTGTGTGCCACGACCTCGTCAGCGCCGGGGACGCGCCGAATAGTCGCAGGATCTCACGTGGGGCCAGCTTGCTAGCGCCACTCCGCAGTGTCGCGTGGACGTCGCACTAGGACTCGTGAAACAACTTGAAACGTCGCTTGTTGCGCCGCGTTCAGTCGTTTCTGTTGGATTTGTCGAGCCCGTAACTGCGTAGCCTCCTCCACAACGTCACCCGGCTGAGCCCCAGCGCTTGCGCGGCGCGACCGTGATGCCCGCCGGCTCGTTCCAGGGCGCGCAACAATTGCCGCGCTTCGTCGGGAAGGTTGTCGGCAACTTCGCCCCCCGTGTTCATCGCGGGCGCACCCGGTTCTCCGCCGAGGATCTCTGGTGGAAGGTCGCTATCGGTCAACACGGGACCGTCACCCATCACCATCGCGTATTCGATCGCGTTCTGCAGCTCACGCACGTTGCCCGGCCACGGATAATCCTCCAGCGCGCGAACGGCGCCAGGCGTGATGCGCTGAATCTCGCGCCCGGTGTCTTTCGCGAGCTGCTTGCAGAAGTGTTTGGCGAGCACCTCGACGTCCGTCGCTCGTTCGCGCAGCGGCGGCAAGAACAGCGGCACCACCCGCAGCCGATACATCAGATCGGCGCGAAACTCGTGCTGATGGACGGCCTCACGCAGGGAGCGGTGAGTGGCCGAAATGATGCGTACGTCCACGTCGATCGGTTCACGACCGCCGATGGGGATGACGTTGCGCTCTTGCAGCACACGCAGCAGCTTGGCTTGCACTTCCAGGGGGAGTTCGCCCACTTCGTCCAAGAAGAGCGTGCCACCTTTGGCCAAGCGGAAGTGACCTGGTGCGTCCTTGACGGCTCCCGTGAACGCGCCGCGCACGTGACCGAACAGTTCGCTTTCGAGCAGTGACGGGGGCAAGGCCGCACAATTGAGCGCGCGGAATGGGCCGTCGGCGCGCGGCGAGGCGCGGTGGATCGCACGCGCGACCAGCTCCTTTCCAGAACCGGTTTCGCCGCGGATGAGTACGCTCGCGTTCGTCTTGGCCACCCTGCTCAGCTGTCGCAACAGCTGTTTCATGTTTGGGCTTCGCGTCAGGATCCCCCACTCGTTCACGAGGGCGTCTTCGCCATGAACGCCAAAATCGTCGATGTCCAGCAGCAGCAGCCAACCTCGACGCGTGCCATCAGCATCGAGCAGCGGCGTCGCGCGCACTTGAATCATTCGCGCTTGGCCATCGTCGGTTGGCCGTAACACTTCGGCGGCGACGGGTTCACCGCGCGACAGCGCTTCGGCGACGGGTCGCTCGGGCCCCGCACCACACAACACCTTGGCGGCAGGGACTCCGATGGGTATCGGCCCGCCCACGAGTTCATGCGCGCGTTCGGTGTGGGCGACGATCGTCAGGCCGTCGTCCAACAACAGCGCAGCCCCCGCCAGCTCTTCGATGGCGCGCAGAAACAGCGATCGCTCAGCGTCCGTCACGCGGCCAGTTTATCTCACGCGCGGCTCGACGCGAGCAGCATCTCGCTTGGTTTCGAACGCGTGAAACAGCAGCATTCCAGCTGTCATACTCGCGACGAACACCCACGCTTCGATGGCATTGGTGCCCAGCGAAGTGATGGACGGCCCGGGACAGTAGCCTGCCAAGCCCCAACCCATTCCGAACAATACGGCGCCCCCGATCAGACGGGCATCGATGTCGCGCCGAGTGGGCAGCACGAAACGCGGTGTCCACAGTGGGCGCTCACGCTTTTCGACCAACAGCCGCCCACCGAAGTGTACGGCGACCGCGCCCGCCATCACGAACGCGAGCGTCGGATCCCAGCGTCCGAATATGTCTAGAAAACCCGTGATACGCGAGGGCTGCGTCATGCCCCCGAGCACGAGGCCGACAGCGAACACCAGTCCCGCGAAGAACGCTGACAGGTTAGCCTTCACAGTGCACCTCCGAAAACAGTCCGTACGACGTAGACCACGACTGCGCCGCTGAGGATGAACGTCAGCACGCTGGCGAGAGAGCGTGTAGAAAGGCGGCTGAGTCCACACACGCCATGACCACTCGTACACCCGCTACCCAACCTGGTGCCGACGCCGACGAGCAGCCCTGCGACGACGATCGCCGCGTAGGAGCGGTCTAGGTCGTAGACGACACTCTCGGGGGTTGCGACGGCCATCAGCACTCCCCCCACAACCAAGCCGCCGATGAACGCCAGTCTCCATCCGAACTCGCCAGCTCGAGGCACCACGAGCCCTCCGAAGATGCCGCTGATGCCTGCGATGCGCCCGTTCATCCACAACAACAAGGTTGCGGCCAGCCCGATCAGGGCGCCGCCCAACAAGCCAGAGTAGGGGTTGAATTCAGCCAATGCCGTTCCTGTGCTTTCCTCAAAATGGGGTTCTGCGTTTGCGTTTGCTCTCGCACCCGCTTCCAATTCAAGAATCGATCCAAGTGGCAAAGACCTTCGAAAACGCCGCCGGTCGCGAGCGATTTAGTCGCACGCGTGTCGTTTCAGTCGCGCACTGCAACATCCTGAAACAACGCTTCGCGTCTCGAGAAACGGCATCGAGGCGTTGCGAGAGCAGGCATTGCGCTTTCGCTCACCGTCGCGCTGGTCTTGCGGACTCGCATCGGGCGGACCGCGAAACTTGCGGGGTTTGGGGAGCCGCTGAGGCAGCTGGCGCGCCGTCATTCCACCGCCCACACGCGCACCGCACCTCGACGCATTTGACGTAGAGCTGAGCATTGGTCTCATTTCAATCTGTCAGCACGCCCGCCGATCTCGGCGCCTGAGGCTGTTTCCCCTGCGCTTCCGGTGCTCAAAGCCAGCAGGCTGTTCTGCTCCGGTTCTCGTGAAAACAGCCTCAGCCACCGAGCTTGACGGGCGGGTTTGCTGCAATGCCAGGCAATGCAGGGACGACACGGGGCGACGATCAGACCAATGCTCAGGACGTAGAGGGAGCCGCGCAGGGGCCGCACCCTGCCTTCCCCAGGTCCAAAGACCCAAACGTGTGATCAGGCGAGGATGCCGGAGAGGGCGCCACAGTTCGGCTCGATGCCGAAGCCGCCCACGTCGTGGCCGAAGCCGTTGAGCACTGCGGTGTGCAGCTGGTGAGCGCTCTTGGTGTCGAACTCCAAGTACTGTCCTGACTGGAACCCGATGTTGCGGCCGCCGATCAGCAAGTACTGCATGTCGACGGGGCTGTGGCTGTGGTTGGTGCCGCTTTCCACGCCCCAGTAGATGAGCGTGTTGTCGAGCATGCTGCCGTCCCCTTCGGGGATGGCGGCGAGTTGTTTGGCGAAATACGCGACGAACTGGGCGAAGAAACGATCGAAGAAGATGAACGCTTCACGGGTCGTCCCCTCGCCGTCGTTGAACGGGATTGAGTCGTTGGTGCGGCTGATGTGCGCGACGTTGTCGTGCCAGCTGTTGTTGTTTTGGGCGCCGCGCAGGCCGAACATGCCGTTGTGGTGCGCGCCTGAGAAGCCGAACTGGTAGCTGCCCACGCGGGTTCGGTCGCAGACCAGCGCGCTCACGAGTACGTCGGCTTGGGCCTGCGCCCACGGCACGATCGCGTCACCATTGCGATCGTCGCGAGTGACGCGGGGAACGTCCAGCGGCGAACACGACGCGCTCGCGTTGGCCGCCGACATGTCCATCGAAGCCAAACGCGTCTGCAGCTCGAACAGCGCTTCGGCGTGGGCTTCCAGCTTGATGCGCTCTTTCGAACCGAGGAAGTTCTGGATGCGTCGCAGCTCCGAAACGTTCACCTCGGTGATGTGGTTGTCGATGCGTCGTCGCGCTTCCAGTACGCCGTCACCCATCGCACCCATCGGAGCTTCGGCGTTTCCGAAGTCGATGCCGTCGAACGCGTTGTCGTACGCAGCTTGGGGATCGGCAATCGCGGCGATGGGTTGCGCGGGACCCGTGTAGGAAACGACGTGTCGCTTGTCGCTGCTGCCCGCACCTGCGGACATCAGGTGCAGGCTTCGCACGGGGGTCCCGCCGCGGATCTCGGTGTTGTCGAGCAGCACTTGATCCACTGACGGACCATTGGAGTAGTGGGAAGCCTCGTCGGAGAAACGCTCACCCGTGAACAGTTGGGCCATGCCCGCTTCGTGGTGGTTGTCGTACGTCCAGCTGTGGTCGAGCCGACGAGGAAACAACAAGTGCTCACGGATCTCTTCGAAGTCCAAGAGCGGTTCTTGCAGCACGAAGCTCGTGGGGTCGGCCCCTGCTTCTGGCCACCACTCTGGCGGGTGTGAGTCGGGGGTGAACGCCAAGATGATGCGCTTGGGGTTCAGGTTCTGCGCTTCCAATTCACGTTGACGCAGAAACGGCGCGAGGAACACGCCGCCCAGGGCGCTACCCAAAAGCGCACGGCGGGACATGCGGTTATTCGACAAGCTCTTGAATTGGGACATGCGCTTGAATTGGGACATCAGCGTGCCTCCGGTTCGCGTCGAGTGCGCGCCAGCGTGCTTTCGGAGCTGAGCACGGCGGTAACCATGGCGCGCAAGTTCCCCGCCGCGTCGAGGGCCGCGCGCCCCTGTTGAATGGGGGGCAAACCGCGGTTCTCTTCGAGGCGTGTGCCCGTCGAGTCGAGCTCGAGCGACGTGGTGGTGCCAAAGTAGTAGCGGAATGCCTGACGTGACAGACACTCGCGCACCCAGCGACTCTCGGTGAGGGCGCTCGCGAGCTCGACGTGGTCGCTCAAGTCACGATCGACGTCACTGGCGATGAGTTTCGCCGTGGTGTCGATGGGCGTACCCGTTTGGCTCGAACGGAACCGCCCGACTTCGTCGAAGGTCTCGAGCGTGAACCCGATGGGGTCGAACAACGCGTGGCAGCCAGCACAGCTGGGATCGAGCGCGTGCAGTTCGTACAGTTCGCGGGTGGTGTCGGGTTCCGCCTGCGCTTTCAGATCACTCAAGTCGGGATTGACGCCCGGCGGGATCTCGAAGTGTTGGCACATCAGCCGTTCGCGCACGAACAGCCCGCGCAAGGTTGGTGAGGTGGATGCGTCTTTGGCGCGCATCGAAAGCCCTGCGCCCAGCGCGAAAATCCCCACACGGTCGCTTGGCGCTGCGGCGCCCGTAGGTTCGCTGTCGTAGAACGCGGCGAGTGCAGGATCGGTGACCTCGACGGGTGCGGTGAGTAGCGCCGCGAGCGTGCCGTCGAGGGTGCCATTGGTCTCCAAGAAGTCTTCCGTCTCTTGCTGCATCAGAACCTTGACGTCGTCGAAGCCCTCCGCAGTCTTGACGTCTTGCCGCCCCAAGCCGAAGTCAGGGTCGAGAAAGGCTTCGACTTCGAGCCATTCCGTCATGAATCGTTCGAACTGCTCGCTGGCGTCAGCCTGCTGCAGCAGGGTTTCGACTTGTCCGCGCAGGGTGGCTGGGTCGCTCAGCGTGCCCGCTTCGGCGGCGGCTAGCAGCTGTTCACTCGGGGGCTGCCCCAGAATGCTGTACGAGAGGAACGACGCCACCTCATACGGCGTGAGACGGAAGCTTTCCTGCGTGGGGTCGTCCCCAATTTCCGTTCGGTAAAGGAAGTACGGCGAGGTGAGCATGGCTTTCAGCGCTGAGCGGTAGGCGAGCGCGTCGTCACCCACGACCGCCACTTCGGCCTGCGCCAAGTCGAAGAGCTCACCGAACGCGGTCAGGTCGTCGGCAGTTGCTGGTCTACGAAACGCTTTGGCGAGAGCGTTCGTCAGGAACGTGTCGCGCTCGCAACTTGCCAGTGCGGCGCAGTCACCCAACGCCGCTAGTTGTTCGGCGCTCACCCCCTCCGAGACCTCGGCTGCGATCTCCATGTAACCCGCAGCGAGCCCGTTGGCGATCGAAACGAACCCCGTGTCCGACAAGTTCAGAAACATGCCGTTGCTGGTCTCGGCAGCGAGCCGCGGACCACGTTCACCTTCGAGCGATATTCGCACGCCCAGCAGCGCTTCGACGCTGGCTTGGTATTGCGCGTGGCTCAGCTTCCACGTGCGTGCCTCGAGCTCGGGCGAGGTGGCGGTAGGCTCCGTGTAGGGGCGGGTCGTACCTGGCGTACCTGTCGCCGTGCTCGTGCCGTCAGTCGTGGCGTCGCCGCCAGCGTTGGGTGCGGTGGTGCTGCCGCCGGGCGACGTAGTCCCAGAGCCCGGAGTGGTGCCTGCTCCCGAAGCGCCATTGGTGCTCGCCTGTGAACTCGCGCCGCCGCCGGGCGCTTGACTACCAGTTGCCGTGGAGTTCGACGCCCCGGCGGAAGAGCCAGCGGAGGGGTCTTCCGACCCGGAGATTTCACCAGAGCAGCCGCCCAGCAGCGCGCCCAAGGCGAACGCTGCTACCGCTCCGAATCCGAACGAGTGAAACCGTGTCACTGGCGCCTCCACGTCGCGGAACGTTACCCGTACGCCAGACGCGGCGCCACGAATCGCGGACGACGTTCGGCGAATGGGGCACGGCGAGTGAACTCGTCATGCTCCGCCGTCCGAATATTCTGCAGATTCCCTGGCCGCGCTCAGCCCTGAACAATCCGCTGACCGAGAGAGGAAAGAACCGACCGTTTTTCTCGCAGATTTCCCGCGCAATCTAGCGCTTGGTGGGCATCACCTAGACCAGCCCGCTCAACACGCCATTGCTGTACATGGGGGAGCCGAAGCTAGGACGCTCGTCACCGAACAGCCGCAAGATCGCGAGCAACAGGTCGTTGTGGGACTGGTTCTGGTACTGCAGCCTGCGACCCGCACGCAAACCTCCACCGCCGCCCGCGAGTAGGAACGGCATGTTGTTTTTGGTGTGGGTTGGTGGATCTTGTAGCTCCGAGCCGATGAACACGACGCTCTCGTCGAGCAGGGTGTGCCCGCCCATGTCGATCTTGTCCATCTCTTCGAGCAGGTAGGCGTGTTGTTCCGAATACCAGGTGCAAACCTGAGCGCACTCGTCTGGACGGAAGCCGCCGTCGTGTTGGTAGTAGTGGTGATGCTCTGAGAGGTTCAGCCAGGGGAAGGTGTGTTTGGCTTCCGTGTCGGACCACTGCAGAGTGGCTACGCCAGTCAGGTCACACGCTAGCGCGGTCACGAGCATGTCCATGAACAGCTTGCCGACCTTGGGGATGGCCGCGTCCGACGAAAAGTCGACGACACTACCAACGTCGTCCGCGTTGAGGCCGCTGGCGGGGTTGTAGTCGGAAGTGTCAATCAGCTCGGGCGGCGTGCAGCTAGCCGCATCCACTTCGGAAATGGCGGCCAGAGCCGTCTCCATTTCGCGAATACGCGTCAGATGTTCCTCGAGCTTCGAGCGATCGGACGTTCCCAGGCGCTGCGACAAGTTATCGTAGCGTCGGTCGAGGTAGTCGAGCATCGACTGGCGATTGGCGAGCAGGTTCGTCGTCGAATCTTCGCCGGGCTCCAAGCTGCCGAACAGCGCGTTCCAGATGTCGACGGGATCGAGCCTGGGCGACAGCGGGCTGAAGTTGTCGTCGTCGGCGAACACCAACGAGTTGATGGGATGCAATAGGCCATGGGATTTGCCCGTTGCCCAACGCACCGCGAGCTCCAGGCTCGAGCGCGCCTTGCCCTCGGAGACGATACCCGCGATCACCTGGTCGATCGACGGTCCCGAGGCAAACTGACGATGTTGTCCCGATTGTGGAGTGCCCGTGAGCAGAGCGACGATACCTGCCTGGTGTTGTTCGCCCACGGCGCTACGCATGTCGAGATTTTCGACCACCAGCAGCTTGCTGACTATGTTGCTGAACGGCTGCAAGATCGGGCTGAGCGTGAAGTCTTCCTCACCGCCCGAGGGGCGCCAGCGGTCCAAGACCGTGCCGCCGGGTTGGTAGATCCCGACGAAACGCTGGGCGAGTGATTGGTTTTGAGCGTGGGCCGTGCCGACGGGCAACATGGCTTCGAGCCAAGGGAGGCCCAACGCAATACTGCCCGCGCCGCGTAACATGTCGCGACGACTCAGTCTGAAAGGTTTCACTGAATGGCCTCCTGCTTGGGAAGGTAGAGGAATGCGTCGGTTTGGGTCAGCGCGAGCAGTAGCTCTTTGACGTCGTACCCTGAGTTGATGAACGCTTGTTGGACGCTGGCGACTGTGCAGTCGTCTTGAGCGTCCAGCGCGCGGCCGTAGGCGTAGGTGGTCCAGTTTTCCGCGAAGCAGCTCATGGTGGTGTTGGCGTTTGCGATCATGTTCACCAACTGGATCGGGCCATCGAAGTCGCCGCCAATGGGGCTGAGCGAGCCACTGGCGTCGATGGTCACGCCGTTTTCTTGGTCGCGCCATTGGCCGACGGCGTCATAGTTCTCGAGGGCAAACCCGGTTGGGTCGAGCACCGCGTGGCAGCCCTTGCACTGCGCTTGTTCGCTGTGCGCCGAGTATCGCTCACGCGCCGTATCTCCTGAGTAGGGGTCGGGCGGCATGATCTCCTCTTCGAACTCTTCGGGAGGATCTGGAACATGCACACACAAGATCTTACGGAGGAAGAAACCGCCGCGCCTGACGGGGTTCGTGAAGTTCGAGACCGTAGTGCCCGTCATGATCGACCCTTGAGTGAGCAGACCCAAACGTTTGGTCGGATCGAGGTCGACTTTCTGAAACTCGGGACCTACGACGCCGCTGATGCCGTAGTAGTTCGCCAGCTCTTCGTTCACGAACGTGTACGGAGCCGTGAGGGCCGAGCGCCAATCGCCAGGACCCTCGAAGATCTCGTACTCGAGGAAGCGCTGCGTCTCTTCACGCATCAGCGTGCCGATGCTCGGGGTGAACGTCGGGTATTGCTCTGGATCACGTGACAAGTCCGCCAAACCGTTGAGCGGCAAGTAGTGATCGGCGAAAAAGCGCACGACTGGGCGCGATCGCGGATCGTCGAGCATCGCTTGGGCGCGCGCGTACACGCCGTCTGCGGTGGCGAGTTCTCCCGCGTCAGCCGCCGCCAAGAGTGCGTCGTCGGGCATGCTGCCCCAGAACAAATAGGACAGGCGGCTCGCCATTTCGTGACCCGTGGGGCGCAACATGGCCGGGTCGATCGAGTCAGGTGCGCCCCACTCCAAGCGGTATAGAAAGTCGGGCGACTGCAGCACGGTTTCGATCACGTCAGCGATGCTGCCTGTGAAGCTCTCGTTCTCGCGATAGCCTTGCTGCAACGCCAGCATCTCGTCGATCTCCGCGCTTTCGACGGGACGACGATAGGCGCGCGGCAAGAACGACTCGAGGAACGTTCTCGCGCAGGTGTTTTCATCGGCCTCGCTGGCGCTGGCGAGACAAGGATCGAGCCGCGTCATGCTGTCGGTAGAAGCCGTGGCGCGCTCCGCAATTTGTGCCGCGATGACGCCGTACTGTTCGACCAGGAAGCTGGAACTCGGTTGTTCGTCAGCGTCGTTGCCGAAGCCGTTGCCGAGCAACTCGGCGGGTAGTGAGTTAGCGGGTCTAGTGTCGTCTCCGAGTAGTTCTCGAACGGTGTTGTTGTACTCGAAGCGAGTGAGGCGTCGTAGGGGAGCGCGCCCGGGGTTTGGCGTCGCACAATCGAGACCGGCGTAGGGATCGGGTGGCGTGGAGATGGTAACTTCACTCGTTGTGCCTTGTTGGGCGTTCGGCGTGCTGCCGCCCTGAGTGGCACTGGGTGACGTTGGCGATCCCGTCATTGCACCTGCCGCCCCCATGTCGGTGGCGGTGCCGGGGTTACTGCTGCCGGGTTCGCCGCCTACAGCCTGGTCGTTACCTCCGCTCCCGACGGGGCCGCCGCCGGGCGTGGCGCTCGGCGAGCCCGCCGTTCCGTCTACTTCAGGTGCGAAGGTGTCACCCGATGGTGTTCCGTCTGGCGACCCGCACGCGGCGAACACGAATAGCCCTGCGGCCAGCGTGACGGCTCGCGGGATCTCCGTCGGGGTCGCCCGTGGCCGACGACACTCTTGCGGCGATTCATGGCCTCGGGACAACAGGGGCCGCGCAGTGAAGCGTGTGTGCTGTGAACGAGGACGGGCGCTGTGCGTGTGTTTCATCAGGCTGGCTCCGAGAGTAGTGAACGGTCTTGCCGTTTTCACCCGTTACAGGAACGTTTTTTGACCGTTCCCTGTTTCAGCGCGCTGTTGTTGGAGTGGTGTTCGGGTGACTTGCGGCTGGGCCACATCTGTTCACTCGCATCTACAAATCGCGACATCGGGGTTTTTCTTTCCGACCGTTTCTCGCTCAGCTTTGGCGCGAGCGAGACCATCGAGACGAACGCAGGGCGACGCGCCGCGGCTGCCTTCGAACTCGTGGTGACTTGGCCCAAGTTTGAGTGGAAACGATTTCGTTTGCGCCTACGGGTTAGCGGTGCGTAAGCTGAGGGCGACGCGCCGTGAAGTGAGCGGCGCGGCTGCCTGAGAGTCTCGGGCATGTCGCGTGAATGGCGCTTGCGCGGGTTCCCATCACGTCTGGCGTTAGTTTTCGTATTTTGCGCCGCGTGCCTCGATTTATTCGACCATTGTCGAAATCGCCGTTCCAGTGCGCGTGGCGGATCGCGGGGTCTCGCTCGGAAGCGAGCTCAGCAACGTCGGGGCTGATGCGCCGCGTTGGCAGGGCTACGAATCAGACGGCCGAATTCGAGGCATCAGAGCGAGCCCTGGCGTCGGGTCGAAGCATGTAGTCACTCTCGACGCCGTCATGGCGCTGACGCGCGCTGGTGGGGCCCATCTCCACGTGCTGCATGCCGGACGCTGCTGCTGACTCCTGGGCGCTCTCGTTGCGGCTCACTAACGGTCCGACCGTTGTCATGAACGACGCTCAGACCGTTGCCGAGGAGATCAGAACAACGGTGGGACCGTTCCTCGAAACAACGGTCTGACCGTTGCTGGCGTCTTTCGACGATTGGGACTGAGCCTGCGATGCAGCAGGCGAGTTGCATGTAAGTACTTGAAGTTAATGATCCAAAGCGATTCATGCCGACGCCGTCGGGACCGCGTCTCGGCTGGCTTCTCTTTCCGCGGAACGGTCGGACCGTTGTCGGCCGAGTGAGAGCGGACTGACGGGTGAGGGGGCTTCGAGCCGGGCTGGGTTGGGACGGCAGTCAGCGACCGCCTGCGGACGGGAACAATGCGTTAGGCAGGCTTGGCTCCTGAGGGCGTCTAGCAGCGTCGCTTCGAGGCGTCTCGAAATCAGGCCCGTGCGGGCCTGATTTTCGTTAATCTGAAGCGGCAAATGCATGGTGTCGTGTGCGCTCGACTGACGTCGTAGCAAGATCCGAGCACCTGGGCGTTCGCGAGCAGCGCGGTCCAGCGTGAGCGAAGTCTGCGAGTGTAACGGGTTTGCGTGCAGCAGATTTACGCTGGGTTGCGAGGCTCCGAACGCGTCAGTAGTCGACTTCGTCGAAGTACACGGTGGCGCCGTCGATGGCGCTCGTGGTAGCGCCTGCAATCAGCTCGAAACCCACTTCTCTGACGTCAGACGCATCGAACGTTGCTGTGGGATCGGTGTAGTCGGGTTGGTCGATGTCGAATTCGACGCTGACCCAGTCTGCCTCGGGTAGCAGGTTTACTGGTGCGCCAGAGGCAAATACGTAAGTGCTGCCCGACTTGGCAAACAGTTTGATGGCGCTGGGGTTGGCTGAGTCCTGGCTGAGACCGCTCCCGAGGAGAACCATCGCGGACAGGGTTCGCCCACGCAGGTCCGTTGGGGCGATCCGAGACTGAATCGCCAGCCGTTCGCCGCCGCGTGTGAACGCAGCATCCAGGCGCAGTGAGCCCGTGGTCACGCCGTGCGCGGCATCGAAAGACAAGCTGGACTCACTACGGAGGGTCGTCGGATCCGAAACTCCGACGACCCATCCCGTCACGTCGGAGTCGAAGGACCACACCGCCGAGCTCGCAGGCGGATCCGTTCCCGCGTCCGCTTCGGGGACCGAGGGCACTCCCGCGTCCGCTTCGACTGGAGGTTCGTCGTCGGCAGGCTCGTCCGTTGACTCCGCGACGTCGTCGGTTGGGGGGTCGGGCGGTTGGTCATCATCCGAGGTGGGTTCAGTATCGTCGGGCGAGGCTTCGTCGTCGGGCGCATTATCAGGCGTGAGGGCCGTATCGTCGGAGGTCTCCATCGCGGAATCGTCGGGCGTTGGGTCCGTATCGCTGCCTTCGTCCGAGTCGTCTGCGTCAGAATCGTTCGGCGTGACGCCATCGTCCGCGTCGTTGGGCGTGTTCTCGGCACTCGTCGAGGTGTCGTCGGAGGTGGTAGAGCCGCTCGTGGCGCAGGTTACCGTGCTGGTGGTGGACGCAGCTGGTTCCGCTTCGGTCTGCCCATCGTCGCTTGGCGCGTCGTCAGCTTGCACATCGTCACTCGGACCATCGTCGGCGCGCGTATCTGTGGCCTCGTCGATTGTAACTTCAGTGCGCTCCCCCCGTACGAGCAGGCTTTCGTCGTACACGTCGCAACCCATGAGCCGCGCGCTGGCGATCACGAGCAGGGCCGCGTAGCGACCCGTTCTCACGACGGCACCTCGCTCTCGTGAACGACTCGGTTCTTGCCGTCGCGCTTGGCGGCGAGTAGTGCTTGATCGGCTCCGCGGAATAGCTCCGCCTCGCTCGTCGCGGTCAAGTCCTCGGCTGTCGCCACGCCGATGCTGCAGGTCAGGGGCGTCGATATCGCCGAGTTTAGCGCTGCGGGTAAACTGCTGAGCACGCGCTCGGCCACGACCTTGGCTTGAGCGCGGGTGGTGTTGGGCAGGACGGCGACGAACTCGTCGCCACCAAACCGAGCTAACGTGTCACTCTCGCGGAGACAGCGTTTGATCGATTCTGCAGCCTCGATCAACGCGCGGTCACCTTCGTCGTGGCCGCGTTCGTCGTTGAGTGACTTGAAGCCGTCCAAGTCGAGCACGAGCAGCGACAGCGGTTCTTTCGCGTGGCTGCTTGGGGCGAGCGCTTCACGGATCTTCTCGGCCAGGCGACGTCGATTGTTCAATCCCGTCAATGGATCGGTCACAGCCAGCTGCTGCACTTGTCGAATCAGCTGAGCGCCGTTGATCGCGGCCGTCAGAGCGTCGCGCAGGCGCTCGTACCACGAAGCGTGAACCAGGCCGCATTCGAGCACGGCCAAGCCCAGCGGTCGCGGCGCAGTGCCCAGCGGCTCCACCACCCAGTGGCGTCCGCGCAAGAATCCCTCGGGGCCGAGGAAGGTAGTGGCAGGGGAAGTAGTGACGTCACCACTTCCGAACACTGAGAGTGTGGCCATCGAGGCCTTGGGCCCGAAGTCGGAGGTGAACACGCTGATGAGTCCACGCTCGACACCCAGTTTCGGAAACGACGACCGAGTGACGTTGGCGATGGTGCCCAGGTCGGGGGCAGCGAGCAGGCCCGCAGTCGCGTCGCTCAAAATGCGCAAGTGCTCCAGCAGCTCCTCACGCTGACGCATCATCGCGCTTGCCGTCAGTTCACTCGTCAGGCGCATGGCCCCATCGATGAAACGATCCAGATCCGGGAGCTGATCGGGGTTGGACAAGCCAGAGCGAGCGACGTGCCGCCTCAGGGCAAGCAGCGTCGGCTGCCAGCCACTCGTGGGTCGGCGCAAGCGTAACAGCCCGAAGCACAGCGTTTCCAGAGTGTCGTAGAAGCCCGTGCCCTGTTCGTCGAGCTGGGCGAGCATGGCGGTGAGCAGCGCCTCGAGCCAGGTGGGGCTGACGCGATCCAGCCACGAGACGAATTCCTCGTCGAGCTCTTCGCGCAGTGCTGCTTCCATGCGCCGCACCGCTTCGGGACCACGGGCGCGGGGACCGTCTGGGGACGTGCTCGGTCGTTGCAGATGCGGAACACGCGGACAACCGCAGGAACGTCGATGAATCGGCTCTGCGCTGTAGCGTCGGGTTCCTTTCGGCAAGCTGCCCGTCTTCCAAGCGTCGACCAGCAGCCGCATGGCTTCGAACAGCAACTCGCGCAAAGGTTGCCGAACCGTGGTCAATGGTGCGGGCAAGTGTCGCGCCAGCTCCGTGTCGTCAAAGCCGACTACCGCGACGTCTTGGGGGATGTTGAGTCCCTGGCGTTCGAGCTCCGCGCAGGCTCCAGCCGCCATCGCATCATTTGCGCAGATGAACGCATCGAGTTGCCGTACGTCGACTTTGCGTCGCTCGATCAGGTCGCGCACCGCCGCGCGCCCGCCCTCCCACGTGAAGTTGCCGACCAGGCGCAACTCGTCGGGCAGTGTCAGTTGGGCTTCCTGCAGCGCGCGGGAAAAGCCGCGCTCCCGCTCCAGGGTCTCGAGGTTGCCCACGGGTCCCGACAGGTAAACGAAGCGTCGGTAGCCGTGTTGCTGTACGAGGTGCTGGGTCAAGCTGTACGCTGCACTGTCGTTGTCGATCACCAGACAACAGTCTGCGCCTGTCACCTCGCCCAAAGCGACTGTCGGCACGGGGCGCAAGTTTTCGAGCAAGGCCTGCATCTCTTGTTCGGTTGCGAGGTGCCCGATGGTGTGCGCTGCCACGATGATCCCGTCCGCCCAACGCGGGACCAGCTCGTGGATGAAGTTCTTGCCCGTCATCTCGGCCAGCTTGCCGCCGGGGACGACGAGTAGGTCGACTTGGTGCGCGTCCGCTGCGGCCAGCGCCGCGTCTACCAGCCACGATTGAAAGTCGTCCTCCAGCGAATCGCAGATCAGTGCGAGCCGATTGCGTCGCGACCCATCGAGCTTGGGTGTGAGCGACTCAGGCATCGGCTCCACTTCGTGATGGTTCAGCGCACGCGAACCCTGAGCTCGCGACAACCAGGGCAAGATGCGGTGCCTGCGGGCCCATCATCGCAATCTTCTCCGAACTCGGCTTGTACGATTCCGTCACCGCAAAATGGACCCAGCACGCATCCTGCTTCGCACTCGCCGTAACCGCCATCGTTGTTTCCGTCATCACACTCTTCACCGAAGTTCAGTATAGCGTCGCCACAGATCGCGGCACACTCGCTGGGCTCTGCCTCGAACCCACTTAGGGTCAACTTGAACGAGGAACCATCAAGCTGACGTTCAGCGTGGAAAATTGCCACCTCGTAAACGTTGCCTAGCTGTAGGCCGAGGTCGGTAGCCGCGATGTCGTTCGTCGACTGGTAACCATCTGCCATACCATCCGACACGTCGGATATCACACGACCCGTAGCCGCATCAATGGTCACAGAGCCGAGGGCAGGCGCGTGAATCCCTCCCAAGTCGACCACTAGCTGTCCGTTGACGAACACCCATACGTCATCGTCTCCGAGGAAGTCCAAGGTCGCTCTAGTGGTCTCATCGTAACGAAACCAGTGGCGCACCTCGCTGGTGAAGAAGAAGTTGTGGTCGCTCGCGTCGGGGAAAATGTCCTGTTCCCATGGCCAGTTGGAGTAACCGTACTGTTGTGGGATGAGTGCGGGGGCGCGGTTTGCGGTGTCTCCAGCTATGTCATCGAGCGGAAAGAACAGCGGCGTGCCGTCGAACGACTCGGCCTCGCCTCCGATACAGAAGCGTTCTGGATCGGAACCACACGGGCTGCAGGTGGCTGCGCACACTTCCACTCTGGCGTCGAGCTCCGAAGCACACTCCGTCTCGCACCCGACCACTGCTGCCTCCAGCTCGACGAGCTGCGACTCGACGTCTGAGATCTCGGCTTCGATTTCGGCGATCAGTGTTTCGTCTCGGGGCACCGCATCCGACGCGCGATTCAAGTCGCCCTCGAGCGCGCTCAACTCGCCCGATACCAGATCAGACGCGGCTTGCTCGAGCGGACGACATTCGTCGTCGCAACGCAGTGGGCTGTCGAACATCGGCTGCTCACCGTTCTGCGCGTGGGAACGGCAGGTCTCAGTGCATTCGCTCAGACTAGTACCTCCTACTTTCTCCGAAGCCGGGTCGATCGCCTCGAAGCGTTCCCCCATGGCACCGAAGCGGTTGACGTATCCTCCCGCGCCGTTGTCGAACAACAGCAGTTCACGTACGACGGTCAAACTGTGTTCGGTGTCCGAGTACCAGTCCGCGAAGTTCTCGTCGCTACTGAGACACGCGCGGGTCGACGCTTCGTCTCCGCTCATGCGTGGTCGTCGATCGGGCCCCAGGGCTGGCAGGAGCGCGCCCAGCGCAAGCTCGTTGCACGGCAAGTTCGCGAAGTCCGGGTGTGCCTCACTGAAGTCGCGGTAGATTACGGGAACCCGCAGCACGCACTGTTCAGCCACGCGTTCACATTCTGGCGTCGCTTGGGCGCACGAGAACCCCTGCTCTATCTCGCAGTCCGCAGAACAACCGTCGCCATCTATTTGATTGCCGTCGTCGCAGTCCTCGTTGATCACCATGCCGTCTCCGCAGTCGGAGGTGCAGCCCGTGTCTGTACAGTTTGGTTCGCGTTCGCACACTGGCGAGCAACCGTCGAAGGGCGTGAGGTTGCCGTCGTCACAACTCTCCGCGCCTTCCTTGATGCCGTCGCCGCAGGTGGTGTCGCTGCAACTGCTCGGCTCGCCTTCACACTTCTTACCTTGCTCGACGCGGCATCTTGCCGAGCAACCATCGCCTGCAGTCGAGTTGCCGTCGTCACACTGTTCCGAGCTCGCGACTAACCCGTCGCCGCAGCGAGCGATCACCTGACACGGTCGTCCGGGCGCGGCGCAGCTGAAGCCGGGCTCGGTCGCCAGGCAGTTCGCTGCGCAGCCGTCACCCGAGGTGAGGTTGCCGTCGTCACAGGCCTCGTCTTCCGTGAGCGTGCCGTCTCCGCAGTCTGGCGGGGTTTCGGAAGCGATGCAGGGTTCGACCTCGCATCCTCCGACGATGATCGAATCGCCGTCTTCGCTGGCGAACGTGGGGTCGCTGGTTTCGCCGGGGTCAGTGCCTGATGAGTCGCCGGGCAAGGGCGGGCCGTCACCCTGCGGGCTGCCTGACGCTGAGTCGTCCGTGCCGTCGTCAGCCCCAGTTCGGTCCGTGCCCTCGGGGCTTCTCTGATCGTCGAGCATCGCGCTTGAGGAGGTATCGGCGCTGCAGCCCGTAGCGCCTCCGAGCCCCAAGACGGCAACTGCCAGCCAGCTGACGACAGCCTGTCGTGGTGACCAGCGTTCGAAGTCCCAATGCGATTGTCGATGCATTCGGAAACGTTACCAGTTCCGAAGTGCGCAAGAGCTCGGTGACTGCAGGATGCAGGAATAATGCCCAGAAATTTTTCGTTCTCAGATGGAATCGTTTCCATTCTGGGCGTGTTTAGACGTCCAGGCTGCGCGCGCGATCGCTCGTTTGATCGATCCGCTGGGGTTCGTGCATTAGGCGCCCGCACTGCATTCGAACGCGTCCGCGCGGGGCGCGCCGCGACGCCCAAGGGTTCATTTACCGCGTGTGGATTGCCCGCGCGCCGTGCCCTCGGCAGTGGTGCAAGCACTCTGGGGCACTCAGCGAACGGCTGGCGGTGGGAACAGTGCTCAGGCCAGCCTTTGGCGCCTGGCCAAGTTCATGCGAGCCCCGAGGGCGTCGATGCGCCTAGTGTCCCGAACCAACGACACACGGACACGGCGGCCCTGATTTGGCCACGGCGTTCGTGCGTGTCTTGGATGAGCATGCGGGTGCGTGTTTTGGGGGAACACGTTCTGCCGCGTGAGTCACTCGGCTTGTTGCAGAACCCAGGCGCCGTCGACGCACGAGGCGAGCATGATTTCGAAGCCCTCGACACATTGATCGCCGATCGTGTAGCCACAGGTGCTTCCCGAGTCACACGGCGTGCCTTGTTCGGGCATTTCGAAGGGGCATGAAGTGAGATAGGAGGGCGGATAGCTGGTGTTGACGGTTCGGCACGTCCACTTCACGTCGGGTTCGTCGAGCTCGGTGCCGTCCATCGTCCACCATTGGCAGTTGCAGCCGCACAGTTCGGCGCCGTCATAGAAGCAGCCCGAGCCCACCTCGTCCAGCGTGCAGGTCGCGCCGTCTTCGGGGGCGGTGTCCGGGCAAACGTTGGTTTCGCAGCCGCGCTGGGGGCGGATCAGCCACCACTCTTCTTCGTAACACATCCAGTGGCTGCGGCACTCCGGGGTCTCGCCGTAGGTGCACTGTGACTGGTGAACGCTGCACGGGTCGCCTTCGCTGGGTTCGGTTTCCGGGCAGACCTCTGGACAGTCACGCTTGGCAAACTCGAGGTACCACATGCCGCTGCTGCACACCCACCGACTGCGGCAGTCGACTTCGCTGCCATACTTGCACACGGACGCGTCGCATGGATCGCCGATAGTCGGTTCGACGTCAGGACAAGCGATGGGGTTTTCGATCGGATCACCCATCGAGTCGACAGTCGGATCCGCTTCGGGCGGTGCGTCGTCGTCCGTCGGCAGGTCGGGATCGGCGGTGTCGTCGAGAGCTGGATCGTCGTCAGCCAGGTCATCCGCGGCTGCGTCGTCAGGCGGGTCATCGCCAGTTGGGTCATCGCCAGCTGGGTCATCGCCAGTTGGGTCATCGCCAGCTGGGGTGTCGTCGAAGTTGGCGTCGTCGGCCGTTGGATCGTCTGTCGCCGGCGCGTCGTCGGGGGCTGGATCGTCGGAAACCGCATCGTCCCTCGCGCTGTCGTCTGGCCCTCGTGGGTCGTCGTCAGCTGCGTTCTCGTCGTCGTTCGACGTGCTGGACGTCGAGTCGTCGCCCATGTCGTCTGTCGACGTGCTGCTGCTCGCGTCTCGTTCAGTCGAAGCACCTGCGTTCGAAGCACCCGCGTCACCCCGGGTAGCGTCGTCCTCCGCCTGGTGTTCGCCCGACGTCGTTCGACTGCCGCTCTGATCGGTGCCTTCGTCGGTGCACGCGGCGATACTCGAAGTGAGCAGGCCTGTGAGCAACAAAGCGATGGTTCGGTGGTGGGGCGACATCGTCAGCATGGCGCCCACCCTACCACGCCGAGGTTCGAGCACTGCGTTGATGTGGTAAACAGGACGGCGGCTCGGTGGGGGCGTCTCTCGCGAGTGTAGTGTTTCATCGAATGGAGGAGGGGTCCAGAGTCCTTGGATCGCGACAATTCTGCTATGAACTGCGGATTCGGCACATTACGTTGAGCCGATGAGTGACTCCAAGCAGCCCGCGCACCATGGCATCGACTACGTCGAGATCTACGCGACCGACGTCCCAACTTCACGTCGATTTTACGAGCAAGTCTTCGACTGGCAGTTTACCGAGTACAGTCCGGGATACCTGGGCATCAAACGCGCTGGTGGAGGGGAATCAGGAGGGTTGTGCGCGGCCGCTGAGGTGCCGCGTGGTGGGCCGCTGGTGGTACTCTACTCGAGCGATCTGGAAGGCACACTGCAGCGACTGAAGCAGGCTGGGGCGGTGATCACGAAGGAGCCGTTTGCGTTTCCGGGTGGTCGCCGTTTGCAGTTTCTCGATCCCGCGGGCAACGAACTCGGCGTGTGGACACACTCTTGAAGCAAACGCGTCCCAACGAATCTTGCGATACCCCTGCGCTCGGCTTACGACACACCCGCGTCTCTTGGGGGCGAACACCGTACTTACTCCCATGAGTGTCTTCGGTTCGACTCGACTGGTCCCACAGCCCAACTGAACGCCTGCCTCCTTCATGGTCCCCGTGAGTCACATTCGATCGCGGTTTGTCGATGAAGGTCAGGCACCTGCAGACAACCGCGGGGGATGCCTGATAGGTTCCCCCGCGAGGAGCAGCGGTGGAGCGCTACTTGGTGATCTGTGCCCCCCAGTTGGGCGACGCGACGTTCGAGCGTCTGCTCAGCCGTCAGGGGAACTTTTTCGACGCGCTGACGAAGCCTGAACTGGGCGTCGAGCGACTGCATCCCACGCGAACGGATGCCCCTACTTTTCCCATCTGGATCGATGGGGAAAGCACGAAAATGTTCGTACCAGACAAGCGCCTGCTGACTGCCTTCGAGAGCCCAGAGCGCAACCAGGGGTTGCTCTTTCTGGACGACGCGGCGCCCAGCGACTTGCGCCTCACGAGTTCGGGTGGGCTTCATCGTTACGCGCGTCTGTCCGCAGCCGACTTCGAGCTGCCCGAGTCGATCTTTTTCGCGCCGCCAGGTGACGTCGCCGTGCGGGCCTCTCGCGCCCGGGAACGTCTGACTGGCCGTCTGCTGCGCGAGACGCGTCGTTCGGCCGACGCGCTCAGCCACATGAAGCTCGAGGTGGACCGATTCGATCGCCCGCCCAACGGCTGGATGAACCCGATCGTGTTGCGGCTTGCGTTGGACGGCGAAGCATTTGCGACCCTCGAAGGCGGACTGGCGGGCGATACGCGTCGCGTGCTCGCTGCGCTGTTCGAAGAAGTGCAGATCTTGGGTATCGTGCCCGGGTTTACCCGGGAAGAGGACATGCGGGTGAGGGCGTCGAGTCGCGCACTGGAGCGCTCGGAGGGGCCTCTTTCGGCCATGCAGCGACTCGTCACGGGCGGCTCGGACGACCGTAGTTTGGAACCGTGGCCCTTCATCGCCCTCGACGCACTGGGCGGAAAGTTCGTGATTGAGGGCCACGGACGGATGCGGGGTCCTTACCAAATGCCGACCTACTCGTGGTGTCCACCTCCCGACGCGCCTGCCAACACGAAATGGCTCGGGCGTCAGCTCGTGGCCAAGTGGGGGCAGGGAGAGAAGCTCGTGGACGTTCCGAAGGCTGACGTTCACCGAGCGAACAGCAGCCAAGTGAAGTTTGCCGTGTTGGATACGCCGCCCCCTGCAGAGCTGATCGACGAGCGCAGTGTGCTGGACACGGGGGGAAGTATCCTCAGCGTCTTGCCCCGCCGCTTCGACGAAGGCGAGCGCGAGCAGGCTGTCGCGTCCGCCAAGAGCTTCATTCAAATGTGCGCGAGCTTGCCGGGGTTTGGGGTGCAACACGCACTCATCCGTTTCTTGCTCGACTTCTTGCATGAGCTGGAAACGCTGGGGATCCCGTACCCCGACGATCTGCATCGGCCTTGGTATCAATTCATCGGCCAAGATCGTTTGGCGGCATCTCCTGCCGAGATGTTCAACGACGTGCTCGAACGTCTGGCGGCGCCGCGCTCTTCGTTACGAATTTCCCTTCCCGAGACCGAAGACGTAGAGTTGCCGATCATGGTGGATCTACTGACCGCGGTGCCCGATGGTGCCTTCGGTTGGTACTGGTCTCAGATCCGTCAGAAGCCCGCGCCCAAGCGTTCTCTGACCTTGACTCTCACGACCGGATGGTGGAACAGTTGGCACGCCTGCTTATTCGACGACCCGGCCGACGTCAGCTTGCGCTTTCAAGCGAGTCACTTCGAGTTGGGCTTGGCGATCCTCGGGAGACAAGCATTGGGCGCTGGTCCGGTCGTGCTCGAAAGGCCGGTCAGGATGCGTTTTTCCACCCCAGTGTAAACCTCAAACCAGCTAACAGGTGGATCGGTGAACAGGTGGATCGGTGAACAGGTGGATCGGTGAACACGTTTCGTGACGTCATCAAGAAAGCACACTCCCTTTCGCGAGAGGGAAGGCAGGTACTCGCACTCGCTCACGTATACGTCGTCGTGCTGAGCGAGATGAAAGGCGAGCGTTACGTCGCCGCAGCGAAGCGCATCGAAGAGGAAGTGCTGAGCCAGCTGTCCGTCGATCGCCAGGGCAGCGCAGGCAAGGTCGGCGCAGCAACGTTTGCCTGGCAAGACGCAGAGCGCAGCTTCAAGAACTGGGTCGGAGGCAGCGGCGCGACTGCGCGCGGCTCGTCGATCGCCGAGAGTGTGCTCGAGTGGCTGTTGAACGTCGATTTTTCCGAACCCTCGATGAAGTTGTGCCGCGAGGCGTGTCGTCGTGCGGGCGTCGCTTCTCAGGCGGCCAGTGGCGATGAAGCCACGGTGCCTGAACTCGGTTTCGGCAGTCCGCTTGCTGGCGCGCACTTGGCGCGCGTGAGCTCAGGGCCGCTCTTCGGCAGAAGCGCGGAGCTTGCCAAACACTTGGGCTTTCTCACTCTCGCGCTGCAGCAAGACCAGCACTATTTGCTCGTCGGAAAGCCTGGCGTCGGAAAATCGTACTTTTTGAATCACCTGCTCGCGTACGCGCAAAACGAACAGCTCGCGGGCAACTCGGCCGCGCGCAACAAGCAGTTCGTCGGTTTCGGGCGTCGCGATTTTCTGGGCTCCGAGGCAGAGAATAAGGAGCGCTTCGGGCGACTGTACACTTACTTGCAGCAGAACCCGGACATCGTGCCCGTGTTCGACGAGCTCGAGCACATCCTGCTGCACGCTCCGAAACTGTCCGAGCACTTCACGGCCATGTTCGGCAGCTGGCTGGCGGGTGGCGGGCGCACTTTCGTACTCGTTTGCGATAGCAGCGTCGCCAGCGCGACACCGCTGCTCAAAGGCACGCGCCCCTGTCCGCTGCCCGCGCTCAGTACGGACGCGACACGCCAGTTGCTGATCGAGCAGCGCCTTCCAGACTTGTGCGCCCAACACCAGCTCGAGCTGTCACCCAGCGCAGACGTGCTGGTGGATGCGCTGCTCAACACTGCGCCGCAACGTTACCCAGGGCGTTTCATGCCCGCGCTGGCGCTGCACATCGCCGACAGCACGATCAACCGCGCGCGCAATCGCATCGACTTTCTGGAGCAGGAGCCCAAGGGCGTGGCCACGGTCGAAGACATGTGGGCCCACGTCGTGGACGAGCAAGGGCTCAACCCCGAGGTGTTCGGCAAGGATCCGAAAGAGTTCTACGCCAAGCTGCGAGAACGCCTCAACGCCAAAGTGATCGGTCAGGACCACGCTGTCGCGCAGATCGCGTCGGCTCTCGAAATGCAGGCGCAGCGGCCACCCCAGCGTGCTCCCCGAGGGCGCTTCTTGTTCGTGGGCCCGCCTGGTGTCGGCAAAACGCAGCTGGCGCGCTCGCTCGCGAAAGAGCTCGGCTACGGCGACGAAGGCTTCTTCGTGTTCAACATGTCGGAATACTCGTCGGAGTCGGCGCGTACCCGCTTCATGGGCGCGGACCCGGGTTACGTGGGCTTCAGCAATACCCGCACCATCTACCAATGCGTGCGTGAGCGCCCCGCGTGCGTGATCTTGCTCGACGAGATAGATCGCGCGGACGCGACCATCCAAGACATCTTGCTCTCGGTGATGGAAGGTGAGGGCAAAGACGCCGAAGGGCAGCCCGTTTACTTTTCGCAGAGCGTGTTCGTGATGACGACGAACCTCGGGCAAGAGGCGGTACAAGCGGCTTACGCCGACGTGCTCGAAGGAAAGATTGACCGCAAGCAACTGGTCGAGCGTTTCGCCGACGAACAGTTGCGGCGCCTCGTGCTCGAGGGCGCGACTGACGACACCGAGCTGGCGATGCAAGCACAGCTCGACCAGTTGCTCAATGGGGCGAAAGCGCAGTTCGAAAGCGCGCGACAGGCGGGCGAGATGGCCGCCAGCATGCAGGCCATCGGCCAGTACTCGGATTTGAAGGAGATGCGCCAGCGGCTCGAACGATCAGTGCGCACCAGCCCGATGGATCGTGCGTTGCTCGATCGCGTCGACTTCATCATTCCGTTTTTCCCGCTCAAGGAGCGGCCGCTACTCGTTCGCATTCTCGACCTCAAGCTCAGCGAGCTTGGCTGGTCGGATTGCCCTCAGAACATCAAAGACGAAATTTTGGAACAGGCGATCGCCCAGCAGGAGTCCGTGCGCCCGCTGGAACGCCTGGTCAAGAAATACCTGTGTAAGGAATTCTAAATGGAAAAAGAACAGCTCAAGTCCATTCTCAGGTCTTCCAACAAGCGCTTGGTGATCATGGGGCGCTTCTCGTCCACCGACACCGAGGGCTCCGCCAGTAAGGGGATAACTTTCGGCGGTGATAAGTCCAACCCGCGCATTGGTGTTGCCGAATTCTTCAATGAGATTCAGCCAGAGCTCCGCTACGAGCGGGGAACGACCAAGAAAGTCGGGCCTACTGCCTTCAACTCATTCAAGCTGCGCGCACCTGCAGACGCGGGCGAGGCTGGACACGGTCAGGTGATCACGCCCGATAGTCCATTCCTTGCGGATGCCGACGAGCAAACCCACGGCAAGCCCAGCCAAACTTGGGTTGGCCAAGGTGGCAAGATGGTCAAACGTCTGCTGGAAGACTTGGACCAGTTGACGTTCTTTTCTGACGGTCGCTTCTCTTCGGCGCTGCTCAATCTCACGCGTCGCTACATGATCGACTACGCGGACGCGGCGAACTCCGACAGCCAGATCGATCGCGGAGACTGGGAGCGGCTCACCTTCAAGCACGGGCTCTCGGCTTCGATTCTGAACTTCATGACGTGTTACGTGACCGACGAGCCCAACGCGCGCAACGAGGTCGCCAAGGCACTTTCGGAGCACACGGAGGGTGAAGACGCCCCGCTCACCAAGCAACAGGTCGAGCACCTGCTGACGGGTTTGGCCGAATGCCGTCGTCTGCTCGGATCCAGAGGCGGCCCCGCGTCGAACGGCATCTACCAGGCGATGGAGGCAGAGGACGAGTTTCACTACCTCAAGGACTACGCTGGGGATTCCAAATTCGGCATCAGCGTCTCACCCGTGGGCACCGACAACGAAGCCCCAGGAGCCAAAGACTTTGCGGCGCACTACCGCTACTACCGCCAGCGCTCGGCTTCGGTGCACCGCTTCGTGCGCAACGGGTCCTTGCACTCGTATCTCATCATGTGGTTGGCCGGGAAGTATACGTCCTGGAACGGTAACCTCGGACAGCTCACGAACGTGGCCAAGCGCATGTACGAGGTCAGCGTCGAGGGCCAGGGCGACAAGCGCATTCCCGGCGAGACCAAAGAGGAGCGAAAGCGAAAGTTCGAGTTGATCCGCGAGGCGCAGTCCGACGTCTCGGACGAGGAACGCGCCACCCTAAAAGAGAGCAACGTCTACGAGCGTCTCGAGGGTGCCTTGCAAGAAGGCATCATGGAGAAGTTGACGCCCGCGCGTTCGTTCCAGCGAAGCATGGTCAACAAGCGCAACCGCGAGCTGTTCGTGGCGCTCGGACAAATGGCAGGTGGTCGTGCGGGGCAGATTCTGAATCAGGCGACGACCCAGGCTGAAGCGCTCTCCGCGGTGTACCGCGCGGTCAAGAACGTGCGTGCCGACAAAGACGGGGTGCTTCAGGTCGAAGCCTTCGAGAAAGCGCTCAAAGGTGTTCGAAGTGAACGCTTGAAGGCATTCGTCGATCGCGTAACGGGCAAGCTCGGCGGGCTCGGTGTCGACGGCGAAGAGCTCAAGACGGCGGTGTGCGAACTCGTGGTCAAGGAGATCGCCGTCGAGACCAAGACCTACTTCGACCGCAACTGGCTCAACGACATGGACGCCATCGAAGAAGAGGTGCAGCAGCTCGGCGAGCTGTACGACCTGCGCGCCAAGGTGGACGTCGAACGACGCGGCGGAGCGTCACGCGGCATGCCGATGATGACCGTGACCCAAGTCGAGCTACAGCAATTGGTCGAAGCGGGTTCCGACGAGCTCGATTCCTACGCCAAAGACTTGAGCAAACAAGCCGCAGCTGTGGGCGCAGGTGCAGCTGGGTCCCCGACGAAAGCGTTCGTTCCCATGCCCGACGCGCTGCGCGAAAAAGCGCAAGAGCAGGCCATCGACACGGTGATCAAGAGTTCGAGCGGTGATCAGTTGGCGACCTTCTCGACGGACAACGAAGCGGGGCACATTCAAATCGAATACGCGCCTGGCGTTGAACCCGAGGCGCTCCTCGACAAGGGAAATACGTTTGCGCTCGGCGAAGAGAACCTATCGCTGTTCGACCTCGAGGGCTTGGACCTCGAACCCGTCGTCGATCAGGCGCAAGAGCAAGCTCGCCAGGCGACGGAAGACACCACGCGTGGTTTCGGCTCCTATTCGGAAACCCAGGCGATGATCCGTCAGAAGTACGAAGAGGAGCGCGGCAAGGGCGACTCGTACTTCACGCGGGCCACGCGCGCACTTGCGCTGGGCGAGTTCATGGTGGCGACGCCCCCTGCCGAAAGCAACTTGGGCGTTGCGGACCTGTCGAACGTGCTGGGCGTCACACTGGACATCGTCGAGCACATCGCAGAGCTGGGTAACGACAAAGTGCTCACGGGCGACGAACCCCTGCCCGACGACGTGCTCGCTCGTCTGAACTTGAGCGTGCACTACCCCGTCAACGACGCCAAAGAGCTCAGCAGCATCCTTCAGTACCACCACGGCCAGTGCCAGGACTTGAGCAAGCTCGACACCTACTTCGACGAACTTCGTTCGATTCGTCAACTGTTCGAGTCATTGCAGGGTACGGGCGCTGAGATCACGGTCTACAACTGCACCTTGAGCGAGCACGCGAGCGACGATTGGGACGTGGGCGTGCCCGACGCCAAGGACCTGTTCGTGGTGAAGCGGCATCCCGTGGTCGCGTACTTGACGGCCCAGGCTAAACCCGACGCGACGAGCATCAAACGTTTCAGCTCGCGCGTGGTAGAGGTGATGAACGAGCCCACCGAAGAGACCAAGTCTCTGCAGCTTCCCGTGATGGTGAGCCCGGTTGGGATTGACACCGCGGGTAGCATCTTCGGAATCGTCTCGCCAAAGCAGGAGCCTCCGCTGCCGCGTATCGTGTTGGCGGGGTCCAGCGCGGTGAAGTCGGATGACGTAGTGCCTTGCACGAAGGTTGGTCTCGATCCGTACATGGCGCTCGCCGCGGCGCTGGTCGTGGGCGGCGATGGCGCGCAACTGGGTGAGGTCCCGGACAGTACGGCCAAACGCAAACACTGGAAGGCGCTTCGAGTCAGGCCCGAGAAGCAAACGCTGGCCAGGATGTTCCGCCAGGCGTGGTTCGCCCAAGGCTCGCCCGTGTGCGCCACCATCTGCATGACCAAGTGGGTGAACTTGTGCCTGCTCGAGAAGCCGACGGAAGAAGGGCACCTCGCGACGTTGGTGAAGAACAACTGCCTCAGCGCACTACGTGATCAGACCAACGCCAAAGAGCACTCCACGTACTTGGGTGAAGACCTCTACGCTGGGCTCGGTGCGGACGGGACGGCGGAAGGTACGGCAGCCTACTTGCCCCACGTATTCGACGAGGCACCCGAGGAAGGGCAGAACTCGCGCGGCGCACCCCTGTCTGCTCAGAATACTCGCATCGCCCTTGCAGACGGCATGCTTGGTACCAAGAAACACAACTTCGGCGCTTTGCCGTTCGTCAGCGCGCTGGCGGCAGAGCTTCGCGATCAGACGTAAGCATTGAAAGGAACATGACCCATGGGCTACCAACTAACTGAATCAAGCAGCATCATCGGCGGCGAGTCCTTCGAAAGCTTCTGGCTCTTCGTGCGCTTCACCGTATCTCCCGACAACCGAACCCTGATGGTTCAGAACTCGGGGAACTACTTTGCGTTCTACAACGCCGTCACGAGCGACAACCGCAAGGCGGACCTGCCCGAGTTCGAAACCAAGAACTACCAGCTCAAGGGCGTGACCGATGCCAAGTTGAGCCTGGGGCTCAGCTCACTGGCATTGCAGGAGAGTCGCTGCACCGATCTCAGCAACGAGTCTTCTCACCTTCACCTGTTCGAGTTTCAACTCACGGACAACCAAAAGCCGAGTAGTTGGGTCAACGACGGCAGTTGGAGTGGCAAGTTCGACCCTCGGTCGCAGAACCACCGCGGCAACCAGCCGTTCGTCGAGCACAAGATCAAGTTCGGCGACTGTGACAACCAAGACGTGTTTTGGACGATGTCGCGTGACACTGCTAGTGGCACCGACCGTTTCGCGGTGGCTCAGGCGTTTCTCAAGGGCTCGCTGCTCACCAGCGTGCTCAAGGCACATGGCCAGGCGTGCCCAGCGCTCACCGTTTCGGTCAAAGGCAAAGACTGGAAAGCGCTCGACACCGAGCCCCTACCCGGCGCGGCCAGTGGCTACGTCATGGTGTGCTCGGGGGTGTTCCGACAGATCATGTTGAGCTCTGAACTCGAGGAATGGCACAGCCGCACGTCAGGCGCGCCAGCACCCGAAGAGATTTTGGACCAGCTGTCACTCGTTGCCGACCGCCGCGGCGAAAGTGAAGACGAGCGTCGCGCCCAGTTCGAACGCTCCTTGCACACGGTGCACGTGACCAAGGACAATTCGGTGGTTCAGGAGGATCCGCGCCTGCCGATCGAGGTCATGTACGTCAATCAGAACATCGTTGCGGGCAAGCAGGTGCCCCGCATGATCAAGTACAACTGACGACCGACGACGGTCGCTACTCGCTGATCCCTCATGCCCGAGGTCACCCTCCGCGACAAGAGCAGCTTGGTCAACGCTGTGGTGCTGACGCTCGCCCGGGGCAGCGGACCACAGCTCGAGCTGACACTACCTACGGATCACAAGTGGAACCTCGAGCGCGGCGACCAGGTGATGCAGCTACTCGGGGAACGAGCGACGTTTCAGTGGGAGGAGTGTTCTCTCAGCTTTCGGGTCACGGGGTTTCGTTCGACGCCTGGCGGGCGAGATGCCATCGTCGGCATGGTGCTGTCGGACGACACGCTCGACTGGTTCGAAGGGCGGCGGGTGGTGGCGGGCAGTTCGAGTATGCTCGTTTACCAGCGTCAGGAAGCCGACTCCGATGGTTGGGCGTTCCTGCGGCGCGTGCTGGGTAACCAGTTTGGTGTTCCCCATGGTTCGAGCGCTCTGGACGCGGCGTTGCCGGTCGGCACGTGTTTCTGTCGCCCGGCACGGTTGGACAACCTGAGTCATCAAGAGCGTATTTTGGGGCTCCTGGCGCACATGCCCACTAGGGCGTGGGGGTGGTGCGCGTTCGACGTCGAGGGCGGGGACCCACCTCTGCGTATCCTAGGGCTCGACGCGCCACCGTTCGAGATACCGTCAGCCTGGGCGCCGCCTGACATCGGAGAGGTTCATCTACCGCACCGCATCGCCGGGGCAGCTCGGGAGATAGAACAGCGTTCGATCCAACTCGAGCGCACGTTCGCCGAGCTGACTCACGAGAGCGCGGGCCAGGTGGTTCGTGAATTGACGCGTGCAGGCGTCGAAGGTGCTCTCGATTCGATTCTAGAAGCGGGTGCGGAGATCCCGTGTCTGCCCAGTCAGGTCAAGATCGGCAACATGGTGTCCCTCTGCCCCGTGCTGCGTTATTCGTTCGATCTCCGCCAATCCGCGCCAGATGCCGAAGTGCAGATGAAGGCGCGGTTGACCATCGAACCGCTGCCCGTGGTCGGAGGAGGAACGCCGATGGTTTTCTCGGGTACGGGTGCCTTCGTCGAGTGGGACGAAGCGTCGAAAAAGCAGAGAATTGCGCTGAAGACACCCGACGAACAGTGGCTGATGATGGGAGATGGGGGCAAACAGGGTAACGAGTCAGACGTCGAGACCCCCGACGCTCAAAAACCGTTGATTTGTGACGCCCTGACGCCGTACGCAGCGCGAGCAGAGTTCGCGGGTTTCTACGTGAGCCACAAACAGGACGATCCGCTGGTGTTTCAGATTCGAGATGGTGAAGTGCCCCACATGATCGGCATGAAGCAACAGTGTTACGACGGTTTGGAAGAGGTCGACCTCGTGCTCAATTCGAAGACCGTGTCCATTTCTGGTTTGGGTACCGATGCTCCCATCGCGACCGCTGACGGAATCGCGGTTGACGGTCAGGCGGGTACGGTCGAGGTGTTTGCCGAAAAAGAAGTCGCCATCAAGAAGAAGATCACCATTACCGACGATGCCAGCAATTTCGACCACAACTTGCAGGTCAGCAAGTCCGCAGAGATCAGCGGAGACACGAAGATCGTCGGTAAGGTCGAGATCGAGAGCGAGACGAAGATCGCCAAGACGCTGGACGTGGGCGGCTGAGTCAGGAGCAACAGGGATGCAACGTGGATTGCTCGTAAACATTCGACCCATTCTGCGTCGTGGGCTAGCCCTCGTAGGGGTGCTCACGTTTTCGCCGCTGGCGGCGGCTGAACGGGGTCACCGTGATGACGACGGGCCTGCGCCCATCTTGCAGAAGTACGAACGTTCAGACTCACCGGGCACCTTGCGCGTGGCGAACACCATCGTTCGCAGTCGTTGTGGCGCGACAGTGGGCGCCGAAAAGTGCCGCTTCGTGCTGCAGCCATATGACGGGTCTGGACAGCTCGTGCGCGAAGAAGTGGTCAATCTCGAAAAGGCTCTGAACTACCCTGAGTCTGGGGTTGATCCCATGCCCGAGCTGTTGGTGCGTGTGCTCGTCGAGCTGAGCGACATTTTCAAGGGTGCGCAGGTCTGTATTGCCAGTGGTTACCGCTGTCCCGACTGTCACAAGCACCAGAAGAGCACTTCGAAGCACATCGAGGGGCACGCGGCGGACGTGGTCCTACTCAGCATCGACGCCGTCGACCTGGCGTCCTACCTGCTGTACCTGAACGCCGAGGACGCGCGTTTCAAAAACAGGTTGGGAGTGGGGTACTACCCCAACCAAGAGCACGTACACGTCGACGTTCGCGACAAGGCCAAGTACTGGGTCGATTACTCGTCGGGCGCTGCACCACCCGAGTACGATTCGTCACGGCCGGCTCCCATCGACGCCTACCACAAGCATTACGATCGAAAAATCGCTGCATACAACCCTGGCAGTCAGTGTCCGCGAATCGAGAACGACGAGAAGGATCACGAGGCTCCGCCGCCAGCTCAAACGACGCCGTACGAACATCGCTGGAAGAACGTGTTCTACACCGAACCACCGCTGCGTGGCAGCCCCGACAGTCGACGGCTGTTCCAGTCGAAGCCAGTCAGCTTCGAGTTGATCCCCGAGATGTCAGAGGTCGAGGCGTTCAAGTGAGACGACTCGTAGGTGCTGCGGTGCCTTTCGCGCTACTGCTCGCCACGTCTACGTCCAGTTTCGCGCAGTCCGCGTGCGAAGCCGACCTCAGCGTAGCGGCCAGCAAAGGTGAACCTGCGCTGCGCGAGGCACTCGCTACCAAGTTGCTTTGCGAGTACTCGAAGAAAGCGGAAGGTTATCTGGAGCGCGCACTTGCCGCGACCACCTTCTACTTCGAACGAAGCCGAAACCCCGCGTGTGAGATCCTGCTCGAAAAAGCCCGTCTGCACGTCCGCGCTGCAGAGGATCTGACGAAGTTGGACTCGTTGAGCGAGGCTCAGCGAGATGCCCTAGGTAAACATTGGGGCGCGGCGTGGGACATGGCTACAGGCATTTCATACGCATGGACCCAAAGCGAGGGTGCGACTGAAGGCGATGAAGAAACGCGCAACGCGCTCAACGCACAGGTTTACGAGCGCTGCGTGGGGCCCGCACGTGGGATCCTCGAGGAGTATCCGTCCGTTACCATCACCGTGGAGCCCGAAGAGATAGACGGCTACGCGCTCTACTGGGACGAAACCCGGCGCCACGAAAACTTACCGCGCATCTTGCCCAGCAAAGAGCCTCACCGCCTGCGCATCGATCCCCCACCTGGCTACAGAACGACCGTGCGTATCGATGGTCGGTGTTTCACGCAGGAAGGGCAGATCATGAGCTACCTCGACACGCCATTCCGCGACCCAGTGCGGCCGCACCAGGTACGTGTCAACTTCACTTCGTTGGGTGAACGTGTGCCCGAAGAGGTCCGTTGTAGCGGTGACGACGGCCGCCGTGCCGCTGCCTCAGATGGGGGGACCAACTGGCTTTTGTGGGGGGGTATCGCGACCACAGCCGTCGGCGTAATCGGGATGGGGTACTCGTTCTACGCAGGCAGCACTTATCAGGACGAGGCTGACGCCTTGCAGACGTTGGATCGTTGTACTCCCGTCACGCGGGAGTGTTTCGACGAGTATTACGACAAGACCGACACTGCATACGCCTGGTACAACTGGGGCGGAGGCGGCTTTGGTGTGCTCACCGCGGTGGGCATCACGGGTATCGTGTTCGGCTTGTTGAACGACCCCGATGACGACAAGGCGAAGCCAGGGGAGGACGCGCGCTTACGGCCGTACTTCCACGTCGATCGAGGGCGAACGAGCCTCGGGGTTTCGGGCACGTTCTAACCCAAGCGATCATTTTAGCCGCGATGGGTGGCTTCGGCTGAACGACGAACGCAACGTTCAGAAGCGACCGATCGCGCCGAAGCCCAGGCCGTCGCGGGTGATCACGGGAACCAACGCAGTACCTTCGGCCTTGGTGCCAGCCAACTCCTCACGGTAAATCCAAGACAGGCCCATGCCTACGACACCCACGCCAGCTACGACGAAGCTGCCGACGGCCACGTTGTAACGCGTGTCAGCTTGGTCGTAGAGATCAGCGATCTCGGACAGCACCGCGGCGTCACAGGGTGTGCTTGCGCAGCCCTGCTCACTGGCCAGCGTTTCCCATTGTTCCGTGCGATCTTCCGCAGACACGTAGCTCACGATGCCGACGGTTGCCGCAACTCCAGTCAGTCCCGTTGCCGCCCAGAAGTGCCAAGTCGGAGGGCTCGTTGCGGTCGCGCCTTCGTCGTCGTCTCGACCCACCGTTGGTGGTCCTTCGGCACGTAGGTGTTCTTGCACTGTCGCGACACCTTCTGGACACGAGAGGTCGACGTCGTAGTCCCAACTCTGACGGCTGCTGGTGGATGTATCTTTGGTCGGCAGCACTGCACCGCCGAACTTCAGGACGGGGGGACCCTCCAAGGCGGGGGCGGACTCGTTCATGACGATGACGCGCAACTTGTGGTTGCCGCCTGGTAGCGGGTTGGCTCCAGGGGTGAGCGCTTTGCCTGCGGTCGGAACGTCGAAGATGATTCGGCGACCTGGCGTGGGTTGGGTGAGCTTTCCGCTGAGCTTGAGTGTCGCTTGGCATTCCCGTACCAGTTTGACCTTGAACGTCAGCTCGTGGGTTACGGGATTTCCCTCAGTGGCTTGGGTGAACTCGACGTCGAACGTACCCGGGGCGCTCCGCTTCAAGACCTTGCCATCCAGGCGGGCGACCACGTGCAGACGTTGGCCTGGTGGCAAACGCGGTAAGTCTACCGTGAGCACGTGTTCTCCAGGTGCGACGTAGATCCCTGGCAACTGCTCGCCATCGGACGATGCTGCAACGTTCAGGCGCAACTGGCCGTCGAGGCGCACACTCGACTTGCCGCTCAGCATGTAGGCTTCGCTGCCCGAAAACCAGTGTCCGCCTTCGGGCGGTTTGATGAACGTACCGTACTTGCGGACGTGTTCGAACACCGCTGCTTGAAGCTCTTGCATCATCTTCTTGCAGCGACTGCCAGGCTTGAGCACCGCGAAGTCGTAGTCGCGCAGCAGTCCGAACAGGGCTGTCGCATCTGTGTACTCTTTTGGCGGCGTTATCCAAACGTCGTGAACCGTGAAGCCCGCTTCGTCGATCGCTTCGTAGAGTTTGGGGCTGTCGCCACAAACCTTGGCGTGTGAGGTCGCCGTCAGGCAGACACAGGCGGTCAGCAGAAGGATGCGAATGAACCAAGAAAACATGCGCGAGCTCGGGTCCACACTCTGGTTGATGCAAACGACTTCGGAACCCCCGCGAGTCGCGTGGAGACTCGTAGATAAACACTCGACAGGAGACCCACTTGGCGTCGCAACCTGCGGCGCCGGCCAGCGCGTATACCAGACCCCATAGCCCTTGGCTACGTGGTGTGACGCGACGCGTTATGGTGGGTAGACACGGAGGGGCGAACGACGTCGGATCCGACCCAGCTAGCGTGTCCGAACGTGGCTCGGTCGGCGTGGGTTCGGGCGGGTTTTTGCGGTGACGAGAGCACAAACTCCGAGGCGGGGCGCATGGACTCTGTGAGGGGTTTTGCGCTAGGTTCGCGGCCCGATGGCCCCGCCTGAGCAGCCACCAGATTGGTCCAAACCCTTGGGGCGGAACTTGCCGCCTCTGGGACCTCCTCGCTTGCGCATTTGGCCATACGTATTGGCGGGCGTTGCGCTGCTGGCGCTGCTTTCTGGCTTGGGGTGTTTGGCGTATCCGTACGTGTTGCCTCCAGAGATCCTCGGAAAGCGCATCAGTCATCACGAAACGCTGCGGGCCGCTGCCCTAGCTTGGCGTCAGCAATACGCGGCCGATCCCGCGCTGGCGCAGAGTCTACAAATCTGGCGTCGGGCTCCGTTCGAAGAGGCGTGTTGTCTTCCCACGCTACCGTCCGCGACGGATCCCGGAGACTTCATCCTGGTTCAGCCCTTGGGTGACGCCGCGGAAGAGCAGGAAATCGTCAGCGACGAGCAAATCATCGACGCGCCCGCTCAGCGTTTCGGCGTCGAGCTCAAGGGCCTGGCGCCTCAATTGCAGACCGCCAGTTTGGGCGATGAACTGCTGACTCGCGGGAGCGTCGTCGTGGTGCTCACGCCTGAGCAGCCGGGGCCAGTTCTGCACGTCGCTTCCCAGAGATCGGCAGAGAATGGTGATGGCGCGGTGAAGGGTGTCAGCTTGACGCCGTTCCTCGGCTGTCTGCCTCTGCTCGAGTCACCGCTGTCGGAAGCGGTGTTGAGTTCACCCGAGGGACAGGGGAATCCCGCTGGTCGCTATTGGCTTGCGAGAACACAGAACGAAGTCGTGCTGGTGCTCGCGCCTGCGTGCAACCCTGGAGGTGGCAAGCCGCTCGAGATGCGACCGCACCCGCTCCCTGCGGAGGCTTTCGCGCTGCTGACGGAACGTGGTGGAAGTGAACGCTCGACGTATCTCTTGTCGCTCCCCATCGAGGGGTCTAGTCGCCCCCCCGAATTGCTGCGTCCGAATCCACTCGATCCCACGCAGATCGAGGTTCTCGGAGTGATCTCCGAAGCTGGAATTCCGAAGTCGGGTGCGGCGGGCGCGACCGTGCCGGTTGCCGAGCTGTTCGACTCTTTTCAGTCGTTGCCGTCGCCGACGACCGATCAAACTCGGGCGGTGGCGCGACGCTTTCGACTGGATGTCGTCAGCTACCTGGTACCTGATGGTAAGAGTTGGAGTTGGGCGGGTTGCCCCAGTCCAGACGAAGACAACTACCTGATTCTCGGCGGCAACTGTGCGGCGTTCGACAAGGGGCAGTACATCAGCATTCCCAGCGAACAACGAGCTCGCCTAGACCGTCTGAACGCTCAAACCGAAACCAGGCAAGGACAGTTCAACGACAGCCTCGGTCCAGCTGCCGACGGCCAGCCACTGCGCTCCCGCGACAGTTTCTTCGTGGACAGGTGGGCGACCATCGAGGACAAGATTTGCAACTTCAGGGCCACGCCCTCCCCCTGCGTGGGAGCAAAGCCAGCGGGCAAGTGACATAGACGAAAATGCAACGCTTAATGAACAGACACCTAGCACTTACCATTCTCGCGATGAGACGAACGCTGAGCGTCGCGCTCGCGTTGGGGCTCGGTCTGGGTTGGATCAGTTCCGCCAGTGCGCTCTGTGAACCCGAGAACGAACTCACCGATCTGGTCACGAAGCATAAGTCCGCACCGAGCAGTCGCGACTCCGAAACTCTCAGTCAGGCGCGAACCGAGTTGGACCAGGCGATCGCGACGCTACCCAAGGATTTAGCGCCCGAATGTCGTCGTGATCGACAAACGGCGCTCAAGAAGGCCGCTGAACTCAAAGCGAAGATCGGCAAGGCCGAGATCGCGCTGGGCAACGCGCACTTGGCGTTCGTTCTCGACTTCGCAGAGGATGCGCAAGAGGGGGACGCCACCGCGTACCTCGACGGCGATCAGCTTTCTCCGACGTCCGAGCCCAAGGTGCTGAAGGGCGACACCTACGAGCTTCGCGTGCAACTCGAGTCAGCGGTGCGTCGGACCTTCGACGTCACGGTCACCCTCGGTAGCGCTGAGTTGAAGATGAACCGCCGCGAGGGATCCTCGCTGATCTATCAAGTAAAGCTGCCCCCTGGGCAGCAGAGCCTTTCAGTGCTCGTGACGGGTACACGCATTCCAGAAGCGCAGGTGCTCGAGCTCAACATCAAGCCCGAGGACAAGAAGGGCCGTATCAGCGTCAAGATTGGCGACAAGTTGGTTCCCGCGGGCAACGCGCCAATCGTGCTCGACGGCAATACTGAAGAGCATGTGCTGGTTCTCGACCATCCGTCGCGCGAAACGGATGACGGCTGGTTCCGTCTCAAGCTCAAGCGCGATCATGAGCCACAGCAGCCGACCAGCAAAGACTCGAAGCAGACCGTCTACAAGTTCAAGGCCGTCGAGGGGAAGACGACGAAAATGGATCTGACGTGGAAGGATGGGCCGAAGGTTCACCCGTGGCGCGAGAATCTGATCTACGCCGGGTTGGGTATCGCCGCGGTTGGTGTGGCTGGGGCGATCGTGTTCGGTCTCGACGCCATCGAGTTGGAGGAAGAGTGGCTCGAAACCTACGAGGACAACGACTGCGGAACGCCCGAGGGGTGTTCCGAGGACGTTCAAGAAGAGGTACTCGAGAAGTGGGAGGAAGCCGACAGCTGTTACACGTGGACCAACGTTGCCTTGATCGGGGCCGGCACGGGGTTGGTCCTAGCAGGCGTGAGTTTCTTCTTCCTCGAGTCGGGCGAGGATCCGCCAGATGACATGGTACGCAATGAGCCTGGTGACACGCTGCACGCACAGCGTCGCGCCCAGCGAGGTCTGGTCGACGTCAAGGTTCAGCCCGAAGTAGGGTCCAACGTCCTCGGGGCGCGCCTGTCGGCGAGTTGGTGAGTCAGGGGTGAACGATGGCGCGTACTGACGACTGGAAGACTCTTCGCGACGGCGTGGCACTGCACGCCAACCACCTGTTCCAGATTGGCGAGCATGGGGAAACAGTCGCCGCGGGGGTGGCACTTGCTGCGGGTCTCGGTGGAAGATTCGTGGCTGCCCTAGGCGACGGGCAACGCGTCAACTCCATCCAGATCGACGACCAGGCTCGCACGCTGGACGTCGAGAACGTGCATGTGGTCACTGCTGGCGGCTATCTCGCGAGTCTGCCGGGTGCGAAGAAGTCTTTCGTGGCACCCGCGGCCAGTGAGTCACGCTTTCTCAATCTGCACCACCGCGACTTCAAGACCACGGCGGTTTGGGAAAATAAAGACGCCGAGGGACCGCGAAGTGTCGGACTGGCGGAGTGGACTGGGCAAGGTTTTCGTCTGAAGCCACCGCCCGCCGACGTGAGCGCGCTCGCCCCCGTGGCAGACGCATTCGCGGCGCTTCAAGAGGGCGCGCAGGAGCTGAAGCAAACGCTGCTCGAGCTCGATGACAAGGGGCTCACCGAATTGCGCCTGCAGGCGAGTGAAGCCCATCACTTGAGCTCGTTGTACGTCGCACTCGAACGCGTCCTCTACTTGGCGCGCGACGCGTCGCTGGGCGTAGCGTTACCCTTGCTCATGCACTTGGCCGAGCAGTGTCGGGGCTGGGCGTCGTTCGTTGCCGCGAAGAGTGGCGCTGGTCAGGGTAGCTTCGCGACACCCGACGTGATGGGCAGAGCACGTCTCTCACAGACTGCCAATCTGCCCTTGCCCGACTATCTTCAAGATCTCGACAAGCCGCCCGTAGATGGTTCCGATCACATCCGTTTCTTCGAGGCGCTGGCACGGACCATCGTGGGGCTCAACCGCGTCATTCGTGGAGAACGCGACGAAGACGCCCTGGAGCCCTTCGAGACGTTCGATCCCGACTTGTTTCCTGGAGACGGGCTGGGCTTGCGCTACGCGCCTCCTAGCTCTGCAGAGCTGACCTTTCGCTGTGATCTTTCCGCGCCGCGTCCTCCCGAGCTCTATTGGGGAATGGCGCATGCGGGCGTGGTGCCCAACCTGCGGGTCGTGCCGTTGGATTCTACGGCTGGCGGCCGCTACGAGGCCTTGCTCGGCCCCGTTTCCCCAGAACCCGGCGAACAACTCGTGCTCGTCGTGGATGACGCGCGAGTGTCGCTGCGCGTGTACCTGCCGCGCTAGTTTCTCTCGAGCGTTTCTCTCAAGAGGTTCCGACAAATGGACGCTACTCCCCTGCTATCCCTCCAAGGTCTGACTAACCACCAGGAGCGCGCGCTTCAGGAGTGGCGGGCCAGCAGCGATCCGAGTCCAGTTCTCGAGGCGTGGTCCGAGATTCACGCTGCATGGGTGGGCGCACCCGATGACCAGCGAGATGTTCTGCTCGGACACTGCGCTGTGCTCTGGCAGCAGCTCAACGCGGCGTGTGTGGGGGCGCCGTGGATTCCGCTGATCAACCAGTTCGTGCAGATGGCGTTTCGCGGCATGTCCGCGAAGATGCCGCGCGAGTTTGCTCCCGAGCTCGCGGCGAGTGCTTCAGCATGGCAAGACGCGTTGCGTGCAGTCGTGCCAGGAATGGCGCAAGGAGCAAGCCAGGCCGCACACCAGCGTTGGTTCGTCGCGATGTTGCGTCAGTACGCACAAGTTTTCGGCAGGCGCATCGCTCAGACCAACCAACAACTGCTCGTCGCCCAATTGGCGGAGCTGGACAAGGCGCGTCGCTTCGAGAACTCCGAGCTGCTGATGCGGGCCCAGCCCAACTGGGCTCAGGCGGACGAACAGGCAGCTCCCCTCGTCGATTTGCTCGCTCAGATCTACTTGTTGTCCCTTCAAGGACCAGTGGAAGCAGCCTCGCTGGGTAGTGAGGAGCCGCTGGATGTCGCGGCGACCGTTCAGCTTCTGAGGTTCTGGGCGCGTCGAGCTCCCTGGTTCGAGCGTGTGGTTGCGGCGTGGGCGCCAACTCTACTGCAGGGGCACGCCCGCGAGATTCCGAACCCGCAGGCGTTGCTAGCGCCCGCGGGGTGTGACTTGTCGGTGCTCCCTTTGGCGGAGGCTCGTCTTCGTCGTTGGTTGCTCGCCAGCGAGGCTGCCTGTCCCCTGTTGGAGCTTCGTTCACTCGGTGCAGACTTGAACTCCGTGCGCGCTCAATGGCAAGCAGATCAGTCGTTGGCCGAGGCGCAGGAGCGGCCCGAAATGATGGCTGAGATCGAGCCAGCTTCCGTGTGTCGTCCTGTTTGTTGGGAGTTACCAGAAGCTTACGTGCGGTCGCAGTCCTGGGTACCACAAGCAGGCATGCATACAGCGCCCAACGCCAGCCTGATGCGATTGGGTGACGAACTCATCCAGGCCCAACTACCGGGCTGTGTCTTGGTGATCTTGGACTGGGAGCGCCTGCGAGCCGCAGCAGGTGTGAGTACCACGCAAAACTTCGAACGCATCGCGGCCAAGATGGCGCAAGCCTACAGTCAGGCTGGTACCTCGGGGGATGGAGTCCGCTGGGTATTCGTATTCGATGGTGTCCCCGTACCCACCGTCCACGACGCCCAGGGTGACGTGCAGCTACTCAGCGAGTATGTCGATTCGCTGCGAGGCACGGCGAATCAAGCAGATGGCATCGTGTCCTTTTGGGCAACCAACGCTCGAGCTGCGATCGCGCAGGCTGGTGCGCATCCGTTGTGTGCGGCATCCCCCGCGTTTGCTCATCGGGTTCACGAAGACCTGATGGCGATAGAGAACCTCCTGACGGAACTGTGCCGCAACGGTTTTTTCCGATTCAGTGTGGCCTACACGCGCTCGTCACCCGCGGAAGCTCCTGCATGGCAGTCGTTCTCTCGCATTTGGGCGACCATCCGTTCATCGCTCGCGGATAACTCGTTGGGGGCGCGCGCAGCGTTCCTCAACTCGGAGTACGTCGAACTGCTGACACGTCACAGTCGTCCCGGCGGAGCACAAAACGGGGTTGGCGACAGCGTCAAGGCGCGTCTCCTGGAAATCGAGAACAGTTCGGGTTCTC
Source organism: uncultured bacterium (assembly GCA_965651905.1). Classification (GTDB taxonomy): domain Bacteria; phylum Myxococcota_A; class Polyangia; order Polyangiales; family Polyangiaceae; genus SZUA-265. The sequence continues at coordinate 23,119 of CBFGUG010000028.1, read as the reverse complement.
AAGTTGGTGCCGGGGGTACGAGCCTGACCGAGTTGTGGCGCAAGCTGCTCGAGAAAGTTGGCGAGGTAACGGTTACCTACAAAGACTACGAGGAGCTCTGGTCGTCGTACGAAGCACAAAACCGCAGCGATGAGGCACTAGCTCGGTCGCAGCAAGGCCTGTTGGATCGAATCACGGTCGAGCTGCTCGCAGAGCTCGGAATCCCCAACGAAGTGCTCTCGTCCTTCGGCACGGGCGGACAGCACGCGTTTGGCGGGCAGATGGCTCCCACGGAGGAAACCTGGCAGCGGCTCGTCGCGCTCGTAGGAAAAACGCAACCCGTTGCCCCCCTAGATGCCGACCTGCACGAGTTGGCTGAGCCTCCCGACAACTACGATCCCGTGTTGGGGTCGCCGAGCCACCATTGTTTGATCAAGGACTTTGGCGCCGAGCCCCACAGTCGTGATCTGCTGTACGGTCAGGCGTCCCGTGTGCTCTCATCCGTGCTGCTCGATCCACGTTTGGATTTCGACGCACGGACGCGGCTGGCGATCGGCCTACGTGGATACTCTCCCGACGAGTCCCGCAGGGCCGTGTCTCTTGCGCTGTCTGAGCGTAACGAACCCAAGTACGCCGCGTGGCGCGCCATCTGGAAGGACTTGTTGGTGGCTGACTTGCAGGTCCTGCACCTGCTGATGTTGACGATGAAAGCGGCGCGTGGCTTGGCGGAGGCTGGTGGTGATGCCGGGGACACGTGGCGCTACCGCAGGAACCAATTGTTACGGCTGTTGGACGTCGGAGGCTGGCAGTCGCAGCTGGCAGCCGAAGACGCAGGGACGATGGACACGGCACTGCGACGCCTGCTCGACCTCTGGAAAGAATTCTATCGCAATCGCGGGCCACACCGCGCAAAGCAGCGCGAAGCACGCGCTGAGTCGCTGAAGGCGGAGTACGAACAGCTGTGTAAACCTATGACGATGCCAGCTATTCACGCGGATCTGACCTTAGATAAGGCGCTCGAGCTCGAGCGCAACGCGTATCTGGCGAAGTACACGGTAGAGCTGCTGGCACGCATCCCTGTGCAGGGTGCCACGGAGCAGGGGGAGGCTGCGGCTGACGGGATCCCAATGGGAGAGTACACGCGTCGCGCGCGCTCGCTCATCGATCACTACACCAGGCACAAGGCGCGTTGTTTGGTTTCAGCTGCGGCGCACACACTCAAGTACACCAAGTGGCTTCGGGGAACGGGCCCCCAACGCGAACTGGTTGCCAACGACATGTTGGCTTCCACTCAGATCGACCCCGCCGCCCACTCCCAGAGAATTGCTTCCGTCTTGCAGTCGATCTTGACCGAAGAGACCGCACGTCTTCAGGGGTGAGCACGAATTCGGCGTCGCGTCCGACGATCCGCAGAGGAAGGCTTGCGTCGGCTTGACGTCGGCGAGCCAGTGAGAGGCCGATCGCTGTTCACGCTCGGGGCGAGGCGCGTCAGACGTGAAGCGGACGCACAAAACATGGAGATGCGAGCCGGGCCAGGCGCTGCGATTTCTGAAGCGCTCGCTTCGACGGGGCTTCGGATTTCGATCGCGGTCCTGCGAATGAAGCACGAGGTGAAGTGCCTGTAGCCGCGCGCGGAGGTTCCCGTCGGAGGCGGGTGTGGCAGCTTTGCGTGAGCCGATTGGACGAGGCAGAACGCCCCTCTGACATGTGCACCCGAGGCAAGGCGCAGCGAGTGTGACGCCGCTCGGCGCTTCGTCGTGATCATTAGTCTCGCTGAGCACCAAATGATCCCTGCACGAATCTAGTTTCGCGGTTCTGGGGCTTCCGTGTGAGGGAAACTGTCGACCGGTTCCTCGGTTCACCTAGCGCGAGTACCTCACGGCGCTACAGCACCCTTGCGGCAACGACCGCGAACCTGGGGCTCGACCGAGCCTCGCTGAATAGACCCTTGGAGATAATAGTTATGCGTGCATCACGAATGATGGTTCCTGTACTTAGTGGAATGTTGTTCTGCGGACTCTCGGCGTGTTCCGACGATTCGTCGTCGACTGATGACATGTCAGTCGATGACCCGACGGACGACGACCCCACGGACGATGACGACCCGACGGACGACGACCCCGCGGACGACGATGATCCGACGGACGATGATCCGACGGACGACGACCCGACGGACGACGATGATCCGACGGACGATGATCCGATAGACGACGACCCGACGGACGACGACCCGACGGATGACGATCCGACCGATGACGACTCCGCGGAGGCGGGAATGCCGGACGGCGGCGTGGAACCCATCGAGGGTGGCATGCCCGCAGGAGATGCAGGCGACGCTGGCTTGACTCCTCCAGTCGAGGGCGGCGGAGATGCTGGTCCCGCCGCGTGTGTTGAGACACCCGCCGACCCGGACAACGGAAGCTTCGCGGACTGTTCCGACTCCGCTGACGGTGAGACGTGTCAGCTCAGTTGCGACGAGAACTACGTCGCGGATGGTGATGCGGTGTGCACGGACGGCATGTGGTCGGAGCAGGCTTGCGTGCGTCTCGGCACCCTTTCAGCCGTCATCGGCAACGCCGCGACGGGTGAAGCGATCGATGATGCGATCGTCTACGTTTCGGGCCTCTACGATCCAGAAACGGACGACTGTGAGGAATCCCAGTACTGCAGCACGAGTTCGGCGAGCGGTAGCGTGGAGTTCACGGACTTCCCCGAAGGCAGCCAGGAGATCGTGATCGTCAAAGAAGGGTTCGAAGAAATCGCCCTTTCCGTGAGTGTTTTACCAGGTGAGGATCGCAGTGTTCACTTGAACGCTCTCCCCGAAGGGTTCCTTCAGGGCAACCTCGTGGTCCTGCTGACCTGGGAGGTCGGTGGTGATCTGGACTTGGTCCTCGGCGTGCCCACGGACGACGGACTGGAGTGCGTCTACTACGACGAGGAGTCGCGCGGCAGTCTGACCGAGGTGCCTTGGGCACAGCTCGATCACGACTCCAAGGGCAGCACTGCGAAGGGGCCAGAGACGATCCGTATCGCGCTCAACGACGACGAATCGGGCCCGTTCTACTCTGGCGACTACAGTGCAGTGGTCAGCACGGGCGCGCGAACCCTCACGGCTACACGTCCTGAAGTGCGCTTGATCCGGGGCACCGCCAGCGGCGGGGCCATCGTCGAGACGTTCGAGTTGCCCGAAGATGCAGTCGACGGAGCCACTGAATGGCACGTGTTTGATCTCGACAGTGACGGGACGGCGTTACCCGCTGGTGTGACGCAGGTGAATGTGGACAAGACGACCTCCGACCTGCCTTGCGTGTCTGAGCTGTAAGCGTTCCACGTGTGGAAGTCGACTTTGAGTCGACATCAAAGGGCGGCTCACACCGAGTAGGTGTGGGCCGCCCTCGTTCGTCCGGGCTGTATCGAACAGAAGCTCCGTCGTCCGACCGGGGCGACTGAATGTAGCGAACAGAAAGTCCGCGGTTACCCTGGACCGCCCGGCGGCACTTGAGACCAAGTTTTGACTGCTCCTGGGCCGCCCGACGGCACTTGAGACCAAGTTTTGACTGCTCCTGGGTCGCCCGACGGCATCTGAGACCAAGTTTTGACTGCTCCTGGTCCGCCCGACGGCATGTGAGACCAAGTTTTGACTGCTCCTGGGTCGACCGACGGCATCGGTGACCAAGTTTTCACCTTCCCGGGTTGTACGAACGGGGACATCCAAAACAATCTCGCGGGGCTCCTGCGGCCCTGAACCGTCGGAGCGAGGCTTCAGACGTCGCCGCTTGGTTCAGCAGCGGCCATGTTTTGCTGCGACTGCTACTCGGCCGACGTGCCTCGCCCGGTTGCTGACGCAGTGGAACGTCGGCCGCATTCGGGCGACGTTCCACTGAGAGGGACCAGCCATCACGGCGCGTCAGCCTCGGTGCTCTGGATCGTCGTGGGATTCGTAGGATCGCTCACGCCTTCCTTCAGCCCGATCAGGCGGTACACCATGATCTCCTGGTCTCGACCCTTGACCTTGATCTTCTTCAGGGGCTCCGCGTTCACTTTGGTTTGTACTTGGAGGTACAAGTCTTCAGACAAGATCACGTCGCAGGAAAGCTCCTTGGTCATGCCTTCGAGACGTGATGCCAGGTTCACCGCGTCTCCGATGACCGTGTACTCCATGCGTTGTGAGTGCCCCATGTTGCCGGCCACCACCTGACCAGAGTGCAGCCCGATGCCCGCTTTGATCTCGGGAAGGCCACGGGCCACGAAGTCTTGGTTGATGTTTTCGAGGCGGCCGCGCATTTCCAGCGCTGCGCACACGGCTCGCAGCGGGTCCTCTGGGTCGGGGACGGGGGCTCCGAATACGGCCATGATGGCGTCGCCGATGAACTTGTCTACGACACCTTGGTGATGCATCACGCTCTCGACCATGCCAGAGAAGTACTCGTTCAAGAAGTCGAGCAGCGCACGTGGTTCCATGCGTTCACTGATCGCGGTGAACGAGCGGATGTCGGAGAATAACACTGTCGCGGGGATCAAGTTGCCCCCCAGCTGTTGCTCACCGCTCATCAGGTGATCGGCGACTTGGCGCGTCAGGTAGCGCCCGAACGTTTCTTTCAGGCGGTCGCGTTCTTGCAGGCCCTGAACCATTTCGTTGAAGTGAAGCGTGAGCGACTCGAGCTCGTCTCCAGTGTGCAGAACGGGCGCAGTCACGTAGTCGCCGTCTTTGACGCGTCCCGCCGCGTCGGAAATCCCCTTCACCCCTCGGGCGATGCGACCCGCGAAACTCAAAGCGAACCCCAATACCAAGATGGTCAGTCCGCCGAGGAGGCCGAGCTCCTTCCACAACGCGGCACGAGACTCATTGCGCAGCTCGGTGACGTCGTGTGCCGCCGTCAGCTCGGCAACTACGCCCGGGCTTTGAAGCGCTTGCGGCTTGAAGCTCTTGACGGCCCAAAGTCGCCCTGCCCGTTCCCTGAATACGACTGAATCTCCCTGAGAACGCAGCTCGGGTGCAGCGTGATCCGTGGCTGCGGCGACGTGCTGTCCGTTTACGTTCAACGACAAGTCAGCGTCGACTCGTCTTCCCAAGTACGAGATGTAGCCGTCAGTTACGGGCGAGAAGACCGCCAGTGCCCCTACCTGGTTTCCGCCCTCGTCCACGATGGGCATGGCCGATACGAGCGAGTGTCCGCTGCCTTGGTGGGTGTTGATCGGAATCAGTCCCTCGAGGGGCTTGCCGCCGAGCAACTGCTTGAACGCGGGGCTGCCGCTTTCCCCCAGTGAGATGGGTCCGTCCTCGGGGTTGCCAGCCGCGAGAATTTCCCCTTTCGCGTCCGAAAGCAAGACCACCCGGCGTCGGTAGGCCTTCTTCAACGGCAACAGATACTGTTGTACCGCAGCGCGATCACCCTTAGCCAGCACATCAGACAGGTGTGCGTTTTCGCCGGCCATCACCAGAGGTGCCTGTCGACCCTTGAGGGTGTCGTCCAAGATTCGTTCGAAGCGGTCGTTCGCGCCATCGACGACTTCTCCCACTTGCGAGAGCAGGTCTTCGCGAGCCTCGAGTCCACTGAACACGGCGGCAGCAAAGCCGGGTACCATCGAGCCAAGCACCAACGCGGTCAACTTGAGCTTCACGGATCTCACGGCAGAGAGTTTCGTCGACCGCGCGCCCACTGGCAATCGATTCGAGATGCCTGACGCGTTCGAAGCCACCTGGACTCGGCCGCCCGACGGCGCCGTGACCGTTCGTGGTCAATTCCGTCCAATCGACGGCGATTGGGGGGCGTTGGTGACCACCCTGGTATCCCCCGACTGGCACCCACGGGCTGCCAGCCACGGAGTCAGCAGCCGTCGCAGGCATTCGGGGGCTGGCGTCGGTGATTGGGTCCGTCAGGAGTCTGAAGTCCCCCAGAGCTGAGGATTGGACTGATCGTCGCCTCGTGTCGTCGATCCATGCCTGGCGTAGCAGCTAAACCGCCCGTCAAGCTCGGTGACTGAGGGCGTTTTCGCGAGAACCGTAGCGGAACAGCCGCCTGGCTTTGAGCAACCCCAAGCCTCATTTACCCACGCGGCGTGCCGCCGCGCGGGACCCGTTCGTTTGGGACCCCGCAGCGGAAACGGCCTCAGGCGCCGAGATCGGCGGGTGTCCTCACAGAATGAAATGAGACCAATGCACAGCCCCCAGAGGGAGCCGCATCTAGTCGCGTTGTGACTTCCCCAAAGAAAAACGGGTCTATCGGCATCGCGCGCTGCGTAGGCGTTCGGACCGCTTCGATCCCACGTGGGCTGACGACGACGATTTGCTGCGAATTCGACGGCGCCGCTCGTCTGTGTAACACCACGGCCATGAGTGCCCTCCCCAGCAGTCTGCAGTTGGTCGATGTCAGTGGAACCCTGATCATCGCCGTCATCACGCTTCTTCTCGTGCTCGGTGTCGTGACCACCTTGGTCGCGCGGGGGCGTTATGCGGCGATGATCAAGGACTTGAAGACGGATTCTAGTGCGGGTAGCGCGTTTCGCTTCAGCGTGCTCGGGCGCGCGACGGGTGACGTGGAGATGGCCATTCGCCGATTGCCGGTCGGAGGCAACGCCGAGACCATCAACGTTCAAGCCATCGTCGAACGTGCCATGCAACTGGAGCTCCGTGGGCTGTTGATGGGGGAGCGTTTGGTGCGTGCCAACGCTGGGCTGCTGATCACGTTGGGGTTGGTTGGAACCTTTTACGGGCTGACGCGTTCGATCGGCAAGTTGGTGAGCATCGTGTCGAGCGACTTTTCCCCGCAGGCAGATGTTGCGGAACCACTGACTCGCGGCTTGACGGATGCATTGTCGGGAATGAGCGTCGCGTTCACGACGTCACTCGCGGGGATCACCGCCGCCATTTTGATGACGCTGCTCGGAGTGTTTGCCAGTCTACCAGAGCGCCGCGCGGCGTTCACCATCCAGTTGGAGCTGTACCTCGACCGTCTGGTGGCGGATTGGGAGGCGAGCCAGCCTGCAAAGGGTTCCGAAGCGACGTTACAGGCGACAGAACAGTTCGATCGGGCCGTGAACGCGCTGGAGGGCAGTATCGTTCGCTTCGAAGGCGCACTCAACCGTTTCGCGGAAAACACCCGAGACTTTCACGAGTTCAACGCTCACCTCAAGGACAACATCGCACGCATGAGCGTGTCGTTCGCGGACGTGGCGGGTGCCCTGAAGAACCAGCCGCCGCGTACGCGTCCAGGGGTGGGCAAGTGAGAGCCCGTCGCCGCAACCTGCTCGACGAGTCCGTCGGGGGCGGGGCCGAAGAGCAGAACTTCTGGCCTTCATTTTCCGATCTGACGTCGACGATCGCTTTGATTCTGTTCGTACTGGTGTTGCTCGCGTACATCCAGAACCTGTTCGGCGCGAAACAGCTGCAGCGGGCACAGGCGGAGCTCGAGCAAACGCTTGCGAAGCTCACGGGGTCCCAGAAGCAGGTGACCAGTTCCCAAAAGCAACTGCGGCTACTCTCCGCCGAGCTCGAGGCAGGTCAAAAGGAGCTGAAGCTCTCCAAAGAGCGTTTGCAGGAACAAGCTCAGGTGATCGCGTCGAGCAACGAAGAGCTGAGCGAAGTCAAAGCGCGAGTGCAGGGCATCGGGGTCTTGCGTCTGAGCGTGCTCGAGAAGGTGCGCAGTTCTTTGAAGGAACAAGTCGGGGGTGACGGGCCCGTGGCGAAGGTGGCCGACAACGGCAACATCGTCTTGGATGAGAGTCTGCTGTTCGACTACAAGTCGACGACCATCAAAGCTGAGGGCTTGGTCTTTCTGAAGATGCTGGCGAAGGCCTTTGCGCGCGTGCTAGCCGACCCGGAGGTGCGCGACAACATCGATGTCGTCGCAGTGCAGGGGCACACGGACAATCGTGGTTCGGCGGCCTACAACCGAGACCTTTCGGCCAAGCGCGCCAGCAACGTGCTCGACTACATGTTCCAGGCGGAGCCCAAACTCGGTGAAGAGTATGGGCGTTATTTTGCCGCAAGCGCTTACTCGGAGTTCCGCCCCATCTCCACGGACGAAACGCCAGAAGCCTATCAGAAGAATCGTCGTATCGAGATTTCCGTGATCCTCAGGGACTCACGCGTGCGAGAGGTGATCGACTCGTACCTGGAGCGGCAAGACCCGAGACTGGGCGCACCGCCGCCCCCCAACACGGGAGTCGAACTGCCACTCGACGCGCAGTGATGCGCGAGTCGACCCGAAGCAGTGCGCGTCATCCGAAACTTTCGCTGCGCACGTCTCGAGTGAGTCGCTTGCGTAGTGCCTCGATCATCTCGGCGCGACCGCACGCGTAGACCTCTAGATTCGGGTCGCGGCGTACTTCTTCCTGCAACAGTCCAGCCGTGACCACGTCCGCACGTCCGTGGCGACCAGACCATGGTCGATTGTGTGCTCCGGGTGTGCGACTCAGCGTCGGTATGTACGAGAGTTGTGGAGAGCGTTCACCGAGTTGTGTCAGCTCTGCAAAATAGGGCAGATCCTCGAGATAACTCGCAGCATGCACGAGTACGAAGCGCTCGCGCGAGCGTCGCGCGAGCGCGCTACGGATCATGCTGCGGAAGGGAGCGACGCCTGTGGTCGTTGCCACCATCACGTGGGTGCGAGCGCTGGGGTCGAGGGCGAAACGCCCACCTGCTTTCGACGCGATCTCCAAGCGTGATCCTGGCTGCAGTGAGAACAGCCCTGGCGTCAGGCGTCCACCTTGCACTAGCGCGATACAGAAGCTCAGTTGCTCATCTTCTGGAGCTGACGCGATGCTGTACTTGTGACTCTTGAGGGAGGCGAGCCCCAGCTTCAAGTACTGGCCCGCTGTGAACGACAGGTCTGAAGGACGAGCGATGTGAAAGACACGCACTCGCGGACCCACTTTCTCGACACGAAGCACGGTTCCGGGAGCGACTGAATCTGACGCGGTGCTGCGACTCGACGCGTCGCCCATCGAATGCGCCTCTTCGATCGACGGAGCCCTAGGCGTCGAAGGCGTCGTTTGTCGCCAGGTGAACAGATCTGCTCCCCGCCCTCCGAACACGTCGCTGGCCGTTGGGGGCTCATTTGAAGTGGGCTGACTCATTTATGGATTCCGTGTCGTGCCAAGCACACGAGATCGTATTGGCGCATCTACGGGGGGATGCGCAACCCGGAGTCGAATCATCGATTGCGCTCATCGCTCGCGAGTTCGCGGAGGCCGTGAGGCGAAACGATACACGACGACCAATCTGCCGCGGCGAGCTCCTCGGAAACACACGGTTTGGCATCTCGTTCAACTACTACGCATTCACATGGTACGAGTCTTGCCGCTCCCAGCCTGGAGGCACGACATTGACGCTGCTAAACGTACGCACACTACATCGAGGCAATCATCACCACGGTTGGTCAAAGGAGCTCGAACCCGTCATCCACGTGACTGACACGGAGCTAGTCGAGTTCCGTGTCCAGGACGCTTCAGGCGGGCAGCTCACTAGATCGTCTACAGCTGCTGACGTGGATGCACTGGATCACGAAAGAGTGAACCCCGTAGTCGGCCCGGTTTTCGTCGATGGGGCGCAGCCAGGAGACGCCATCGAGATCGAATTTCTGGACTTCGAACTCGACGATTGGGGGTGGACGGCGATTATCCCGGGGTTCGGCTTGCTGGCAGACGACTTCCAGGAGTCGTACTTTCACGTTTCTGGTTATCAGGACAGAGTAGTGGAATTTACCCCAGAGATCCGCGTTCCCACCCGGCCATTTGCTGGAACGGTGGGGCTTTCACCCGGGGAACCTGGCGTTCACGACGTGATACCGCCGAGACGTGTCGGCGGCAATCTCGATTGCCGTGACCTCGTGCGGGGGTCGAAGTTGTTGCTGCCCGTCGAGGTGCCTGGAGCTCTCCTGTCAGTGGGAGATACACATGCCGCGCAAGGTGACGGAGAAGTCTGTGGCACGGCGATAGAGACGTCACTCAACGTACAGGCTCGGGTCAAGTTGCTGAAAGGTCGGTCGATACGTAGTCCAAGGGCGCAGTTGCCAGGAGAGGTGACCCCGCGGGGCGCGCGGTTCGTCACCATGGGGGTAGCGCCTGACCTGATGCAGGCAACTCGCGACGCCGTGCGTGAAATGATCGATCACCTGTGCCGTGAGTATGGGCTGTCGCCCAACCTCGCATACTGCTTGTGTAGCGTCGCAGTCGATCTCCACATCAGCGAGGTCGTGGATGCGCCGAACTGGGTCGTGAGCGCCCACCTACCACACGGTATCTTTCGCTGATAGGTATGCGCCGCGGGGGGTGGCCATACGCCGACCTTCGGAGCAGTAGTCGTCGCGCTGAGCTAATGGGGGCAACGTTCCAGCGGCAAGAATCCGCAATGTGGTGCCCGCTTATGCCACATGCGTGTCAGCTCGCCACGCGTAGCGGGCCAGAACCTGGCGTTGTCGCGGTGGCGCGCAGTTTGCACCACTGAGTAGTAGCAAGTCTGGTCCGCCGACCGTGTCGTACACCTGGGGCGCGTCACCGCGCTGCGCTCGTTCGGTTTGCGTGGACTTGCGTCGAAATAATCCAATCGAAAGGAGTCTAACATGTCTGACGCAGCGAAATCGTCTGCGGCGACGCAGTCTAGTCCGAGTGAGACGGTATCGACAGTCGTGCGTATCGTGCTCGGAGCAGTGTTCTTGTTGATGGGGCTGAATGGGTTTTTGAACTTCATTCCGATGCCCGAAATGCCAGAGCCTGCAGGGGAGTTCATGAGTGCACTGGTGGCAACAGGTTACATGATGCCGCTCATCAAGGTGACGGAGATCATCGTAGGAATACTGTTGATCACGGGTCGGTTCGTGCCGCTTGCGCTGGTACTGCTCACGCCAAACTTGGTCAACATCATGTTGTTCCACGTGTTCTTGGCTCCTGCAGGGTTGTGGGTTGCGGGGCTGCTGATGGCCGCGCACCTCTACTTGGCTTGGTCCTACCGGGACTCGTATCGGCCGATCCTGCAGCTGCATGCCTTGCCCTCGAACCAAGAACCGACGGCGCGTGGAGGTAAGGTCGCGTACGAGCACTAGTGCGTCCCCCGAGTGACCGCGAGCGATTTCTGAAGCCGTCGGAGCGGGGGCTCCAGAAATCGCCGCGCCTCATCCCGTTCGGATCAGCGGATGAGCCACTCGACGCGGAAGAACGACCAGTTCGACGCGAGTCCAATCTCAAAGGCCGCTCACACCACTCACAACCAAATCGAAAGGAAAAACCATGAAGAGCTCGAACCCCAATCGCTCACACGTGAAGCCCACGACCCCGAAGGTCGTTCGTTGGCTCCCGATAGCGCTGCTCGGGTTCGCACCAGTTGCCTCGGCACAGACCGAGACGCCCATGCGACCCGAGGGCTGCGCGGAAACCCGCCAGATCACCTTCGAAACTGACTCCAGCACCATCGACGAAGGTGGCCAGGCGATAATTGCCGAAGTTGCCTCGTGCATGAGGAACAACCCCAAACTCCAATACTTCGTGGTGGGTGATGCGAGCCCAGTCGGACCCAAAGACTTCAACTGGGTGCTGGGCTACGAACGTGCTGAAGCAGCGGTCGAACGACTGATGATGGCAGGCATTCCTCGCTATCGGCTACTACCACTCAGCCGCGGTGAGCAAGACGGCAGCCTCGATCAGCGAGTCGTGTTCGAGGCTGCACCTCCAGTTCGGCTGAGGAATGCAACCGACCACTAACACTACTGCCGTAGACTTCCGAAGATCGCTCCAGCAGAACGTCTGACAGTAGAACCAACCGAAGTCTGGACCCGCTGCGGTCGCCATTGACGCGCGATCGCGCACGCGAAGACCCCCGAGGCGAAGCCTGGGGGCCTCGTGCGTTTGTGGACGCTCCTTCCGCGCAGCGTCTGCTTCTCTAGCACTACTGCTAGAGAAGCAGAATGCCCGTGCGCAAAGCCGGGATCTGCGCACGTCGCTCCAGTATGATTTCTGGCAGTAGAACTTGATGTCCCTAGAGGTCGATTCTCGCATTGCCGATCGGTGCGCCTCCAGGCGTCGTCAGGTCTACGACTAAAGTGAACGGTCCTTCGCCGCTCACGTGTTCGAAGTAGACGAAGCCATCCACCTGACCTCCACTCTCCAGTACGCCTTCGGGCAGTGCGCGGTCCAGCATTTCAGGCGTAGGGAGCGGCATGTCGTCCCAGTAGCTGAAGTGCTCTGGATAGTAGGTCTGATCGTGCGGAAGATGATTGGGGTAGAGGGACAGGTGCGGGTAGATTTTTACGTACGGGGGCGCTAGATAGAAGTCATTGTGATGAAACAGCGCGTGAGGCGGTCGGTAATTTTCGACCAACACGCGCTTGCTCACTTCACCGTCGACGGCGTGGGGCGGAAGCGCCGCAAACTGGTCTCCAGTGTCCGTGATGATGACGAAGTCTTCGTACAAGAGCCTCACCCCTGTAGCGCTGTGATTCTCGACCACGAGCCGTATAGGCGTGACGTGTTTGGTGACTTCCGCGTCACCCGGCCACGCGTGGGTACGCGCTCGAACGTCAATTTCGGCGAACTCGGACATTGCCAGCTGTTTCGGTAGTGTTGGCGTGCTGGAGCGACCAATCGTGTTCGTGGACGGGTCCGGAGACTTGGCTTCTGGGGTGCCCGCGCACCCGACGCAGCAGATGCAGACTGTCGACCACGCAACTACATGTCGACCGCGCGTCGACAGCGTCGAATGAATTCTCGAGCTCATCGTGCTACCTCCTCCAGCTTCACGCGCAGCTCATTGTCCACTGCGCTGGCACCGCCTTCGAACGCGTTTTCGACGGCTGACAGCATTTCCGACGTGTCCTGGACGGTGCCAGCCAGTGTGGCTACTCCGTCGTCGACGTACACGCGGATGTCATCTCTGTCGACGAACGGACTCCAGAATAGTTCTCGGCGGATGTTCGCGACGATCGCCTGATCGCCCAGTCGAGGGTTTGCGTCGTATTGATACCAGCGAGTATCCTCCAGGTTCGTCAGGTCGCTGGAATCGTAGCGGTTGGTTTCCAGCAGCGTCGCAGGGTTTGCAACCGTCAACGCGTTGCTGACGCTCTGCACCCCGTTGATGCCTTCGACTACCGATTCAGCTCGTTGCTTTTCGAAGTTGCTGTCGACCTGACCCGTCAAACGGACGCGATGGTTACTCACACTCACAGAGACCTCGCGATCGTATAGGTACGGGTTCCAGCGCAGGGCGCGCTGGACACGCTGTTCGAGTTCCTTCCCGCTCGGAGCGTTCGCGCGAACCTTGAGTCTGTTGTGCGTATGAATCACTCCCGTCGTGAGTCGAGCGTCGCGGTCAGCTGCGCGCCGCGCTCGTGCTGTTGCGACTGTTCCGCGTAGCGTTGCCACACCGTCCTCGACCGACACTGCTACGTCCGTGGACAGCACCCTGGGGTCCCAATACAGTGCAGCCTTGATCGCTGCTGCTATGTCCTGGTCGGTGGCGGTCGTCGGGCGTTGGCGCTGAAACTCGTTGCGCGCCCAGTTCGTAACCTGCAGGCCAGCGGTGCTGACCGTATTCACGCCCCTGACCCAGGATAACACGTGCGCTCGCTCACGTTCCGACGCGCTGCCGACGCTGCCAGTGAGAGTCACGACACCGTCTTTGACGTGAGTCTGGATGAACGCGCCATCGACGAGAGCATCCCAATGTAGTCGACCTTTTACGTCTTCTGCGATCTCCGTATCCAGTCGATCCGAGTCGTCAGTGACTTCGAGACGATTGTCGACCTCTCGAACGCCGACGACTCCAGCGACCACGTCCCCGGCGATTTGCTGTTCTGCGTAAGAGTCGACCGTTCCGCTCAACGTGGCAACTCCTGCTTTGACGTCGACGTCAATTTCCCAAGACTCCGTGGTCGCATCATAGAGCAGGGCCTGATCGGCCGCTCTTCGGATCTCCACGTCGGTTCGCTGGAGTAGCGGAAACACTTCGATCCGGTCGACGACCGAGAGTACTCCACGTACCGCCTGTGCTTCGTCGATGGCGTGGCGCTTGGCTAGCAGGTTCGAGGCGGTCCCACTCAATTCGACGACCCCGTGCGTGACCTCTACGTCAATCGCGTCGGGTGCAATGGCGTAGTCTCGGGATAGCTCGTCTTCGACGGCATCCCGGATCCTGTTGTCGGGCAGTTTCGAGCTCTCTGCGCCGTCTGCCAGCGCAATCGAGCTCGAGAGCAAGATGCTCATCAAGGGCACGCACCACCTTGCGTGTTTTGGGACTAGACGTCGGGCGTGAAACGACGCGGAACTCGCGCCACAGGGTGGGATGTTGGACATGGATTGGTGACCTGACTTCGGGTTCATTTCTTCTCCTCGTTTCGATTGAAGCCGCCAGCCCGTGCGGAAGCGTGCCCCAACTGAGGCAGATCAGCACAAAGCGCAATGCACGTCGCGCGACGCCCGCCTCGGCAGTCGGCGAAAACCGTGAGCGGCAAGAGTGGTTCGCGGTTGCAAGCTATCCCCCTGCAAGCAGCACGCCACGGGCGAACGGCGTCGTGTCGCGGGGCGAGATGCTAGCTCATGGCACTTGCCTTGCATCCATTTCAGGCATGTCAACGAGAATATCAACCCTGGCGCCAGCCGTGCTCGAGGTCACCATCGACGGGCGGTTGGAGAAGCAAGACTACGAACGATTCACCCCGCTCGCGGAAGAGCGTATCGAGCGACATGGCAAGATCAGTCTACTTGTACATGTCGGCAACATGAGCGGATGGTCACCCAAAGGACTGTGGGAAGACCTGAAGTTCGATGCGAAGCACTACGACGACATCGATCGCCTGGCCATCGTCGCGGACAGTGACGACAGGCGCTGGATGGCGACTTTGAGCAAGCCTTTGACCAAAGCCAGCGTTCGCTTCTTCACCGAAAGTGAGGTGAGCGAGGCGAGGGCGTGGGTGCAGCAAAGTCCCGAGGCCACGGCTACGTCTGCAGCTCACTGAGGAGGCGCGAAAGCTCAATCCTCCTCAGGGTCGTGTGGCTTTCTCGTAGGGACCTCCAGAGGGCGTCCAGTGGGTGTACCCTCAGACGGAGGTAGTCTCACCTCAGGTTTGCGCTCGGGCTTCGGTGCCTCTTCCGGACTTCGGGGAAGTGGACGCTCGTCGGGCTCACGCCGCGGAACTTCGAGGGGAGCTTCTCGGGGCTGGGAGGGCTTGTCTTCTTGCATGTAGCGATCTCTTGCAAAGGACGAGCCAGGCGACATGCGGCACGTGCACCCACTGCGCGCGTCGCTCATCAGTAGCAAACCGCCTCAGCGGGGCAGCCGATCACTCCTCGGTCTCCAGGCAAGTGTCTTGCGTCGCGCGCACTTCGAGCCCACCTGGAGACGTGCTGCCATCACGTCCGGCGAAGTACGGCTCACATCCCGCCGTTTTTGGATCGCCACGGGCGACCTCCGGGACAACGCCCGGGCGTTGTTCCTTCGCTGCCTGAGGCACGGGGTTTGCTTTGGTCGTGGTACGTGACAGATACGCGCTCCCCGTTTTGGCGCCGCTGGGGCTCCCGACTTCGATCCAGCTCTACGCTTTCACGTGCCGTGTGGTCGAGCGCATTCGTAGTCGTTGCGAGCTTTGCGGCCTATCTGGCAGTCGCGAACATCGTGCTGTCGAACTCGATGTTGCCACGTTGGGTCTCTGAAACGGAGGACCTTTCCATGTCCTACGCGTCGGCCTATAGCTTCATTCCTGGACGCGTTCACGTGAAGGGGTTCACGCTGCGCGGGGCCGATTACAACATCCAGTTCGCTCTCGAAGTGGAGGATGCAGTCCTGGATGTGAATCTGATCGAGCTAGCTAGCAAACGCTTGGAGGGATCTGACGTCCACGTCTCAGGCGTTTCGTTCAAGTTGCGACACAAGGTGAGGAGCACGGTCGGGCAGGAAGACAGACTTGCGGCGTTTCCCCCGATCGATGGCTACGACGGGCCGCCGCTGTACGAGGGCTCTCCGCCAGAAACATCTAGCGAGGAGTTGTCCAAGCGTTGGGTCATCAGCCTGAGCAACGTGCGCGCGGAGGTCGACGAGCTCTGGATCATGGAGCACCGATATCGAGGAAGCGCCGTTGCGTCGGGTGCGTTCGAGCTGCATCCAGGCAGCCGTCTGCGATTGACGGGGACGAACCTGGTATTCGAGTCAGGGGATATTCGAGTAGCGGACCGCACGGTCGCGTCGAGTATCGACGGTCAGGTGACGTGCGACATGCCCACCACGGATCTTCGCGATGCCACAGGCATGCAAGTGTTGGACGAGATGAGCGCGACCGCGGTCATCGAGCTCCAGGGCGGCACTCTCGATTTTCTGGACGTGTACCTCTCGAACACAGGAGTTCGCGCCGTACGTGGGCCCTACTCGGCCGAGATAGATATTCGAGTTGATGACGGCAGCATCGCGTCTGGCACCAGCGTGCTGGCGCGCTCTACGGACGCCAAAGTGACGACACCGCTTGGCGTGGTTGCGGGTGATGCCAGCGTGCGAATCGCTGTGCCTGCATCGGGAAATGCATCAGAGATGATCGTCACGGCAAGCTCCAGTGAGCTAACCATCGTATCGAGCGAGGCGCCGAGCGCGCGAGATGTCGAGCTTGGGCTATCGTTGATGCCACTCGATCTCACTCGACCGATGAGTGCGGAACTTCAATCACTTCAGGTCGACCAGCTCAGCGTGCCCGACCTGGGTTGGGTGTCTCGCAAGTTGGGAACGGGAGTGCGAATGAGTGGCGCGGCGACGGCGACGTTGGACTGGGCGGGCAACGCTGGCGAACTCGAGGCGAGCATCGTTGACGGCTCCCTGTCGCGGGACGAGCTGGAACTCGAAGCGTCGAGCATCGAACTCACTACGCGCTTGGAACGCCCGGAAGAGGCCGAGACGTCCGCGACCGAGATGCGTCTGTCATTCGAACGACTCCAAGTACGTCACTCCGACGACCTAGCAACGGTTCCGAAGCTGGACGTGATAAGCAACTCGGCGCGCTTTCGCGATGCTGAGTCCCGTTTCCTACAGGGGACGTTCGACTTGGAACTGCAAGAGGCCCAAGAGCTGTTGAAGCTTGCGTTGCCCGACGTGACTGCACCGCTAGCGAAAGCGCTTGCTGGCGTGGATGACTTGCAGGCTAGGGTTGCAGTCTACGTCGGGTCAGAGCTGACGATGGTCGAACTACTGAGCGCGAATAGTGGGGATGTCGATGCGCGCGGCACTTGGAAGAAATCAAACGGCCTGGCAAAGGGACGTTTCGCGCTGGAGACGAGCCTTGGAGACCTAGGGTTGCGACTCGACGACTCGAATACGACTGTGAACGTCGGCATCAAGGCTGACGCGTTCCTGGACGATCAGGCCAACTGACGAGTGATTCTTTCAAGTTCGAGCATGCAGATTTCGTGTGATCGGTCGAGCTTGCAGGCAGTACACACCCTTGGGGGTCACTGCCCACTCGATGTCGCGGGCGTCGCCGAACGCACGGACTGCCTGCTGTCCCAGCCGAGCGAGGTTGCCCAAATCTGCGTCGCTCAGACAACGGGTGCGTGCGCGGGCGTCGCTGGTTGGGCGACGCTTCAGCCCTTTGCCGTTTCGCACGAGTTCCTGAGTCTTCTCGCCAATCGTCAACTCACTCAACCCGCCATGGTCGTCGATTTCGTAACGATCGGGTGAGACGCTTCCATCGACCACCAACTCGCCGTAGCCCCAGGTCGCCTCGATGACGTGACGAGGCTGGTTGGGGTCGAAGAAGAGTACTCCAGCGCTCTGCGCGTCGACCAGCTCTTGGATGACCACTGCCATCTTCACGTCGGCGTTCCGATTCAAGCGCGCCTGGTACGCCTGAACGGCTGCGCTGTTGCCCGAGAGCCACACACTCTCGACTGCTCTGACGATGTCTTCGAAACTCGTCACGCCCAGCACGGTTTCGAACTGGCCCGCAAAGCTTGCCGTCGCAGAGTCTTCCGTGGTCGCACTGGAACGCACCGCAAAGGGGCCTGTACACCCGTCGAGCGCCTCTTTCAGTAGGCACAGGTGAGAGGGATCACCTGCGGCGATGGATTCCGTGGCCGTGACGTCCAGGGCGATGCCCCACGGTACCCGCAGCCCCGCTCGACACAACACTGCAAGTCCGGCGCCCTTACCACCGAACAGGGCGGCTCGTGAGGCGTCTCTAAGAGGTACGATGAGCCCAGGTCGATCGTGGGCCTGGGGTTTACGCAGCGGACGCTCGAGGACGACGTTGCGTCGAGCATCCTGCTGCTGCAGGTCTCTCGCGTCAGCCTGTGACTGCAGGATCTCGATGACACCGCGGTCCCCGTCAACGCGCACGAGCGCGCCGTCGGGAACGGCGTCGAGGACCCCGCGTACGCCAACGATGCCCGGTATGCCGAACTCTCGCGCCACGATCGCGGCATGGCAGATCAGGCCCCCTGTCTGAGTAACGACCGCGCTGGCGGCAGCAAGCAGTACGTTGAACGATGGTGACGTCGCGTTGGCCACGAGCACGTCGCTCCGCGCGAAGCGCGTGAAATCTTCGTGCGAGCGAATCACCCGCGCGCGCCCAGTGACCACGCCCGGACTCACACCATGACCTGCCAAACCCTGCTCGGTTATCGGATCTCCATCGGGCGAGAAGCGACGAATGAACGCGAAGATGGCGCTGACCACTCGTTGCATGCTCTGGGGGAACACCGCAACGTCGGGGGGCGAAGAGTGTGGTCCGATTGTGGAGGGAGGCACGAGCATACTGTTCCGACGACGTAGCGCAGTGTACTCACGTACCTCGACCAGCGCGGGCCCCCCACCCGCAAGCAACTGCTCGAGCTCGTCGCAAGTGAGATCGAACGCGCTCTCTGCCTCATCGGCTCGACCGCGCTGTACCAGACGTGCCCCTACCTCGAGCAACAGGGTGCGCAGCAGCCCCACCGCTTGCAGGAACAAGCCTCCGTCGTCTTCGCGACGGTTGGTTGCGGCGCGTGCGCGCTCCAGCAACTCGTCCCATTGTTCGCGCCGCTTCTCGTCGAAACGCAGGCGCAATTCTGCCGCTGCTGCGTCAGCTTGCTGGCGAGCACTTGCCGAGCCAGACGGAGCATCAGCTCGTTGTGCGAGGTTTCCAACCAACAACTCAGGCATCTCGTTGAGTGTCAGTCCAAGCGGCGAACAGTCGGTTGCCACGCGCGTTCCGAACTCCCGCTGGTAGTCGCGCAGCGTTCTTGCACACCTGGGGCTTGCCGCAGCGATCTCGTCGAGCACGTGTCTTGGATCGTCACTCGAAGCGGCAGTCAGTATGTTTAGAGCGTTCGCGTCGCGCAATGCCGCAACTACCGCGTCGAGTGCCTGGATGGGGCGACTGGTCACGTGTGTGTACCCAGCGACCGCACGCATGGCATCCTTGGCTGCAATCGCGCCCCAAGCTTCGCTTTGAACCATGAAGTCGCCCAGCAAGACGGAGAAGGTCGGTACGGCAACGAAGTGAATGTACGTCAGTTCGCTTGCCAGCGCATGGAGCTCACGCATCGTCTCGCTCAGCTTTGCGTCGCCGAGTTGGTGGGGAACGATGTTTAGTGCATCGTCGAGGCGCGCCGCGTACGTCGGGCGCTCGACGTCAAACCAACTCGCGTTCAGTTCCACCCAGGGCTGGTCGTCGAAGAAGCGCGCCGCGCTCGATCGCCTACGGCGCAACTCAGGAACCACACTGAAGAGCAGCGAAAAGACGACCTTCGGTGGCGAGTGGCCGCCCTCGGGTGGTCCACCGAGGGGCCGCACGCAGGTATACCACCAGCCGTTGACGATAGCTGGTTCGACAGTCGCGAGTGGTATGCCCACTCTCGCGAAGCCTTCGGCGAATCCGCGTTTCGTAGGCTCCAGCATGACGTCGTCGAGAAATCGACCAAACGGCTTCGACTGGTGACTGACGTCAAACTCCCAAGTTCCTGGGGACGGCTTGGGCCATTCGATCTCACTCTCCACGGCGATTTCCTTTCTCGCTTATCGCTTGGGTCAGTGTCCGCACTGTCCAGGTGAACGTTTCCGCACCTTCGTCGTTCATCAGGCGGTAGCGCCACAACATCAGGGCACCAGCCGAGCTGAACAACATGGTCACCGCATTGACCAGGTACTTGCGCTCCTTACCTCGCACTCCAGCGAGTAGTGGTTTGAGCGCTGCAGCCACCGCGTCCTTGGCTTCTGAAGCAGCTGCTTCGGAAAGGGGCTGCGCACTGAGGTCAAACAGTGTCTTGATCTGCACGTCGTCCACCGTGCTGACGTTGCGGATGTGTTCGATCTGCCGCTCAATCAACTCATCCAACGAGCGAATGGGGGAGGGGTCTATGCCGATGCGGTCCCGCACCTCGAGCCGCGCTGCTGCCGCGAGTTCACGCTTGTTCGCAAAGAGGCGGTAAACCGTAGGCAGTGAAACGTTTGCCTCTTCTGCGACCGCAGGCACGGTGAACGCCGAGGCCCCTCGCGCCAACACCCGCAACGTTGCGTCTAGAATTCGTCGGCGGGTGCGCTCCACTTGCGCGTCGCGCTGCGCGCTGTCGTAGCTCCGAGTCTTCTTGGGCCTGGGCACGAGTTCACATTAGCGATACGGAACATATTGGCAATATGATTCGTGTTGCGAAAACGCGAAACACTCGCATCCACCGAGAAACGGGCGAGTTTGTTCCCGTCGACGCAGTGGCCGGTGGCCCGCCTAACGCAGGGTTCCCGCCCGCGGGCGTTCGCTCACTCTACCCACTACCCAGCACCTGGCGGCATGGAGTACGGCAGACGCCGACGCGTTTGTGGGGCGCTTACAGGTTACCTGTTGAGGCCAGGTTGTTAGGGGGCTACTTCAAGGCTGCGCGCCGCCCAGAATCCATCGTTCGACAAGATCCAGTGTGTTGGGTGAAACTACGGTACCGTATGGCATCGATTGCCCGAAGCCACCGACCTCTGCTTGACGTCCTTGGAGCTTGTACCAGAGGTAACTCTCCTCGGGGGTGTCCCCGACGAGAGGCATGTCGGGCACCTGCAGAGACAGGCGTGTGGTGAGTTCTTGGTACCCAACTCCAGGACTCAAGTCGTGAGTCGCGTACGGGTCGAATCCGTCTGGCCCCGCGATGCCGCCGGGCTCGTGGCAACTCGGTGTGCACGCGTAGACGAAGTAGGATTCCAGATCCAGCGCATATGACACGGGGTCAGGATCCGGATCAGGATCGGGATCGGGATCAGGATCAGGATCCGGATCGGGATCAGGATCCGGATCGGGATCAGGATCCGGATCGGGATCAGGATCGTCGTCGACGAGTCGTATCGGGGCCGGAAAGCCTCGATCCTCGTGCATGCTGTTGATCCAATCGTAGATCAGTTGAACGCCATCCTCGTCGACCAGATTCGTTCCGAGTTGTGGCATCTGTCCGAATCCTCGCATTTGCATTCGAAGCAGGAGGAAGCTTTCGTCCGGGTAGGTCGGAACGACATCGAAGAAGGGTCCGCCGGGTAACTCGTTTGCGACAGCCATGCCGCGCTGGGCGGGGAGCTTGTGAATACTCGACGTCACCGTGTCCGTCGACATCACACTTGTTACATCGCTCACGTCGAGACGCATGAGTAGCCCGCTGTCGCGTGCTTCACCGTTGGGGTTGTGACACGAGATCCCACAGTTCGCGTGCAAGTAGCCGAGAGCCTCTTGGTCGAGCGTGTTTCCAGGGATCGCGGGGTCTGACCATTCCGACGTGCCATCGGACACCATCCACCCCGCCGCGAGCCCTTCTGCGACGGACAATCCAGTGGCCCCATCGCCGAGCATGAACGCGTCCCAGCCGAGCACGAAATCTCCGCGCCCCCCGTGGCACGTCACGCACTCGTCTTGTGAAGGCACGTCGTGATGAGTCCCATGAAGCGCGACGACGCCTTGCGGTTGAGCGTCCGCTCGATCGCCCGCCTCCGACCAAACATAGGCTGTGTGTTGCCAGCCCGCCGCTGTCTTGTGCAACACGCGAGTTTCGCCCAAGAACGGCTCACCACCCGAGCGAGGGATCCAGAACTCTTTGAAGAACTTGGTGCCGACCGGGTATGTAAACTCGTCGGGATCCGTGACGTCGACGGCCGTGTTCGGTGGGAGGTACGCGAACCGCTGCTTCTCTGCACCGTCGGTCCACAACGCGAAGGCTGGGGCGTACGGTATCAAACAATCCGACAGCGTTCGGGTTTCCCAGTTGGAGTACAGGCCTGTGCAGCGCAGTTCGGACGGCAACTCGGAGTCTGATGGCTGCGGGCAGTCGGTTGGTATCTGCAACTCACAATGATCAGCGTCGAGAGCGCTCCCCGCCTCCACGCTGGGATCGCCCCCGCTGTCTTGGGTGGCGGCGTCGACAGCCGACGGCTGGGAGCCGATAGCTGCGTCTCCGATGGCTGCGTCTCCGATGGACGGTGAGGATGCACCCGCATCCAGCTCATCGGTCATGTCTGGTAACTGCTGACCGGCATCCGTGATGCCAGCGTTGCTGGAAGCGTCGTGGACCTCGCGTTCGCCGTCGTCAGGCGATTCTCCTTCTGGCGGCTCGTGGTCTGCCGGGGAGGCGTCAGCCGCGTTCTCGCGTGTCGAGTCACCGCCTTCCGATGTTGGGTCGTTGCTGCAGGACGCGAGCCATGAGGTCGGTCCCGCGAGAAGCCCAACGCAGAGAAATGTGGCAACGCTGCGGGTAGCCAGCGATCGTAGTGCTGTCATCGTGTTCTTTCGAGCGGGTAAGTCGGGGTGCGTGTAACAAGTAATCAGTCGTAATGGGCGTTGCAAGCTGTATGCCGCTCACCGTCGCCCGAAAAAGTGTCGGCGAGGTTGCAGCGTGATGCCGCCGGGTCGACGCGGACAGTCCAGGACGTCCCCTCGGACTGTTCGAACGCGCGGGGCGTATCACGGGCGGGACCTCACCAAAGCAGTAGATGACGAGGTGCAGCTTGAACGAATTTGCGGATCAATCGAGCTCGCGTCACGCTCAGGTCGGGTGGTGGCATCGAGCGCTCAGGCTTTAGGCATCTGCGTGTCTCGCCACCGATCCGAGTGGGTCTTGGTGGAGTTTCTTGCCTGTTTCTAGGTTAACAGCCTAGCCGTGGTGGTACGGACCTAGCCAAATGAGGCTATGACATGCCGCGACCACGAATTCGGTCCACTCCCAATTGTTCATC
>CBFGUG010000027.1:0-90693 GCA_965651905.1 uncultured bacterium | reverse complement strand
GCGCCCCCTCGTCGATCTGCTCCGCCACTCGTCGGGGTGCAATCCGAGCACGCGCCCCCTCGCCGATGTGCTCCGCCACTCGTCGGAGTGCGTCCAGCTCGACTAGGTGGACACGCCGCGCCCGTTTGCGCCGACTTGCCGGGCCCTCCTCCGAACATCGCGACGTGGGGCACCTGTTGCGCTTCGATGGGTTTGGCTCCGCGCCACGCGGAAGCGCGAATTCGGCCGAAACTTCATGGACGGGACGGTCTCAGGGTTCGTGATGCAACAAAACTTCATGGACGGGATACCGGCAGAGCCGAGCTCGCTACAACCTGTCATTAACGGGACGGTGCCACCGTTCGTCGATGTACAAACTTTCATGGACGGGACTGCAGCGAAGCCCTAGCTCGAACAAAACGTCATGGACGGGACAATCTGAGGGTTCGCGATGCAACAAAACTTCATGGACGGGACTAGTTGACCGTTAGGTGGGCAATGATTCCTTCAGCGATTGGCGCTCGATTCTGACCACTCGATGAAGTTTTTCTCCTCGGGGAAGCACGAGAGCGTCCCGTCCATGACGAAATGGTGCACCACCTAACGCTCTGACCGTCCCGTCCATGAAGTTTTGTTTGGATGAGAACGGTCGGAGCGTCCCGTCCATGAAGTTTGCTGCGTCGCGTCGAGCAGCGGAGTATCTCGGGGGCGGCGTGCACCGCTCACTGTTCTTTGGCACTTGTGCCCTCGGCGATTTCGTGCGCTAGCGTTGTTTTGCCGAGTTGTCGGGGACCAACGAGCGCTACGGCAGCCTGCCGGTTCAGGGCAGCCCGAACCGCCGGCAGTGGCTGCCTGGATACCATCCTTGTAAATCAAACACTGCAAATTCAATTTGCAATGTTATTCTGTCCTGACGCGTCGAGTCCATGCCCGCCAACTCGGGGACCCTCAACGCGCGTCGCGCATGCGCGGGAGCGTGAGGCAGAACGCGGCTCCGCCTAGCTGCGGGTCACGGGTGACTTCGAGGGAACCGCCGAGCTCTTGGGCGATCTTGCGGGAGATGGCGAGCCCGAGACCGCTGCCGACGCCTGGTTTCGTGGTGAAGAATGGGTCGAAGATGCGCTTGCTGTCCTCTGCTGAGACGCCGGGACCGCTGTCGGCGATCTCGACGCGCACGTTGCCTTCAGCGGGGAGGATACGTGCGGCCACGCGCTTGACCCCCACGGACCTCGCGGACACGGCTTGCATGGCGTTGACTAGCAAGTTCAGCACGATCTGAGACAACTGCGAACTGGAACCCAGAACACGCGCCTCACACTGGACGTCGACTTCGAGCTCGGCATGACGCCGTAAATCTCCTGCAACCAGGCGCAGCGCCAACCTGAGCACCTCGTCCAGATCGACTGGCAGAAGCTCCACGGACGGCTGCGTCATCGACATCTTGATGCCTTGGACGATCTCGCATACGCGGTCCGTGCCGACCTTGGCATCGTTCAAAGCGTCGACGATCTTGTCGATCTCCCACAGCATCGCCTCCGAGTCCGCGTCTTTGGTACGAGCGAGTCCACGCAAGCGGTCGAAGCGCATGAGTGAGTGCTCCAAGTTTCCTGAAACCCAGCTGATGGGGTTCTTGAGCTCATGCCCGATTCCTGCGGCGATTACACCGAGCGCGTAGACTCGTTCGGTTTGCGTGAGGCGGCGTTCCAGCTGCTCGAGACGACGTTGCGTACCATACCACTCGAGCGCTTGACGCACTTCTGCCTTGAGCTCCTCGGGCTCCCAAGGTTTTCTCAAGTAGCGTCGCACGCGGCCCCGATTGATCGCGTCGATCGCTGCGGGCGTATTCGAGTATGCGGTGATCAGCAGACGCACGGTGTTGGGGTAACGCTCGCGCACCATCTCGAGCAGCTCCACGCCCGTGACTTCGGGCATGCGCTGATCGCTGATGATCACGGCTACTTCATGCTCTCGCATCAGCTCGAGCGCGGGTTCCGCACCAGACGCGACCAGGACGTCGAACTCGTCTGCGCAGACCGCCTCGCACACGGCGAGGTTCGCCTCGTCGTCGTCGACGAACAGTACCTTGGAGTTCACCCGACAGCCTCCAGCTCGAAAACGTGCGGAAGAGAAATGCGAAACTGCGTCCCCTCCCCCAGCTCGCTCTTCACGGACAGGCGCCCCCCCATCGATCGGACCACGCGGTGGCTGATGGTGAGCCCCATGCCCATGCCCATGCCGGCTTCTTTGGTGGTAAAAAACGGGTTGAAGATGCGCGCTTGGTTCTCTCGCGAGATACCTGCCCCATTATCTTCGACCACGATGTTCACTCGCTCGTCATCGAGCCGGGCAGTGACCGAAACACGACCTGTCCCGTCGTCAGCAACCGCCTCTAGTGCGTTCTGAACCAGGTTCGTCAGCACCTGGTTGAACTCCTCTGCGACGCATTCGACGTATAGGCCTGCTTGCGTCTCGACGCTGATGTCCACGTTTCGACCGACGGCCGGCGCCACCACCGAGACGACGTCGGAGATCGCTTGTGCGACGTCACATGGAAGCACGTCTCGCGAGTAGCCTTCCCGGCTGTATCGCATCATCAGATCTACGGTTCCAGAGATGCGCGTGACGCCAGCCCGGGCCACCTCGAACATCTTCTGCATGCGCGCGTCGAGTTTGGCGAGGTCGACCTCACCGCGAGGCCGAACGTGGCTACTCCGAGGTTCACTATCGTCGCTCGCCCCAGGTATCTGTCTGAGCAGTACCGCGGTATCCTTCTGCACGGCGATCAGCGCGTTCTTGATGTAGTTCAGCGGATTGCGGATCTCGTGCGCCATGCCGCCGGCAATGGTCTCGAGTGAATCCATGTTGTGCGAGAGAACCTCGTCCGCAGTCTCTTCACGCTCGCGCAGCAGCGAACGCACCGTAGAACGCAGTACTTTGGCAGAGAATGGCTTGGGCAAGTACGCGTTGACGCCACTGTCGAGCCCCTGCACGCGGTCTTCGACGTCGCCACGCGCCGTCAACATGACGACGGGGATGTGCTTCGTTTCGTGGTGCTGACGCAACTTGGCAGTTAGCTCCAAACCGTCCATCTCTGGCATCATCCAGTCCGTGATGACCAATGTCGGCTTGTGTTTGAGTGCCATCTCCAGGCCGCTTCGCCCATCGGTTGCCGCCAAGATCAGAAACTCGTGGTGTAGCGACAGGCGTATCATGCGAGTGACATCGGGGGTGTCTTCGACGATCAACACGCTGTAGTTGCGTAGTTGCTCGTCCGTGTCGCGCTCGACTAGCCGCTGCTCCGTCGCGTCGTCGATGTCCATCAGGCGGAAGCGCTCGGGTGCGTCCAGCTGCCACTCTGCCAACGTGTGGTCGGTAACGCGCTGCCCAGCGGGGTGCTCACTTCTCGGACGGTCACTGCGTCGATTCCCGCGGCGCTCGAGCACGTCTGCATCGAAGTGCTCACGGCCAGTCGGGAAGCGGACGGTGAACGTCGCCCCTCGTCCCTCCGCCGCCGTCGCCCAGATGTGCCCTCCGTGAAGCTCCACCAGCTCCTTGGCGAGCGCTAACCCGATACCAGCTCCGCCATAGCGCCTGGTACCTGCCATGTCCGCCTGCACGAAACGCTCGAATACGGCCTCACACATGTCCTCGGGAAAGCCGACCCCGTCGTCACGCACCTCGACCCGTATCGCCTCGGCTTCTGCCGATAGACGCACGACGACGTTGCCCCCGACCTCCGTGAACTTCGTGGCGTTCGAGAGCAAGTTGATGAAGACACGTTCGATGCGTTCCAGGTCGCACCAGATGACGGCACGCTCCACCTCTGCGTCGAAGCGCAGGCTGATCGACTTTCGTTCAGCCAAGGGACGCACTTGCGTCACGAGTCCGCGCAAGTACGCCACCAAGTCTCGTTCGGCGATGCGCAGTCGCAACCGCGATTCTTCGAGTTTGCTGAGGTCGAGCAAGTCGCCAATCAATCGGAACAGCTTCATTCCGCTGCGCTGCATCGACTGAAACGTCGATCGCTGCGCATCGGTGACGCGCCCGAGTTGTCCGTCGAGCACCAGCTCGATGGGTGAGAGCATCATCGTCAGCGGTGTCTTGAGTTCGTGAGTGATGTTGGCGAAGAACTCGGACTTGAACTTGTCGAGCTGCTTGAGCTTGTCGTGCGCCTTCTCGAGATGTTCAGTGGTGGTTTCGAGGGTGAGTTGGTTTTGCACCTGCTCGCGCTGGGAGCGATAGGCCACGGTTTGCCCCGTGCCCGCGATGATCGCCGTGGAAATCAGAAAGAACTGATTGGACACGGCCGTCATCAGATCGACTTCGTGCCCGATCAGCAGGTTCGGTACCAAGAACGACACGATGATCGTGGCGTGGGTCGCCACCACGACACGCGTCGGCCACACGAAGAGCAGTCCCGTAGCGACGATGGCCAGGGTCAGCCCCGCGTAATACGGCGATGATAGGCCGCCCATGAACACGGTCATCAGACTGATGCCCAGAGCTGCCGTGATCATGTACGCGGCCGTGATCGAGTTGGGGTGCCTGGCGAACAGGTTCGTCGAGACCACTCGAAACATGATCAGCGTGATGACAGTGATCACGCCTCGAGTTCCGTACAGCAGCCACAGCCATTCGCGGGGCGCGATCAAGTAGTCGAGTACTCCGAACATCGGGTACATCGTGACGACGATCCACAGCAGGCCGCGCATGCCGCTGCGGTTTCGGTGAAGCAACCAATCCGACCATCTCTGTTCGATTTCGTCGGTGGAGACAGCCAAGTTTCACCCCTTCGTCAAACGTACGATCGGATTGATGCCCGTCGACTCCTCGAGAATGTCGCAGTGGGCAGTCGGAGCGGCTTTGCGAGCCAGCCCGAGGATTTCCTCGTGCTCACGATACTCCAGGAACCAGTCCAGGTGCAGTTCCATGAACCATCGGCTCGGGTTGTCGGGCACCATGTTGCCGATGAACACCGACCCCGAGTCACGTGTGGAGCCGTACAAGGTTCGACAGAGTGACACCCAGGTGTGCGGCTGCAGGTAGTCGAACAGGCCGCAGGCATACACGGCATCGAAATCACCAGACACGTTGAACACGGTCGAGCCACGCAACAGCCGCTTGATGGAGTCGTGGAGGTGCAGCACCTTGACCTGCCCCTGCCACTTCGCGTTGACCAAACGCTGCAACCTGCCGTGAGAAAACGAGAGTGCTCGCTTGTCCTGATCGAAGAGCACGATCTCGAGCGGCACGGGTATTTCGTCACGTTCGCGCAGCAGCTCGTAAACCTCCTGGGCTGGGCCAGCAGCGATAGACAGGATCCGAACCGAGTCATCACCGCGGCGGGCATCGATCAGTTCGGCCAGGTGACGCTTGACCAGGTCCTTGCGTGTACGCACGGCCTCCGCGGCTGGAGTCCAAGCCAACGACATGCTGAGCGCCTTTGCGAACAGGCTCGGGCCACGGAACAGGTTCGAGTATACACTGTTCATCACCTCGAAGTCGCCAGGGTAGCCAAGCGGCTTGTGTCGGGCGCGGTGCATCCACGGCGATTGCATCAACAGCGAGTGCAGGTGGCGCGTCGAATACTCCCGCAATGCGCCGCGGCTCGCGCGATCCGCACGCTTGAGCGCGCGATCGATCTCGGCGGACATCTCGACCACATCTGACGTGAAGCCTGAACGAATCTGCTTGATCAACGCGCTGCGCGCTGGCGACGGCTCCTCGCCGTGCACGACGTGCCACGGCAAGGTGCTCTCGAGCTCCGTCAGCTTTTGCTGAGCGTCCTCCAAGAGCAGCCGAAACTCCGACACCGCAGCTTTGAACGACGCGTGACCGCTGGCGCGCCACGGGGCTTCGTCGAGCGTGAGACCAGTAGTGCTCGACTCACCAATCCAAGTTTTTACGTCTCGTAGGTGGAGTACGTCTTCGATGTTGAGCAGCGTGTCGATGAAGGAAACGCCCACGAGCACGGCGCGACCACCACGACGTACCGAACTGACCCGCGCTCGACCTCGGTAGGTTTCGTGGCCGTCGAACAGCAGCGTGATCTCATCGAGCTCCACGCCGACCCGAATGGGCTCTGCCGCAGGCCACTCGAACGCCACGCCGTTCTGTGAGACGTCGTGCAGCTCGCACGAGTAAGCGGCGCGCCCGACGACCAGCTCGACGGTTACGCCGACCGATCCCAACTCAGAGCGCTGATAGCGCTCTGGCCGAAAGTAAATATCCCGCCCGTACCCCCCGTCCAGTTCGGTGTATTTAGATATTCTTTGACTGTCTGCCGGCTCTGCCCCCCCCAGTTCGGCTTCATCGAGCGCTTCGGGCGCCTGGTTTGGCATTTATTTTCCAACAGTTTGTCTGGTACGCGATTGGTGTCCGCTCCAGGTTCAATGAGGTGACGTGCGAGGCCCGCAGCCTAGCCTGGGCGTCGTGGCTGGTTCAATGAGCTTGGGGTTGGGTAGGCGATTAACGAAAGGTCGTTGCCTCATCGCAGATCGATCCAGCGTGGCGATAGCCAGCCGCAGGTAGTCCGCAGCACGACCCGTTCGCACATCGCCCACATTGTCATCTAGGCGTGGTTTCGCTCAGGTGACGCATTTGCATCTAGTGCGAAACCCCGAAGTCGCTCCTGTTCCGTAATGGTACCGTCAGTTCGGGCAGACGAACTTGCGCGGCCGAACTGGTGATGAAAGTCCTTCGCCGAGCTCTGCTGGGGCTACCGCCACTCGAACTGGGGTCGCGCGCCCGCCTCCATCTGAAAGCGCAGATGGTCGTGCCAGACGCTGTCTTCGTCGATGCGAAGTGCCTCACTGCACGCTTGACCCGCCTCGCACTCGGCATCGACGAACGCGTCGGATAGATCGAGCTCGCTCAGCCAGCCCGCCACGTCGAAACGCACGACTAGCCCCCGCTCGTCCGGCTGCACGTCGTGCGCAAAGGCTTCGTTCTGGCTCCTGCGTACGACTGGCAGCCCTTGTTCACCCTCTGCGGCTCGTTGGACGGCGACGTGAGCAGAAAAGTCGAGTTCCGACCCCGACGAGGATGCCGTTCCTTCGAGCCGTAGTGACACGTCCCCCAACTGCTCGGCAGCGTCGAGGACGACGGGCGTCAGCGTCGTCAGCTGTGAGCTGATGCCCAAGTCGAACATCCACGAGTTCACCGAGCCTGTTACGCCTTGTAGTCGTCCAACCCTGTTGGCGTCCTCAGACAACAAGTCGACGACCGCGGAGTCCAGCCACTCCAGTCTGGCCGTCTCGCAAGAATCGCCAGCCTGCGCGCCCGCACACAAGTAGAGCGGTCCGAAAGCGAGTTGCGCCCGACTCAACGTCAGCTCGACGCCTGCTTGATCGAGCAACGGCTCTGACTGGTCAGTGCCCGCGACGAACAGTGGAACCTCGACGTACTCCTGCCCGCTATCGGGAGTGCACGCAGCGGCGAGCATCAGCGCCAACCCCCATCTTCCAACGCTGCTCACAACGTCACTCCTAGTGAGACCATCCAAGACAGAGGGGCGCCCGCGGCAAAGTGCCGTGCAGGTGTTCTCGAACGCACGCCGTTGTCGGGATCCCAGTCCGAGGCGAAACTGAACTCACTTGCTGCGTACTGATTGCCCAGAGCATTGAACACTTCGAACGTCAACTCACCCGGTCCCCACCATACTCCCAATGCGGTATCCAGCAGCGTCACTGGCGCGGCAGCGTCTCCGTAGGGTAGCGGGCGGGGGGACAGGTACGAAAAGCCCGCGCCAGCGTGAGCGCCCATTGGCTGACCAGCAACGTCAGCCAGCAGCGTACGCCGCGCGCCGACATCACCACGCACCACGATCGGTGGGACGAAAGGTAACGCTTGCCCCTCTTCGAAGGGCGGTTGTGGTTCATCCGTCGTCGGCGGAGGTGGTTCGAGCAAACTGGCGCGCACGTAGGTCAACGATAGGGACGTCACGAACCACGGCCAGGGCTTCGCGTATCCGTGCAGCATCGTGCCGAGACGTTGAGTCGCCCCAATGCGTTCGAGACGACCCTCCTCAGCGTCGAACGCGACGTCGTCGGAAAGCCGCGTGTAGTAACCCGCCACAGCTACGTGCAGGCGCTCCTGCCAGTCGAAGTGCACGCCGACGTCGGCCGAACGGACTTTGGAGAACGGCGCCTGTTCGCCATCGTCGAGTTGACGTGCCTGTGGTGAACGGTAGCCTTCGCCGTAGGACAGCAGCAATGAAACCGCCTCAATCGGGTGTACCTCGACGCTGGTGCGCGGTCCCCAGGCGAACCCCAGCGCGCTGCGCCGAAATCCCGGGATGAAGCTGTCTTGCGGTCGGGACAGTTCGATGAAGTTTCCGAGACGGTCCTCTACTGCGTAGCTGAGCACGTCCGCACGCATTCCGAAGCGCAAGTGCGCATACCTGGACAAGACCCAGTCCAAGTCCCCCCACAGCCCCAGATTCATACCGAGGACGTTGGCATCCACGCGCCTGTCCCAAGTCTCGTTGCGCCCAGCCTCGATCAAGTTCTGCGACTGTTCGATCTCGTCCACTCGGCCTTCAGCGCCGAGTTCGAACGTGCCGTGAAACCACTCGGCGGGACGCGCGCGCGGACTTCGGTAGCGTCCCGTGACACCGAGAGAAAGCGTGCGATTACGCTGTTCGATCAAGTCACCGCGCCCCGCGACACCTGCCAGTGTTCGTGATTGTTCGATGAACCCCGTGTAGTTCTGCTGACTTCGAAAGTTGTCGAGCCCCAGCCAAAGACCGAGCGAACTGTTATCCCGATCCACGTAGGTGGACTCTGAAAAAATTCCCGCCAGCACCCGGCCACTGGCAGCATTCTGTGCGCGGGCGGTTGGCAGGTCGTAGACGCACTCGAAACATACGTCCCCTGCATCGACGTCGTCTCGCCTGAGCACACCCGCCAAGTCGGACCGTGCTGCATGCACTATCGCGATCGCGCGATAGGTCTGGTCCCCTTCGCCGAACTGGTGCTGAACGACGCCGCTGCCCGAACTGCCCGCACGATTCTCACCGAAACCCCGCGTCTCGAGCAGCTGAACCGCACCTAGAGTTGCGTCGGGCTCACTGGGAGGCGCCCACATCGCCAGCTGCCGAGTAGTGCCAAACGCCCCAAGGCCCGTTTTCAGGTGAACGCCGCGGCGCGCAGGTTCGACCCCCAGCGCAACATCGACGGATCCTGCAACCGCAAAGTCGCCTTGACGGGGATCGCTCACGCCTTCTTTGACGTTCACCTCAGATACGGTTTCTGCGATCAGGAAGCTGAGGTCAGCGTACCCCTGACCGTGCACATGCGACGGCATGTTTATCGGAAGCCCGCCAACGTCGAACTCGATGTCCTGACCGTGTTCGGCGTCGAAACCGCGCAACATGTAGCTGTGGGCTACTGCGGGCCCTTCAGCGCGTGCGATGTACATGCCAGGTGCGCTTCGCAACACCTCCGCACCTTCTTGTCGTGGCGCCGCGGCGATCACATCACGCCCGATGCGAACGTCACTCGCCGATCGATGATCCGTGCGCGGTTTTCGGCGTCCGTGCACCTCCACCTCGATCGCGTCGTGGGCGTGGTCGTGAGCGTCAACGGCGTCGTGCCGCCCACCTGCGCTGGGCTCAGCAGCGTCTCGTTCGGACGGCGTGGATGAATCGTCCTGGGCTGGACTCGGTGCGGCTGTCGTTTTCTTGTTGGGGGCACTCGGCGCGGCGGGAGACGGCGCGCTTTCGACGGCCGGCGGCGTGAATTCGAACGGAACCCGAATGCGACTCACCACGGCTTGGCCAGCCCGTCGTGCGGGCTCGAAACGCCACGCGCGAACGGCGGCCAGTGCGGCGGCGTCGAATTCCTGTCCCGCCGACTGCGCGACAGTCACCTCGCCGACCTTGCCCGCGGCATCGACGACCACCAGCAGTTCGACACGCGCAGCCCGCCGCTGCTCGAGCATCATCTCCGGGTAACGCGCATCCACACGAGAGATGACGCGAGGCAGGATGATCTCGGCGCCATCGGGCGAGTCACCCTCTGACGCGGACTTTTCGGGCGACGCAGCGTCGGGAACGCTTTCTGGCGAAGGGGCCCGCTCGGTTGGCGGGGGTGGCTCATCGGGGGTGGGCGCGCTTGGGGCTCGTCCCTCAGTCGGCTCTTGCCGGGACGGACTGGGTGCTTCTGGAGCAGTGGCTGGCGTCCGAGCCTCGTCGTTCGGGGACTGCTGGTTCGGGGCGGATTGCCCAGCTCCCTGGCCCAACGCTGCGGAGGCGCTTGCCAGCATCAGCGCCAACAGCTGGCCACCCAAATAGCTGAAACGTCGAACACGCACGGTAGTTCGCGCTCTGCTAACGCAAAGCAACCACACATGCAATAGAATTGCAACTACCTGGCGGACGTGTAGACTGCCCGCCGCGCGATCCGCGTGTGAGCCAGCGAACATCGCCGACCTGCAGACGCAGAGACTTCACGTTCGCTCACAGTCAGTTTCGCTCACGCCCATCGGTGCTGGTGCACAGTGAACGACAGACCTCCACGAGGCTGAACTGCGCTCACCCTGTCGCAGCGTCGCAGGACGGTCCCATGTGGCCTCTCACGATGTGCTGGTGATGCGTCAGAGCGCGCAGTCACGCGCAGCGGTCTCGAAGCTGGCACTCGCGTCGAACGCAGTCGGAGTGAACTTTTAGACCCAGCGTGCTGCCGCTCCTTGCGTGTTTTTTAGGATTCGGAAGCGAGTGCAGCACTCGGAAGTGGTGGCCGCCTTCAAGCGCGCGAGCACTGGCTTTGCGCGTGACTAGGCCGGGCAGGCGTGCGACATACACGGCACCGATGCTCACTCGCTGCTCGCACTCCATCCGTTCGTCGTTGGCCTTTGCCGTGGGGTTGTGTGTCGGAGTCGGTTGCGGCGATGACGGGGGTAACGCCAGTGAGGAGATGCTCTCCGACGAAGGCGCCAGCTCGGCGGGGACCAACACGGGGGGCGGCGACTATCCGGCCGCGCCCGACGACGACCTCGCTGGATCGGCTGGTAGTGGATCGGCTGGTAGTGGGTCGGGTAGTGCGCTCGACGATGACTCATCGCCCGGCGCCTCTACAGGAACTGACACGTCCACGGATCCGACGACGACGAGCAATGGCTCGGCCACCTCGACGGGCAGCCCGTCGGTCGCCGAGCCCCCCATCGGCGCCACCCCCTCGACCAGCACGACCCCCCCCCCGGGTGAACTTCAGTTGTTCGGTGCGCCTATGTTGTTCACGCCGACCGAAGCAGGCTTCGGTATCAGCGTGGTGGTCAGCGTAGGCGATCCTGGCAAGCTGGGTGCGCGCCTGCGGGTAGCAGGTGACTCAGCTGGTTCCCAGTGGCAAGACCTAGGCGCGCCTGGCTTGCCGGCTCCAGATCTCGCCGAGTGGACGCCCAACCAACTGGAACCAGGAACCGACTACGAGTACGAGATTCTTGACGGCGAAGAAGTGTTGTACGCAGGGACCGCGCGCACTTCGCGCCCCAAAGGCGAGTCGTTCAGCTTTGCGCTGATCACCGACAGCCACGTCGGAGCGAACCTGAACTACACCAATCAGGGTTTACCTGACGTGCTGCGCGCGATCGGCGAGGAAGTCTCTGCAGCTGCGCCCGACTTCCTGGTCAACCTCGGGGATATGTTGGACTTCCACCAGTACGGGTTCAATGACCCTCCGCCCAACGGGCTAGTAACCCGCAGCGCTTACCTCAACTATCGTCTACTGCTCGGTGACTCGATCGGCAACGCTCCGCATTTTGGAGTCATCGGCAACTGGGAGGGTGAGAACGGCAACTATCAACCCGATGCCATCGCCTGGTCGCGAGAGCAACGCCTGCTGTACATGCCCAACCCCGAGCCCGACACATACCCGGCGGGCGGGAGTGAACACGAAGACTATTTCGCGTTCTCCTGGGGCGACGCACTGTTCGTCGTGCTCAACGTCATGAGTTATACGCCGACAGAACACTTGCTGAGCAGCACGGGTGGACAAGCCGACGAATGGACGCTCGGCCAAGATCAGCTCGACTGGCTTCGAGACACGTTGGAAAACGCAGAAGAGAGCTGGAAGTTCATCCTGATCCACCACGCGGTCGGTGGGGCAGCGGGTAACGAAGCAAACGCCAACTACGGCCGAGGCGGCGGGCAGGCCGCGTACGTGGGTGAACAGGCGCTCGTCCACCAGATGATGCTCGACTACGGCGTGCAGATCTTCTTTTACGGCCACGACCACGTTTTCACGGACATGGTCGTCGATGGCGTTCACTACTCGATGCCAGGTAGCGCAGGGGCGCCCTGGATGTTCACGCAAGCGGAAACGGGATACGAAACGAGTTGGCAGGTTTCGGGCTGGGCGCACGTCGACGTGAGTCCAGACAGTGTCGACGTGCAGTTCATCGAGGTCGGCGGAGAGGTCATCCACTCGTACGAGCTCGACCCCGATACTCCGATAGCTCAGCCCGAGCTGGACGCAGGCTCCTCCGACGTCGACGCGTCCGTCACCCTCCCGAGCGAAGCAGGCCCGGAACGAGACGCTAGCGCGATCATCGAAGCAGCGCTGCCCACGGCCATCGAAGCGGCAAGCGAGTAGCCTCGCAGCCCCCGTCGTCAGGGCGTGGACGAAACGCCGAGCGCGTTCAGTTCCGCAGTCAATTGCTGGACTCGTCGTGCGTCGCCTGCGCGCTGAGCCATGTCCGACGCCGCCACGAGCCACTGAGGATCGCCCCCGTCCCCAGCACAGCGGAACGCCAGCTCGAACGCCTGTGACGCTACGTCGTGTTGTTGCAAACTCGCGCGAGCCTGCGCCAGCTGCAGGATCACCGGGCAGCGTGCAGGCTCCAGCTCGTGAGCTCGCTGCAAGACGATCGCTGCTCGCTGCGCGTCACCTGTTGCAAGCAGAGCCCAGCCGACCAACGGCAGCGAGCGTAAGCTGCGCCCCGTGATCCCACGCTGCAGGATGCGATCCGCCAACCCACGCGCTCGTGCTAGGTCGCCTGCCTGCAGCAACGCCGAAAGTGCCGTCACCTCCGCGTTATCTAGTTCGCAGCTGTGCGCCTCGAGCTGCGCCAACAGCTCGAGCAGGCGCTCGACATCCGCGTCGAGTCGAGCGCGGATCAACGCCCGCTCGACGAAGCGACAGTGCTGATAACCCGTGCGGAAACGCTCGGGAGTATCCAGGTAGTCGGCGTCCTCCAAGTCCAGCTGCGCGACGCGATCCGCATACGCGGCATGCAACTGGGGCCCGGCCACCACAGCCAATAGACCCCAGGCACCCGCCAAGACCCAAGCGCTCCACATCGCGCGACCGCGCAGCACACGTCCACCTGCGACGGCAAGTCCAACCGCGCACGCGGCCACGGCGTGCAGCAGCCATCGGTCCGAAAGAACCAGTAGCTCCTCCGCGCCCGGTACACGCATCTCCTCGGGCAAGATCACCAGAGCCAAACTCGCGACCGCCCAAACCAGCAAGCCGAGACCCGCGCGAAACCTCTTCCAACAGAGCCACCCGACCGCGAGGGATACGACGACTGCGCCGACGCCTCGCGCCAAACTGAGTGCGCCCAAGGCTTCGCCGGGTGGCATGTTGCGAATGGTCGACTCGAGAGGGAACGGCACCAGCCCACGAACGTACGCGCCCCACAAGGCCAACAGGCGTGATGGCGACAGATCGACGCCAGGGCTGTCGACGCTGGAAACCACCAACGAGCGAAGTGACAAATAGACGATGAAGCACGACGCCACAGGCACTAGAGATGACGCGCGAGCCTTCCAGTCGCCCGAAACTTCGACCCCGAGTAGCGCCCAAACGAGTAACACGATGGGGAGCACCAGCGATGCCTCTTTGCTGGCGCAAGCAACCGCAACCCCCAGCAGGTGAACGACTAACCCGAAGCGATGCGCACGTCTCCACTGCAGCCAGCCTACGAGCGCCCAAACCACGCCTGCGCCACACACCAGGTCCGAACGAGCCATCACCAAGCACGCCGGCTCGACCAACGCCGGGTGGAGACCGAAGAAGAGCCCGGCGGCAAGGGACCACCCCGCGCACGCACCGAGCATCAGCGCCAACTGACGCACACCGAACGCGGCAACCATCAACCAGAATACTTGGACCCAGTGGTAGACGCTGGAATTGCCGCCTCCGAAGGTGGTCTCGAGTAACCAACTGAACTTCGTCAGAGGCCGCCAGTAGCCGATCTGCTCCGCGTGGGTGGCGTCGAAGTAGTCAGTCGAGAGCACGACCCACCAGTTCGCGAGATCCCTCATCTGTTGGTTGTTCTCGATGAGGAACTCGGCGTCTCCGATCAACCCGAACGACGGAGAGCTGCGGTAGGCGAGTCCGATCGCAGCGATCAACACCAGCGATTGCAAACTCCAGTTCCGCCAACCGACGCTCCCCAGGGCGCGACCCTGGCTGCTCGAGGGTTCCAACGATGGCGGCGGCGCAGGTGTACTCGGCATTGTCTACAGTGCTGACAGGGCCGCGGCGCGCTCAGTGACTCGAACGCAATTGCAACCGCTTACGAGAGCTTGGCAGTTGCCCTGGCCGGGGCTCGTCGTCGCTATCGGACATCACGAAACTCTGTCCGTCAAGGGTGACCGGGAAGGCGCCAGTGTAGGCTAACGCCAAGGTCGACCACCAACTGCGACGCCACCACCTGCGCCGCCAGCACGTGGCCGTCGGCATGTTGGTACGGGTTGGTAGCAGAAGCCGCGATGGGAACGCGCTCAACTGACGTGAAGGGACGTGCGTCGACGTCGACGCATGAGCAGCGCTGCCACGAACAACAACCCACTGGGGATCACACCCGCGCCCAGGCCTCTCCCCACGTTGACGACACCACAAAACAGCCCCGAGTCGTCATCCGAGTTAGCCTCGTCCGCGGAGTCGTCTTCGGATACTCCCGCGTCAGGCTCGGGGCGGGGCTTGCTGGTGTCCAGCTCCTGATCGGCAGCGTCCCCGTCATCATCGTCCAGCGCGTCGTCATCGCCCGACGAATCCTCATCGTCGCCATCGTCATCGTCGCCATCGTCGTCGCTCGCTGAAGAATCATCGTCCGTGCCGCACTCGGGTTCGGGCGGAACCTCGAACCACGACTCGTCGGGTGGGTCCGAACACTGGACGCCTGGGCGTTCGACGTCGTACTTTTCGAGCCATCCGTCGGCCGCGCAGGTTGGTGGCTCTGGTGCACACACTTCGAGGTCCGTGAGTGCCAGCGAGTGGTTGCGTGCGCCGCTGTCGCCGGTTTCGTGCACGATGTCTGCACACTGGGCCACGCGGCTGCCTTCGACGAGCGCTGCCCCCTTGTCCGAATCACACACGACAGCCGCAAACCCACCGACGTCGACACACTCACCGTCGTCCACATCAGTGTCCGCACAAGCGTCAGGGACGTCCAGCCCGCCCGCCGAAAAGTCGACCGTGCCTCTATCGGGCACGCAAGTCACCGAAGGCAGTCCATCACTGTCGGTGAAAACTCGGGCCGCGGCACCTTCGCTACAGCTGCAGCCCGCACCGAGCTCGGTGACCACACACTCCCCCAAATCGCAGTACACGGCTGAACACTGGGTCGCCAACTGAATCTCTTCGAACGCGTCCTGGTCGATGACTTGGTCTTCGCAACCCGAAAGGGAGTAACTGCCGCCCTGCAGGAACAGGTTTCGGTTCAGTTCGCTGGGCTCGGTTGCAGGCAGAAACTCGGGATTGAAGCTCATCTCCTCGGGTGAAATGCGGCTACTCAATCGAGTGAAGAACGAGTAGCCGTCGTGAAGCTCGCGCATCATCTCGACCGCCTCGACCAACTCCTCGTCGTCTGCACAGTCCGCGGCGTCGTAGCTGGACCCGGGGCATTGGCAGATCTCGTCGTCACCAACACCGCACCAGTCATCCTCGCCGTCATCACAACAGCCGTAGTCATCCCGAAAAACGGGCGCGTCCCCCGCGTACTCGCGAACGAACCCGTTGCCGCCCGCTTCGTCGACGATGCGGGAGAGTAACATCGGGTAGTTGCTTCTTCCCAAATTGGAGAGCTCTTTCTCAGGGATGGTCACCAGGGGGACGTACGCGGGATCGTACTCTCGGTCGGCGTAAATGAACGACGTGACCATCATGTGCGGCTCGGCGGCGATCGCCGTGAGCCGCAGGGGAATCGACGGACGATCAGCTTCGTAGGTCATGCGCAGCGGACGGATCTCGTCCACATCAGCTCCCGGCACCAGCTTGCTTGCGATGAACACCATGCCCTCGTCCAGGTACGGCTGCATGTACGGCGACATCGTCTCGTTGATGATGAATCCGTTCTCGTTGAGCCAGTCGATCGCACCATCAGCTTCGTCGGCGGCGAACGTCACCGTGTCGTAGGAGCCAATCCGCTCCCGAGACAGCACATCAACAGCTCCCCCGCCTGCCGCTCCCGCATCACTGACGGAATCCCCGTCACTTTGAGCGTCGTCGCCCGCGCCGTCGTCATCCGCGCCGTAGTACTGCTCTTCGCAACTGCGGTGCGAGCGGCAGTAATATTGCTGTTGCGGACATTGATCGCGCACGAACGATTGGTCGTTTGGCGCCGAGTAAGCGTCGACCAAGCCGAACAACAGTCCGCTCGAGAGCTCCAGGTCTGGAACACTGGGCAATGGGAGCAACCACGCGAACTGTTCGGGATCCCCCTGATACAGAATGCGGACGTGAGCGCTGATCGTGTCTTCTTGAACCTCGAAGATGATCTGCTCGGCCTGTTGATTGACTGCGAAGCTATCGCTCGCTGCCTCGGGTATGGGTGGGGCGAAACAGCCGCAAGCGGCCGCGTCAGCGGATTGTAGAGCCACTGCGATGAGCAGCGGAAGTGCAAGAGTCGACGTTCGGTTCATGGTCCCTCACAGCGCGACGCCTGGTGCGTCGTTTCCACAGAGTGCCATGTCACGCGCCGCGCCGCTTGACTAGTCGAAAGTGCGCCCGGCTCGGAGCGAGTCCGCAAATACCTACCCGAGAGCTTCGTTTGCTACAGGTGCTCCTCCGCTACCAGTGAAGGACGCAGCAGTAACGGCCGCCAGCGTCGTACCGCGCCCGTGACAGAGACATCTGCTGCGGACGGCAATCGCTGCTCGACCGATCACGTTGCGCCCGTCAGCGAAACGGCCCAGCGACGCGCGAACGTCGCTGGGTGATTCCGCGACGAGAGAGCTCGGACGAAGCCGCAAGCCTCGGAGACCGAATGCCTTGGACCGGGCTCCTTCGCCTCGCGCAAGCGCTCACTTGAAGTCGATGCCGTACTGAATCTCCAAAAAGTGAACTGCGTCGGACGACCCCCAGTAGTCTTCGTTCGGCAAGAACACGCCATACATGCCGCGTAACACCATGCCCGCACCCATCGGGTGAACGACGTGAGTGTCCAGCTCGGTACCCGCAAAGGTTTCCCCTGCGGCGTTGTCCTCCATGCGGGCCAGCAAGTGCGCTTGAAGTTTCAGGATTAATGCGTCCGACGCCTTGTACGCCAAGTCCGCGTTGCCACTCAGCGCGTTGGAGCGACTACCAAATGCGTCAGTCAAGCCCAGAAACTTGTGGGCCGTCGGGAAGAGTTCGTCCCACGCCTCACTCTTGTCGTCCGTGGGGTCCGAATCGCCCGAAGCCACCAACCCACCGACCCCAATACGAAACCCAGGAGCGGGGGTCACCCCAACCCCACCGTCCGCGTGATACGCAAACTTGTCGAGGGCGTCCGCCCCTGGCACGGGAGTAGTACCAAACTGCAAGCCCGCTTCCGCATGGTAGTCGAAGGCCGCGATGGCTTGTTTGACACGGGCGCCGAGGGTGAAGAACGTGGCGCCTTCTTGATCACCAGTGGTAGGCGGGTCGGTCGTATCATCGAGCACCACACCGTCGATGCTGCCGAAGGTCTGCCCGAGCAGGTAGACGTCGAGGTCCAACGCGCCGATCGCCGGCCCCAACCCGGAATAGATCCCGTAGAAGAGGCGATCTCCTTCGAACACCCCACCCGTTGTCCCGGACCCCTCAGAGATCAGTGTCGCGAACACGTCCGTGTAGTAGCCCGAGTCACCAGAGAGACGCATTCGCGCCCCTTGAAAGGCGCGCGCAGTCTCGTTCCAGTCGAGGTTACCGATCACCATCGCGTCACCGTAGTCCATCATGAAACGACCGACGTCCAACCTGAACCCGTCGTTCTGAAGACGAGTGAAGGCCTCGTAGACTCCGAGGTTGTAATAATCCCCGATGGTCTCGGGCGTCCCTTGCGTGGCGTGGGTCCCAGCGGCCTGCGGCACGAAGGTTACCGACACCTTCGACCCATCCCCAATCGGCAGCGGGTTGGTCGCAAGCCCCAGCCTCGCACGATACACGATGGTATCCCCATCACGGTGCAAGCGAGGGTGCGTCAGCCCGAGATCTGAGTACCCTTGTCGAAGTTCGTAGCGACTGAAGAACGACCCCGTGATGGTGAGCGGAGTGACGCTGGGGGCCGGGGGAGGCTCCTCAGGTGGCGTTTCGACCGCGGGAGGCTCAGCCGTAGTGGGAACGACCTCGGGAGCCGCCGTCTCTGAAGCTGCCGTTTCCGAAACTGCGGTTTCGGGGGGTGCAGGCTGTGGAGGCGGTAGTGCTTCGACAGGTGCGTCTGTTGCAGCAGGCGGCTCGGTGGGCTCCGCAGGCTCTGCAACTCCTGGCGCTGCCACGTCGGCGTCACCCGCGGGCGCAGGGGCATCGGTGACGGGGGGCGTTGGGGGCGCTGCGGTCCCTGGAGCTTCTGGTGCGGGCGGCGGAACGGGTTGTGCTGGCTGCGCGAAAACAGGGCGACTGAGCACACAGCAGGTCGCAGCGGCAGCAAGTGAACAAACGTTTACAATCTTCATCGTTGGGCCTTCTTCAAGTGAGATAGGGGGATCCGCCGAGCCTCCGTGGAGCAACTCGGCGAATCGGTCTGCAAGCTGCGATGCGCGACGTTTCGCAACTGTTATCCCGCTACTCTTTTTGAGTTCCCATTTACGATTGCAATTTCGAACGAAACATAACCGCATCAAGCTAACAGTCACCCGCAACCCAACCGAAAAGAAGAACCACGGACACACTCACCGCTCTTCACCCGAAACACACCCCACAAGCGCCACCAACACCCTAAAACCATGAACAAAAGAAAAACCCGGGACTCGCCAAGACGCACTCTCGGCGAGCCCCGGGTTGGGACTCGGTATACATGGATTAATCGTGACCGACAGCGCGTCGACTGCGAACGCCTAGCGGGCAGCTACGCTTTCACGAGCGTCCCGCTACATTCAAGCGACCTTCTCCTCCAACTTCAGCAACTGCTCGGAATCGCGGGCGGTCGCGTCCTGTGCAGTGTCAGTCTCGGTTACGGCCCCTTTCGGGCCCGGGGCGCTGGGACGCTCGCGGAGCTGTTCCTGATGCTCCAAGAACTCCAGCATCTGACCGCGCAACTCATAATATTCGGGATGTTCGAGCACGTCTGTCCGAATACGGGGTCGCGCGAACGGCACCTCGATTACCTGACCAACTTGTGCGGCAGGTCCGTTCGTCATCATCACGATGCGATCCGCGACGTACAACGCCTCGTCAACGTCGTGAGTTACCATCAATGCAGTCTTGTCGTCGGTCGCTAACATGTCGAGCAGCACCTCTTGCAGCTCCATGCGAGTCAGCGAATCGAGCATGCCGAAGGGTTCGTCGAGCAGCAGCATCTTCGGCGAAATGGCGAACGCCCGCGCGATCCCCACGCGCTGCTGCATCCCGGTCGACAACTCTCGTGGAGTCTTTTCGACCGAGTCGGCGAGGCCGACCAACTGCAAGTAGTAGCGAGCGATGTCGAGACGTTCTGAGCGGCTCTGGTGTGGATAAACCCGATCCACACCGAGCATCACGTTCTCCAGAGCGGTCATCCACGGCATCAGGCACGGTGACTGGAACACCACACCGCGATCAGGGCCAGGCCCGTGAATCTCGCGGTTGTCGACCAGTACACCACCTTCGGTGATCGC
Source organism: uncultured bacterium (assembly GCA_965651905.1). Taxonomy (GTDB): domain Bacteria; phylum Myxococcota_A; class Polyangia; order Polyangiales; family Polyangiaceae; genus SZUA-265. The sequence continues at coordinate 70,715 of CBFGUG010000027.1, read as the reverse complement.
GTTCAGCCCAGCGACCATCGTCAACACCGTGGACTTCCCGCACCCGGAATGTCCCAGAAGCGCCACGACTTCGCCCTTGGCCAGCTTGAGGTTGAACCCCTCGACGATGACCGCTGGGCCCTTCGGAGTCTCGTAGGTCTTTCCCAGATTGGATAGTTCAACGAATGCGGACATGTGTTTGACTCACTCTCATCTCGTTCGAAGTGTTTACTCTGCTCGCGGAATCGACTCGTTCATGCATGGTCACGCCGCATTCAGGTCTATGGGGACGGCTGTCGGACGACGGATTCGCATGAGCCCGCTCTCACCCGACGACTCCGCCTCGCGATTGCGCCGACGACACTCGATCAAGTACTCCGTCAGTTCATTGCGGATGCGCTTGAACTCGGCATCCGAGTTCAGCTCCGCAGCGTTGCGCGGCCGCTCCAAGCGAACGTCGAAAGACGGACCGAGCGTCGCGTTGGGGCCGGGCCTCAGCGGAATGATACGATCTGCAAGCAGAATCGCCTCGTCCACGTCGTTGGTGATCAGCAGAGCCGTCTTCTTGTCGGAAGTGATGATCCGGCCGATCTCCTTTTGCAACGTGCCGCGAGTGAGCGCATCGAGTGCGCCGAGTGGCTCGTCGAGCAGTAGCATGCGTGGTGTCATGGCCAGGGCGCGAGCTACGGAAACCCGTTGACGCATGCCGCCGGAAAGCTCGTGGGGCTTCTTGCCCACGGCGGGCGTCAGGTTGACCATCTCGATGTGGTGCGCGACGTGTTCGGCCCTGCGCTGTTTGGACCACTCGGGAAAGACGTTGTCGACCGCCAACGCCACGTTGTCGAACACGGACAGCCACGGCAACAGCGAGTAGTTCTGAAAGATCACGCCACGATCGGGACCAGCTTTGGTGACGGGCTTGCCATCGAATTCGATGGTTCCTGAACTCGGCTGGATCAGGCCTGCGGCCATCGAAACGAGCGTGGTCTTCCCGCTACCCGAAAAGCCTACGATCGCTACGAACTCGCCTTCCTCTATCTCCAAGTTGATGTCCGCTAGAACATCCGAGCGAGTTGGCCCCTGCCCGTAGTGCTTGCTCACACCTCGAAGCTTCAACAATGACATCTGTTCGTTCCTTTCCTTCGAGAGCAGCCTGTTCAGGCAGACACCGCCGAGTCGTATGAGACCGAACGCTGGAAGATGATCATGATTCGATCGAGCACGAAGCCGATCCCGCCAATGGTGAACACTGCGACGATGATCTGCGCCAAGGTCTGACTGCTACCGTTCTGGAACATGTCCCAAACGAACTTGCCCAGGCCTGGATTCTGCGCGAGCATTTCCGCGGCGATCAGCACCATCCAGCCGACGCCGAGTGAGATCCTGAGCCCCGCGAACATGAGTGGCAACGCTGAGGGGAGCACGATCTTCCTGACCCGCGTCCAGAACCCGAGATTCAGAACTTTGGCCACGTTCATGTGATCTTTGTCGATGGACGCCACGCCCAGCCCCGTGTTGACCAACGTCGGCCAAAGTGAACACAAAGCGACGGTCAACGCCGAGCTGATGAACGACTTTTCGAACCACGCCTCGCGCGGGTCAGTCGTGTAGAGGGCGCCCACGACGATCATCACGATGGGAAGCCACGCTAGAGGAGAAACTGGCTTGAATATCTGAATGAGGGGGTTCACCGCGGCCAGGAATACCTTGGACAGACCGCACAACACACCGACGGGAACGGCAATCAGTGAAGCCACCATGAAACCCGCAAACACGGTGATCAGGCTCGTCAGGATTTGGTCCCAGTACGTCGGGCTCGACGAGTACTTCTTCGTGCGCGCCTTCTCGGCTCGTTTGGTGAGCAGCGCAACCTGTTTCTCCAGCCTGGGTTTGTCTGCAGCGCTGGCAGACGCCATGGCTGCACTGACTTCGGACAACTTGGCTTCGATGGCAGCGGCTTTGGTGGCCTGCTCGTCGTAGAAAGCTCGCTCTTCAGCGCGATTGGCGAAGTGATCGTCCATCAAGTTGCCCGCCTCTGCAACGACTTGAGCAGGTGTCGGCAAGGTGCCGAACTTGGTCTCGATGGTCTTGGCGACACCAGTCCAGAGCAGGAGAAACACCAGAAACGCCAGGATGGGGATCCCGATGTACACCATGATCTGGCGCACCTGCTCTTTGGGTTCGTCGCCGCACGCCAACTTGACGACGGGCTCGAACACCTTGAGCCCAGCGATGTCGAGTGCTTTGAGTAACTTCAGTTTGACAGCCATGTTGACCTTCTTTCAGTGCGTTTGGGTCTACGATACGAGCCGTTTCGCTCAGCCGAGCGGGTCCTTGTTGCCGATCTTGTGTTTGGTCAGGTACTCGAGTGGCTTCTTGCCGTCGTACGCGACGCCATCGATGAAATCGGAAGTCTCGGGCTTGTAACCGTCCGTGTCCCACGGGACTTCTGCTTTGTCGATCTTGCCCTCTTCGAGCAGAGCCTTGGCGGCCTCCAAGTAAATGGCGGGCTTGTAAACCTTCTTCGCGGTCTCGTGATACCAGGCATCGGGCTTGGCGTCGGCGATCTGCCCCCAACGCCGCATCTGTGTCAGGAACCAGACTGCGTCGCTGTAGAACGGATACGTCGCGAAGTGCCGATAGAACACGTTGAAGTCGGGCATCTCGCGCTTGTCTGTCTTCTGGAACAAGAACGTGCCCGTCATGCTGTTGGCGATGACCTCGTAGTCCGCGCCCACGTAGGACTTCTGGGACAGGATCTTGCAAGCCTCCTTGCGGTTTTCGATGCTGGCGTCGAGCCACTTGCCTGCTCGAATCAGTGCCTTGACCACCGCGACGTGGGTCTTGGGGTGCTTGTCTGCCCAATCGTTCGAGACACCGAAGACCTTCTCCGGGTTGTTCTTCCAGATGTCGTAGTTGGTCGTGACAGGCACGCCGATCCCACGGATGACCGCTTGCTGATTCCAGGGCTCACCGACGCAGTAGCCCTGAATCGTTCCTGCTTCGAGGGTTGCGGGCATCTGCGGTGGCGGGGTCACGCTCAGCAACACATCCGCGTCGGCCACACCGCGCGTGTCGTCCTTGGTGTACATGCCCGGGTGTATGCCAGAAGCCGCCAGCCAGTAGCGCAGCTCGTAGTTGTGCGTGGACACGGGGAACACCATGCCCATGCGTAGGGGTTCCCCGTCGCTCTTGAACTTCTTGACGATCGGCACGAGCGAGTCGGCCGTGATTGGGTGCTTGGGCTGCGGTTTCTTCAGCTCCGGGTCGTTGTTCTGCATCATCTCCCAGATGCGGTTCGACACCGTGATGCCGTTGCCGTTGAGGTCCATACTGAACGCAGTGACCACGTGGGCCTTGGTACCGAATCCGATCGTCGCGCCGATGGGTTGACCGCTGAGCATGTGAGCGCCGTCCAGCTCTCCACCGATCACGCGGTCGAGTAACACTTTCCAGTTGGCTTGAGCCTCTAGCTCCACACTCAGGCCTTCTTCCTCGAAGAACCCCTTTTCCTTGGCAATCACCAGCGGAGCGCAGTCAGTGAGCTTGATGAAGCCGAGCTTCAACTCGTCCTTCTCCAAATCGAGGCCTGCTACCGCTGCTGCGGCGGGGGAAACCTCGGCGGCGGTCTTTGCAGCAGCCGTGGGAGCAGCCTTTTTCTCGTCTTTGCTGCAGCCGAGCGCCATTCCTGACGTAGCACCGACGATTCCGGCCAGAGATTGTCGGCGGCTGATCAAGCGACCATGGGAGAGCAATTGAGAAGTCTTGGTTCGTTTCATGAGTGACCCTTCGAGCAGGAGAATTCGCCAACCGGTAACCAACAACAGTGAACACCTCAGCGACGCCATCAGGGTACAGGCCGCGTTCACGCGGTCAAGACCAGCACAACGTTAACCCCACAGAAACACCCACAACATCCAACGGCGAAGTACACGTCCCGAAACCGAGGCAACTCCCCCGTCGGACTCCGTACACGCGCCGGAAACCTGACGACAACGGACCGCACATGGTGACCACGGACGGTCGTTAGTCGGGTACGCGCCTGCAACATTGCGGACGCGCAAGACCCCAGTTGGTTTCAGGAGCTGGATCCGCACGACGGACCGAATCGCCGACCCGCGAGCCAAACAGCGCCGCCCGCACTGCACCTACACCGCAATATCTGTGTCTGTCACCGAACGGCAACCGATGATGAAGCCACTCTGGCTGAGGCTCGGAGCGTCATCACAAGCTCGATGAAGGTGCGCGGAAACGAGCGCGTAACGCTCAGCTCGTCGGCGGTGTCATCGAGGCGGGGAAACGAGTTTCATTTCGGCATGGCTCGATGTGTGGGGGCAACGCTCGCCTGGTGCCCCGAGCAAGGCAGTCTACCAACGCCGTGCCGCCACCCCGAACGGCCAGAACTTGCACCCCCACAGCAGAGCTCACAAGCTTGAGTTTCCAGGCTGATGCTCCGTTGGGGAGCGACAAGTTCTCCAACTCGCGCGGCGTCTTCGAGGCCTCGCGATCTGGCTTCGTGCCGCATTCGCCGCAGCAGACCCATGGCATCAGACGAACTGCAGCTAGCGCTGAGCTACGAATCGAGCGAAGCACTTCAGAAGTCGATTTCCACAGATCTCGAGAAGGGGCGCGCATTCGTCCCGGGAGAGGTGCACGCGGCGGACCGGCAAAAGTGCCAGCTCGTGCTGCAACACCCGGAGATCGACGCCAGCTTCAAGATCGCCGCCGAGGTGGTGTGGTGCGACCCCAATGGCTCAGGCGTAGGGCTCGAATTCCTGGGTTGGGATGAGATACAGATCAAGGGGTTGCGTTCTTTCGCCGCCCGAACCGCGCAAACCGAACGTAAACCCAGCAACGTGTTCGAGCGCGTGCGCAAACTCAAACCCCACGAGGCCCAGCAGCTCGCCCGCACGGGAGCCCAAGCGGAACGCGTAGCACTGGAGCGCTGCTTTGGAGGCTCGGTGTGGGAAGGTCTGCTTCAGAATCCTCAATTGACAGGCCCCGAAGTGGCTAGCATCGCCAAAAAGGGCGGACTGCCGCGGCCCATCCTGGCGACAATCGTGGCCAATGGCGCGTGGATCGCGCTCGGCGAAGTGCAGCGCGCCCTGCTCACCAACCCACGACTGGAAAGCAACGCCATCACGCGCATCTTGCGCGCGATGACGCGCCCCGATCTGATCAAAGTCGGACAGCAGGCGCGCTACCCCGCAAAGGTGCGTAGTGAGGCAAAGAAGCTACTGGGCAGCTGACACAGCTGCCACGCCGTGATGTCCAGCGCGCGAGGTGGCCTGGCCGTCACCTCGCCCGACCCGCCTGGGTCGCGCATAGTGACGTCATCACGATGAACGTCAAACTCTTGATCGACGGCATCATGCACCAAACCACGGTGCTGATCGCCCAACTGTCCACGGTGGCGGGAGTTCGCGCGCCGCTGGCTCACATCGCTGACCAGGTGTTTCTATCGCTCTCGCGCGAGATCGAAGCGCAAGGTGTGGCGCGCAAGGTCGTTGCGGACATGTTCGGGCTGGCGCTTCGAGGCTACCAGCGCAAAACGCAGCGCTTGGCCGCCAGCGCCACCACCCAAGGCAAGACGCTGTTCGAAGCAGTGCTCGAATACGTCGAGAAGCAGCAAGGCGCGAGCCGCCAAGCGATCCTCGAACGTTTCGACCGCGACGGGCAGCGCGAAACCATCGGCGTCCTGACCGACTTGGTGCAAAGTGGTCTGCTCTACACGACGGGCATCGGCGACTCGACCCTGTACGGAGCCACATCGGACGCGGAGCGACAACGATTGACCCGCCAGGCCGATCTTGCGGCGCTGGCGAACATGGCGCTCGGCGAAATCTATCGAAGCCCGGGCGTCCTCCCGAGTGAACTCGCCGCCGCTTTGCGCGTCGACGAGGAACAACTATCACAAGCGACGGCGAAGTTGATCCGCGACGGACGCGCCAGCGAAGACGCAAGCGGCGGACTACGCGCTTCCACTTTTCAGATCCCCGTCGGCGCTGAGGACGGCTGGGAGAGTGCCGTCTTCGACCACTACCAGGCAGTCGCTGCAGCGATCATCAGCAAGTTGACGTTGGTCGCCCGCGGCAGCAGCGCGGCAGACGCGGTCGGCGGGACGACGCTGCGCTTCGAGCTGCATGATGATCACCCCGAGCGCGATGAAGTGCTCGGACTACTGGGCCGCGTGCGCGCCCTGACCGACGAGTTGTGGACGCGCGTGGGTGAATACAACGACGCGCACCCCGCGGATGGCGGCCGTCGTTACAATCTTTCGTTTTACTTTGGACAAAACATCGACGATCCGAGTGCGATCGATCCCGATTGGAGAGAAGAATGAAACTTGCTTGGTTGTTGGGTGTGGTGCTCTTGACGCTGGGATGTGGCGCCAGTTCGACTGGTGACTCCGATCCGAACAACGGCGGAAAGACGAATTGGCTCAAGAGCTGCGAAGAGGACGCCGAATGCGGCAGCCTGCGCTGCATCGCGCAGTTGTGCACCCGCGAGTGTGACGCGCCGTCCGACTGTGACGACCTCGACGCGGACGCGACGTGCGGTGAGCCCGCCTCGGGGGAAGCTTCCGTTTGCACCCCAGGCTGTCAGTCAGCCGACGACTGCAGCGATGAACAGTTCTGTTACAAGGAGAGCTGCGACGCCGCGGGTGAATGCCGCGATGAAGCTAACGCGGGTTGCGACGGCAACTACGACCCCGTGTGCGGCTGCGATGGCGAAACTTACGGTAACGCTTGTGAGGCCGCCACGGCAGGTGCGGGCGTTGCCGACGAAGGCGAGTGTGAGGGCACGGGCTGCGAGGGTGACGACTGCTCGGAGCCTGGTCTCTCTTGCGAAGGCAAGACCTGCGGCGATCCGTGCGAATGCGTCGAGGGCGACGATAGCTGCGCTCCCACTGAAGAAGCCAAATACTGCGACGCGGATGGCTTCTGTCAGGGATCGTTACGCTCGTGCCCACAAGACGCGTGTGAGACGCGCCCGGCCGATCAGTGCGCAGACTTCGGCTGCTCGGCGTACCAAGGCGTTCGAGTGATCGACGGCGAAAAACGTGACCTGGGCTGCATCGGTGACGACGCCGATTGCAGCAGCCGAGCAGCGTGCGCGGTCGACGACAACGACGAGTGCTGGAACCTGACCTGCGTGCCCGACGACTTCGAGGTCGTCGACTGTGCCGATCCGCGCTGTTGTCTCGACGGCAATTGCGAGTCGAGTTCTGGAGATGGGTGCGAAGATAACGGCGACTGCGCGGACGGCGAATACTGCCACATCGAGAGTTGCGGTGGCGCGGGGGAATGCCGAGAAGCATCGCCCTGCGACACCATCTACCAGCCCGTGTGCGGCTGCGACGGCCAAACCCATTCGAACGACTGCGCCGCAACGATGGCAGGCGTGGGCGTCGCCAGCGAGGGCGAATGTGAAGCAGGCAACGGCGACGACGGCTGCACCAGCAACGACGACTGCGCTGACAGCGAATACTGCCACATCGAGAGCTGCGGTGGTTCGGGGGAATGCCGCGGCACGATGCCCTGCGACACCATCCTGTCGCCAGTATGCGGCTGCGACGCACAAACCTACGAAAACGAGTGCACGGCACGTAACAGCGGCGTCGGCATCTCGGCAGCAGGTGAATGTTCGATGGAAGACCCCACGTGTACTGGCGACGACTGCACCTGCACCTCTGCCGACGACTGCAGCGACGGACAATACTGCTACCGCGAAGGCTGCGATGCGCCCGGCCAGTGCATGGACGGCGAAGAACCCACTTGCCCGCCCGTTTTCGAAGCCGTGTGCTCGTGTGACGGCGCGACCATGGACGCCTGCGTGGCCGCCAACTCGGGTGCGGGCGTGGACTACGTGGGTGAATGTGTCGACGACTTCAGCTACGGAGCCAACTGGGTGTCGACGCGTATCTCGTTCGGCGAGTGCCTCGGCGAGTGTGCGTTCCGCATCGAACGCAATCAAGACGACCCTTCGCAGCTGCTCTATGACGCGTGCGACTACCAAGAAATGTCGTGCGAACGCAGTGTCGTGCTTTCGCTGAACGACGAAGGCATGGCGCTGTTGCAGCAGGCGCATCGCGAGTTCCGCGGCCCCACGCTCGAAGAGGAGTACGGCTGCCCCGATTGCGCCGACGGTGGTGCGACGCTGGTCCGATTGCAATCCAGCGACGCGCTTACCGAACACGAGTACGAGTACAGCAACCCGCCGAGCGTGTTCGAGTCCCTCGACGCCCTCATGCTCGACGTTCATGTCGCGATGTACGACTGCAGCGAGGGCCTGTACTTCAGTGTCGTCGGCGAGTGCACTCCCGCGCAGTAACCCTTGCGCAGCAAACCCGGCTGCTGTGACCCAGCGGCCGTGACCCAGCGGCCGTGACCCAGCGGCCGTGACCCAGCAGCCGTGACTCGGTGCAGGCTTGGAGCGAGATCGCTACAGGCCTGCACGACCGTCGGTCAACCGCCGCTCGCTCGTTCCGCCTGGTGCCCAACTCGCGACGACTCGAGGCTCTGCGCGGACAAAAGTTCGCGGCCTCTGAAACCAAATCGCGGGCCACGCATACTCGGGGCATGGCACCAACCGACACTCGCACGCCCCGTTGCTCCAACCGCCACGCGCTGTCCGCCGTTTTCGTAATGATGACGCTGCTGAGCGGCTGCAGCGGAGGTGGAGAAGACAGCTCCACATCCGACGACGATACCGCGACCTCCGACGACGGCATGAGCGACACTAGCGCAGCGTCCGACGACACCGTGACCGACACGCCACCGCCCACGGGTGATCCCGGCCCAGGCGCCTTCGACCCCGACTACGAGACTTCCGACGCGTTCTTCACACGAATGAGCACGTCAGTCCCGTCGCAGATCCACGCGCAGCAGCGCACGTGGTACTCGAGCAACATCAGCGACTTGCCACGCACGGGACCGTTCACCGTGCCCGAAGGGACCGTCGCCATCAAAGCCGAATACGACCAAGCGGGCGACAATTTCATCACCGTGGTGATGATCAAACGCGAAGCGGGTTACGACCCCGACGGCAACGACTGGTACTACGAAGGCCGTGAACCCGACGGCAGCCTCGCGAGCTCTCCCACACCCGGCCCCGCGGGCCTGTGCAAAGGTTGCCACTCGGGCGGCGCCGATACGGACTTCTTACTCGGCTTCGATCTGGAGAACTGACGAAGGTAGGATCGTCGACCCTCCGTCCCGCTCCCGCAGACTCCTCGAGCGGACGAGCCGGGCGGCGTCATCCGAAAGGACCACGAGTTCGAACGAAACGGGTCTACTCATCACCAGGCGCAGGGCGCGGCGCCGGGACGACGAATCGTTTCTCGATGTCGTCGTGCCTGCGAAACCCGAGTGCCTCGCGTTGAATTCGCAGATCACGGATGGCTCGCTCGGTCAGGGTGCGGGCATTGGAAAAACGCGCGTGCAAACTGGCGGCCTGGCGGCGCGCGGTGGGGCTTCGGTCGTCACTGGCCGAGAGCTCGTCGAGCGCGGCGCCCAACCGCTGGGTCTCTTGCAGTAGGGTTTCGATCTTCTTGCCCGCACGTCCGAGCGAATAGGCGACCTCCTCGGCGATCTCTCTTTCGAGTGCCGAGAGCGCCGAGGCTCCCGAGCGATGCAGGTTGGGGAACCGAGCTGCTAGGTCGGGGTGATAGGGCTTGTGCTCTTCACTCTTGTGGACCCGCTGTACCAAGTCTTTCACGCGCGACACGCTGCCGTTGTAGCGCGCCCGGGCTGATGTGGGGAGCCGGGCGCGGCCTCTTGGCCGAAGAGCTGCGCGTCCTCAGCCCGCGTGCACCCGAAACGCGCGGCTTGGTGGCATCATCAGCGAATGGTCTTCGGCCTTTTCAAGAAGAAGCCCAAACACGTCGACGAGCCCGACGAGATCTACACGACGCGTGCGCGCGCAGACGCTGCGTTGGTGAACGCCGCCGTCGCTGCGACTCGACCCGTCGTGGTCGCATCGTTCTTTCCCGAGTCACTCGATCGCGCTCAGCGATTATTGACGGCCGCGGGCGTCTCCACACAAGCGCTCGACACGAGCGCGTCGATACCTGCGCTCGGCACCGTGCTCTTGCTCGATGCCAGCCAGGTCGTCAGCAACTTCGGGTTCGACGGCTGGCTACTGCGGGCAGACTGTGAGTGTTCGTTCTTGTTCGTGGAGCATCACCCCTTGCAACGAACCGAGCAAGCCGTGATCGACGTTTTGGATCAAGCGTCCACGCGCAAGCCTCAACGCGTGCGCTTTTTCGTCGGGCTCGACGAGCCGTTCATGAAGGTCTTTTCGGGAGACAAGATCGTCTCGTTGATGGAGCGCATGGGTATGCCGCCGGATGAGGCGATCACGCACTCGTTGGTGGACAAGTCGATTTCCAACGCTCAAGCCAAGCTACAGAAGCGCGTTCCCAACGCTGTGCCCGCACGTTCCGCCGAGGAATGGTTCAGGGTGAACGTCGAGTCAGCCCAGCGCTGACGGTTCGCACGGCCACCCAACTCGACCCCCACCCAATTCGACCCCCACCCAACTCGACCCCCACCCAACTCGACCCACTGACACGTCAGCCGTCGAGCACGGTCTCGTAGGTGATCTTCACACTGGCCGACAGCATCTTCACGACCGAGCAGTACTTGTCCATCGACAGCGCGACGGCGCGTTGCGCTTTGCTTTCAGACACCTCACCCGAGATGCGGAACACCACGTGAATCGCCTCGAACACGGCGGGGACGGCGTCGGCGCGGGTCGCCTGAACATCGATCACGAGAGACGTGAAAGCCTGCCGCTGCTTGTTGAGGATCATCGCGACGTCCACACCGCTGCAGCTCGCGAGTGACGCCAAGACACCCTCCATCGGGCGCAGGTAGTTTTCGTCGCCCCCGAGTGCGGGCGTGCCGTCGAGGCGCAGCTCTGCGCCGCGTTCGGCTCTCGCGACGAAAGCCATGGGAGCTTGATGGGTGACCGTAATTTGCATCGCACGAGGTTCTAATGCTCATCGGTCGCTGCTGCAACGTGGCCTTCTCGATCAAGCGGCGCTTGCGTCGATGTTCGGCGTTCGGTGATGAAACCCAGCCAGAAGATCCCGAGATTCACGGCGAACGCGCCGCTGGTCGCGGCGTCGGGGTGCTTCACCGCCCAATAGCCGAGGGGGAAGACCGCAACGAACGCTAGCGCCGTGCGAGTCAGGCGGGCCCAGCGTTTGCCCAAGAGCACGCAGCTATCCAGCGCCAGGACACTGACCCCCACTCCCGCGAACACCCAGCCGACGCTTCGAAGATCGAAGACACCCTTGCCGTAAATGGCAAGAAAGATTCCGAACGCGGACGCTGCTAAGGCCGCCAGCAGTTCCAATCCGATGGTGATCCGAAACGCAAGTTGAAGCTCCGCCGTGCGCTGAGCACGTGCCGCCGAGGCGGCGAGCTGATCTCGGCGGTGAGCAGTGTTCACTGTTGAGTCATCCCTTGCGTCAAAGGCCAGGCAGCGGGCCCGAGTTCGGATCGACGTCACCCACGCCATTCAGCTCCACGCCCATCGCGCGAGCAACACTGACCAGCAGCTTGGTGTGGGGTTGACCACTCACGTCGAAGGCGCGGGCGTCGAGTTCACGATTCAGTAGCCCACCTGCCAAGATCAGCGGCATGGGTTCGAACGTGTGCTGCGCGTTGGCGATCTCGCTGCCCCAAACGACCAGGGTGTTGTCCAGGACCGTTCCGTTGCCTTCTTCGATCGAGTCGAGCTTGCGAAGTAGCGTGGCCACTTGGGCCGAGAAACCCCGCGCAACGCGTTGCAACGTGCTTTGCGCCAACGGGTCGTCGGAATGTGCGAGTTCGTCGATGCTGAGCGTCCCTCCCGCCCAGTCTGGGACCAAGGTGCTCGCGCCGTGGCTCAACTGCAAGCTTGCTACACGTGTCAGGTCGCAAGCGAACACTCGGGATACGAGTTCGAACATCATGTCCGCCTGCTCGATGTAACCGGGCTGTATCGACGGATCGTCGACACTAGCCGCAAACTCGGGTGAGGAACAGCCCCGAACCTGCTCTGGCACCCTCGCTCTGAAGGACGACGACAACGCCTCATGGTGTACCTCGACCTGACGCATGGCTTGATACCCGAGGCGCAGCTGCAGGCTCTGCAGTTCGTTGCGTAGGATGTCCAAGCTCGCGCTCTCCAGCAGGGCAACGCTGCTTGGCTGCGCTGGTACTGCCGCGAGCGATGCGAACAACTGCTCGGCCACCACACGCCCGTCCGTCAGAGGCTCGATGGGTTGCCCATCGGCATCGTAGATCATGCGAGTGTTCGGTGCTGCCGCACCACATTCGACACCGAGCGTGAGTGAACGCAAAGGCGTTTCCTGGTTCGGGTCATCGGGCGCAGTGGCGTACGGTTGGTCGGGGCCGAACGAAGCTGCAACAATTTGATCGATCGACGGGCCTGCGCTCCATGGCGAAATCGTGCCAGCCTCAGCGTCAGCATCACTGCGCTGTGCACCTGCTGCGATAAGAGGTGACGTCGCGCCCGTCCACAAGCCGACCATACCGCTCGCGTGTTCGTCGTATCCCGCCAGGCGCTGTTCGTCGCTCAGCGATGCTACACTGGCGCGCAAGCCCCAAGGTATGGTCAACTGGTGCCGCAACGAGTCCAGGGGCTGATGCAGTGACTGCAGCACGGGGCCCGAGGCGCTGTTCTGCGGCTGCCAAGTCGAGTTGGGAGTACCGCCAGGAGTGAACACCAGCAGCAGACGTTTGGGCGGTCCGCTCGACTCGCCGCTGTAGGCGCGCTGCGGCAAGAGCGGTGCGAGAGCCACCCCCGCCCCACATGCCGTAAGCCAGTGCCGACGAGAAAGTCGATTGCCTTGCTTGCCATGGCGCCGCGTCATCGCACTGTCGTTCCTTCCCAGCGCACGCTACGGAAAGCCGGGCTACTTACCAAACACTGGATCAGCGCCAGCAGGTTCCCATTGCTATTCTGAAAGTTCGCTTCCAAGGCGCTGATGCTGGCACCGTCGAACGAGTCTCCGCTGCGCCCCAGGGCGAATCTCCACCAAGTCATCGCCACGCATCGGTTCGTCGTTGGTAGTGACGGCAAGTTTGCGCTGAGCTCGAACGCATTCTGGGTGGCCTGACGCACCACGGCGTCTGCGACGAGTTCACCCGTCGCGTCGATGGGCTCACCGTTCTGCGTCGTTCGGTGTGCACCAATCGCATCGTAGTTTTCGAGATTGAAGCCGATGGGGTCGAAAAACACGTGACATGCGGTACACTGGGGCATTGACGTTTGAGTCTCGACCCACTGGCGGGTCGTCTGGTCATCGGTAGGCGGCGCGATGGTTTCATGACCCACGTCCCCAGGGAACGGGGTGCATAAGAGGCGGCTCTGCACCCACAAGCCGCGGTGAGTGGGCGAGCTGCGCTCGGGCGTCGCATACCGCGCGAGAAACGCGGCGCGGGTCAGTAACCCGGCGCGTTCGCTCGGATCCAGCGTAACCCGCGCTGCGTCAGCTTCGCGTGAAGTCCCGTAAAGCGAAAGCAGCTCGTCGCTCGCGGCACTCTGCGTCGTAGTGAAGAGCGTCGCGAGTGAACCATCGCCGCGCAGGATTACGTCGCCACCCAGCGTCGCGATTTCGTCCACCATGTCCCAGGCGAGCGCTGGGGTCCAGCGTTCGTCGACCTTGGTCTGTTCAGGCAGTCGTTGCAGCTCGAGCCACTGCACGAAAAACGAACGGATCATTCGCTCCGCGCGCGGGTCAGACAACATGCGCAGCGTCTGGCTTTGAAGCGTCGCGTCGTCGAGCAACTCGCCTGCTGCGGCTGCTCGTAGCAGCTCATCGTCAGGGGTGCTCTGCCACAAGAAGTACGACAGCCGAGACGCCATGCCGAACGAATCGAGGGGTAACGCCTGACTCCTCGAGAAGTCGATGTTCGCGTCATCGTTGTAGAGAAAGTGTGGCGACTGCAGCATCGTTCGCACCACCCACTCGAAGCCAGCGCTGGCCTCGCCACGCTGCTGCCTGGCCAAGGTGTACAAGTCTACGTAACTGGCGATCTCTTCGAACGTGAGCGGCCGCCGATACACTTTCAGGCCGAGCTCCGAAATGAAAAGTTCGGCACATCCAATGTCGTCTCCCGCGGCTTCCAAGTCGCACGGCGAGAACTCGGCCATGCGCGGTTTCAATATGCGGGCCACGCTGCTCGCCAACGACGCGTAGCGATCCGCAAGTTCTGTAGTCATCTCGCTCGGGGCATTATTGTAGAACTGCCCCACCTGCGCGTCCGCAGGGATCCAGCGTAACATCGAGTCCACGCCGAACAGATCTCGCAGGGTGTTATCCAGCTGCCAGGCGGTCAGCCTGCGAAACCAAGTGACTCCTGGGTCGCTGTTGCCAGCCTGACAAGCGCTGAACAGATCAGGGACTGGGCCCGTCCGCAGGGGCGGCAGGGCATCCGCCGAATCTTCTGCGTTTGGTTCGTCGTCTGCGGTTGGTTCGTCTTCTTCGTCAGCGCCATCGATCACTTCCACGGGTATCTCGACTTCGGTCGTGGTGTCCGCGTCGACTCCCGCGTCTCGCGAGTTGGCGCTCGACGAGTCGACGTTCGCGGCGTCGCCCCTGGACGTGGCAGCTGGTGCTCCGTGTTCGCCTGCGTCAGTGATGGTCTCGTTTCTGCCGCTCGTGCCGTCTCCATCGGCGCAGGCTGGAGCGCACAGCAGCGTCAGCAGTGCGCTAGTCCCGACGCATACCCCTCGCATGACTCCCACCGCGCGGTTGTACCTCATCGCACCGTGGCTCTGCGGTTTTTCTGGCTAAAAGCTCATGCCTGAGCCCCACATCTGGCAGCCGAGCGGGAACGGCACACCGCGATCACAGACCGCGTTGGCAGTCGTGTGTTCACGTCCCGCCGTGGAGCATTTTTACAGGCGCGGGGGCGCCCAAGCGATGTTGCACCATCTTCTGCAACTTGCCTTCCATCAGCCGTGGGCACCACGCCGCCAAGCGTAAACCCACGCGCAGGAACCAACCCGCAGCGTGACTACGCGGCGTGTGTTCGATGGCACGCACCAGCTCGCGCGCGACGAACTCGACGGGCATGCTCACGATGCCCTCGAAGTCTGCCTGGGCGCCGAGCTCCGTTCGCGTGTGCGGCGCTACGAAAACCGTCGTGGTGATTCCAAATCGCGCAACTTCGCCGCGCAGGCCGTGGGTGAACGCTTGCAACGCAGCTTTGCTGGCGCAGTAGTTCGCGGTGGTGGGCGTGCCCACGCTGCCCAACATCGAAGATACGTTGACGATAGCACCTGCGCGGACCTGCATGAACGCGGGCAGCACAGCTTCGGTCATGGCCAGCGCACCGAAGTAGTTGAGCTCCATCTCTCGCCGCCGTACCTCGTCAGACTGGGCGTGGAACTCCGATTGATGAAGCGAGCCAGCACAATTGACGAGAACGTCGAGTGCGCCACGTTCGAGCACCTGAGCCACACACTCTCGCACGCTCGCTGGCTTCGTCACATCGACGGGCGCGACTTCGCACTCGCCGCCTCGAGTTTCGAGCTGCGCGGCGAGGGCCGTCAGCTGGGGTTTACTTCGCGCCGCCAACACGACGCGATGTCCGCGCTGGGCGAGCTGTATGGCTGTTTCGCGTCCGATGCCGCGCGAGGCACCCGTGATCAAAATTCTGCGTGGCCGTTCGAGGTTCGACATGTGCTGCTCCGTGTGTCCGTCGAATCGCGAAGTCACGCCGACGGTTCAGACGTGGACAGCGCGGCCGTGCGAAAGTTTCACATTGTAACATCGGAGCTGAAAATTCTATGAAAGTGTTTTGATTACGACGACTTAACTTGCAGCTTTGCTTTGACCTGGGGAGTCGAGTTACGGGCCTGCGCGGCTCCCGCTACGGACTGAACATTGGTCTGATCGTCGCCGCGTGTCGTCGATCCATGCCTTGCGTAGCAGCTAAACCGCCCGTCAAGCTCGGTGGCTGAGGGCGTTTTCGCGAGAACCGTAGCGGAACAGCCGCCTGGCTTTGAGCAACGGAAGCACAGCGGAAACGGCCTCAGGCGCCGAGATCGGCGGGTGTCCTCACAGAATGAAATGAGACCAATGCACAGCGCTACGGATCTGGACGGCGAGGTGCGGGCTCGCGCCGCCCGGAGACTGACGGCGCGCCAGCTGCCTCGGTGCCCCCAAAGAAGAGAGCATTCGCGTCAGGCGAGGTCGACGTGACCCGGCGCGACGGCTGAGCACTCGCACATGAGACGCCCGGCACGACCGCGATCACACATGGCTATCGAGGAGCACAACGAGCCAAGCGTCGCCCCGCTTCGTCGAGGGTTTCGTCACGCTTCGGGTAGCAGAAGCGAACCATCTTGCGTGCGTCGGCGTCGCCAGGGCGGTAGAAACTCGACGCAGGCACCACAGCCACCCCAACCTTCTCGATGAGCCAGCGACTGTACTCGACGTCACTCATGCCGATCGTGCCAGGTGACTCGGGAAACTCCGCCATCACGTAATACGCGCCCTCGGGTGAGTACGGCTTGAAACCTGCGGCATCGAGTGCGGGGAGCAAGCGATCGCGACGCCGCTGATACTTCGAGCGCATGTCGTCGTAGTAGTCGTCTGGTAACTCCAGCGCCGCTACCGCGCCACGCTGGAGCGGCGCTGGCGCACCCACCGTGCAGAAGTCGTGGACTTTGCGAATAGCCGCCGTGATCTCGGGCGGCGCAATGGCGTACCCGAGCCGCCAACCCGTGATGCTGTAGGTCTTGCTGAGGCCCGATATCATCACCGTGCGTTCACGCAGTCCGGGTAGTGCTTGAGGGTAAACGTGTTCCGCGCCGTCGTAGACGATGTGCTCGTAGATCTCGTCGGTGTAGATCAGCGTGTCGAACTCGGTGGCGAGCGCGCCGATCTGCTCGAGCTCGGAACGCGAGAACACCTTCCCCGTGGGGTTGTGCGGCGTGTTTACGATGATGCCCTTGGTGCGTGAAGAAAAAGCCGCGCGCAACTCGTCGGGATCGAAATCCCAGTTCGGCGGGCGCAGCTTGACGTAAACGGGTTTGGCGCCCGTCAGGATCGCGTCGGGACCGTAGTTTTCGTACCACGGCTCGAACACGATCACCTCTTCACCCGGATCGACCGTCGCGAGTAGCGCACTGAGCATGGCTTCGGTCGAGCCACAAGTGACGGTCAGTTCTCGTTCGGGATCGATCGCTACGCCGCTGAAACGTTCGTGCTTGCGAACCAGTGCGTCGCGGAACTCCTTGGCGCCCCACGTGATCGCGTATTGGTTGACGTCGTTTTCGATGGCTGCGATCGCCGCCAGCTTCAGCTCGGGCGGCGCGGCAAAGTCGGGAAACCCCTGCGCCAGGTTCACGCCACCGTGCCGCGCACACAAGCGCGACATCTCGCGGATCACCGACTCGGTAAACTGTGCGGCTTTGGCTGAGATCTTGTTCTTGCTGGACGGGCGGGCGTCGGTCATGGGGGCAAGGCTTGCCCAAACCGCGACAAGTATCAAGTCACCCCCCATGTGACCGCTCGCAGCAGTCGCCAGGTTCGAGGCGCGGGCAGCCCCTACCGCCTATCAGGGCACGTTCTCAGACATGACTTCCCACTCGGCGTCGGTACAGTAAGTGCAGGAGTCTCCCACCAAGACCCCCTTACCCGTTTCGCTGAGGTCGTCCTTCAGCCACCAGTTGAGCCACGCCAAGTTGATCTTCGTGAAGTCGCCGTTGCCCCCTTGGAACAAGTCACCACCGTGACCGATGTCCTTGCTGAAGAACATGATTGGCTGCCCCGACGGGGCAATGTTTTCGTAGTCCCTGAGGCCGTTCTCGTAGGCGATGTCACTGGGCCCGCCTTCGATGATGAGCACGGGCGTGTGTACTGATTGGTACAAGGCTTGGTCGGGGCTGAACGTACCGCTGCTGGTCGAGCCCCAGGTCGTGATGCGCGGGTCACCTGCTGTGCCCGTCGACATCAGCCCGCCACAAGAGAACCCGTTCGACGCAATCTTGCTGGCGTCCAGAGCGTGGTAATACGCGCTGCAAGGTTTCCGATTCTCGGAGAGCGCCCAATCGACGTATGCCAGCAGGGGTTCACCCATCGACGGCACGTCGTTCGTGTTCATGGAGCGTGAGCCACTTCCGTTCGGAGTGCCGTCAGCGACGACGAAGTATCCGTGGGAGGCGATCTCTGCCATGGCTGAGGCGTTCGACAGGCCGTTCTGAGAGCAGCCCCCCTCACCCCACACGAAGATCGGAAAGACCTCGTCTCCACCCAGCTCTGCGGGTCTGAAAATCGTGCCTTCGTTGATCCCGGCGTCGGCGTTGGTCTCGACGATCACCTCGTAGGGTCCGCTGCCAGAGGCGTTGGTGTTCACCCCCTGCGATTCCGTGCAGGCTCCATCGAGGTCGGGCTCGAACATGTCGGCAGGGGCGTCGGGTTCGTCGGGAGTTTCGACGCCGTCAGGCATGTCCGTTTCGGCGTCCATGTCCGTGTCCTCGAGCATGTCCGGATCCGAGTCGCTCGGTTCGTCGGCTGGGTCCGTCGCGTCGGAAGGGTCGCTGGTTTCTTCGGGTGACCCGCTCCCGTCCGACTCCCCCGGCTGATCGAGTCCGTCGGGGCTCGCTGGATCCGCGCCGGGGTCAGCACTCATCGTCGGCGAGGGAGGTTCGTCATCAGTGTCTGAAGACCCCTGGGTCGCTGCCATGGATCCAGCCGTCCCCTCTGGCTCGGATGGCATCACGCTACCCGCACCATCGGAACCACCCGTGGCGCCTGGTGCTGACGCTCCTTCTGCGCCAGATCCGCCGGGTTGTACGTCGCCAGCGGAGGATACCGTCGAGGGCGACATCGGGACGTCCGCCGTACCTGCACCTTCCATCGTCGAATCAGCAACGTTCGAACCGTTCACCTCTTCACCGCAACCACTCACGAGCAAACCCAGACTAGCCAGGGTCAGGGTTGCTGGGAGTAGTGAGCGGCGTGACAGCTGGTTGAAATCCATTCTTCGAGTTCCTCGTCGAGTTGCGGGGTCTTGACTCGCAGCAGTCGCGGGGCCACACGCGATCGGTCCAAGAAAGCCGCCCGCGCGGACTCGAGGGATTCAGCTCAGAGCCACCGTTTCCGCCTCTGACGCAGGGCTGCACCCACGCGCCAAGGGTGCAACGTGGATGTCCACCCGCAGCGCTTCTTTCTACGCTCGGTGTGAAGGGTGTATTGGTTCAAACCATGACCTCGAATCAGGGCCGCTGGCACGCGCTGTCTGCCTTGGCCCGCGAGAAAAAATGAACCAACACAGCCAGCCGCTGCGACTGCACACCCAACCGTCAAGATGCAAAGGCCCGTGCTGAATCGACGTTCTCCCCGCTTGCTGTCACTGGTGCGCGGCTCTGAAGCCAACGACACCGAGGTCGCACGGGCGTTGATCGCTGGGGAAGCGTGGGCAACCGCAGAAACCTGGCACAGGATGGCTCCGATGGTGCTGGGGATGGCGGAGCGCTGCCTGGGGTCGCGAAGCGAAGCCGAAGATCTCACGCAGGACGTGTTCTGCCGAGTGTTTGGCAAGGCGTCGACGTTGCGCGACCCGACGAGCCTGCGGAGCTTCATCTATTCGTTCGCTATTCGCGCGTTGAAGACCGAGTTGCGCAAGCGAAAGCTACGTACATGGCTTCCACTCGAAGCGATCGCTGATGCCCGGAGTCATACCCAGAACGTCGAATCTCGTGATCTGCTCCGACGCTTTTATTCTCTGCTAGATCGACTGTCGCCCCGCGACCGCCTGGTTTTCGTGCTCAGACGCATGGAATCCATGACGGTCGAAGAGATCGCGACCCACTTGGACGTCTCGCCGTCAACCGTGAAGCGCTCGATGACCCACGCTTCGAACAGGCTTTCCGTTTGGATCGCTGGCGAGCCTGGGCTGGTGGAGTTCGTCGGGAGGGAAGCATGAGCGAGAGACAGGAAGAGTCGAGCAGCGCGACGCTCGAGTCACTGGTTCGACTCGGTCGTGATGCGGCACGTCCCCCCACACGCCAGGAACTGGATGCAGGCCTGGACATCGTTCGGGTCCGACTGGGGCGAGCGCGTATCCGACGGCAGTGGTCGAAGCGCGTGGCGGTGGTGATGGTGTTGATGGCCCTGCCGCTGGCTTGGGTTCAGGGAAAAACGTGGCTCATGCCCGCGCCTTCCGAGCTCGCCTACGAGGTTCGAGGCGGCAGTCTGCTCGAAGGAGGATACCTTCGCGAGTCAGGTGGGGAAGGCGTGAGCGTCAGCTTCGAAGAAGGCAGCCGTTTCGTACTGTCCTCTGGATCACGGGGCCGCCTTCGCGCGGTGAGTGACGAGCGCGCGCGCGTCGGGATCGAGCACGGTTCGGCGCGTGTCAAAGTCACGCCTGCAACCGGACGGACCTGGGAGGTAGAAGCTGGCCCGTTTCTGGTGACGGTAGAAGGTACCGAGTTTGACGTGTCGTGGGATCCCGCCCAGGAGCGCTTCGACCTTCGACTGCAGCACGGCCGCGTGGTCGTCAGTGGGCCCGTTTCAGGTGGGGAGCTCACGTTGAACGCGGGGCAGCGCCTTTCGGTCGACTTGGCCGAAGCGCGCACCCTGATCACGGAGAACCTCACAGATGCTGGAGCTGGCGCCCCTGAGTCGTTGCCCTCACCCACGTCCGCATCGAGCGACGTAACCTCATGGGAGCACCAAGCCGATCCGAACATCACCCACACACGCGACGAGGACGCAACCGCAAAGCGAACGCCCGACGACACCACGGCGGTCCGTCCGACGCCTGGAGGGCAGAACGCCGTCGAGTCGCGTTCCGTTAGCGCGCGCCGCCAATGGAGCAAAGACGTAGCGAAGGGACGCTGGGACGCGATTCTGGCGGATGCTGATCGAATTGGGATCGCGACCGCGCTGAACAGCGCGTCCAGCGAGGACCTGTTCGCACTGGCCAATGCCGCTCGCTACCGTCGTCGCGCAGCACTGGCTCACGATGCGCTGCAGGCAATCCGCGTTCGCTTCCCGCAGTCACCGAGAGCCCTCGACGCAGTTTTTCTGCTCGGCCGCGTCCAGGAAGCCCGTTCTGGCGGACTCACCCGAGCGATCGGATGGTACGACGAGTACCTGGCAAAGGCGCCGAACGGCGCGTATGCCTCCGAGGCGCTCGGTCGCAAGATGACTATCGTGAGAAGAACGTCGGGCGCAAAGCTGGCATTACCCATCGCCAAGGACTATCTCCGACGCTTTCCCGATGGAAGCCACGCCCGCGCCGCCCGAGCTCTACTCGATGAGCGTTAGTCGGAACGCCATCGTCGAACGCGTGCGCGCTCGGCTGCTGACCCGGCGAGTCTGGGTCCTCTTCACGCGGGTCCTCTTCACGTGGGCGCTCCTCGCATGGGCGCAACCCGTTAGCGCACGGACGGTCGGCATCGTGAACGCATCAGGTTCAGATGCGGCGGTTACGGAAACGCTGACACGAGTTCACGGTGAGCTGCTGGCCGTGGGTCTCCAAGTCCGCGCGCTCGAACGAGATCCGCGGTTGGCAGGACAACCAGGAGAGTCGCGCGAGTGGCTCGCGGAGCAGCACGAAACGAAACAACTCGACGCGGTAATTGTCGTCGTGGCCGACGGCAGCTCGCCCGCAGTGGAAGTCTGGACGTTCGAATCGCGTGCCCGCCCGCTACGTGTCGCCAAGGTCGAGCTCGAGCCAGGCACGAGCAACGCGCCAGAGAAGCTCGCGATCCGCGCGATTGACGTACTGCGCTCAGCCTTCCTCGAGTACGCCATGGAAAAGCGCCTTCGGTCCGAACCCGGGGAGTCGAGCTCGGCGCCAGTGCAAGACTCCGAAGTGCGCGTCGCTGCCGAACCCGTGACTCTGGGCTTGGCGCTCGGCGTAGCGACATTGACGGGGCTCGACGGTGTTGGCCCCGCCATCATGCCGCTAGCGCGCGCTGACCTGCGCCTCCGCCAGTGGCTCACGCTACAACTCGCCGCCGCAGGACTCGGGAGTCGCCCCCACATCGACGGGTCCGCGCACGGTGCCGAACTCGGACAGAGTTATGCGCTGCTCGGGGCGCGCTATCGTTTCGTGAACTCGGAGCACTGGTATCCATTCTTGGGCATGTCCGTTGGGGTTTTGTCCACCTCGGTCGAAGGCATCGCAGAGCCACCTGCGCGAGCACACGCAGAACACGTGACGACGTTGCTGCTCGAGGGCACACTGGGAGCGGACTGGAACTTGTCTGACCGCTACTACTCGAGCCTGACGGCACACGTTCACATGACCCAACCAAGTGCGGCGGTCTACGTGCTGGACGAACTCGTCGCTACTACGGGAAGACCCAACTTGGCAATTTCGCTCAGCTTTGGAGCTTGGCTGTGACAGCGAAAGGCATCCTGTACGCCGTCGCAAGCCTGTGCGGCATCTGCATCGCTTGTGAGCCAGTCGAGCTTCACGTGGTGACGCGTGCATCGGAGGATGTAAACACTGAGGCCCCCAGTGCAGCCGACGACCTGGGCGTCGGCACCAGCGACGCGGAAGCCCCCGCGGGCCCACAGGACGATGACGCGCTCGACGACGACGCGCCGCCCGACGACGAAACGCCCGACGACGCAACACCGCCCGACGACGAAACGCCGCCCGACGACGACGACGCACCGCCCGACGACGAAACGCCACCTGACGACACACCGCTCGACGACGACACACCGCTCGACGACGACGCACCACTCGAAGACAGCGGTCTAACCGAACCCGATGCTGCTTCACCCGGTTGCCTCGCCGACGTGCTCCCAGCAGGGGACACGAACCTCACGCTCCAAGTCGGCGGCCGAACGCGCAGCTACCTGCTCCACGTGCCAGCGGCCTACGACGGAAGCAGAGCAGTCCCCTTGATAGTGGACTTCCACGGCATCGGACAATCGGGCCAGACTCAACGCATGGCATCCACATACCCGGCATTGACCGACCCCGACGGAGTCATCATGGCCTTTCCCGATGGCTTGAACGGTCCTCTGGGTAGCGCGTGGAACTTCGGTCCGTGTTGCGTCGCCAACGTGGACGACCTGGCGTTCGCCAGAGCGCTGGTGGATGACGTGGGGACACGCACCTGCATCGACCTGGACCGTGTATACGCGGTAGGTGTACTGACGGGAGCAGGCATGGTGCATCACCTGGCGTGCGAAGCGGCCGACATCTTTGCTGCGATCGCTCCCGCAGCGTTCGATCTCGTGCAAGAAACAGCGCCAGACTGCTCGCCGTCACGCGCGGTCGGTGTTGTGTCCTTCAGGGGAACAGCCGACGCGCGCGTCCCCTATGAAGGCGGCGCTTCCAATGTGGTTCCTGGCATGCCCATCACCTTCTTGGGCGCCCAAGGCTCCCTCGACCGCTGGGGAGAAATTAACGGCTGTACTGGACCGCTGTCGATGCAGGATGACAATGGGTGTGTGTTCCATGCAGGGTGCAACGACAACGTGGACGTAGCGCTCTGCACTGAAGAAGGCGGGGGAGAGGCGCAAGGCCTCGCCGAAGTGGCTTGGCCCGTGCTCGAGCGCCACACGCGTTAGTCTCGTCACTCGACGGCGACGAGTCGAATCTGCGCTTGGCTCTTTCTGTGGTCGACATCGCGCTCCAACGACCTACAACGTCACCCTTGCAAGAGAAGAAGGTGAAGCGCCCGAATCGCTCGTTCCCCTACTCGCAGACGCTGTCACTTGCGCCGCCGAGCCACGCGATCGTCGGTCTGTGCCTGATCATTGCGTGTGATCGATCGGCTCCTGCTCGCCCTACGGATGTCGCTACTCCGTCGCTTTCGTCGCGCCCAAACGCAGATGGAACGGCGTCTAGCACGGCACCTGGGCGGATACACGATACCCCCGACCCAATGGCGCAGCGCAACCGAACTCCAAGTTCCCTGGCGGACGAGGTCGAACACTGCTTGTGTCACGCAGGGCATCGCCTGCAATGTGATGACGTATATCGACGCTGGCGCGGCGCCTGTACGGAAGACAAGACTGCAGCACTATGCGAACCGCTGCGCCGTCCAGTGCTCGAGGTGACCGCAAGGGTACAAGCGACGCGAAACGATGCGCTGTGCGCCGCAGTCGACTCGATGGCTCCTCTGCCCCAAAGGTATCGCGACGTGCGCGGGGATTTCGACGCGCTCACCGTGTTGGTGGTCGCGAATGAAGCGGCTGCGCGCACGAAAGCGTTGGAGCTGGAAGCATTGCTGCGCAAGTTCTGGCTTGCAGAGTGCGGGGCTCGGCTCTCGATCGCATTCCCGTCCGGCGACTGCGACGCAGGACGCGAGGTCGTGACCGCACTGGCTGACGCGGGCGCGCACTTCCTCGAGCAACATTGTCTCGACCGGATCCACGATGCTGAGGCGGCCATCACGGCGTGCGAGCGCGGTCTGTTGGACGTGGTGTGGTGCGAGAGATACGCCAGCGAGCTGAGAGCCAAATGCGACGAGCGTCCTGGAGCGGCGGAGTGTCCACGGCCCATTGGACTCGACTGCTCGCGTTGGTGAACGCGCTCGCGCGGTCCCAACCAAGTCCGCTCGAGCGTAGCCTCGGGGACCCGACCGAAGCACACAAGAGTCACCTAAACGACCGTGACTAAAAGACAATTCACCGAAACTAGATTCGTCACGGCTCCATTGACAATATTTTTTGTCAATGGCAAGTTGCTTACCGTGCAGGAGCTCGAAGTCATCGAACGGCCCAAGGCCGCCGCCTTGGCGCTCGACCCCATCAAGGCGCGGATCTTGGCGGAGCTGGCGAAGCCGGGTTCGGCGGCTTCGCTGGCGGCACGGGTCGGGTTATCGCGCCAAAAAGTGAACTACCACCTGCGTTCGCTCGAAGCGCAAGAGCTCGTCGAACCCGTCGAGGAACGGCGCTGGGGCGGAATCAAAGAGCGGCTGATGGTCGCCAGTGCACAGCGTTACGTCGTTTCACCGAGCGCGCTGGGTCCCATTGCCGCGAACCCGGACGAGAGCCGTGACCGCGTCTCCGCCAGTCATCTCATCGCACTGGCGGCGCGCATCGTCTCGGAGGTTGGCGGCCTATGGCGCCGCGCGCGAAGCGACGGCAAGCGTCTCGCGACGCTCTCGCTGGATACGGTCGTCAGTTTCGAGTCGCCCGCGCAGCGCGCAGCGTTCACTCGTGACCTAACGGAAGCCGTCACGGGGCTGGTCGCACGCTACCACTCTGACGTCGAAGGTGCGCGCGCGCACCGCCTGGTCGTCGGCGCTTATCCACTGCCGACACCTACCGAACCTTCAAAAGGAGAACACTGATGCCAATCAAGAAAGACGGAAGCGGCAAACGCTGGGTCGAGATGGAGCTTTTCGTACCCGGCACACCCGAGCAAGTATGGCAAGCACTCGCCACGGGATCGGGCAACGCGGGTTGGTTCTTGCGCGCCGAAATCGACCCTCACGTGGGGGGTAAATTCAAGCTTCACTTCGGGGGTGGAATGGCCACTTCGGGTGAAGTGACGATGTGGGAGCCGCCTCACCAGTTCGGTTACATCGAACGCGAGTGGGAAGCGGGCGCTCCTCCTGTCGCTACTGAGATCACTGTGATTGCGCGTTCGGGGGACAAGTGTGTCGTGCGAATGGTGCATTCGCTGTTCGCTTCCAGCGACGACTGGGATGACCAGCTGGAAGGTTTCGAGAGCGGTTGGCCCGGATTCTTCGAGGTGCTACGCGTTTACTTGAAGCACTTTATCGGACAAGAAGCCGCGAGCTTCATGGCCACCCAGCCCGCGAAGCTCGACTCGCTCACGGCGTGGACACGCCTCTGCGAGCAACTCGGCTTTGCTGGTGCCAACGTCGGAGAACGTCGCAGTGGTTCAGCAGGTCCCGAGCAGCTGTCGGGCGTCGTGGAGCTGGTGCATCAGGACGGGTTTCAACGTTACATGTTGGTGCGTGTGGAGGCTCCTTCGCCCGGCGTCGCCTTGATCGGCACTCACGACAAGGCGGGCATGGCTCATCCGGGCGTGTGTCGTTACTTCTACGGATCCGCAGCTGCCGACGCTGCCCAGGCCGCAGAATCGTCATGGAAGAACTGGCTGAAGACGACCTTCGAGGCGTCGTAGTTTAGCCGGGCTTCGCGCGAACTCGCGAGTCTCTCCGCGTGGAGCACTCGCGAGTTCGGTCAGCTCGTGCTTCGTCAGCTAACAACAGACTTTCGAGCGCTCTGACGCGCAGCCGTGGGCTCCGCAACGTCAGCCACCGTCACTCGGCAGCCTCCGTCACTGCTTGCTGGAGCGCTGCGAAGTCGTTCGGGTGAACGCACACCACTTCGACTTGTTCGGGCAGATTCGCGTAGTCGATGGCGTAGGGGTTCGGTACGAAGTCGAGGCTGAGCAGGCAGATCGTTCGCTCGGCGATGGCGGCGCGGGTCTCGGCGAGTTCTTCCTCGCTGAGCATGCGGTAGCTGTACTCTTCGGCGTCGAACTCGATGCCGACTTCCGCGAACAGCAGCTGATCGTCGTAGGCGGTCAGGCCGTAACCGAAACAGCTGAACTCGTCGGTGGTCGTGTCGCGGTCGCGCTGGTTGATGTCGGCAGCGTTCGAGAAATAGAGACGACAGCGGTCGCCCAATCGCTGCACCTCGACGTAGTCGTCGTCTTCGTTCAGGCGATAGACCGCGAACGGTTGGAAGTACTCGAGCACGGGCTCGGCCGCCCACTCGGATCCGTCGGGCACCAGGTTGTATACGGTGTTCGTCGAGAAGCTGAGATACTCGTCGCCGCTCGGCAAGCCGCGCACGCGCTGCGCGGCCTCGGGTAACACCACCGCTCCCTCACTCACGATGGCGTCGTCCGTCAGCTGCGAGATCCCGACGCGCTGCACGAGATGATTCGCGTCGTCCCGTCCGTAATACGGGAGCAAGAAACGTTGCGCGGCGCCGTCGAACAGCTGGGAGCGTTCATCGCCGAGCCAGGCGCCGTTGAGATCCGTCGCGAGGATTGAGTACGCCGTCTCCTCCACGTACGGGTCGGAGAACAAGCCGAGCTTCAGCGCGTTGATGGTCTGCCCCTCGAATTGATTGACGCTGCCGACCGTGAAGATGCCGAAGTCGGAAGCGATGATCGAACGGTGCCCGCCCGGCAACTCGTGGGTGCTCGCCTCCGCTGTCGGAAATGCCGGATTGTCCAGGTTGACGACCTTCAGCGTCGAGTGATCGCCCCCTGCCCAACCGAAGTCACTGAGGAACAGCTTGTCGTCCGAGAACAACGATGACTGCAGCGTCTCGTTCACGACAGGCAACGTGGCCGTGCGCACCATCGAGCTACCGCCCATGGTGTACACCTGCAAGATCCCTTCGGAGATGACGTAGAGGTAGCCGTTTTGGAAGTACAGAGTTTGCACCGCGCCGGGTACCGCTAGGTC
Source organism: uncultured bacterium (assembly GCA_965651905.1). GTDB lineage: Bacteria > Myxococcota_A > Polyangia > Polyangiales > Polyangiaceae > SZUA-265. The sequence goes on along the minus strand of CBFGUG010000027.1, from coordinate 43,331 downwards.
GTAGGTCTCCGTCGAGGTGGTGAGCACGGCGACGTTCGCGTCCTCGCTCTGGCTCTCGAGCCCCTCGTTTTCGATCTCGTGCACTTGGCTGTCGAGACGCACGAAGCCGTCTTCGTTGTATTCGTAGATGAACAGCTGAGTGTCGTGGTCGTACTCGAAGACGGGGTACTCGTAGCTGCGCGTCTCGCGCGCGTCACAGATCCAGTTGTGGCGCACGCGGGTTTCGCATTGTCTGCCGACGGCAACCATGATCGTTTCGTTGGCCACTCGTGCGACGTCCCGCAGGCAGTCCGAGAGCGTCTGACCTTGGCAGCTGCGATCTCCCCCGCTGTTGTCGGGTGGTTCGTAGTCGGGGTTGGGGCGCTCTTCGTATTCGGTCCAGCAGTGTTGATACGGAACCTCGACGGTATGGCTCGCCGTACATACGGAGTAGGTTCGCGTCTGTCGTCCTTGCAGGATCGTCTTTCGAATCTCTTCAGTGACGACGAAGTAGTGATCGCTCGCCCACATGTTGTGGCCGAAACGGCGTGACTCGCTGACCACCGCCCCGATCTGCGTTTCCGGGGTCACGGCGTCGTAGACGAGCTGATCCTCGGCCAGGGTGTCGTCGATGAGTGTGTCGTGGAGCTCTTCTTCCAGGGTATCGCCCAACGTGAACACGCGCAGTGCGCGATGCAGCGCTTGGGGCTGGTACGGATACCCGGGCGCGATGTCTGCGGCAGCACCGCCGTTGGGGATAGCGCCGCTGGGGCTCACGCCGGGTTCGGGCAAACGCAAGTCCGTGTAGAACACGAGCTTCTCGTTGAAGCGGCGAGAGTCGAGGATGTTCACCTCGCCTAGATCGACTGCCTCGACGAAACGCAACTCGAGGCCGTCGACCTCGAAGTGGATCAAGTAGGAGTGCCGATCCGTGTAGCCGCGGGTCATCGCAACCAGGTGCCCTCGATGGAAGAAGAACTGGTCGACTTGCCCAGGGAGTTGGTTGGCGCAGACGAACGAAGGCACCTCTTGCGTGACGTCGACCAGCAGAATGCCATGAGCGTCCGAATGAAACAGCGCCGCAGACTCCGTCACCGCCACGATGTCGGGCAGCACGATTTCTACCTCCCCGCCCCCTGCGGCGTCGTTCGTGGCCCCTGGAACAGCATCGAAGATGGGCTCCTGAAAGCCTGCCATCAGACGCGGCCTACTCTGATCTTCCAACTTGCCGACGCCGTAACCCCAACTCACGCCGCCCAGTTGGTCGATGGCGGCTTCGAACGCGCCCCGCCCCGCTAGCTCACAACGCAATAGGCTGCCCGGATCGTAGCCTTCGAGTTGGTTGGCCAACGCCTGCGCGTTCAAGACTTGATGCCGTGCGGACAGCGGTAACCCCACTCGCTGAGAAACGGTGTTGGCTTGCAGGAACGCCGCCGAGTCTTCGGGAGCGATGACCACGTACTCGCCCCCCTCTGGCACCTCGATTCGGCCATCGTCATCGCCGACGTCGGGATCCGTGCTGCTGTCGTCGAGAGAGGCGTCGTCTGCAGCTCGATCGTCTGTAACCTGGTCATCGGCGCTCGTGACGTCGTCTGCAGCGTCGTCGTTGGTGCTCGCTGTATCGTCCGCGCTGTCGTCGGGAGTGTTCGTTGGGTCGTCCGTTGGTGTCGAGGTGCCGTCGTCCGGGCTGCTGGCGTCATCGCTGCTCGACGGATCGTCGTTCGCACCCGCCGCGCCGTCGTCGGGAACCGAGTCGTCCATCGAGCCGTGGGCGGCGTCGTCTGCGCCGTTTGTGTCGTCGTTCAGTGCGACGTCGTCCAGCATGGCCTGGTCGTCCGCTGACTCGGCGTCAGCTGCCGTGCTGGGATCGCCGCACGCGACGATCAGTGCGAGCCCCCCAAAAATGCCCCACACTCGAATCCCGAAAACCCAAGCGGCGCGGGGGTTCGCCAGATGCGAGTCGCGCATCTGCGAAGGTGCCGATGACGAAGGCGAAGGCGACGAACAGCTCGTGCTGCCTGGGAAAGACGAAGCAAGCACGCGGGAGTGGCGATGTTTCATGATGCGGTTGACTCTGACGCCGCCGTTCGCCGCCTGGCAAACGAAATTCGGAGACGTCGCTGGGCGTTCGCTCAGAGCCCACAAATGACCGCGCTTTTCGTTCGGTCACCGGGTATTAACACGCAGTATACACCTTGAATATCCGGCAGTTGTCAGAGCGCCGCTCGTGTTTCACGGCGAGGTCGCCAGCTGCTACGGCAGCTCGCGCCGAAGTCGAATGGGCAAGCGTCGCGGTGGTCCGAACGCCTTTCTTCGCGATCACTGCTCACGACCATTGACGCGCTCTTGGGCCTTGGCATGTTGCGGCTACGATGAATGACAAACCGCTGGCAATCGCCGTTCACGGGGGCGCGGGGACACTCACGCGCACGAGCCTGAGCGACAGCGAGGTGCGCGAGAGTCGTGACGAACTCGCGGCTGCGTTGCACGCTGGCCACGCGATCTTGCTTGCAGGCGGCTCGAGTGTCGAGGCGGTCACGGCGGCGGTCAGTCGACTGGAAGACGCACCGAGCTTCAACGCTGGGCGAGGCTCGGTGCTCACGCACGACGGCACCGTCGAGATGGAGGCGTCGATCATGGACGGGGCTTCGCTTGCAGCAGGCGCAGCTTCGGGCTTGCAGCGAGTCAAAAACCCCGTCGTTTTGGCGCGGCTGCTGCTGGAGAAAGGCCGCCACGTGATGTTGTATGGCCAGGGCGCCGAGGCGTTCGCCCAGAGCCATGGACTGGTGTTCGAAGATCCGTCCTACTTCGTCACCGAGCGGCGTCAGGCGCAACTACGCAGGATCCTCGCGTCGGATCCGAGTGCGGTCGAACTGTCGGAAGGTGACGCCGACCGGACGTCGACAGGAACCGTCGGGGCGGTAGCCCTGGACACTCACGGAAACCTGGCGGCCGCCACTTCGACGGGCGGCATGGCGAACAAGCTCGTCGGGCGCATCGGGGACTCGCCGATCATCGGTGCGGGTACCTACGCCGACAATCGCTCGGCCGCCGTTTCGACGACGGGCCACGGTGAGCTGTTTCTGCGCATCGCGGCTGCTCACGAAGTGTGCTCACGGATCCGTCACGGACGCGCCTCACTAGGGGACGCAGTCCAGCAGGTGATCTTCGGAGAGCTCGAGGCCGTCGGGGGGCGCGGCGGTTTGATCGCACTGAGTCGCTCGGGTGAAATCGTTTTCACGATGAACTCGTCGGGCATGTACCGCGGGTCGATCGACGCGGCGGGCAAGCTGATGACGGCGGTTTTCGCGGATGAGCCCCTGACCTAACTGGACTAGACGCTGCGCATCATAGAATCTCCCATTCACGGGTGATGAACGTCCTCGGGGACGGGGCTCGAGCAGCTGGGGTGACGTGCGTGCAACGGCAGCGCCAGAATGAAACGCGCCAGCATCTCACCGGCCTAAGCGATGGAAAATTCTCTATGCGTGCGGGGGCGGGGAGCGTATTACGCGACCGAATCAAATGTGCTCCGAGGTAGGAGCCGCCGACTTCCGACGGAAAGAGAGCCTGATGAAACCGAATCTAGCCAAGTTGTTCGCGCCACTAGTCGGCGCAACCCTGGGCCTGCCCCTGGCATGCAGTGGGGACCTGGGATCCGAAGAGTTCACCCCCGACGTAGAGTCCATCGAGCAAGCGCTCGACACGTGTCAGGGTTCATCCACTTACGAGGCCGAAACGATGTACCACTCGACGGGCGGCGCCGTCAGCGGTGGTTGGAACATCTGGACGAACGGCTACATCAGCACGAACCACACGTTCCAGGGTGGAACCACGACGGTGAGTGTCGTCGTGCGAGGGCAATCAGCCGGGGGCGCCTCGCCCAACATGGTGATTCGAGTTGGCGGGCAACAGGTATACACCACTGGCGTGGGCTCGACCAATTGGACGCAATACAACTTCACGTTCGAGGCCAAGTCGGGCACTCAGGAAGTTACCATCCACTTCACCAACGATTATTACGTCAATGGCCAGGATCGTAACCTGTACGTCGACAAGTTGATCATCGGCTGCGGCACTGGACTGTGCGGCAATGCGCAGCTCGATCCAGGTGAAGAGTGTGACGACGGCGGAGGAAACGACAGCGACAGCTGCACGTCGGACTGCACTTGGAACGCGTGTGGTGACGGCGCGCTCTACACCTTCGTGTCGAACGCGAGCAACCCGAACGCTCTCGAGCAGTGCGACGATGGCAACTCCGTCAACGACGACTCCTGCACCAACACCTGCCAAACCCCCGTCTGCGGTGACAGTATCGTGCAGGCTGGCGAAGAGTGCGACGACGGAAACTCAGTCGACGGCGATGGGTGCGACACCGACTGCACGACCAGCCCGGCCTGTGGCGACGGCGTGTTGGACCCGGGTGAAGAGTGCGACGATGGCAATTCCGTCAACGACGACTCCTGCACCAACGCCTGTCTCAGCCCCGTCTGCGGTGACGCTATCGTGCAGGCAGGCGAAGAATGTGACGACGGAAACTCCGTCGACGGCGATGGGTGCGACACCGACTGCACGACCAGCCCGGCCTGTGGCGACGGCGTGTTGGACCCGGGTGAAGAGTGCGACGATGGCAATTCCGTCAACGACGACTCCTGCACCAACGCCTGTCTCAGCCCCGTCTGCGGTGACGCTATCGTGCAGGCAGGCGAAGAATGTGACGACGGAAACTCCGTCGACGACGACACCTGCTCGAACAGCTGCGTCGCAGCGACCTGCGACGATGGGATTCAAAACGGTGATGAAACCAGCGTGGACTGTGGCGGCACGTGCGGCGAATGCCCCTGCGGCTCGACAGCGCTCGAAATCGTGGGGTCGGACGCGTCCTCAGTCGAAAACGAAGATCTGACTTCCGACAACGCCGTGGACGGCGACTTGGAAACTCGCTGGGCGAGTGAATACTCGGACCCCGAGTGGATCCTGGTGGACCTCGGCGCGGCAGCGTACGTCGACCACATCGTGCTCAACTGGGAGTTTGCACACAGTCGCGTTTACGACGTCCAAGTTGCCGACGATGCCGAGGGGCCGTGGACCACAGTCTACTCGACGTCACTCGGCTCGGGTGGAGTCGAGGAAGTGCCCGTGGAGACAGTGGGTCAGTTCGTTCGCATGTACTCGTACGCTCGCAACACAGGTTGGGGGATTTCGATCTTCGAGTTCGAAGTTTACGGCGACTCCAACGCCAGTTGTGACAGCGGTGACGACGACGATCCGACTTGTGACGACGGTGAGCACAACGGCGACGAGACCGACGTCGATTGTGGCGGTTCCTGTCCTCCTTGCACGTCTTTCTGTGGGGACGGCGTACTCGACCCGGGTGAGGAGTGTGACGACGGCAACGACGTCAACGACGACTCCTGCACCAACGTCTGCACCCTCCCCGTTTGCGGCGACGGTATTCTGCAACCGGGCGAAGCCTGTGACGACGGAAACTCAGTCAACGACGACTCCTGCACCAACGTCTGCACCCTCCCCGTTTGCGGCGACGGTATTCTGCAACCGGGCGAAGCCTGTGACGACGCGAACGAAGTCGACGACGACGCTTGCACCAACCAGTGCACACTTCCGCTTTGCGGTGACGGCATTCTGCAACCGGGTGAAGAATGTGACGACGGAAACTCAGTCGACGACGACGACTGCACTAGCGTCTGCACCCTCCCCGTCTGCGGTGACGGCATTCTGCAACCGGGTGAAGAATGTGACGACGGAAACTCAGTCGACGACGACGACTGCACGAACACATGCGTGATTGGCCCGTTCTGTGGTGATGGCGTCGTGGACGACGGCGAAGAGTGCGACGATGGCAACGAGGTTGCGGGTGATGGCTGCGACGCCAGTTGTGAGTTGGAACCCAGCGTGCGCGCGACGTTCACCGTCACCAATCAGTGGTCGACCGGCTACTGCGTGACGCTGAACGTTCACAACGACGCAGCAGTCCCCACCTCGAACTGGAGCAGCGTGATCAACCTGAACGGAGGCAGCATCTACACCCAGTGGAGCGGCACCTTCAGCGGCACGTCAGGCCAGATCAACGTCGGGCCCGTCTCCTGGAACAGGCAGATCGCGGCAACGTCGACGAACAGCTCCGTCGGGTTCTGCGCGAACACGGCACCCGGTGGTCCCAAAGCCACGGTGACCAGCGTCAGCGCGTCGTACTGAGCTGACGAAAAACGTGACAGTGCCGTCCCTGGTGGGGCGGCACTCGTCGTTTGTACACAGCCACTGCTGGACGGATCCCGAACAGCGAGCAACCATCAGCTCACTCGCACGAAACCTCCGCGCTGGGGCACTCGTCCGGCATCGCCATACGAAAACCCGGGGGCACGCAAGCGTCAGGCAACACGTAACAAGTGCCCCAAACGTCGACCACTGTCGTGATCACGGTGAGGCATCCGTCACTCACCGTCGCGCAGCCGATCACGCGCTCGTCGCCAAAACACTGAGCCGACGAATCGAGGGCGACGCCCGAAACCTCACCGCAGTTGGGATCGCTACCGCACGCCTCAGAAGCTTTGCCCCAACACAGAGCCTCGTCGCAGTAATTCTGTTCATCACACTCGCCAGACTCGGCGTTTCTGAACCCAGGCGGAATGCAGGCATCCGTCATCATCCAACAGCTTCCCCCAGGATCGACCGCCAGAACAGTGTCGTCTCCGCAAGCGTCCACACTTGCGTCCACACACGCGACGGGCATCACCTCGCGGACGTAACACGCGTCCGTTCGCCACGCCGCGTGGGCAGAAAGTAAACGGCAGTCGTCGTCCTGTTCGCATGTGTCGAAGTCGCGACTGTCGCACCCGCTCTCCGAGCGCTCCGCGGACACGCAGACTCCATCATCACAGCGCGCATCGGCAGTAGGACAGCTCGGCCCCGCAACGGAGCAGCCCGCGTCGACGTAGCCAGCGCAGTATTCATCTGAAACAGCGTCGAGCGCGTCGCGTGCCTGGTCGGCGCTATCCACGCTGAACGCGTTCGGACATCCACCGAAACACGGCGCGCCCGTATCCAGCAAGGTGCAGTCGGCATCGACGCTGCAGCTTCTCAACTCTTCTAGTTCAACCACCGCTTGCGCCGCGTCTTCTGCGCGCGTCGCAACGTCGTTGCATGTCAGGCACTCACCGCCAGAGACGAGCCCGTCGCAGTCCTCGAGATCAACACCGTCATCCGCTCCGCCGTCACTCGCCTCGTCGTCCGCACCGTCGGTGCCCGTCGCGTCATCAGCAGCCGAATCATCGCTGCTTTCCGCGTCTCGGGCATCGTCGCTGACGGCATCGTCCGCGGTGTCGCCACTCTCAGACTCTCGCTGGCCGCCGTCGCTCGGTACGCCGACGTCCGCGTCGTCGTTCGATTCACTAGCGTCATCAGCTGGCAACTCGCCTTCGTCCGTCGATGCATCTGCCGTCGGGGCGTCATCCGAACCTTCGATCTCTCCCCCCACGCGACATCGCCCAGATTGACAGCTACCAGCGAGACCTGCCTCGTCGCAGTCGGCATCCCCATCACATTCGACGTCACAAACCATCTCTGCAGCGCCACAACCTGAAGAGCCTTGGGCCGCGCAGGTCGCGCCAGACGCCAACCCAGAGCAGGCCGAGTCGCCATCACACTCGCGCGTGCAAACCCCGCAGAGGCACGAAAGGCCATCGCCGCAAGTGCTTCCTTCGTCACAGCTCGAAAGGAAATGGGTTTCGCTTTCGAAGCTTTCGACGTTTTCGCTGCTCTGCTTGCAGCCGAAAGCCAGCGCTCCGCTCAGTAGCAGCATGGAACCTGCACCCATCATTTTCAGAAGCCCGAGGGCCCCTCGTCGTTCGTCATGAGCTCGCATCATCATCATTCTCTTCAGGTGTCGTCGTTTGCCGACCACGTCGGCGAGGTTCAATCAGTGAAACTCAGTCCTTATCGTCTGTCTCTTGGTCGGTCAGATGCTGACCGCCGTAGATGACCACTTCCGTGTACTTGTTCGGGAGCGTGTGTTCACTGTTGTAACGTTGCACGCGCTCTCGCAACTCGGTGTACTTCGCGCGAAATTCCGCGAGCGCGCCGCGCACTTCGGCCTCGTGAGGATGACCGGGCCAAACGTTGAAGCCATAAGTGCTGCCGCCGCGTTCACTGCTCGACGTCGCTTCGTCCATGGCCTGCAGGCGTGCGCACAACGTGTTCACGACCGCCTGAAAGTGATCGAACATGGCTGCCTCCCAGCCCGCGCCCGATCCCATGGGCATCACGGCGTTGGTGCTGCGGTAGCGACCGTCGCGCGATTGGTGAACGCGCTCGTCACTCGATAATCGTTCCAAACAGGGTTCGAGCTGCTCCCGCGTCATGCACAGATGTTTCGCTAGATCAGCCACGGACACGGGCCCCTCACGATAAACCACCAGCCACACCAGTTCGTCGGCTGCGTCGCTTCCCTCACTCAGTTGAGTGATCTCTTCGTTGGTCGCCGCGCGGTAGGCCGTGTTCGCCCCCGAACCCAGACGGAACACCAAGCCCGAGTCACACAGATCGACGAGCACGCTCTTGACCTGATTCTCATCATCACGAAAGAAGCGCTTCAGCACTTCCTTGCGCGTCACCACCTGGGACTTGCTCAGGTAACCGAGCACCGCTTCCCACAGTGAACGATCGCGATCTGTCGCAGATGCGTCGAGCCGTTGTACGCGGCGGCGGTAACTGCGCAGTGCCATGCCGAACATGTCGGCGGTCACCTGCTTGCTGATCCCTTGCGACTCCAGCTCTTTGGCGAGTTCCAGAAACACCTGGTTGGCAATGTGCGCCAGTGGAGCCCGCACCCCACCCGACGTCGCGAGCTGCGCGATCAAAATCGTGGTCTGTCGAACGACGTTGTCGATGAGGAGCTTGGTATTCACGGTTGGACTCGACGCGCCCGGGTTCAGCGCGCTTCGAAAGATGACACCAAACCCTGCTCGATTCCGCACCGCAGCGCTAGGGGACCCGATTGTCCCCACGAAACGCTGAACGCGATTCACGAGCAATATGATCCACCAGCGATACGATCCACCAGTGCGGCGTACACGTCCCAGAACGCGCCCCGAGCTCCATGGGTGCGTTTTTTGGGGGGAGTCGAGTTGAGGCGCGACGCGGCTCCCTCTACGGATCTGATGCCCAATTGGCGGGTCCCACAAACGGGGACCAGCGGCGAGTCGCACCACGCGACGGCCCGTTCGCGGGGCGAGCTCACCACCAGGCCTGGTCGGCAACACCCCGTGTAAACGTTGCGCGCGCGCCGCGCGACGCCGCAGCTCGCGGCATGTGCTAACCTCCGGGCATGGCCGGCGGCACCCCGCATGTGAACAGACCGCACGCGCGCCGTCTCGGCTGGCGCGTCCGGGGCACGTACGTCGCATTTGCGCTCTGGATTTGCGGGTGTTCACTCGGCGACAGCACGACGGGCGATCGAGGAAGGCTCGAGTTCCAACACTCGGACTTGCTGTCGTGCGTGTTGGGGTGCGAACTGTCGCCCTTCGTGGTCGGCGCGGAAGCCGACGTGGAGGTGCACGGCTTGAACTCCGATCGCGAGTACGAGGTCGAGAGCACCGACGAAGACGTATTCGACGCGGAGCTGTTCGGTGACCGCATCGAGCTCCACGCGCTCGGCGCGGGTCAGGCAGAGCTTCGTGTGCTCGACGGGCGGGGACGCCTGGTGGATAACACCACGATCGAAGTCGCGGTGGAGGCGGACGTCGAACTGCGCGTCTGGCTCCGCGCGGAGCCCGAAGAACTCAGGCTCGAGCCTGAACCGGGTGACGACCGCAGATGGCGACTGCGGGTCGGCGATAGCGTCAACTTCGGCCGCACCCTCTTCGACGCCGAGGGACGCGCGCTGATCGACGAAGGCGCCCTCAGCTGGTCGAGCAGCAATCCCGACGTGCTGGCGTATGGCTTCTTCGACACTACTTTCTCGGCACGTGAGGCTGGCGAAGCAGAGCTCGTGATCTCGACACTCTCCCATGAACACCGCTTCACGTTCATCGTCGAAGCACCGTGACTCCGCGCGCGAGCTGAACGCGCGCGTCGGGACATCGGGGGCCGAGTGCGGGTGGCACGAGTTCGCCCAACTCACTGAAACCAAAAGAAAAAGGTGAAAACAGGCGACCTCGTCTTCGAGCTGCGTGACTTCACGGGCGGGATGCGGTGGGCTCATAGACACTGTACGGTGGGTCGCGAGGCGATGCTACCGGCCACGTCGGCGCCATCGACTGGGCTGCTGGGCGCCACTCGCCGACATGCTTGGAGTCGCGCGCCGGCCTGCAACCTTCAATATGGTGGCCTCGAACTCGACATGCGGTGGCCTCGACGAAGTCATCGGCGGGGTGCCAGAAAGTATCGGCGGGCTGCTCGGATGTATCCGCCGGGGTCCTGGGCGACGTCGACCGGGCTGCTGCCGAGGACTCGCCGGCTTGCATGCCGCGATAGGGTGAGGTCATCGGCGACATGCGGTGACGTGCCGGGCGGTATCGTGCGGCCGAGCGCGATCGATGGGTTGGTGCGCGGCAGGCCGCGGATCCGAGACGCATCGAGGCACACTTCGTGCGTGCGCGGAGGGCATGCGCGTCATCATGTTATCGCTTGCCGTATTGCTGCCTCAGCTCTGTCTGGGGTGCCGCAAGAACGCCCCACCTGGGGCAAGCAAGGAACCAGCTGCAGAAGTGAAGCCTGCTGGGGGCGCGGGTGAAGAGACGGTGCCCCGCGTCGAGCCAGAGCCAGGGGCTCCCAAGGCGCTCGTAGAAACCGCACCGCCCAACGTCCCCGAGTTCGAGCCCGCGTTTGCGGGACAGACCCGGGCGCCCCTCATCGAAACCCAAACGCCACTCGAGGTGACCACGATCGCCGAGGATTTCGACAAGCCCTGGGCGATCGAGTTCTTGCCCGACGGCCACATGCTGGTGACCGAGAAACACGATGGTGAGCTACACGTCGTTACCCCAACGGGCGGCAAGTCGCCACCCGTCGCAGGCGTACCCGAGGTCGATGGGGGGGGACAGGGAGGCCTGCTCGACGTCGCGCTCGACCCCGACTACGGCAAAAGCCAGTTCATCTACCTCAGTTACTACCAGCCACGTGAGGATGGTAACGGTTTGGCAGTGGCGCGCGCTCGGCTGACGCTCGGCGCGAAACCGAAACTCGACCAGCTGCAGGTCATTTTCGAGATGAAGCCCACGCTCGACTCCGACAAACATGCGGGAGGCAGGCTCGTGGTTGCTCCAGGCAACATGCTGTTCATCACGCTGGGTGAACGCTCCGTCATGGAGGGACGTGTTCAAGCTCGGGACCTGGGCAGTCACTTCGGCAAGATCGTGCGCATCCATCCTGACGGCTCCGTGCCGAAGGACAACCCCTTCGTCGACCGCCCCGGAGCTCGTCCAGAAATATGGACCTATGGTCACCGCAACGTGCTCGGTGCGGCGCTCGACGCCGACAATCGGCTGTGGGTGGCAGAGATGGGCCCTAGAGGAGGCGACGAACTGAACCTGATTGAACGGGGCAAAGACTACGGCTGGCCGACGATCGGATACGGCGAAGAGTACTCGGGCGCCGCAATTCACGACAGCCCCAGAGCCAAAGGCATGCAGCAACCCGTCTACTATTGGGATCCCGTGATCTCACCTGGAGCACTCATGATCTACGACGCCGATCTGATCTCCGAGTGGCGAGGCAATTTTCTGATCGCCGGCCTGTCCAGCCAAGCGCTGATTCGACTGCGTGTCGAAAACCAACGCGTCGTTGGCGAAGAGCGGCTGCTCACCGACCGAGAAGAGCGCCTGCGCGAAGTCGTGCAAGGGCCAGAAGGCGCCGTGTATCTACTGACGGACGGCGGTGAAGTGCTGAAGGTAGCGCCGAAATGACGAATGAAGTAGTACTCGCGGGCCTCGACGCGAAGGACGATTTCGCAGGGTCGCTCGCGCAGCTCTACTTTCTAGTGCCAGGAATTCTGCTGGAGCGACGTTCTGGAAGGCTTCTGGCAGCTGAAGGCTTCTGGCAGCTGAAGGCTTCTGGCAGCTGAAGGCTTCTGGCAGTGGTGCTACGCAGCCTCTCGGTAGTGGTTGATGAGCCCGCCCGAAAGCATGAGCTTTCGTTGCCGAGAGCTCATCGGGGCCCGCACCTGCAGCTTCGTTTCGGCTAGCTCGACGTCGAGGGTTTCCCACCCCTCCACCATCGCGCGCCTCAGGTTTACGAGGCGGAGCTTCTGGCCGGGCTCCAGTCTCTTCCGATCGCTGGGGTCCTCGAAACACAACGGGAGCACCCCGTAGTTGACGAGATTGTCGAAGTGAATACGCGCGTAACTCTGCGCGAGGACCAAACGCAGCCCGAGTGAGCGCGGGGCCAGCGCAGCATGCTCTCGGCTCGATCCTTGGCCGTAGTTGCGTCCAGCGATGATGGCGTGCCCGTCCGCTGCCTGGAGATGCCGGGCCCGTCGGACGTAGTCTTCCGCGATCGGACGAAACGAGAACTCGGCGATCTTCTCGATGTTGCTCCGATACGGCAAGACCTTGGAGCCGGCAGGAAGGATCTCGTCAGTCGAGACGTCGTCGCCTATCGAAAGCAAGATCTGCAGCTCGAGTTCATCGGGAAGGCGGCCCAAGGCGGGCAACGAAGAAATGTTCTTTCCTTTGATCAATGGGTGAGTGGCGTTCAGCTGCTCCACTGATGCGCCCTCGTCGGCGGGGGGTGCGATCGGTCCCGCCCCCGACACGACTCGCTTGGGAGGGCCGTCCAGGGGCAGCGGCACCAGGGGATACGCTCTATCGAGTTCTCGGGGATCTGTGATTTCGCCACGTAAGGCCGAGACTGCTGCAGTCTCTGGGCTGCACAGAAACACGCGATCTTCGTCGGTGCCAGAACGTCCCGAGAAATTTCGAGGAACAGTCCTCAAGCTGTTTCGCCCGACTGCTGGCGCCTGGCCCATACCGATGCAGCCATTGCAACCCGCCTGGTGGATGCGAGCCCCCGCACGCACGAGCGCATCCAGGTGCCCCGAACGAGCCAAGAGCGAAAGGAGCTGACGTGAGGTTGGGTTGATGTCGAAAGATACCTCTGGTGGGATCGTCTGTTCGCGTACGATCTCCGCCGCTATCGCGAAGTCGCGATAACCTGGATTCGCGGAAGACCCGATGTACGCCTGGTAAATCGGCAAGCCGGCAACTTCCTCGACGGGAACGACGTTGCCAGGACTCGACGGTAGCGCCACCAAGGGCTGCACCGTGGACAAATCGATCTGATCCTCTTTGGCGAAAGTCGCGTCCGGGTCCTTGTCGAGCGCGCGATACCCATCCGCGCGCCCGACCGACTGCAGGTACCAACGCGTCTGCTCGTCTGAAGGGAACACGCTCGTGGTCGCCCCGAGCTCGGCACCCATGTTCGCGATCACGTGGCGATCCATCGCGCTCAACGTAGCGACGCCAGGACCGTGGTACTCGATGATGCTCCCCACCGCGCCGCGCACGCCGTGCCTGCGCAACATTTCCAAGATGACGTCCTTGGCGCTCACCCACGGCGAAAGTTGCCCCTCGAGACGCACACCGAATACCTCGGGCATCTTCATCCAGAACGGCTCGCCTGCGATGGCCATCGCCACGTCCAAACCGCCAGCACCGACGGCGAGCATCGCCAGGCCCCCGGCCGCACAAGTATGACTGTCCGAACCGATGAGCGCCTGGCCGGGGACGCCGAAGTATTGCATGTGGACGGGGTGACTGACACCTCCTCCCGGGGGGCTGTACCACAGCCCGAAACGCTGGCATGCGCTCTGCAGAAAGATGTGATCTTCTGGGTTTCTGTTATCTTCCTGTAGCAAGTTGTGATCGACGTATTGTACGCTCTTGCCAGTTCGTGCGGTACGCACGCCCATGGCTTCCAGCGCCTGCATGACCAACGTGCCCGTCGCGTCTTGCGTCAGAGTTTGGTCGAACCTGATCGCAATCTCTCGCCCAGGTTGCAGTTCGCCCTCGACCAAGTGTTCAGCTATCAGCTTTTCGGCAACAGTACGCGACACGTCTCGTTTCCAGATTCGGATGGCACAGGGTTACCCCAGGGATGAATGGTTACCCCAGGGATGAATGCCCCCCGGCTTCATCTCACGCCGAAGGCTGGCGCCATTCGTCTTTGCCACCCTCGAAATCGAACACTCGCGTGTACCCCAACTCTTCCAGCTTTCGAGCAGCTTTGGGGGATGCGTCGCACTGCTCGTTCTGGCAATACACGACGATCTCACCGTTCTTGTCGGGAATGGCGTGTTGCACTGAGTCGGCGAATTCGTCGTTCAGAGGGATGTTGATCGCCGTGGGAATGTGGTCCTTCTCGTATGCATCTGGTGACAGCACCTCTACGAGATGAAATCGATCCCCGTGTTTTAGTTTGTCCTTCAGTTCATCTTTGCTGATGTTTTGCATGACTGTACCTTTCTTCGTTGAATGGGTTCGCAGCGCCTCTGAGGCAGTCGTGCGAACGAGTCCGCGAGCGCGCCTACCCTGCGTTCAATCGATGCATCAGACGTTCCATCCTCAGCCCAGCAGATTGAGCGTCGCGAACTACTAGCGCTGCGACAGGCACGTCGCGTCGAGACAATTCGCTACGCCACACGTGGTCGCTTTTCGCAACGCTCGGGGGTCAACTGGATGTGCGCCTGCGCGAAGCGAGGGCTCGCCGTTCTTCCTCCGCCAGCTGTGGGTTTGCCGCGAAAAACTCTCGCCATGCCGTTGGGACCTCCATCGTTCGACTGGGGATGATGGCGAACAGCGCCACAGTGAGACCGACCAACAGTTCACTCTGAGCGACAGCCGAGTGCAGTGTGCGGGAGAACAGCAAGGCAAACCCGCTGAGCCAAGCGGCGACGACGAGATTGTAGAGATGCACTAGGCGTTCAGGCTGGGCCATCGACCACCCCGTGATACTCAGTATTGCGATCGCGGCGACCGCGTCGTGCAGACGGAGGCCCATCGGTGCATCGACGAGCCACGGGACCACCGCCAGCGCGACACCGAGCAGGACTTCGAAAACACGTGGCCATTGGCGTCCAAGAGCCGTCATGTTACCCCACCCCCCGCAGACAAGCGTGGTGCGTACGCCACTTGTTGCGCCACCATGCGTGGACGGCTCCACAGCACGTCCCACACTACGTTGCGGTCACGCCCGCTCGCGATCCAAACGCGGTGCAAGTACTTGAGACTGCCCCACACCTCGTCGACCGCCATGGCCAGCATGATCAGCGAGATGACGGCGCTCGCGATACACAAGGTGCAGAACGCTCCAACCACCGAAGCTTGAAGGAACACCAAGATGGCCCCGACGGCCCCCAGCGGGATCACGTCCAGCCCAAACACCACGACCATCCACGGCCTGTACTGCCAACGGCGTTTAGTCCCGGCTATGCCGTAGATGGCATCTCCCAGATACGCCAACGCACCCAGTGCGGCGTCGGGGATCAGAAACCACCGCCGCATTTCGTGAGAAACTTCCGAGTCCAGCACCTGCTCGGACTGGCTCCCGAAGAACGGATCCCAAACGCTGTCGATCACCCGCCACTGATACAGCGCCAAGTACACCGCGATGCCGAACCCTATCAACGCGAGCACGACGATGGGCACGCGATGGCGAAACGTCGCAGGATTGTAACTCCACGGCTCGACGGGGATAGAAAAGTCGGGCAGATAGGTGCGTTCACTTGCCAAAGGTACCCGTCTCCTTCTGCTCGACTCGTTCAGGGGGGCTCATGTCGTTTTGTCGGTACCACTTTTCTGGGTCGGCGAGCATGCGCTGCACGATCTGCGGCAGGTACAAGGCCAACTGATGCCGTGGTTTCCAATGCAACCGCTCTTTGGCCAGCGAAACGTCGACGGGGTAGTGAGCGTCAGCCATGTCGACCATGAACGGCTTGATGAACGGCTCATCCCCTTCTGGACTGAGCTTCTCCTGAACCCAAGCGCCAGCCTTCGCCACGGGTTTGGGGATCCTCAACGTCGGCCATTCGCGCCCGTGGATCTCGGTCCCGATGGTGTCCTGGAACTTCTCGTAGGTCACGGGATCGGGCTCGGAGATCAGAAACAACTCGCGAGCACTCAACTGATCACGGTTCGAGATCACCGCTCGCATCGCGCTCATCAGGTCGTCTATGTGGACGAAGGCTTGTCCGTGGCGAGCACTTCCCGGAAAGAAGTAGCTGGTGAGTTCCTTCTCGTGGATTCGCTTGATGTGTTCCGTGATCGCGGGTGAGCGGCCGAGTTCGTCGTAAACACCTGCCACGCGCAAGATCACGATTGGCGTGTCACCGCGAAGCTCGTCGAGCGCTGCTTCGGTCTTCAACTTGGACTCCGGGTAAGCCCAAGTGGCCTCGGTGGGTGAGCTCTCGTCGATGGGCGCTCCGTCTGACGACGGTTGCATGACCAAGATCGTGCTGGTGAACACGAACTGCTCGACCTCGAACGAGCGCAACTCGGACAGTAGGCGCTTCGTGCCCTGCAGCGTCAGCTCGTCGTAGAGGGAATTCGGCTCGCCACTGAAGTCGTGATAGGCTGCCAAGTGCATTACGCTGGACACGCGCTCTCCCTGCTCGGCACGGACACGCTCCAGACAGCGATGGACCGATTCGTCGCTGGTCAAGTCACACTCGTAGAACCGAGCGGTCATTGGCTGCGCGTCAGGCGGTTTCACGTCGAGGCCGACGACGCGATAGTCCGACGCCAACACCGACATCAGGCGCGCTCCGATCAGGCCAGAGCAGCCCGTGATGATTACCAGTGGTTTGGATTGCTGCGAAGAGTCGTGAGTCATGTACGCGAGGCGTGCAATCACCATGCCTCGCTAGATCCAGGTCCACTCCCGTCGAGCAGCGAGATCGTGTGGTGGACTTTCGCCTCGGTGTGTCACACCTGCAGGTTTGAAAATGAACGGTCGACGCAGGTCGCACGCGCACATCCTGACTTGTCCCTGCGCCTCGGACATGATTGCCTACTTCTCTGAGATGGCCGATCCACCAAGCCCCAACCACTCGGAGTCGGCACCCTGGGTAGAAATTGGCTGGGTCGTCGTGCCCAGTGTCTCTGACGAACTGCAGGAAGCACTAGTCGAGGCGACCCGCGAAGTACGGGACCGCCTGAGCCAAGCCTTTCCCCACTACGATTTTCGCAACACGCTGGTTCGACGCAGCATTCCGAATGCTCGAGGCTTACGCGAACTCGTCGATCTGCTCGACCTCGGCACCCTGGAACGAGACGCCGCGCGATGGGACTTCGCGTGCGTCGTGACCGACGAGGATCTCCGCGCCCGAGACAAGCCGTTTACCTTTGGTGCGCCCGCGAGTTCGCTCAACGTGTGCGCGCTGTCCACGGCGCGACTGCGCCCAGCGGGAGCAGGAGCGGGCGACGACGACGCGGATGCCGGCTCACTGGTATCGCGTCTATCGGCTCTGTTCTTTCACTTGTTCGGCCATCTCAACGACTTGCCGCATGCGTCCTCCTCGGATGACTACATGTACCCGCCGCACACCGCAGCTGATCTCGACGAGATGAGGCGCTTCTCTGCCCGAGGACTGGCGATTCTCGACAGCGAGCTGAGCAAAGAGGCAGACTTGCGGGTAGAGGAAGAACCTGAACAGCGAGGGCTCCTCAGGTTTTACCTGGCGTCAGCGTGGCGCAACCGCGCGGACATCGTTCAGTCCGTCATCAAGGCACAGCCATGGTCGTTCGTGTTGCGGCTGAGCAAGCTGGCGACGACTGCAATCTCGACGCTCATCATTCTGATGCTCACGGCCGAAGCGTGGGACGTCGGAACGAGCCAAACCCCGCTCGGGGCTACGCTATCGAGCGTGCTGGCCGTGGCCGCGACTGCAAGTTACGTTTTGCGACGCCAAGGGCTGCTACGCCGCGCCCGGGGGCGTAGGTTGAGCGAACAACGTGTAGCCTCCAACGTGAGCATCGTGTGCGTGGTGCTCGCAGCCATGCTCACTACCTACATTTGTTTGTTCCTGATCAGTCTCACATTCGCGTTGCTCGCTTTTCCGTCACTGATGCTCGGGGGCTGGGTCACTCCCGCCGAAGCCCAGTTGGGGCTGAGCGACTACCTGGTCATGGCAGCGTTCGTCGCGACGTTCGGAGTCGTTTTGGGCGCTTTGGGCGCCTCGTTCGAGGGAGCCACCTACTTTAGGCACGCCACCATCGTCGACGAAGAGACTTGAGAGCAGCGTCGGCACACCAATACTTCGTGTCGGTGCGTTCGCTTCACCCGTTCGATGCGCCGAACCTCCCGAGCTCCCTTGTGACGGGAGCGATTCTGCGCAATTGTGCGGAGAGATGGCGCTGGTTCGTTTGGTTGTTTGGGCTTTCGTCGCGCTCTGGTGTTGCTCTTGTACCACCACTCGGTTCTTGTGGCAGGCGGCGGGTGGACAGTGGGAGCTGGCATCGGACGCCGTGCCGATCCCCGAGGTGATCGCCGATCCAAAAACTCCGCCGCGAACGCGAGAGCTGCTACGCGAAGTGCAACGCATCAAGACCTTCGGCGAGCGCTTTGGGCTGAACATGCACGAAAACTATCGCGAGTTCGTGCAGCTGGACCGACAATACGTCGTGTGGTTCGTCAACGCGAGTGCGCCACTGGCATTCGAGCCCAAGACGTTCTGGTTTCCCGTGGTGGGAAGTTTTCCGGGGTTGGGTTGGTTCGACGAAGCTGAAGCGATGGAGTTCGTCGCGGATCTCGAAAGTGAAGGCTGGGACGTCAACGTGCGTGGAGTGACCGCGTTTTCCACGGGGGGCTGGTTCGACGATCCCATCGTCTCCAGCATGTTTTCGGACAACCCTGCCGCGTTGGGGTTCTTGGTGAACACGGTGCTACATGAGTCGGTGCACGCGACTGTGCTCGCCGCCAATCAGCAATACTTCAACGAAAGCTTGGCGTCGTTCGTCGCGAACGACCTCACGCCCCAGTATCTCATCGAACGTTTTGGACCAAACAACGCAGAGCTGCAGAAGTACGAAGAAGCGATGCAGTTCGGCGAGCGGAACTTCGCGCTGATGTCTGAAGCCAATACGCAGCTGACCGCGCTGTACCAGAGCCCGCAGAGCGACGCCCACAAGCTCGCGCAAAAGAAACAGATCCTGCAGGCGCTGCACCAGAAAATACCGTTCGTACGGCCGCCGAACAACGCGACGCTGATCGGCGTGCAGCTGTACAACGAAGGCAAAGCCGAGATGGCAGAGCTGCGGCAACGCTGTGGCGATTGGCCTCGTTTTCTCGCTGCGGTCGACAGTTTGGTCACGGAAGACTTCGGCGGTCCGCAGTCCGCGATCATCGGCCCTGCTCTGAAGAGTCTCACCCTGCGCGACTGCCGCCCGTTCCCGAAAAAGAAGCGGAAAATCTGGCAGCCGCAGGTGCGGCGACAACGCGAACGAAACGCACGGCACCGCGAATGCCCGACCTGCCAGCCGCCGAGAAACTGAGGCTCTGATACGCAAGCGCGCCTCGGCATCGCGCATGATTACCCCGCGAACGAACACAGCGCGACCCATGGGCTGGAAACCGCGGGAGGCGAATGGCCGTGGTCCAGCCGCAAAGTTCCTGACGGGCGCAAGCACTTGCTAAAGTGCCGCTTTGGCATCGGGCGCAGCCGTCGGGAGCGGCCGCACGTCACCTGCGGAGCCCTCGAAGGCTGCCAGACCGCGAAGAGAACACTTCAGCATTACGATGGGTTACAAACCACAGCCAGCGACACCCAAGTCACGGGCGGCGCTAGAACGCCGGGTCCCTCGCAAGCGCCTCGTCGTGCGCGACGGGGGGCGCTTGCGCCGTTCATCGTACGTCGCAGGGTCATCGTACATCGCAGGTTCATACATCGCGATCGCCCTGCTGATCTGCACTTCGCTAAGTTGTCGCGTGCGGAACCTGGATGACTCGCGTCGCGCCCCGTCGGGCATGACCTCGGAAGCCATCAATTCACCCGCAGGCATCGCTTCCCAACCCCCGCGTTTGGGACAAGATGCAATCGACGACCCGGCGGACGATGCCCCCACGGTTCAGCCCGCCGTGGTGTTGGCGCCGGGCTTCGCGCGGGCGGGGTTCAGTGCGGTTCGCCAGGCCCAGCGAGAAGCCGAGTACTTGTTACCAGGGCTCGAACATCGCGCGGAGCCTTGGAGCGCTCTCGCGGCGCGCGTCAACAGGTTGGTGGAACGTCGCTGGCCCGACGAGCGCACGACGAACGGAGCTTTCCCAGAGATGCTCAGTGTCGAGCTGTCTCGGCGCGGACACCTGAACCTGGTCGCCACGGAATACCAGCAACTGCTTAGCAAGGCGTTGCTAGCGCTGGACGTAGGATCGCATGAGCCGAGACCGCTCGCAGATTCGCTCAGTCACGACTGGGAAGGAGCCAGCGGACCTTTGCTGGTGTTAGCCCGGTCGAGTGATGGAGAGATGGGCGCCGTGTGGTTCGGAGACGCACCCGACACGGACAATCGGGGGGCCGTGTTCGTCAGCAGCAGGGTTACGCCCAGTGCGAGCCTGGCAGTCATGTGCAGCTGCGCCACTCCCGACCTTGCGGAAAGCGGCGCGTCGCAGCTGGAAGCCGTGCTGGACGACACCACAGCGCTCAGTAATCAAGTGCGCGAACTCGGGACTCTGTTGCGCGCTGCCGCGAACGATGATCGTCTTGCCGTACTCGTGTTGTCCAGCCACGGTGTGCTCGCGGCGTCGAGCTCCAGCTTGGCCTATGGTGTTGCTGGCAACGTCGGTAGGGCGACACTTCCGATGATGCCGCCTGAAGATCCCGCTTCGATCGAAACGGCTGAACTCGACTCGAATGACGAGCCGAGCAACGTCGGGATGGATGCGGGAGCTGGCCTCCCCGCTGGCGAGCTGGACCCGAGCGCCCCCGAGCCCGTCATGACACCCCCTGTGAAGCTGCAGTCCGTGCCCTCGGCCATCAAGCGGCCAGTCAAACCTGCGCCGAACACTCCTGCAGCGCCATCACCCAAAACGTCACCGCGCGCTGACGACACGCCGCCCTCCGCGAGACCAGACGCCGCAAGTGAACGCGAAGGCGCAGAACGGCCCCCTACGGAGCACGCGACGTCAAAACCGTCAGAAGCGACCCACCCCCAACAAACTCGACCCACCCCGAAACCCTCCGCTACCTCGGACGCGAATCGCCCTGCGCAGCCCAGCCGAGCGGACGATACCGCCACTGCCAACACGGCCGCAGAGCGTGGTGACGAAGCAGCTCCCCCACGAACCAAAGCCGCCGAACGCGACAGTGCGGCGGAACAGGGCACCTCCGAACCACAGGCGGGCAAAGGGGATCGACGATGAACGTCACTCTTCTGCTGGTCGGCCTCGTGGTCTTCGCCTTCTTCGTTGGGCAGGTGCTCAACCGCTACGTGTCGCGCTACGTCGCGCTTTCAGGCGCGGAATACCTCCTCGTCGGCGCGCTGATTGGCCCGCAACTCCCCCCGCGTCTGGTCACCGCTGACTCTCTCGAACTTCTCGTTCCGCTGATGTCGCTGTTGCTGGGGCTCACGGGGTTCTTGGTGGGTTTGCGGGCACGACACAGCTTTGGCGGCTGGAAGTATACGGCGGTCGGTAGCCTCAATGCGCTCGGCATGTTGGGGGTGGTGGCGCTCGCGTGCACGACGCTGACGGTTTCCCTCGGCATCAACGAACACTCGCCGACGGCGCTGGAGCACCAGATCTTGCAGTGGGGCTCGTGGGTGCTCGAGATTCACGTCACCCCCGAGCAGATGTTGCTCGGCATGGCTCTCGCGGCCGCTGCGGCTGTAGCAACCTCTGGCCTGCTGATCTCCGTCGGGGAATCGCTTCGCGCCAGTAGTGAAACGTTCAAGTTGCTGCGAACTGCAGCGCTGCTCAGCCAGCTGCTCGCCATCACCACCATCGGCATCGTACTGGCGGTCGGTCGCGGCGAATCGGGCTACTTCATTCGCGCCCTCGGCGGCTGGGGTTGGGTACTCGGCGCGATCGGGCTGGGCCTGATCTGCGGCATTTGTTTCACCCTGTTCATCGGCCACGAGAAATCGACGAGTCGCATCTTCCTCGCCACGGTCGGCACCGTGACGTTTGCTGCGGGTGTCGGCTCCGCCCTCGGCGTGAGTCCACTGTTCGTGAACCTGGTGGCTGGCATGACCGTGGGTGGCCTGTCGCGTCACGAACGCGTCTTGAGCAAAGAGCTGGACCGTTTGCAGCACCCGATATTCGTGCTGCTCTTGATCTTGACTGGCGCGATGTGGACCCCTGTTTCCGGGTCGCTCTGGTTGTTTCCGCTGGTTTACATCGTGGTGCGTCTTCTGGCGGGCCGAGCGCTACTGCACGGCCTCACCAAGGGTCTGACGAACATCAACCCTGAACGCATAGGCCTGGGCCTACTCGCGCAGGGCACACTGGCCGTGGCAGTGGCAGTCGACTACTCGCTGCAGGTCCCCGCACACGCGCCCGTGGTGCTCACCACGGTGTTGCTCGGAACGTTGGTGAGTGACATGGCTGCAGGTGGCGTGGTGCGACGCGTCTTGGTCGACGCGGAAGCCGACAACATCGACCTCGGCTCCGAACTGGTCAGCGATACGATCAAGCATGAGGCGGGCTTATGAAAAAAGTCCTGGTCATAGCCGCGCTGCTGGCGGTGATGCTCGGTCTCGGCGCCTGGCAAGTCGACACGATCTCCGCAACCAACCCGATGACGCTGGCGGCGATTGGTTTCGTGCTGCTGGCCGCGTTCGCTACTGCTGAGCTGGGTTCGAGCTTGTCGTTGCCCCAGGTTACTGGGTACATCCTCGCGGGCATCGTGCTGGGGCCATCCCTCGCCAACATCTTGTCTGGCCAGGTCGTGACCGAGATGCGCATGTTCAACACCCTGGCGCTGGGTCTGATCGCCACGAGTGCCGGGCTGGAGCTCGACGTCCGCCAGATCATTCGCCTGGGCCGAACACTGTCAGCGACAATTCTCGTCAAGGTGGTGCTGGGTACGAGCTTGGTCGGCGGCACACTGCTGGTGATGGCGGGTTTCGTCGACGTCGGCTTGCCCGAGGGAGCGGGAACCGAACATCAGCTTGCGCTCGCGCTGGTTTTGGGCGTACTCGCGGTGGGCACTTCACCGTCTATCACGCTGGCCGTACTCAGCGAGACTCGCGCCAAGGGCCGCGTGGCAGATCTGGTGCTGGGCGCCGCGGTGTTCAAAGATCTGGTCGTAGTCGTGATGCTAGCGGTGGGTGTTGCTGTCGCACGCACCTTGCTGATGCCTGGCGCAGAGCTCGAAGCGTCGGTGCTGATGCTCGTCGGACAAGAGCTAGGCGGGTCACTGGTGGCGGGCGCGCTGCTGGGCGGCGTGTTGATCGCCTACATGCGCTTCATCAAGGCCGAGATGCTGCTGTTCGTGGCCGCCATGATCTTGGTGGTCGCCGAACTGTGTCGCGTGTTCCATCTGGAACTGCTTTTGGTGTTCATCACGGCAGGCTTCGTCGTGCGCAATCTGTCGAAGTACGAGCACGACCTGATGGGTCCGCTCGAACTCGTAGCACTACCCGTGTTCGTCGTGTTCTTCACCAACGCGGGCGCGGGAATCGACTTGGCGACGGCCTGGAAGATCTTACCGCTGGCCATCGCGCTCTGTGCGGCGCGGGCGTTGGCCTACTACGTAGCCGCTCGCTTCGGCTCGCACGTCGGCCAAGAGTCGCCACTCGTGCGCAAGAACGCGTGGCTAGCGTACCTACCACAAGCGGGTGTGACGTTGGGCCTGGTGGGTCTGGCCGCACAACAGTTGCCGGGAATATCTTCCGCCATCGCCACGACGGGCATGGCGGTCGTGGCGATCAATCTGCTGATCGGTCCAATCACCCTACGCAAGGCGTTGCAAGACGCCGGCGAGATTCCTGCGGACGCAACAGTTACTCCAGACCCGACTACAGGCGCCGACTCGACGCCGACCGTCCGCACGAAAACACCCCTGCCCCCACGGGCGTCCACTGAGTGGGTTCGGGACCATCAAAGTTTGGGTGCGGCGTTCTCCGACCTAGAACGCACGACGCTGGAAACACTGAGGGAGTTCAGGACCAGCGTATTACCCCAACTCCCTCCATTGCCCAGCGCGACCCCAGAACCCGGGCTCGAAGACTTCGAACGTTTCGTGTCTGCGCACCGCGCCGCTTGCCGTCAGCTGTTCGATGACCTGTTGGCGAGCCTGGCAACTCTGCCCGTGTCCGTGAGCGCGGAATTGGAACCGATCGAACTGCAAGCGAAGCCCGGCGACTTGCGGGTGCTGCGCCTACGGCTCTGGCGTCGCCGACTCTTCGCTCGGTTGATACCGCGACTGCGCAAACGCCGCGTGCTCGTCCGCCTGGCGGCACGCATCACCATCGAACGGGGCTTCGCGGAACTCGCATACGCGCTTTACGAGCGCAACATCTACCAGCACCTCAGCCAACTGGGACGACGCGATCACTCGGTCCCTCCCAGCGCTCAGGGTGACGAGCTGCTCGAACGTAGAGTGCAGGAGAAGCTACACGAGACCTTCGAAGACTTTGCGTCCATGTTGCGCCTGATGGGAACGCCACGTCTTCCCGCACGAAGCCTTCGTTTCTCTGGTGTCGAGCCAGAGATTCGTACGGCAATCGAGGCGCTGGAGCCGAAGAAGGTAGAATACTGGGCGCGCCGCGCGCAGGCGGTGTGGGGGTCGACTCTGGCGCAGTCCCACGTTCGCGACCTCGAGACCGAAGTGCGCCAAGCATTACTCGATCACGTCGTCGGCGTGGCGCAGGCGAACAACGCGCGCACCCCAGCTGCGCTCGGCTCACTGCGCGAGCTCTTGCGTTCCTTCGCCGAAGAGTGCCAGGAGTCACCCACCCTCGACCCCGCCACGGTGTTGCGTCGCTGGCAAAGTCAGTTCGACGCCAAACGCAAACGCGAACTAGACGAGCCATCGCGCGGTCTGCGCGCTTCTGCTGCCGTGCGAGGCCTCACACAACAGCTCAAACGCGCGATGAGCAGCTTGCCGTCGAGCGTACGTTGCCTACAAGTGGGTCGTGAACAGCTACCCGCGAGTGGCACCATCCGACGGGTAGAAGTACGCGCATTGGCTGAACGGTATCTAGTGCGCGGCTTGGTTCCCAGCATCGATCAGATTACGCGAAGCGCGTCCAACCTATTTGCCCAGCTACCCCGCCGAGCCAAGGAGGCACTGGACCCGTCGTGGACGACACTCGCCGCAGTAGCAGAACACCAGCAACGAGGCGATTTTCGAGAACGTGCAGCAGATGAACTGGCCCTCGGGGTACGTCGCCTCGAACTGATTGAGGAGCGCCTGGAGCGGCAACTCAAGTCGAACCTGGAGCAAATTGATCAGCAGATCGAGGCAGCGTTGGTCCAGCTGCGTGATCACATCGAACTGCAAGACGGAGCCGCAGCGACGCGTCAGCGCTGGTTACAAGGGGTGCTCGACTCAGTCCGCGGGCGAGTCAACGGCATCGTCGACTGGCTGCAACGACACAGCCCGACGGTCAAGACACTGCGGGACGCCACCGACCTACGCCGCGCCGTGGAGCGCTGGCGCGGTGAACGATTGAACGAACCCACCCTACGTTGGTTCTCCCAACGCCCCGTCCGTGACGAACGCATCTTCAGCGCGCAACGTGAGCTTCTCGAGGCGGTCGTCGACGAAGAGAGTGCGTGGCTCGCTGGTGAACGACGGTCGGTGTTGCTTCGCGGAAGCATCGGTTCGGGCAAGAGCTCGCTGCTGAATATATGCGAACTGGAGCTGCACAGTGCCCGCACGTTGCGCCTCGACGGCCAAGGGCCAGAGCAAACCGGGACCGTATTCGAAGCGCTCGGGATCGCGCTCGGTTGCGAAGCCAGCGACGCCGCGCTGGAACGGCAGCTGTCTTATCAAACCCCTGCGATCCTGATCGACAATCTCGACACGTGGATCGCGCGCAGCCGCGACCGAGTCGCGGAGCTCGAGCGCCTGCTTTCGTTGATCACGCGCACGCAGTCCACTGCATTTTGGTTCGTCGCCATCGAACGCACGGCCTTGGACGCCTTCGACGAGTTGTGCCACGTGAGCGAGGTGTTTACCCGGGTGCTACAATGTCGACCGCTCAGCGCCGCTGAGCTGAGCGAACTCGTGGAAACTCGACGTCACCGCGCGGGACTGCAGATGACCTTCAGACGAACCGCGTTGGGGGCCTTCTTGGGGCGGGTTGGGCTCGGCGGGGAACGCGATCTGTACTTTCGGACATTGGTGAACACAACTGGAGGGAATCCCGGGCGAGCTTTGGCTGAAGTCGTACGCAGCGCCACTTTGCGAGATGGCCAGTTGCAGCTCGACGCCACTGCTTTGCGTCGTGGGCGAGCCAGGGTTGCCCAGGCCCTCACGACTGCGCAGCTCGCGATTCTGGCGACTGTGGTACGGCACGGGCCGACGGATCTCGATGGACTGCGACAGGAGCTGGGACTGCCCCGGGAGCAGCTCGAACGCCACTTGGCGTTTTTGGCAGGCGCCAGTTTGCTCGAACTCGTGCGTGAAGGCGTCGCCTATGATCTACCGAGCAGCTCACGCTGGTTGGTAGTGTTGGAACTACAGCGACTGGGAGCGGTAGGCTGATGTTCGAGATCCTGCAGTCTGCGCCCTTCAGCGTGGTGGTGACGCTGGCGATTGTCGCCGCTGCGTTGATCGCCGCGCGCACGGGCTCGGCGTTGGTGCACCGCGTGTGGCGTGCTGGCTACGATCCTGAGCGACACTTGGCGGTCGCGTTGACGATGTTGCGCTTCCTACTGCTGATCGGCGCCAGCTCAGCCACAGTCGATCTGCTCACGCGGCTGTTCGCACGAGTGTCAGCCACGGGTGCAATGCTGCTGGGTGGGGCGTTACTCTTGGCCGCGTATCCGCTGCTGCAGAACATCCTCGCGGGACTCTATCTGGTTGCTCGCGGTGACGTCCGCGAAGGGGATCGAATTCGGCTGGGCGCGACCACAGGCATGGTGCGAGAAGTCGGCCTGGGGCGCGTCCGGGTCCGCGAAGACGACGGCACCCGCGCCCTCGTACCAAACCAGCTGCTGTTGCGAGAACCGATGCACGTACAGCGCGCCAGCGGGCGCGCGCGCATCGAAGTCGCGCTGTCGGTCTCAGTTGCGGAGCGCTCCGACTTGGACCGCATCCGTCAAATCGCACACCTATGTCCCTACCGCGTGGTATCGACGCCCGTCACGGTGTCGGAACGCAACGGCAACGTCGTCGTGGAGATTCAGGCGTGGCGGCCCCGCTGTCACTCCGAGGTACTCGATTACCTGGAAGCCGCCATCGCCGAGGCCCCCGTGCGTACGACCGAGCGCCCCAGAGACGTGGGACTGGACGACGATGACGACGAGCCAATCCGCTAATCAGTAGCACGCAGCAGCGTGATACTGCGGTGCACCTCGCTATACACGACGGGATCGACGTGCTCGGCGCTGATGGGCTGTCCGTCCAGGTCACTGAAGTCGAGCCCCAACAGGCGTACTTCGTCGTCGAACTCTCCCGCTCCGATGACGTAGCCCGAATGATGTAGGGTCGCGACCAGGTTACGCCCGAGCAAGTGTAGACTGTCGGTGTAGACGATGCCCGCATCCATGGGTTCACCGTGAAACCACTGCTGCTCGCGACGCCACTTGGAGAAGCGCTGGGCAGGCACCTCGATGCCGAGCAGCTGCGGCATGTCTACAGCGCTGTAGACCGTTCGCTCCAGCTGGTCGATCACCGACGCCTGTGCACTCGAGCCGCGCCACAGCTGCAGCTCTTCGGGTTCGAAGTCGAGCGGATGAGCCAAACGCAACCGCTCGGCTGCAGCGATCTTCACGTCGTCCAGCGTGCGCAGCTCGCCCTGCACGGGGTCCCCGACGAAGCGGCAAAGCCTGCCATCGACGGCTCGCCACAATAAACGTTCACCAACGAGGTAGCGCTGCTCGGAGAGCAGTCTCGCGAGTGCCGACGCCGCCCAGGTGCGTCCACTCAGCCAAGAGCGCTCGAGCTCCGCGGTCATGTTGCGGCGTTCGTATGGACTGCCGAGCTCACCGCTGAGACGGGCTTCGTTCCTCTCTTCCACCAGGAACGCGGGCATGTCGTGGCGCAGCTCCGCAACACTGCATCCGCGCTTGAACGCTACGCGACCGAGCAACTGTGATGCGGTCGCTCTGCCGCCGAGTGATGGCAGATTTTCCGACCAGTACCCCAACCAGTGCACGGCGGTGTCGGATCCATGCCACTGCGCAGCCCGCAGGTGGCAACTGATCGCCGTGTGTTCTCGTCCAGGCCAACGTCCTAGTTGCTCTAGCGCGTCCGCCACGAGTGCGTCGTCTGCGAGCAAGCTCAACTGCAGCACTGCCCATTTGTGTTTCGAGTTACGCGCCCGCGCCCAACCTTCGTAGATCTGCCGACTCCAAACGAGCGAGTCCTGAGGGTTGAACAGTGGTAACACGCTGCGCAGGGTTCGCCCCTTGAGCGTGAGGTCGAGCATGGTCAGACGCGCCAATAATCCCTGGCGAGCCCTCATGGACAAAGGTCGCCCATCTCGAAAATGAAGCACGGGCAGGTCTTGTGGTTGAGCAAACGGAGGCCACTTCTTGGGCAAGCGCTGGGTTTCGAGAAAGCGTTCGACGTCGTCGGGCTCGAGCTTACGCCTCTCGTCCAACGAGAACACCACGTCCTCACGACCACAGGCTACCAGTGTGTCTTCGAGGTAAGGGCGTACCTTGGCGCTACGCTCGTGCTCCCAGGCCCGCACCACCTGATCCGACACCTCACGGCGCCCCCACACCGCCAGGAGCTCGGCAGCAGAAATGCGGGTCCCAACTTCTGCGGCGGCTAGTAACGCTGCGACCTGCAGCAGCGGGCCGTCGCCGACGCGACTCAAGCCGTCGACGCAGTGCGTGCGTACGACCTTGCTGGGATCACTGAGGCCGGCGAGAAAAACGTCGTGCCCCACTGAAGCAGCCTGCGCGGCAAGCAGCCCGAACAACGCTTCACGGTACTCCGTCTGCACACTGCGCAACACGAAGACGATGGGCGCTGCCAGTAACTCGCCACAATGACTCAGCGCACGTCGTGGCCTTGCCCACAACGAAGCGCCCAACTTCGGCATGCGCGCGAACGTATCGACCGCCACCCAAACCGCATCTGGGTCGTCGCGAAGCTCCTCCACGGCGTAACACCACAGCCTGGTCTCGCCTTCCTCGAGTGTGTCGGCGAACCACTCGCGCAGCAGTTCCAGAGCGAGCGCGCCGAGCTCCATGACTCGTGGCCGCAGTGTCGACTGCCACACTTCCTCGCTGTCCCCCGCCTCCGAGTCCCCCGCCGCACGCCAACTCGCGAGAAACGCGTCGACCGCTGCCCTCGGCATGCTGGACGCGCGCCGCGCGAGCGTTTGCAGTGGCGTGTCCTCTTCGTTCGGACGTTCTCCGAGTTTGGCGAGCAGGCGCTGACATTGAACGCGAACGTTCTGCTTGCCCCCCTGGGTTGCTTGCTCCAACTCTTCACGAGCGCCTTCACCCAACCGTTCGAGTGAGCGACTAGCCGCGACGACCACGCGCTTGGACCCATGCCCCAGGAGCGCGACGAGGCTGGCTATCGGTGGCGATTCCAGACGACCGAACACTTCGGCGGCCACGAGCCCAACTGCCGCCGCCGGCTTCTTGGCGCACGCCTCTACCAGCAGCGGCAGTGCGCGATCACCACACGCGACCAACGCGTCGACCGCGACCCCACTGCTCTCGCCACTCGACTCGATGCGCGCGAGTAGCTCGCGAATCACACCAGGATCTTCGACGGCTGGGATCAGCGCAATCGCCCGCTCTTCACGCAAGCACTCGCGCAGCAGTCCGCCAGCCGCGCTGGGGGTGAGCTGTCGATAGGCCTCGAGCGACAGTGCCGCGTCCACATCGTTTCCGCAGCGCAAGTCCCAAAGCAGCGCCTCCCGAACCTTTTCTGGAGGCGCTTCGCCCCAACGTTCACCTCTGGCGCGGGTCAAAACCAAAGCTGTCGCAATCGCTCCCGAGAACGACAGCTCACGACGCTCGTAGGCTCGCTCGAGAAAGTCCAGAAACTTCGCCCCTGAGGCGTCGAACAACTCGAAGGCCCTGGCCCGAAAGTCTTGCCCGCAGTAGTTGAGCAAGACTAACGAACGAAGCTCGTCGTCACCGTGTTCCAACAACTGCTGGACTCGCGACCACTGCAGCAGCGGGACTGCTTCGTTACGCAGCAGCTGCAGCAGCCCCGCTGCCAGTACCCGTGACGGCACGCGCCCCTCGTACGCGAAGGTGCCCGGCGGAGTGTTGACGAAATGCCGAGCAAGCGCGGGCAATTCTGAGTCCGGGAACTCGCCGCGCCCGGTCAACGAAAGCGCGAAGTCCATCTGCGCGACCGCACGGGGTGGAAAATGCTGACGCGCCTCATCGAGCAACTCGGGCGCTGCAGCAGCCAAGGCGTCGAACAAGCGGCGCAGATCTGGATCCCAACCGGGCACGATGTCCGAAGCTTGATGTTGTGTCGCCAGCGCCTTTGCCGACCACGCTAGGGCGCGTTCCGCCGCGCCATCTCGTAGCCCTTCCGCGCCATGACTGGTCACGTACTCGATCCACAGCGACAGGCGTTCACGCCTGCCCACTCGTTCCATCGCCACTGCCGTTTCCAGCTGTTCGGCGAGCTGCGCAGGAGAAAGGCCCGGGGAGACGAGTTCGCCAGGCAACGCCGTGCGTGCGCGCTCAGTCCAGTCGTTTGCGAGCGGCATGAATCGATGGGAAGACGAACGAGAACGGGGGCGAAATGATCAAACGAGCCCCCTGAACTAAAAAGAATCACCCTCGAATGCCAGAGCAAATTCGCGCCTGCCAAAGACCTGATGGACTACTGAGCGCGCTTCCGCAAACGACTTGATGGCATGGCCTGATCCACGCAAGATCGCTACTGAAAATGCCAACCACCGAGCGACTAGGCAGCAGCAACTTGCTCACGGCGCGGCGCGAGGGCAACATAGTCGACCGACCCCGGCGCCCGGCAAATCACCCGCTGTCGAAATCACGGCGGCCTCGTACGAAGCGAGTTGCGCCCGAAGAGTCGTCAGACGAAGGAATCTCAGCTTGCAGCGAAGCAAATTCTCCGCACTCGGCGCCACACTGGCAGTCCTATTGCACGCCTGCTCACCCAACAGCACCCTCGTATCGCGCACGAGCAACGATGAGGCGAGACCTAGTGCTCCCAGCTCCTCCGCGCGGGTACACGAGCCGCCGAGTGACGTTCCCTCGGAACCCCCCACGTACGCGTACGGCAACGAACTGTCGACCAGCGAGCGGCCCGAGAGCGAGAAGCCCGACTTCGAACCCCCATCCGAAGATCCGCCCCTGCCCGAACCTCTGACAGACGAGCCATTCCGAAAGCCCCTGCCCTCGGTCGTGCTACCCGCTAGCTCCGCGGCGATGCGTTACGCAAACCTATCCCCCACACAATGTCGCAAGGAACTGAGCAAGCGGAAGCTACCCTTTGCTCGCCAAGGGGGTAATACCAAGGGCGTGGCAACCGCGCTGCGCGTCACCGACACCCTGCGCGGCGTGCGCTTCATCGTCCCAGGCAAACGCAGCCCTTTCGGCATCTTGGACTGCCGGCTGGCACTCACTCTCGACGACTTCGCCCAGTTGCTCCTAGAACACGACGTCGTGAGCGTCAGGGTCGACAACTTCTACCGCCGAGCCGCTCGTTTACCTGGATCGCGCAAGCGCAGCCAGCATGCCCACGGCCTAGCCATCGACCTGACCGAATTCACGCTGAAAGATGGGCGAAAGCTCGACGTCGAAGAACACTGGGGAAGCGAGCTCGGAGGTACGACCTGCGGCCCAGAGGCCACCCTGAACGCGACACCAGGTTCCGAAGCCGTGATCCTGCGCAACCTCGTGTGCGCCGTGGCGCGAAGCGGGCTATTTCATCACATACTGACGCCGAGTTACGACCGGGCTCATCGCGACCACCTGCACTTGGACATCAAGCGCGACGCGAAAACCTCGATGTTGCGCTGAAGCACTGCATCGAAGACGGCTGCGTTGTTGGGCGGCCAAAACCTGGTAGCATTAGGCACGTTGCCACGGTTTTCTGAGGACAAAGTCAGCACTGCGGAGCTGCTGGGCCGACTCGCCGATCATCGAGCGTGGGTCAGGGCGACCATCATTGCAACCCTGATTGGCACCGTGACCACGCTGTGCGTCATGGTCTTCGAGCGCGGGCCCGCAACGCTGGAGACCGCGCGAGAGCCGCTCTTGATTGTCGCCGCACTGCTGGCAGCCTGGCTAGTGCAACGCGGTCATTCGCGCGGCGGTGCGATCTTGCTGCTTACGTCACTGTGGCTCGAGCTACACGTCACGCTGTTCGAAGTAGGGACGTCTACTCCCAGCGGCCCAGTCTTTCCGCTGGTGGTCGTCGGCGCGGCACTCTTGGTCGGAGCGCGGCTCGCCATCATCGCCGCATGCACGGGGTTAATCACCATCCCTGGAATGTTGGCACTGCGAGCACTGTTCGGCCCCGCATCCACGACGGGCGACGGCAACTCGTTGGTAATCGTGCTGATCTTGGTCTCCAACCTGGCGGGAGCAATGGTCCTGGCGTTGTTCTTGCGTTCTTTCGCTCGGGTGTTGCGCACCTCAGAGAACAATGCACGTCGCGCCCGCGCCCTGATCGACGGCGCGCCCGACGCCATTCTCTCGGTCGACTCCGAAGGCCTGGTGCAAGACTGCAACCCAGCCGCCGAAAGACTATTCGGTCGTTTGCGCAGCAAATTGGTCGGTCGCAGCTTTTCGAGCTTGGGGCTCGAAGAAACCACCACGACAGCGCCGCCCGAAAACGCCAGAGTGTCACTCGACACGCTGACGGGCGATCCTCGGCAGTACACGCTAGATGACGATACTGCCGTCGAGGGCCTGCTGCGCATCGTTCCCGGCGATTCGGGTGATGGCGGCGCACTGATCGTCCTGCGCAACATCACCAGTCGCAAGAAAGCCGAGCAGCGTGCGACCCAACTCCAACAGCAGCTCCAGCACACGCAGAAGCTGGACGCGGTAGGTCAACTCGCGGGAGGCGTGGCCCACGACATCAACAACCTGCTCACTACCGTCGGCGGCTACGGCGATCTGCTGGCGAGTCACCAGGACCCGTTGATTCGCCAGGTGGCGGAAGAGCTCGGAATCGCGCGCGATCGCGGCTCGAGTTTGACGCGGCAACTTCTCGCGTTCGCGCGCAAGGAGAACACCCAGCCGCGGGGTATCGATCTGGCGGACACACTCGGGGGAATGGAGCGCCTACTCGAGCGCCTCGCTGGCGAGCAGATCACCCTCACGTTGGATCGCGGACCGGGCTGCGTGATCTATGCTGACCCGGGCCAGATCGAACAGGTGGTCGTCAACCTGGCGATGAATGCACGGGACGCGATGCTTCATGGGGGCTCTTTGATCATCAGCTGCCACCTAGACGAGCACGCGCGCCGGGTGCAGCTGCGAGTCGCCGATACGGGCGCGGGCATGGACGAGGCGACGAAACAGCGCGCGTTCGAACCGTTCTTCACGACCAAGGCGCGCGGTCAGGGTACCGGGCTTGGGTTATCGACGGTCCACGGTGTCGTAGAAGCCAGCGGGGGGAAGATACAGCTGTCGTCGACCCCGGGAAGCGGCACGGAGTTCATACTCAGCTGGACGGCGTACGGCGTCGTGGATGAACGCGAACGCCCGAGCGCAACGACCATCCCCACCGATGGAGTGCGCGGCCGTGTACTGATGGTCGAAGACGACGCACAGAGCCGCAAGGTCTTGCTCAGGTTACTGCACGGCGCTGGCTTCGACGTCGACCTGGCGGAAGATGCCGAAGTGGCCGTAAAGGTGTATCGCCGCCTCGTACGAGCGGGCACGCCGCCAGATTTGTTGCTGACTGACGTACGCATGCCGGGCAAAACAGGCACGGAACTCGCGGAGGAGCTGCGGCGCCAGGACCCCGACCTGCCTGTGCTGTTCATCTCTGGTTACCTGGGGCAGACACTCGAAGGCACGCAGTTCGATCCGATCTCGGACCTGCTACGCAAGCCTTTCTCAGCGGAAGAACTGATCGATTGCTTGAACCGCAAGATCCGAGCGAGCCGCGTCAGAGCGCGCGCCTCCCAGCCAGCCACCGCCCCGTGATTTTTCTCGACGCGGTTCATCTCAGCCGGGCAGCCACGACCCCGAGATGAAGAGGCGCAAGCGCCGCCACTCTGGAAACCGCGCGGGGCAGGTTGGTATCACTTCCCGGACGACCCGCCCAACTCGCGAAACGATCTGAGTGAACTCCTGCAGATAGACTGTGATTCGACAAGCCCTGGAAGCGTTCAATCGAGGCTGCGCGGAATGCTCTTCCCCTGGTTGGCCCAGATCGGAGTCTGCGCGATCACCCTCAGCAAGCGCGCACGCAGTAGCGCCCATATCCTACATGCTGCGTGCTAGCATGCGCGGCCATGAAAACCCGCGAAAGACTCACCTCGGGCACGCTCTTCGCACTGACTGCTGGCCTCGTGCTCGGCTGCGGTGGTGAAGAGAATTCAGACGTCTCCCAACCCACTGGTTCTTCGACCATTTCGAGCAGCGGCGGAGCTAGCGGCACGGGAACTGCGCCAGGTAGCGTCGCGGGTAATCCTTCTGCGAACGGCACGACTACAAACGCCTCAGGTTCGGGCACCGCGCCCGGGGCGTCGAGCAACCCGGCGGGATCGACCAACGACTCGTCGACCGACCCCACGTCGGGGACCTCGGGGACGACGGATGGCACGAGCCAAACAGATCCGCCAGGCGACGGCGACACGACCGTGATGGATGACGCGGCTGACCCTGCGGCTGGTGCTGACGATGGGGCCGCCAGTGACGATGGCTCGGAACCCGTCGTGGTCGAGTCTGGCGATCTGACGATCGACGACTTCGAGGACGGTGATGTCGTGATCTCGGAACTCGACGGTCTGGCAGGCCGATGGTCGACCTACAACGACGAAACGGGCACTCAAGTCCCAGCCGCGGGCACCAGCGTCACCCCGACGGAAGGCGGAGCGAACGGCAGCGCGTACGCGATCAGCACCACTGGCTCTGGGTTTACGGAGTGGGGCGCTGGCTTACAAGTTGATCTGAACAACGCTGGTGGCCGCAACCCCTACGACGCGACCGCGTTCGAAGGTATCTCGTTTCAAGCCAAGGGCAGCGGCAGCGTGCGAGTGGAGCTCGTCACGATGGCGATCACCGAGCCGAGCGGCGGCGGAACTTGCGCAGAAAACTGCTACGACGCCCACGGCTTCACCATCGAGCTGAGCGCCGATTGGCAAGAGCACGTCATAGCCTTCGGGGACCTCACGCAAGAAGGATGGGGTACGGAGGCAGCGTTTGCGCCCACTGAGTTACTCGGGATCAACTTCAAGGTAGCACCCGCCGAGCAATTCGAGCTCTGGCTGGACGACGTGCAGTTCCTCGAAACCGCTGGGAGCGGGGGCGGCGGAGCGACCGACGACGTGGGAACGGACGACGATTCCGCAGAGCCTGATCCGCCCATGACCGTGGAGCCCACGTCCACGCCAGGCATGTGTTCGATGGACATCGGGCGTTACGACGGCAATGGTTCGGTCACTTTCTACTACTTCGACCAAGGCTCAGCAGAGATCAACTGCGGCTACCAGATCACCAACCGCAACCCCGACACCGTCGCCAACATCTACACGGGTAACGGCCAGTACTTCGGCGCGATGAACACGTCGGATTACAACACCGCTGCAGTGTGCGGCGCGTGCGTCGAGGTAACGCGTGACGGCAACCGCTCGGTCGTGATCACGGTAGTCGACCGCTGTCCCATCGAGACCAACCCCAAGTGCACGGCGGGCCATATCGATCTGAGCCGCGCCGCCTTCCAGCAAATCGGCCAGGATCAGGAAGGTCACCTCGGAACGGGCAACGGCGGGGCCGTCGGCAGCATCTCTTGGCGTTACGTGGAGTGCCCGGTCGGGGACGAGAACGTCAAGTACCGCCTGAAAGAGCCCGACAACAACGGCTGGAACGAACTGCTGGTACAGAGTCACCGCTTCCCCATCAGCAGCGTCGAAATTGACGGCCAGCCGGCAACTCGCAAAGAGTACAACTACTGGGAGCCGCCGAGCAACATGGGCTCTGGCCCCTGGACGATCAAGGTCACCGACGTAGTCGGTAGCACCATCGAAAGCACGGTAGAGCGCGGTCCTGCAGACATCGACAGCGGCACGCAATTTTCTTGTCAGTAAACCCCACGACGTGAGCTGACTCGGCCCGTCTGCGCTCGGCGGGCTCGTCGATCATTGCCGGAGGTTTGGGCGATCTCCGTGCGTCAGCCTGCTCGGGGCGCCATCACGCGGGCACGTAACCGCCCCGCACGTTCGGCTAGCCACGCGCGGGACTCCGCCCCCTTTCCACGCAGCCACTCGTCGGGGATCCACGCGACATACATCGCGATGGCATACCAGGAGAACCAACCCACCTCGACGATCAGGTAGATGTTGATGTGAAACAACACGCCGAACCAAAGCGCCCACACGCGAGTCCGACGAAACAACACCAGGGGAATGAAGAACAGCTCCCAGAACAACGATGCGTAGGTCATCATCGCCAGCACGCCCGTGGGCACGGGCAAGTCGACGTAGGGCCAGCGCGTGAGTCCGAAATCGTTGAACACGTAGTGCAGTGTGGTGCCCTGGATCCAAGTGCCGAAGTAGCCGCCGTGCAGCTTGGAAAAGGCGCTGCCCGTATACAGCGAACACAGTAACAGCTGCAGCAAGCGGATCGCCCACGGGCTCTGGGTGCGCCACTGATCGAACCTCTTGCGCTTCGCGTCCCACGACCACGCTTCACCGCTGGAGGCGAACATCAATACGAACAGCGCGTTCTGCAACACGTGATCTCCCGCGTTGCGAATCGTCGGGTTGCGGTCTAGCACCATGGCGGTCAAGAACCACAACAGCACCGCCATGAGACGGGTTTTCACCCCGAAGATGAACAGCCAGGTGACGACCATCCAAGTGCCGAACATCACCTGCATCACCACGAAGTTGGTGGTGTCGACCAGATACGTGGGCAACAAGCCAGCCCAACTCCACGAGTTCGCGAGCGCAGAGTGTTCGGTAGCAGACGGCGACGCCCCACCCGGCCCGTACAGATAACTGAAAAAGGGAAGAAACTGCAGGCATTGGTCCGCGAAGATCGTCAGCCCGAAGGTGATGCGAACCAGCGCCAAACGCTGCGCCAATATCGGCTCGTGCCAGAAACGTGTCCACCACTCGGGCGGGTTGCGCAAGCTGGAAACCCCTATCACTTGCGCTTCCCTTTCGAAGTCGACTTCTTGTCGCTGACCTTGCGCCCCCTGCGTGTACTCGGGTCGTAGCGCCAAATCAGCTCGGGCTTGGCTCGGGCTCGCACGCGCTTCCAATGCTTGCGAACGTCAGCTCCGATCACGGGAAATCGGTAGCCGATCTTGTACATCTCGATCTTGTCCAGCGGCGCGCCGCTTTTAGACGTCGAGTAGGCGTGGCTCAGGTAGTTGGCCATACCCATGCGTGCGTTGTGATGGGTCTGCAGGCGCTCATCGATCTTCTGTGGGCGCTTGACGAGCCAGCGTGAGTAGTCCGTAAAGCTTCGTGGTTCGTTGAACGGGTAGTGCTCTCGAACCGTGCCATCTGCGTAGATCATTCGAGAGCGAATCACCGATCTGGCCCTGCGCGTATTGGGCGAGAACATCGGCCACGAATGGTTGATCATCGTGAACTTGCCCACGAAACGCAGGCGCGTACGCGTCCAAGTGCTCGCATACTTCAGCCAATCCGAAGCGCCGCCGATCTTCGACAGCGTCACCTCGCGCGGGATCGGGTTGAAGTAACCAGCCACGGCCTCCAGACTGGCCCCGAAGCGCGCGGCCACACTGTCGTAGCTGGACTTGCCGCGACGGATCTTGGTGAGCTCCGACTGGGTGGGCAGGGCCTTGGGGAGCGTTTGAACGGACAACTCCTTGTTCCAGTCGCGCGCTACGATACCTCCCAGGACGCCTCGCACCACGAGATCGAAGACGAACAAGAAGATGAAGATCTGGAGCAGCCGCGGATAGCGCGTCGGGTACGGACGCGAGCTCTCGGAGCCGCCAGCCTTCCTTTCGCCAGCCTTCCCCTCACCCGCCTCCCCCTCGCTAGCCGCCGAGCCAACGGGCTCCGACTCCAGCTCGCGGTCATCGTTTTCCGCTGCTGCGAGCTCCGCGACGACTGGGGACTCCATCGCTACCGCACTCGGTGCCACGTCGTCGCTCGGGGCAGAAGCTTCGTCGCTCCTCCCAGCTTCCGCCCCGGGCTCTCGCTCTCGCTCAGACACCTGACGTCAGCGTAGCTAGTCACCAGGCACGGGCACAAGAGCAGATCCTGGAATGTCTACAGCCGAACCTGCTCGGTGCCCACCGCGCGGCCTGCGCAGTGCGGGTCGAGGGCACCAGCTCAGCGGGGCGTCAATCCGCTATGCTTTGCAGGCGATGCTCGAAAGTTCGCCCCCGCCACCTCTCATACATGTGTCGTACGGGCTGTTGTTGGCTGTGTTGACGGCTTGCAGTTGCGATGACGAGAATGCGGACACTGGCTCCCAGACGACGGAGCGAGCGAAAGCTCGTTCAGACGCGTTGTTTCACTCCCCTTTCGAGGCCTGCCGCGCCACTCCAACCCCGGCAAGTGG
This sequence comes from uncultured bacterium, assembly GCA_965651905.1. GTDB lineage: Bacteria > Myxococcota_A > Polyangia > Polyangiales > Polyangiaceae > SZUA-265. Next base: position 4,556 of record CBFGUG010000027.1, on the reverse strand, counting down.
CATCCGAGTCGCGAGCTGGAACATCAAGGCCGCGCGCAAGGCGAACCTCGAACGGCTGACGTCGCAGCTCCGCGAGATTGACGCGGACGTGATCGCCCTACAAGAGGTCGACTGGAACACCCGACGTTCGGGCCAACGCAAACAAGCGGAAGAGCTCGCAGGCGCACTGCGGCTGCACTACGTGTTCGCCGGGGCGCACCAATGGCAGGGCGGCGACTATGGCCTAGCGCTCCTGTCGCGGTTTCCGCTGGTGAGCGCACGGCGCCACCCACTTCCCAGCACGTCAGAACCTCGAATCTTGCTCGAAGTGGAGGTCTGCGTCGCGGGCAAGCGACTCGTCGTGTTCAACCACCACGCTGACATCACCGCCCGAGCGCGCCGCGTCGACTTCGCGAAACTGATCCCGTTAGTCGCGAGTGCCGCGGGTGAAGCCAGCGTCTTTGCTGCCGACTTGAACGAAGCGCCGCATGGCGCTGGCGTCCAGTCGATACTCAGCGCGGGCTACGTCGACGTGTTCGAGAACCAAGACTTCCTCACGACCCCCACGGCACGTCTCGACTACCTGCTGCTTTCGCCACAACTGCTGCGCTCACTGCACGACACTCGACACTGGCCCACCCACGCGAGTGACCACGCGGCGCTCAGCGTCGACTTGAACTGGCCGTGACTGCAAGCCTTTGGGAAGGCGGCCTAAACTCTAGGTCTCCGCCGCCGTTCGCTGACTCCCGACGCCGCAGCCCGCATCACGTCAACCCGCCGTCGGCAACCAGCGCACGTCGCGCCCCTCGCACTCGTCAGCTTCTGGCGGCTGCCACATGTCGCTCGCCATCTCGAACACGTGCGGCGGCACGACCACCGCAAACGTATCCCCCTGCTCGACGTTGCGTCGCTCCACGCGCTCTCGCCGAAGCTCCCGCGTCGCATCCAGCACGTAAACCGTCAACCCCCAGTCCAGTGCCTCCACGCGCTCGATGAACGCGACGCGTTCATCTCGCCGAATGAGCCCTACTTCGAACACCACGTCGACACCGAGTTCGAGCGCATGTGTCGCTACCCTCCAAATCTGTTCCAGGCAGCGGTCACGCCGTTCGAGATACCACTGGATCACGCCGTCGGCAGGGCGCTCGTCATCGCCAAAGAGTTGGGCCATCCAGTCGTCGAGCACCAGTGGCAGCAAGGGTTGCTCAGCACACAGCTGCCGCACGAAAGTAGACTTGCCAGCCCCAACGGGTCCAACGACCAAGTGCACGTGCGCCACGACGCGCGACACTCGTGACAACGCAGAGCGATGTCAACGCTTCAGCGGGATGCTCGGCAAAAATCGCTTCGATTCGCGAACCGACCGAGCCAGGCCCCGAGCCACGAGCAGTCGCGCCCAGTCCGTGAGTTCAGTCCACGAGTTCAGTCCACGAGTTCAGTCCACGAGTTCAGTCCACGCGCTGATTCCACGTGGGGAGGCTGCGAGCCAACTGCCGAGGGCCCTCGACGACAATTTCCCCAGAGCGAAGCAGCGCGGACCAATCTGCCTCTTTCAAGTGCCAACTCGTGAACGCCGAGTTCGTCGCGCGAACTCGCAAGTCGCAGTCGTACTTCGGATGCACCGAACACAGCTCGGCATCGCCCTCCTGCACCAGAATCCAAAAGCGTGAGAAGGCTGGCGGCTGCTCGGGAAAGTCGAACTGAACGACGACCCGGCGTTTGGGCAGACGTTCCCTCCTGAGATGCACGTGAACCCACGCCCACAACACGAACGACGGGTCAGAATGTTGCGGCTGGCGCTCGACCCATTGCTGCCCCCAGGCGGCCAGCGGCTCGATCACCGCCCACAGCGCAGTTCCCGACTCCGTGAGCTGGTACTCGCGCCCGCGCCGCCCCGCACGAGGCTTGGTGTAAATGATGCCCCTGGCCTCGAGCGTCTTCAGGCGCTCCGAGAGCAACGTACGGCTCATGCCCGGCACTCCGCTGGCGACGGCATTGAACGTGCGTGCACCGAGCAACAGATTGCGCACTATCAAGAGCGTCCAACGCTCACCCAGAATCTCCGTCGCGCGCGAGATGGGACAATACTGACGGTAACTGCGCACGCACCCGATTGTGAGGGAAGCGGACCCATGACCCAAGTACGATCTTCGTACTTTCGCATAGCGCTCGCTGCGCTAGCACGGGGCCATGACTTCGACATCGACATCAGACGGTCAGGTCGCGAGCAGCGCTGCTCGCGTGTACGAAGAGTTTTTCGTCCCCGCGCTGTTCGGCGAGTGGGCCCCGAGAACCAGCGACGCGCTCGCGCCGCGTGCTGACGCGAACTGTCTCGACGTGGGTTGTGGTACGGGCGTTCTGTGCCGCGAACTCGCCGCCCGCCTGTCACCCAGCCAGGTCACGGGGCTCGATCGCAACGAAGGTATGCTGGCTGTCGCCCGCACGTTGTGTCCAGGAGTGGACCTGCGGCTGGCGCACGCCGAAGATCTGCCGTTCGCCGACGCGAGCTTCGGCGCCGTCGGTTGCCAGTTCGCGTTGATGTTCCTCGACCGCGCCCAGGCATTGCGTGAGATGTGGCGCGTGCTCGCGCCCGGCGGTCGTTTGGCGGTCACCGTGTGGGGTCCGCTGGAGCTCACCCCAGGGTACGCCTCGATGGTCGCGTTGCTCGATCGCTCGTTCGGCGCCGAGATTGCGGACGAATTGCGAGCGCCGTTTTGCTTGGGTGACGAAGCGAGTTTGCGCGCAGAGTTTTCCGCGGCAGGCTTGACGTCCGTGAAGCTCACGACCGTCGTCGGCCGGGCGCGCTTCCCATCGATCGAACGTTGGGTGGAAACCGACGTGCGAGGCTGGACTCTCGCCGACCGCCTCGACGACGACCAGTACGAAACCCTCCAGCAAGAAGCGCAATCAGCGTTGGCGCACACGCTAGTCGACGGTCACGTCGAGTTCGCTTCCCCCGCGCACATCGTGACGGTTCAGAAATGACCCAGCCAACAACTACCGCAGTGGCAAGCGCACGAGCGTACGCTGTTCGTGTTCACTGACGGCGGGCATGCGCTCGACGTACTCGAAGAAACACGGAAAATCCCTGAGCTGCTCGCCGCTCGAGGGTAGCCACTCCGCATACAGACGTTTGACGGTCGCGCCGATGGCGTCGGTCGAACCACGGTGTTCGACCACGGCGCAGCGGCCGCCAGGGATCGTCTTGGTGATCACCCCCTGCGGGTTTTTCGGCACCTCCGCCGCCACCGCTCCACAGATGTCGAAGTGCCATCGCTCAGGCTCACACTGCTCGGGATCGGCGTAGGGCACGCCGTACGTCCCACTGCTGGCCACGGGTGAAAGGCCGCTCTCGCGGCGCCACTCGATGAAACGCGCCACGCTGGCGTTGAGTGACTGGGGACTTCCGTGGTGCTCGAGCACGGCGACTTTGGTTTCCTGAAAATTGCTGATGCTGACGTTCATCGGTTCGTTTCCTGACGGTTGTGGGTGGGCGTGCTGCCGAATCCAGCTGCTCCACTGGGGGTCGGCCCGAAACTCGGTGGGCGTCTGCCCATAAGTGCTTTTGAAGGCGCGAGTGAACGCTTCTGGACTCGAGAACCCTGCGTCGAGCGCGACGTCGATGATGCGGTACGCGGGGTTGAACGCCAGCTGGTAAGAAGCGCGTTTGAAGCGCATCAGCCGCACCAACTTGGCGACGGTGACCCCCGCGTAGGCAGCAAACTGTCTCTGGAAGTGAAACTTCGACGACCCCGCCACTTGCGCCAGCTGATCCAGCGTCAATTCCTCATGCAAGTTTGCGGCAATGTAATCGAGCACTCGATTCATGCGTTTGGCGTACTCGAGCGTCGCCTCGTCCTTTCCAACGTCCTTCAAAGCCCAGCCACGTTCCCACACCCGCCCAGCCCCGTCCTGACCGAGAATGCGCTTTGTGCAGCGCCGCACTGTCTCATCTCGACGAGAAAATCGGAGCCCGCTGACCACCACCACACGCGCCAGTTGCAAACCCCACCCATTCCGCTAGAAAGGCGCTCGAGCGCCCGTAGCTCAGCTGGATAGAGCGTCGCCCTCCGGAGGCGAAGGTCGTAGGTTCGAATCTTACCGGGCGTGCTCGCTTGACGGACTACGGCTCGGGGCTGCGCCGCCCACCCCTTCGGGGTGAGGGCGGGCGGCTCCGCCCCTACTTGGCGTAGTCTGTCTCGACTCGCCTCTCTACTGGAGGAGCTTTTGGGCTCCAAAAGCTCCTCCCCCCAGCAGGCGCGGAGTCGCGTGAGCAGGCAGCGGCACCGCGTACACTCGGGGTCACACGCCGCCGACTCGCCTGCTGGGGCCCCCCTCCTGAAAAGAGCCGACGGCGCGACGCGAACGACGGGCGAGATGGCTTCACGGGAATTGCGCGGACGGGGCTGCAGGCGGGGGCGCGGCTGCTGCGCAGCGCGCGGGCGAGTGCGCGGACGGCGCGGGGATTTGGGGGCGCGGCTGCTGCGCAGCGCGCGGGCGAGTGCGCGGACGGCGGGGGATTCGGGGGCGCGGCTGCTGCGCAGCGCGCGGGCGAGTGCGCGGACGGCGCGGGGATT
>CBFGUG010000026.1:0-96485 GCA_965651905.1 uncultured bacterium | reverse complement strand
AAACGACTATCGGAGCGACGCCACTCCTTCAACCGATCACAGACTGAACGGTTACTTCGTAACTGCCCAACCAGGACGCGCTCAGCTCACTCCACGCGGCAAGTCGATGAACAGCCGTCGCCCGACTCAGTGTTGCCGTCGTCACATTCTTCGCGAGGTCCCCACTCACCGTTACCGCACCAGTCGACGGTCACGGCTAGCTCGTACGGGAACTCGTGACGCTGAGCGACCGAGTCGACGGACTCCCGCACTTCCACGACGTAAAGCCCAGCAGCGAGGGCATCGCTGACCAAACGCGGACAACTACCGTTGTGGTCGTCGTTGCGGGCGATCTCCGTGGCCAGATCCGCCGACAGCAGGGTCAACTCTGGATCGAATTGCGCTGCCTCGCACCCGCCCGCTACCAGCGAGTAGACGTTGATGATGGCGTACGCCGAATCTTCGGGCACTTCGACGACGACTCGGTCGACGTCTCCCGCAGGCTCGATCAGACCGAAGTAAGGCTCATCGCCAATCACGTCGAGTTCCAGTAGATCGCCGAGCAGCTCATCGCCCCCCCCGAACAAGCCCCCTGCGAGTTCACCCAACTCATCCAACAACCCCGTCGTGGACCCTTCGCTGCTCTCGACCATGCAGTTGCTGTCGCAGCCGTCGCCATCCTGAAGATTCGGGTCGTCGCACTGCTCTGCGGGATCCCAGGCGTTGTCCCCACACACGTTCGCTGGGCGCGACTCGAGCGTGAGATGGTATTGCCCTTGATCGAATGCGGATGCACCGAACACGACCACATGCAGCGTCTCGCCCGCGGTCGCTGGCGTAGACACCTTGGCGCTACCGCAAGCCAGCTCGCTCGTGTCATCTGCACAATCGCGACGCACTGACACCGTGAGCTCGGGAAACCCTTCCGACACCACGCTAGCATCGAGCATCCCACTGGACTCCACCTCGACGCGATAGACCATTGCTGGACCCGGGTTACCTGGGATGCAGGCACTACGCAGGTGCATGGGTCGACCACTGTTGTCACCAGGAAAGCTGGAAGGGTCGTCTACCTGCAGAACTTGCGAGCAACTGTCCGAACAGTCTTCGTGGCAATCCGCGTCGTCACAATCGACCAGCCCGTCGCCATCGTTATCGTCCCCGTCAAAACATGTTTCGACCCCGCCGCACGCCGAGAAGTCGTAGCGACATGCGGACGAGCACGTCACTTGCCCCGTCGTGTAGCCGAACTCGACACACCTCGCCCCGACGCCGGGTAACCAGTCGCAATCTTCTCGAGGGTCGAGCTGCCCGTCACCGCAGGCTCCTTCGCTCTTCGAGACGCCCGCATCCAACGGAGAATCGTGCGCCTGCTCGTCAGTTGCACTTTGGTCGAGCGCTAGCTCGCCACCATCGACGGCAGGAGTCGCACCACCGTCCCGAACGCGCGGCTCGGAGAGCGAGCGTCCTGCTCCTTCGCTGGGAGCCACTCCTACGCTGTCCAGGGACGTGCCGAAAGTACGGCCTGGGAACCCACCATCCGCACCAACCCGGGGCGGATCTACATCCAGCGCGGCGTGCTGCATGCCAGAGTCCTCGCAAGCCAGCGCCAACGTTCCGACCAGAAGCAAGCACACGTCCGCTCGAATCGAGCGCTTGGTCGGGCAGGTGCATTCCACGCTGAACACTTTGGTTTCACTCCCCGTCGGGGCAGGAAAAGTTGACGCTCCAGTTGTGCACCTGCGGAGTCAAGTGGTCCGTGCTCGGAGTCACGACGAACTCGACTTCCAGCGCCCACGTCTGGGCGGCATCAGCCCCGAGTGTCTCGAACAGATCGACCGGGCACTGCGGGTCGGGCGATGGCGCGATGGGGCATTTCTCGCGAGCATTCGTCGCCGTCGCGACAGGCACCCATTCAGAGTCGACGAGTGATGCTTCGTCCTTGGCGGTTCGCACGAAAAACTCGATGCTAGCGTCGCTGGGGACCGTCGTGTCGAAACCGAAGAACGTCCACTGCGGTAACTTTCCGACCCCACACGTAGCCTGGTATCGCTCGCGAAACGACGTCTCCTCTGGCGTGCCATCGGGACAGGGCAAACGGTACCAAACCCGCGCACCAGAGTCGGACTCGACAGCGTCGCACGTGTCAGGGCACAGGATGAGTCGCTCGGGGTCTACGGGGTTATCGTAGTACCAACCACTGGTGCTGCTGGCACAGCTCTCGGGCCCCGCGAACCTGTTGAGTGCAACGCGCTCGTCCTGGCCTGTCGTGTATTCGGCATAAGCGTTGTCGTAGTCGACGCTGGCTGATCTGGGCAGTTCGAACTCGCACTCCGCTGCCGAAGTGTCGACGACCTCCCGAGCGATCACGTTGAAGATGGCATCGAAGTTGTTCTTCTCGCAGATGGGATACCTGAGCCCGCCCGTCAGGCGACTGAGCGCCTGGTAACCCGTACCACCACCAACGATCGATGTACCACTCGGGGTACAGAGCTTCCGTTGAATCTCTGCGTCGGGCTGCCAAGCCACCTCTGCCCCGTCGGGATGGTTGGTGATGTTGATGATGCTGTGCCAAACGTAGTTGCGCTTTTGGATCGTCCCGAAATGCTCGGGTGACATCGCGAGCAGTGTGCGGTCGAACTCGAGCGCCGCCGCTTCCCCCGCGGCGACTCCGCTCTTGAAGACCCTTTGCGTGCTGCGGTCGTGGCAGTCGTGCGGGAAGCCCTCGCATTCGGGGGAGTCGTCGAAGTCGTACCCGTAGTCGTCACAGTCGATGTCGTCGTCACTGATGATCAGGAAGGTCTTGAACGCATCCTCGCGCAAGAGACTCCCCCAGCCGCCTGGAGCGATGGGGTCCCAGTTCCTCGCACTCGGGTGGCCAGACGCGGAGAGGTCCAACACCCCAATTTCGTCTGGCTTGTCGAAGCCTTCGAGTACCTGACACCACGAGTCCCAACTCTCGATATCCGTGGAGAAGTGGAAGAAACGTTCTCCCGAGATCGGCACTTCGTTGTTCGGATCACTGCAGGCATTGCCGCTGAGTGGGGCGCCGATACAAATTGGTGTGTCGCTCGTGCCCACGGGGCGGTTCAGATCTCCAAAGCGCGAAATCAGGATGACTCGGTAGTCCAGCCCGCTCTCTTCGAGAATGTCGGCGAGATCTTCGTGGATTCTAGCTTGAATCTCCTCGATTTCGTCTTCCATGCTGGGCGAGTTGTCGACGATCACGATGATGTCGACGGGCCTGACGACGTCGAGCGCTTGAGTGCTGCCCCCTGTGCACACGGGCGGACCACATTCGAACCTGCCGTGTGAGTACAACGTCCAGTTGTCGTAGGGATCACATTCCAAGACCTCGCCTTCGGCCGTCAGGATCGGGTCCTGCGCGGGGTTGATGACGATCTCTCGATTCCCCTTCAATGGCTGCGCATGCCCCTTGTTGTCCAAACACGTGGCGTCCGAAATGGACACGCACTCGCCAGGCGGGATGGGCTCGAGTACCAAGCAGGTGGCGGCCTCCGGGTGACTCGTGTCCGGCGAGAGCTGGGGCATGTGCGGCGAGTTCGCTGGAAAGTGCACAATCTCAATCGGCGGTAGTGCCGTAGTCTGCCCCGAGTTGCACACTGGGATTGTGTTCTCACACGGGATGGCGATCGACAACTCGACACCTGGACAAGTGGCTTCGATGGTTCCTGGATAGTTCGGCGTGCACTCGGCAGTCTCGAGTGACGGATCGTCCTCGTCGCACTTCACTCCGCACGACGCCTCGACCAACTCGGCACATTCGGCGGTCCACTCACGTGGCCCTTCGTAAGTCGGCTCGTCGTCGTCTTCGTCTGGTGAACACGACGTAGACGATCCGTCGTCCCCCCCAGGCACACCATCACCCCAGCCCCAAAGCCAACCCCACACCCAATCCAAGTCGACGACGTCGAGAACCGCGGGCACCAGACCTACGGATGGTGGCCCCTCGCAAACGAACTCTCGCTTGTCGTGGCTGGAGTTCGATGAACACGCCGTCTCACCGTACCACTTGGTCGAGTTCTTGTTCATGTACGCGCAGTCAGGATCTGCGAACACGTCAGGCTCATTGTGCCCCCAGTTCGTGTAGATGTTACCCCAGCCCCACCATTCGTCCCAGTAACCGATGTTCGGGTCTTCCACCCAACGCCACTGGCTATACTCCTCGTGCAGGCCGATGTATTTCTCCTTCGACGGCGCGAGCTGAGAAATCATCGTGTTCTCGACGGAGTTCTCGATGGTGACGAGGTGCCAACCTGGTCGCTTCTCACATTCGTCCTTGGCGGAAGTCCAGCTGCGATCCTTGTCGTGGTACGTGTAACAACTGTCGACGAGCCCTATCTCGTCGTCTTCGCACAAGCAAACGCCACCACATACCGTGCGTACGGCTTCCGAACACTCCCGCGTCCAATTCGAATTGTGCCCCGCGGTGTCACAACAGCTGGGGAGCAGCTTGCAGATCGTGTCCACGCACCAGTTGCACCCCCGGTCCAACCCCGCGCCCATCTTGCAAGGGTCGTGTTCGCAGCTGTCGAAGTCGTCGGGCAGGGTCTCGTCAGGCGTGCACTCTTCCTCGTCGTCATCAGGTTCGCTCGGGACCTCCCCCACACAACACTGAGGGTTGTCTTCGCAAACGCGGTCAGCGCACTTACTGCACCCCGGCTCCAACGCCTCACCCGCAACACAAACGCTGTGGGAGCACGTGCCCTTCGATGGAGCGCGACAGGTCAAGTTGAACTGACAGTCCTGTGAAGCCTCGCAAGGCTCGACCAGACCCTTTTTGACCAAACCTCCCGGGAAGTCATGGACGCCGCCCTGGCCTTCGTCCCAATGGTATTCCCCCTCCACCTTGTTCGCCTCGTACGATGTCTCAGGCTCCTCGTAAAAGGAACGACAGCTCGGATCGCACGGATTGTTCGCACACTCTTTGTGAGAACTCAGCGCCTGCAGGGCCAGCCCCGTGACCGGGTCCTCTGTGGCCTGCATGGTGACGACTTCCCCACCCCCGCACTCACCCCACTTGCCTTCGTGGCAAGACTGTACGCCGTAGTAGCAACTGACGATCCCGTTGTGCTCGGACAGGGTTACCGAACACTCCTGCGTCGTGCCTTCGACACATGCCTTGATCTCGATGTCATCCTTGTCGGCGTGTGCTGCTTGCTCTTTTAGATCGTCCTCTTTGAGACCAGACGCGCGCTGGTCCCCCTCGCATGCGAGCGAGATCAACGCGACAACCCACGGAATACTCCGACCGAGCCGTCGCCAGCTCGAGGTGATAGCCTTTGACCCCGCCATGTCTCCCCAAAGACGGTTCAACTTTGCACTTGCTGAAGGGGCAACCCATGGAAACTCTGCCAGTTAGTGGTGCAGCGCCGCACAAGGGGGCACACCCTCGTAGTTTCGCCCGCAGCACTCCGGCGTTCTAAGCACGCCTCCAAACTCCCAACATCTTTCATTGTTCAATCCTCCCGGCGGAGGCACGGACACTCACCCACAACCCAACGCTCCACTGGTGAGCTCTTTCATTTTAGAAATCTCGGGGGGACCAGATGCGAACAAACTCGGAGTCACTCCGGCGAGTCTTGTAGTGCTGGTGAAAAAGCCCTCGCCTCCAGACTGCACGCTTCAACTGAACGCGCGTAGCTCGACCGTGTCCCAAGTGTCGAACCGTCGCCTCGACGCGGGCCCGGACAAAGCGGATCGGCGCACACGCTCGGGCGCCGGGATGCTCGACACCCGCCGCCCGTCGGTCGCGCAAGTTGGTTCTCGCGCGAGCTGTTGCGTCCCTGCTCGGCGTCTCGAGCCATCAATCGCGCGGGGCTGCGAGAGTTGACTGTCCACGGCTCTGGCGTGGGCCCCCGCCCCAGGTGGGCCATTACGAGTTCGGGCCTCGTCGTAAAGCGCCGGGCGTGAATCGTTGTTTCGCAGCGGACACGAACGTCGCTTCGGAAGCACACTCGGGCGTTTTGCCCCTCTGGTACTTCCCATGACTCCGCAAAGCGTGCCAGGTTGCGCGCCCCATGGCCTCCCTCAAGACAACTTCGCTCGACGGGCGGTGGGAGTTCGTCGCCGCCAGTTGGCCCCCACCTCCCGAGCCTCTGGCGTACAGCCGCATGGAATGGCTCGAGGCGAACGTGCCAGGTCACGTCCACCGCGACCTACATGCTTCTCGCATCATCCCAGATCCCCTCACGGAGAAACACGAACTCGGGTGCCAATGGATTGACGACGAGGACTGGATCTATCGACGTAGTTTCGATTTCGAGCCCGATCAGACGAAGCCGACTCGGTTGCTTCGCTTCGAGGGGCTCGACACCGTGTGCAAAATATTCCTCGACGGTCAGTTGATCGCCGAACACGACAACATGTTCATGCCGCTCGAGGTCGACGTGAGCCAACGCCTCACGGCGGGTTCGCACGAACTGCGCGTCGAGTTCGAATCGGCTGCGCGCGTCGGTCGCGCGCGGCGTGATGCGTACTTTTTGGCGCAGCAAATACCCGCGCACACGGTGCGTTTCGCTGAGCGCGCCTTCGTGCGCAAGGCCCAGTTCATGTTCGGTTGGGATTGGGGCCCCAGGCTCGCGTCTGTCGGGATCTGGAGACCAGTGCAGCTACTCGAGTACGCAGCGCGGCTCTGCGACGTACACCTGACACAGCGACACGACGCGGATGGAGCGGTGCGAATATCTTTCGAGAGCTCCATCGATCACCCCGGGACGAGCGGCGACCCGACGCTCGAAGTCCTGCACTTCGTGCAAGGGTTCGAGCGCCCATTGTCCGATGGTGAAGAACTTCGTATCGCTGAACCCCGCCTGTGGTGGCCCGCAAAGATGGGCGAGCAGTGTCTATACGAAGTCGTCAGTTTGTTGGTACCCGCGGGGACCAGCCCAGAGCGTGCGCGCGACGCAGCGCTGCACCAGAGAAAAATGCGTGTAGGGTTACGCCGTATCGAGCTGCGGCAGGAACGCGATGCCCACGGCCAGAGCTTCCAATTCGTCGTCAACGGGCGGGAGCTGTGGGCAGTCGGGGCGAACTGGATTCCCGACCACTCGTTCGTGAGCGCGGTCGATCGGACGAGGCTGCGACTTCAACTCGAGCGTGCCGTCGAGTTGAACATGAACATGCTGCGAATTTGGGGTGGGGGGCTGTACGAGACTGACGAGTTCTACGAATTGTGCGACGAATTGGGTTTGCTCGTGTGGCAAGACTTCCCGTTCGCCTGCAGCTACTACCCGGATGACACGGGGATGCAGCAGCTGGTCGCTGCCGAGGCCGCCAGCAACGTTCGCAGGCTGCGCAATCATCCCAGCCTGGCGCTCTGGTGTGGAAATAACGAGAACCACGAAATGTTCGACAGTGGTTGGGAAGGACGCGAGAACAACCCCAGTCGCTTCTACGGCGAGCGCCTTTATCACGAGACGTTGCCCCAGGTCGTGGACGCACTGGATGCTGCTCGACCGTACGTCGCGTCATCCCCCCTCGGTGGAGACCGCCCCAACGCTGGCGGCACTGGCGACCAACATTACTGGGACGTGTGGCACGGACGTGGTGACTGGGTGCACTACCAAGACTCCACTGCTCGATTCTCTTCCGAGTTCGGTTTCGCGAGCTCACCAGGACCCCACACCTGGGCAATGATGTTGCCCGATGCGCTCCGCGCCCCCGTGCGGCACGACGTAGCGCGTTGGCACGACAAGACCCTGAAGGGCTACGAAACCTTCCTGGGCTACGCAGCGCTTCACTATCCGACGGCCGAAACCATCGAGGAGTGGATCTACACGTCGCAGATGAATCAGCGGGACGCTTTGCGTTTCGGCATCGAGCACTACCGTCGTTCGGAGTTTTGTAAAGGAAGCCTGGTTTGGCAGCTGAACGACTGTTGGCCCGCGCAGAGCTGGGCTGTCATCGACTTCGGGGGGGACTACAAGGCCGCGGCCTACGAACTGCGTCGACTGTACGCCTCGGCCCTCGTCAGCCTGGTCGTGAAAGACGGCCAGGCGCGCGTCTGGGCGATCTACGACAACGCAGAGCAGCCGAAGGAAACAGACGTCACGCTGGAGGTGTTCGACTTGCGTGATGGAAGCAGCCTGGCGACCTTTCGTAAGCCCGTCAAACTAGAGCGCGACTGTCGAAAACTGGTGATCGATCAGGATGTATCGCGTTTCCCAGCGACGCGCACGCTAGTATGTGCGCGCTTCGCGGGAAGCGAAACGTATCGCCTGCTCGCCGAATCAAAGGATTGCGTCTTTTCCCAGGTTCAGCTCAGCGCGCGCCGAGTCGATGGTGGGATCGAAATTGACGCAGATGGCCCCCTCGTCGACTTGCTGCTCTTCGATCCATCTGGACAGACCAGGCTACTGGACAACGTCGTGACGTTACCGCAAGGCGGGCGACGCAAACTGCGCTGTAAGGGTGCGGTCCCCAAGCGACTGATCGGCCGTAGCCTGGCAGGCCCCGTCGAGTTGTTTCTGAGCTGATTGACGCACCCTCGACGTGGGACAGTTCCTCCCTGGTCGGCTGTGGGATGAACGATCCATCCACTCGGTGTTCCACTGGCCGTCAGCAGGCCGTCGCTGTTCGACTGACGAAGCTGAGCAACAAACACCAGAAGCACAGCACCAGATTGAAGAGCGGAAGCTGAAGCGGTGAAGGCAACGAATAAACGACGGCCACTGCGGGGATCCACACCACCCACGTCGAAAGTAGGACACTCAGCACACGACGAGACGCTGACTCGCGTGCCAGGGCGCGCCTGCACTCAGCTAGGGAGAAGTCGCAGTCCTTCCACAGGAAAAACACGGTCTGCGTGGGCGCCGCCCACAGCGGGTTGTAGACGAATTGGTCGACTGCCGTCTTGGTGGCAATGGTGAGCGCGTCCGCTTGCTCACCGAAGACGAGTGCTTGAGCGCGATAGAAGGCGTCGACTTCAACTCCCTTCCACAGCCAGAACGAGACGTAAAACGTCAGGTACTTTGCGGCTCGCGCGACGGGGATGTCGCCTCGAACCCACAACACGACGAACGGCACGACCCCACCAAATAGCGCCGTCGACAGGGCCGAGAACGTGTAACCCCATTCCACTTTGAGGCGCGCAATCGCCTCGAAACTTTCACGGGCGGGGCTGTAGGCCTGATAGCTGAAGACGAGCATCAAGGCGAACCCCTGAAGCGCGAGAGCTGGGCGCAGGTTGGCGCGCATGCCTACCAGGGCAGGCTCGAACAGTTGCCTGATGGGCCCGACTCGGGTTTGCACGCGCCAGGCGCTAGCACGAAACTCCACCTGCGCACATCCCCTCACCGCACGAGGCGGAGGCAGAACCCATGCCTCCGCTGAAAGTGTGCTACGCCTGTGCGTCGTGAGCCTCGATCTCAGCCCGGGGACGGTACTGGACGCCCGCTATCAAATTGCGGGTGTCCTGGGTTCGGGGGGCATGGGTAAGGTCGTTGCCGCGAGACACCTCGAGCTCAAGCGCGAGGTCGCAATCAAGGTGCTGCACGCCGAGATCGCGAAGAACCCAGAAGCCGTGGCGCGTTTCATGCGTGAAGCGCGGGCGGCCGCCGCCATGCGAAGTGACAAGGTCGGCCAAGTGCTCGACGTGGCGCGCTTGCCAGATGGCACGCCGTACATGGTCATGGATCTGCTCGAAGGCGCCGATCTGGATCGTTTGATCAAGAGCGACGGTCCGCTACCGCAGCGCACGGCGGTGGACTACCTGTTGCAAGCTTGCGAAGGCTTGGCTGAGGCACATGGCCTCAACATGGTTCATCGTGATCTCAAACCGTCGAACTTGTTCTTGACCCGCAGCCCCAATGGCTTGCCTTTGATCAAGGTGCTCGACTTCGGGATCGCAAAGGCTCACTTCGCGGACGCTGACGTCAGTTTGACGACCACCGACGTGATGGTCGGTTCGCCGACGTACGTTTCGCCCGAACAAGTGCGTTCGTCCGCTGGCGTCGATCCACGTTCGGACATTTGGTCGCTAGGCGTGACGCTGTACGAGTTGCTCTCCAACGAGCTCCCCTTCCCGGGCGAATCCGTCGGGGCGGTGCTTTCAGCCATCGCGGCGGATCCACCCACCCCGCTGCCACAACTCGCCCCGGGAGTGTCGTTCGAGTTGTGGTGTGTGATCGAGAAATGCCTGCAGAAAGATCCACACCAGCGATACCAGAACTTGCGGGAGCTCGCCCAGGCCCTTGCTCCCTTCGCCTCCAACGAAGGGCGACGCTGCGTCGACTCGATCGAACGATTCTTTCAGCGTTCGGCGCCCCCGCACGTAGCGGCGGCAGGTGACCGCATCAAGGTTCAAGCAGGCGCGGCCACGGTGGAAGGACATGCGGCGACCATGGCCTCGGACGGCGGACTCAAGCGTTCGCGCCGTTGGCAAGTCGCAGCGAGTATCGGGTCACTACCCCTGATCGCTGGTACGGTCGCGCTGATTTGGGCCTGGCAATCCGACGGACCAGAGGTGGCAGAGTCGTCGGCAGCCGAACCAGCCGGCGCCGCCAGCTACGCACCAGGTGTCGGGGCCCACCCAACCACCACGACGATCACTCCGCCAGCGGTTTCGAACGCGCAGGACGCGCCGGGCAAGGCAGTCACGCCCCCAACTGACGCGGGCGCATCGGACAAGCCGACCGCGCGCACAGACGACACGGCTGCACAGGACACGACGCCAGCGCCAACTCCTGCGGCGTCAACCCAAGACCCACAGCCCGCTACGCCTCCCCGAGCGGCCCCACGCAATCCCTCACCCAGTCCCAAGCCGCGAGCCAACACTCCCGCACCCGGTCCAGCGCCGCCCGAGCGGCCCCCCCCCAAGCACGACGTAGGCGCCGCCATCGACTCCAGAAAGTAGAGCCCCCGTATGCAACAGGGCCCGTCCCCCCTCGACGCCCAACTGCAGGAACTCCAACGACGCTACCCGCTGCCCAACTCGGGCCAGCTAGTAGAGGTATTCAGTGAACAGACGCGAATCTGCGGGCTCGACCTGGGCATGGTCGGCTTGGTTGCGCAAAGCGGCGATGGTCCGCCCGTGCCAGGCAGCGCAGCGCAGCGCGGCGCAATGCCCGTCGAGCGGGCATACTACGAGCTACTCGAACGTTTCAGCCTACTTCAAGCGAAGCAACGAGCGGAAAAGACAGACGCGGCCATGTCGTTCATCTGTCGCGATGAACTCGGCAGGGAAGTCGGCAGCGTCGAGGCGGCGCAGGTATTTCCACCCGACCCCGCCCCGGGCATGCGCTACGCGTTGTCCAATGGCGCTGCTCTGCATTCGACGTGGGGGGCAGCGCGCGCAGCTGCCCACGCAGAGCTCGTCGAACGCGACGCCATCGTACGTTCGTGGTGGGGCGCTTGCATGCCGCAACACGTCCCGCATACCGCCACGCTCGGCGAACTCGCAGACACCTACGAAGTGATGGTTGCCGAAGTACCGACGGAACTTGCCTCCCACACCTCGGAGTTGCGTGTCGCGTTCTGCATCGGTTTTCCGAAGTACGCAGGCGCTCCATTGATCCGTGGTCTGAGCGCCAAACCCGACGTAGCGTCAGCAGCCCACGCCGCGATCGCCGAGGCACTGCAGAGCTTGTGCTTCCTTTGGGGTGAGGAGTTGCCGAATGGAACCCCCGAAGCCAGCCCGACACCTGCCTACCATCAAGATTACTACCTCGTGCCAGACCAGCACGAGCTGTTGCGCGCCTGGCTCGGCGGCAGACTACCGCATGCACTGAGGCAGCCTGCAGCGTTCGACCCGAGCTCAGTGCGCTACGTCGATCTGACACCCGCGGAACTCGTCGGAAAGCTGCACGTTTGCAAGGCCGTTTGTACGACTGCCGTACAGCTCACCTTTGGCCCACAACTCGAGTTGTGTGGCGAACCACTGCCGCCAGAGTTGCGGGTTCACCCGATTCCGTGAGGTGAGGAGTGCTGCGAGGCGAACGCCTCAATCGCGTCGCAAACGTTCCAACGCTCGACGATCCGCCTTGGTGGGACGGCCTGCGCCGCGCTCTCGAACGCCGAAAATCCGCTCTTCTTTGGGGGGCGGAGGTGGCGAATGATCTTCGTAGAGTTCGCGCGCGAGTGGCGCGGAGAGTCGTTTCTCCGCTAGCTCGCGGACGACCAGAATGAGCAAGCCCCGCGGACTCTCGACCGAAATCGTCTCGCCGCGCCTGACCACGCGGCTCGCTTTCACGGCGGCTCCCTCCACCTTTACTCTTCCCCCAGCGCACGCGAGTTGGGCTAGGCCACGTGTCTTGAAAATGCGTGCGGCAACCAACCAACGATCGGTACGTACGGCAAGCACGGGTTCGGGCATGGCGCGGAAGCATAGCGCGCCTCACCTCGTCGCGGTAGGCGTCGCGAGCGAGACGGCGCAGCCCCAGCTGGGGCGGACTTTCAGAACGGCTGACTGTCGCAGTCCCTTGTCGAACGTCCGAGGGTCGGGCATTCCAGCGCGGTGGACCCTGGAAAGTCTGGCCAAGCAGCTCCCGTCCGCTTCCAAGCGGCGCCTGCCTTCGCTCATCGCGGAGGTGGCGCCGAGTGGCCCGAAAATACCCTGGAGGCTTTCGCTGGGTGTCAGGCTCTAGGGGACTTCGTCATCGAGACCGACGCCAGAGTAACCTCCGACCAGCATGTAGTTCTGTTTCACGATGCTCACCTGGAACGAACCACCAACGGCTTCGGACCACTCGCAAGCCGCTCACTCGCGCAGTTACACTCGCTCGACGCCGCCTACTGGTGGGGCTACGAGCGAGGCTGGCCGCAACGCGGCCGAGGGATGAAGATACCGACGCTGCTCGAGGCACTGGAGCGGTTCCCCAGTGCGCGGTTCAACGTGGAGCTCAAGCCGGGTTGCGCTGCGGCACCGCGCTTGGTTTGGGACGACTTGCGAAAAGCTAACGCCACGGACCGCTGCATCATCGCTTCGGCACAGCACCGCTTGCTCGCGGAGTTTCGCGAGCTGAGTGCTGGCCAGGTCTCAACCTCGGCTACCCGACGTGAACTACTCGAATTGGCCTTTCGCCTGCGAATCGGGGCTCTGACGGGTTGGCGCCCTCGATACGTCGCGTTGCAGATCCCGCGGGCCGCGTACGGTATTCGGTTGTTCACTCCGCAGCTCGTGGTCGCAGCACGCGAGCGGGGCATCCAGACTCACGTCTGGACGGTCAACTCGAGAAGCGAGATGCACGACCTGTTCGATGCAGGCGCTGACGGAATCATGACAGACTGCCCCACGCTGCTGGCGCAGGTCCTGCGCGAGCGCTCTTGAACTCGGGAACGCTGCGCTTGCGACTGGTGAGATGGCGGAGTACGTTGCGCGACGGTGAACTTTTTCGGGCACTGCACTATCGCGAGTTGGCAAGAGCCCGATCCGGAATTCGCGTTGGGCAGCATGCTGCCAGATTTCGCGACCATGTTGGGGGGTATGCGCGTTACCAGCCCGCATCCCACCCTGGCGGCGGGTATCGCGTTTCATCATGCGACAGATGAGGTGTTTCATGACTCGCCGACCTTCGTGCGTCTTCAAGCGGAAGGTCGACACGCGCTGGCCGATGCAGGCTTAGGTCGTGGCCCTCGACTTGCCACTGCTCATGTCGGACTCGAGCTGATCTTGGACTCTGAGCTCGCTCGCGACCCTGAGGCTCGGAACCACTACGCGGCCGCCCTCGAGTCGAAAGCCGCCCGTTCGCTCGGCGATCTGGTGGAGTGGAGTGCACCGAGTGAACCGCATCGCTACGAGTCGCTGCGTCGAACGTTGCTCGCTCGACGCGACTTCGTGGTTCCGCAAACCCCCGGCGAGTTGTTCGAGCGACTGGAGCGAGTGTTGAAATCGCGGCGCGCCCTCGCGCTATCGACCGCAGATCGCACTGCCGTAGAAACCTGGGCGCGAGACACGTGGCCCGAGGTTCGAGTGGCGCTGCCCCAGTGGGTCGATGAACTACGGACTGGTCTGTGCCTGAAGCGCACCCAACCAGCGCCGCGCCCGTCTCACCAACGTTTTCCCAGTGAGTACCATGAGCGAAACTGACGATCCTTCGGCTGAGCCGCCCCGCACTCCCAATATCGCTGACGCCATCTTCGAGGACCTGCGCTCACAGATCCTCGCGGGAAAGTTGGAGCCAGGTGAACGTTTGATGGGAGAGCGCGAGTTGGCGATCGCTTACGGGACGAATCGCAATACGCTGCGAGAAGCCGTACGAAAGCTGGAACAGGCTCGGCTGGTAGCGGTACGTCACGGGCGTGGTGTCATGGTTTGCGACTTTCGACGCACGGGCAACTTGGAGTTATTCACCCCCTACCTACAAGGCGGTCCAGACATGCGAGAGCTCGTCCGCATGTTGGAGGATATTCTCGTCCCGCGCGTTTTCTTGATCGAATACGCAACTACGCTTGCGGTACGGAGAGCCGAGCCCGACGACGAGCAGCGACTCACTGAGCTGAGTGAACTAATGATCACCGCGTTTCATACCAAGCAAGCGGAGGTCGTTGCAAAAGGTTACCAACGCTGGCTGGACGCGCTGGTGGACGCCAGCCACTCGACTGCCGTGCGCTGGATCGCCAATCCGTTTCTTCAGGCTTTGCGAGACCTGTTGCGCCACATGCCGATGTTGTGGATCTTGGAGCCGACGTTTCCCGAACACTTGCAACAGGTAGTGAAAGCCCTGGAAACTGGTGACGAACGGGCAGCAGCGGAGGCCACCCGCGACTACTACAGTCGCGTCGACGGTCAGCTGCTCGAACTGTTGCGCAGCAGTGTTCCCGTGCGCTCGAGCTGAGCAGGCAGGCAACGTCATCAGTCGACTCGTGCAGAGGTGAAGCAAGACGTGCAATCGGACCCCACACGGAGCAGCGACTCGGCTTCTGCAAGACGCGAACCGACGTCGCGCGTGTTGATTGCGGGCGCGGGTGACGTCGGTATCCGTCTCGGGCTCGAGCTGGCGGACGCGGGACATCACGTGCTGGCGTTGCGTCGTGATGTGTCGCGTGTCCCCAAACGTTTGACGGCGCTTCGCGCAGATCTATGCGATCCCAACCAACTTGCGAAAGTGATCCCGGAGGGGCTCACCCACATCGCCTATTGTGCTGCCGCAGACGCTCGAACCGACGAGGCTTACGTGCGGGCCTACGTCCAGGGTCTATCCAACGTGCTCGACGTTCCACGAGTACGCGACGCGGCCCTACGCCGAGTTACGTTCATCTCGTCTACGGCCGTGTACTCGCAAGACGACGATGGCTGGGTCGACGAGAGCTCCCCGACACACCCAACGAGCTTCAGCGGACGGCGAACACTCGAAGCAGAATCGCTCTTGACGGAATCGCAACTTCCCCATTGCATCCTTCGCTGTGGCGGGATTTACGGACCTGGCCGTACGCGATTAATCGACCAAGTTCGCTCGGGCACAGCGACCTACGACGAGACACGCGCCGACTACACCAATCGTATCCACGCCACGGACGTGGCGGGCGCTTTGGCGTTTCTGCTGGTTCACCCCGAGCCGAACGGTCTAGTGCTCGGTGTCGACCACGAGCCTGCTAGGCGACGGGACGTGTTGCGCTGGCTAGCCTCCACCATGGGGGCCGCGCCGCCTGGAAAGATTGCTGATTCGTGCAGGGAAGGCAACGCCAGCCCGCGCAGGAGCGTCGGTAGTAAACGCGTGAGCAACGCCAAGCTAGTTGGTCTTGGTTACCAGTTCCGCTACCCGACGTTTCGCGAGGGCTATGGTGAACTGATCCGAACATCCTGCTGACTAGGCGGTCCTTTTCGCCTACGCGGCGCTGATCTCACTGCAAGCGGTCGACGAGCGCCTGCGCGAACTCGGATGTCCCCAGCTCCCCGCCCAGATCCCGGGTGCGAGCGCCGTCTGACAGAGCCGAGTTGTAAGCGCCCTTGATGCGCGTGGCCGCTTCCTTGCAGCTCGCGTCGTTGCGGCTGACGGCAAGATGATTGAGCATCATCACTCCACTCATGAGCAGCGCGAGCGGGTTGGCGAGGCCCTGACCGGCAATGTCCGGCGCGGAGCCGTGAACCGCTTCGAAGACAGCCTGCTCGTCGCCGAAGTTCGCGCCCGGGGTTACCCCAAGCCCGCCGACCATCCCCGCGCACAAGTCCGACACGATGTCGCCGTACAGGTTCTCGCAGAGCAGAATGTCGAAGTGCGCAGGGTTTTGCACCAGGCGCATGGCCCCTGCGTCGACGATCATCTCTTCGTATTGGATGTTCGGGTAGTCGTCTTGGTGCACCTTGCGCGACTCCCGAATGAACATACCGTCCGTCATCTTCATGATGTTTGCCTTGTGGAAGACGGTGATCTTCTTGCGCGAGCGGTGCGTGGCGTACCTGAACGCCCAGTGCGCAATGCGGTGACATGCAACGCTGGTCGCCACCTTCATCGAGGCTACCACACCGTCGGTGATGGCGTTCTCGACGCCGCTGTATAGGCCTTCGGTGTTCTCGCGAACGATCACGAGGTCGATGTTCTCGTAGCGCGTTTGGACGCCGGGCAAGCTACGCACGGGGCGCACGGCGGCGTACAGCTTGAGCGTCTGACGCAAACCGACGTTCACGCTGCGAAAGCCACTTCCGACGGGCGTCGTACATGGCCCCTTGAGCGCGACACCGTGCTGTACGATCGCGTCCAGCGTCGACGTGGGCAGTAGATCTTTGCCGCCCTTTTGCAGCGCGGACTCGCCCGCGTGATGCTCCTCGAAACGAACGGGCGCCTTGGCCGCGGCGAAGACGGTGCGCACCGCTTCGCTCACTTCAGGGCCAATGCCATCACCTGGGATCAAAACTACTGTATGCGCCATGGACGTAAGCTATCACCAATCGTCGAGCTAGCGGGCACACAACCGCGGGCGACGACGGTCCGGTGGGGCGGTCGACTACTGGAGCACTCGGTCGCCACGGCCAGCGCAATCGGCTGGAGAGGACCGCGTGCAACGCGACGCTTTTCCGCTATCACGATAGCTGCAGAGAAACCCGCCCCCGAGAACTAGCTCGACGATGTTCCGCTCCAAACCACCGCGCGGCGCGGCTGATCCCCCTCCCAGCGCCCCCGCATATCAGCCAGGTGCGAGTACGCGCGCGGCCCCAGTAGCGTCGAAAATCGTAGCGCTCTTGGGTCCGACCAACACTGGCAAGACGCATCACTGCATCGAACGCATGCTCGAGTTCGATACTGGAATGTTGGGTCTGCCCCTGCGACTGCTCGCGCGGGAAGTTTACGACAAGATAAGTGAGCGGATCGGCGAGCGACGAGTCGCGCTGATAACGGGTGAGGAAAAGCGCGTCCCGCCACGTGCAGACTACTGGGTATGCACCGTCGAAGCGATGCCGACGGATCTCGAAGTCGACTTTCTCGGAGTCGACGAAATCCAGTTGATCGCTCACCCGACACGGGGACACGTGTTCACGGAGCGTCTGCTGCACTCGCGAGGACGTCACGAAACCTGGTTTCTCGGATCGGACACGGTTCGGCGCCTACTGCAGCAGCTGATCCCAACCGCGACGTTCGAAGCGAGACCGCGTCTCTCGCGACTGAGTCACGCGGGAGACTGCAAGTTGGCTCGCCTTCCGCCTCGCTCCGCCGTCGTGGCGTTCAACGCCGCGCAAGTCTACGAGCTCGCGGAGCGCATTCGAGCGAAACGTGGGGGGGCTGCGGTGGTGCTCGGCGCGTTGTCGCCACGAACACGAAACGCCCAGGTCGCAATGTATCAAGCAGGTGAAGTCGACTACTTGGTCGCCACCGACGCGATAGGCATGGGGTTGAACCTGGCGCTGGGCCATGTGGCACTCACCGCCTTGCACAAGTTCGATGGCCGCGAGCGGCGCGATCTCACGTTGGCGGAGATTGGACAGATCGCCGGGCGCGCAGGACGACACCTCAAAGACGGCAGCTTCGGCACTCTCGCCCCCTGCAGGCCGCTGCCAGACGCGGCAGCGTTGGCCATCGAGTCTCACCATTTCGCTCGTGATCGCCACGCGATTTGGAGAAATCACGATCTCGACTTTTCGAGTCTGTCCGCACTGCTCGAATCCCTCGAGCAGCGACCGCAGCAGGCCGCGTTGCGACGCATCACGACTACCGACGACGGCACTGCGTTGACTCAGCTGGCGCATCGTCCCGAGCTCGTGCGTCTGGCGAACTCGCCTGACGCCGTGAACCTACTCTGGCAAGTTTGTCAGATCCCCGACTATCGAAAGCTACTGCCAGAGATTCACGCGGAGTTGTTGTTGTCGATATTCGAGCAACTTTGCGGCCCCAAAGGACACATCGACGAAGACTGGCTGGGGGAACGCATGCGACGTCTCGACGACACCTCAGGCGACATCGAGACGTTGATGGGACGCATAGCGTTCGTTCGGACTTGGACCTACGTCAGCCATCGTGCTGGTTGGGTCGCCCAGGGGAAACACTGGCAAGCGACCACGCGACAGCTCGAGGACCGATTGAGCGACGCGCTCCACGAACGACTCGTAGCGCGCTTCGTGGAGCGGACACGCAAACACTTTTTCACCCCACCAGCAACTGACGCCTCACCCCGTACGGGCAAGGGTGGGCTGTCCGAACAACTCGCAAGGCTGCGCGCCGACATGGCCATCGAGCCGTCGGAGTCGATGCTGTCACCGAGTGAACGACTGGACAGCTGGATCGACGCGCCGCACGAACGTTTCGAACTCGCAGATGACGGCTCGATACTGATCGACGCCGTGAGCCTAGGTCGACTGAGGCCAGGAAACAGCCTGCATCGCCCGGACGTCAGCGTCGATCTGGATACTAGTGCTGGCCAGCGCATGCGACTGGAGCGGAGGCTGCGAGCCTTCGTTCTCGATACGGTCGGGCAACTACTCGGTCGTGTCGCGGAAGAGGCGGGCGACTCTGCGGCCATGCGCGGACTGCTGTATCAACTGCGCGAGGGACTCGGAAGTGTCTCGCTGCGTGATGCGCGGCCCCAGCTCAGCAGTCTGGACGAACGCGAGCTAGACACGCTGTCTCGACGCGGTGTCCGAGTCGGAGAGCGAACGATATTCGTTCCCAGCTTGTTGCGACCACGCGCCCTATGCGTGCGCGCGGCCCTGTGTAACTGTCATTTCCGCGTGAAGGCGTTCACCAGAGAAAACGTCGTGCTGCTCGACGAAAACGCCCTCCGAAAGCTATCTTCCGCGCAGTTGCTCGCGGGCGGACTCGTCGCGATCGGTGACCGGGCGCTACGCTGTGATCTGTACGAACGCGTAATCACGGAGGCTAAACGACCAAATCCCGACGCTGGCCGACTTTGCTCGCTGTTAGCCTGCAAGAAAAACCAGTTACCGGCCCTAGTCGGGAAATTGGGCGCGCGTCGGCGACGTAGATCGAAGCGTAGGGCCAAGCGTCCGAGGCCTGAATAATCTTGCAAGCAAAGTGAAAGGGGCGCTCTCGTCCTGGTTGATTCCGGAACGGCCCAGTAAGTGGGGTCGATCTGGGTGGGCTCGGCGCGGTAACCTTTTCGCGCCCGTTTGAGGACATGAAGATGGAAGACAACAACCTCGATTTCCTGGACCAGCTACTGCCCGGCGGTTCGGAGTCCGAACGAGACGCCGCGCCGAGAATGCAAAAGCCAGGGAACGGCAGACCCAGCAAGGGTCGGTCACTTCCTCCGCCGCCCCCCTCGTTGCTGAAGCGGGGAGCCGCGCAGCCCCCGCACGAGATCGACATCGACTTCGAGAGCGCGGTCGATCACCCCGTGCCAGAAGCTGCTCCGCTGGTGGAATCCGACCCGGCGTCCGCGAGCCGAATTCCGATGCCCGCTGGGGTGAGTCGCTCACAACCACCGCCCCCCCTCGCTGCGGCTCGGCCTGGTCCGCCGCCACCTCCATCCCTGGCTCCTCCACCCGCGGCGCCCGTCGTCTCGCGTCCCCCACCGCCGCCGTCACGGCGACCAGCTGCGGAGGCAGTCGCCGCGCCCCCGATGGCAAGTTCAGCTCCCCCCCCACCGCCGCCGCGACCGCCTGCTGAAGACGAGCTGGCGACCTCGCCGTTGGCAGTCGAAGCACCGCCAGAGATCGAAGCACTCGCCGCTTCGAGTGCTTACGAAGAGGGACACCCCGTCGACGACTTCGCGGACGCAGTGGACGCCGATGGCGTCGCGGTCGCTCCGCAAGTGTGGGGCCACGCGTCAGTTCCCCCCTCGCCTCCCATCGCTGCGCCCACGGGCGCCGACGCGTTCATGGCGCACGCACGCCCCCAGGTGTCCGCCCCTCCTGCTCCACCCACTTACGCCGCAGGCAGCAGCGCGCCGCCACCCCCACCACCAGCGATGGCGGCACCCGGCATCAGTTTGCCCCCGCCGCCATCCTTGCCGCCTGCCCCTGCCGCAAGTTACCTGCCCCCTCCCGCCGCAGCACCAGTCGTCGATCACACCGCAGCGGCGCCCGCGCAACCATCCGACTGGGACGATGACCCCACGACCGTCTACAGCCGAGAGAGTTTCAGGCCGTCTGAGACCACCCGCCGTGCCGCTCCTCCGCCAGTCAGTTTGCCACCCATGCCGACCGTGCCCAGCGCGCGAGCCCCCGGGGCGAGCGTGGTCGCTGGCGCTTGGCTGAAAGATAACGGCAAGCTCGTCGCCGCCGCGGCCGTGGCACTCGTGGGAGTTTTGATCTTCATGTTGGTTCCGCGGGGGCCAGCAACGGGTCAGCTGCTGGTGAACATCACCGGGCCTGGAGGGACTCCCGTCGACGGTGTGAAGGTGTACCTCGACGAACGTCTCGTGTGCGAGAAGTCCCCGTGTCAACTGCAGGACGTCGAAGCTCGCGGCCACCTGCTGATGGCGGAGGCCGAAGGCTTCAACAAGACCGCGGCGATGGCCGTGCTCGTGCCTGAGGACGACACCAAGGTCCACGACGTCACGTTGGTCCCGTCGAAGACCAACACGGGAATCAACGTACCCGAGTCTCCTGGCGAGGTGACGCTGTTCGTCGACGGCAACAAGATCGGTACCTTGCCCCAGGAGGTCGACGACCTGCAGCCGGGTAAGCACACGCTGCGCTTCACGGCAGGAGAACGCTACGAACCACTCGAACGCGAAGTGACCTTGGCCAAAGGCGAAGTGTTACCCCTTGAACCCATCGCGTTGAAAGTGAAGCTCGGCAAGCTGACCCTGACCGAAGGTGAGAACGCAGAAGGTGCCGACGTGTTGTTGCGCGGTAAACGCATCAGTCTCCCCCACACCACCGACATCGACACATCGCAAAAGCACACGATCATTGCGGGCAAAGAGGGCTTTCAGAAGTTCAAGCAAGTCGTCGAGTTCGAAGATGGCGATGCCGAGTTGGAGGTCGCCATCGACCTGGTCGCTGACGAGGAAGCCGACGCGGAAGAAGACGACGCTGAAGAAACCAAGGTCGCGGCCGCTTCCAGTCCGTCACGCAGTCGTGCATCGCAGTCGAGCGCCCGGCGTACGCGATCCAAAGCCAAAGCCTCGTCATCGAGTGGCGGCATGGGCAAGCTCACCCTGCTCTCGGTGCCTCCCACGGTGGTGCTGGTAGACGGCCGCCCCATGGGGAAGACGCCCAAACGTGGGCTTGCCGTCAGTGCGGGCAGCCACAGCATCGTGTTCGTGCACCCGGAAAAAGGGCGCAAACGACGTTCAGCAAACGTGGCTTCGGGCGCGAGCAAAACAGTGGCCGTTCGCTTCTGATAACGGCGACCATCCCGTCGCTCACAGCCGAGTCGCTACTGGAGCGCGCGGTCCGCGCCGGGCGCCTCATCAGCTGGGACGGTGCAACCCACACTCGCGCTGGGTTTCGAGCTCCCACCACCAACGACCTGCGCGCTCGTGTTCACCCGGACGGATCGGGCGAGTGCACGGCTCGCACCCGATCGAGATGAACCCGCGGTCGTGCAGTTCGTTGTAGGGCACGTCGTTGTCGCGGATGTACTCCCACACCTTGGCGCTCGACCAATTGGCGAGAGGGTTGAACTTGACGAGAGTCCCGTTGCGCCCCCTGTGGGAAGTGTCCTCACCCACTAGGTCTAGTTCGACACGGGTTACGCTTTGGTCTTTTCGCTGCCCAGTAACCCAAGCGTCCAACTCGGCCAACGCTCGCTTCAGCGGCTGTACCTTCCGAATCCCGCAGCACTCGTGGTGTCCGTCCTCGAAGAAGCTGAACAATCCCTTCTGCCGTACGAAAGGCTCGAGCTGCGAAGCGTCGGGGGATTGCACGTGGATCTCCACCCCGTAGTGCGTGCGCACCCTGTCGATGAAGCGCAGCGTCTCAGGGTGCAGTCGCCCAGTGTCTAAGGAGAACACAGAAAACGGAAGCCCCATGCGACTAGCCATGTCGATCAACACCACGTCTTCAGCACCGCTGAAGGCGATGCCGCAGTGCTCCCCGTACGTCTCGAGCGCGACCTGCAGTACTTCGCGCGGCTCCTTACCTGCCAAACGCTCAGCCAAGACCACCATGGGTGGCGCAGAGCCTGCGCTCTCTTTGTTACTCTGGGGCAGGGCTTTCATGAACTTGATGACACTCGTGAACACCTGCGGGCTCTCGCCTGGCTGCTCGATGATGAAGAACGGTGCCAATTCGACGCCGTACTCGGCTCCTAGGCGCATCCCAGGGCTATCGGGATCGCCTTCTTTGGCGACGACGATCTGATCGATCTGCTCCCATAGTCCACGCGCCTCCAGGGTTGCCTGAGCCTGCGCGCACTTCTTGCAGGGCTCACCGCTGAGTAGCTGCTTCTTCACCATCGTGATCTTGGTGGCGGTGGCCGCAGGGGCCATGCTCTCGGTGGACATCGGCCCCGGAACATCAGTCTCCTCCCGTGGTGGGTCAAGGGCAGAGTCCTGGACGCTGACTCGGTGGTCGACGGACGAACGCGGTGGGACTGGGTTCGCTCCGCACCCCTCGAAATCGTCGCTCGTATCCATGGTTCCAGACGAACATCGAGCAGGGATTTTGGCCGCGCGGCCCAGGCCCGCGACCCGTCCATGACGATCCGTCGCAAACCTTGTCCCGATCCGGGCTCTGATCTACTCCAGGCTTCGATGAACTGTCTGTCGTGCGGCGCGAAGGTTGGGGAGTCGGACACGCACTGTCCCTACTGTGGTGCGATCACCGCCCATGGCTCTCGAGTGCAGCACCAGCAGCAGCAGCTTGCCGCACATCGCGAGGCTCTCGGCGTACAGCGCGAACACGCAGAAGCGTGGCAACAGAGCCAAGAAGCGTGGCAACGCAAGCAGGAAGCAAAAGCTTCGCTCGCTCGCACCTCGAAACACGCACTCATATGGAGCGGAGCGGGTGTCGTCGTCTGTTGCGCGTTCGCCCCTAGCGTCGTCGGCGTCGTCATGGGTCTACGCGCTCGAAAAATGGCGAAGAAGTACGAGCTCGTGCTCCCCGTCACGGCAACCATCGGTCTGATCCTCGGTGTGATGGGAGTCTTGCTGGGCGCGCTGTTGTTGTCTGTAGGAATTTTGGACGGGATGGAGCGCGACGATCGCCTCGCAGCCATCGCCAAAGAGTTGGGCGACTCTGCCGCGAAAGAAAAACTCGACCATCGCACCGCCTGTCTGCTGGCTGAACGCCGCTTGCTGCAGGGTGGGTTTCGCGACGACAAGACGGTCGAGAACTTCGAATGTGACGGTCAGCTGTCACAAGACGACCGTCACGCGAGCTTGATCAACGTCCGTTTCGAACGTGGAGGGGACCTGCTGGTAGTCACAGCCTGTCTGGAACGTGGCGCGCGCTGGTCCGTACAGCAATTCCGTCTGAAGGCCACCTGTGACGAACCCGACGACACGGCCAAACAAAAAACCTCCAAGAAACGCGAGCAGAACGGCGCTCAGAGTGCGACTTCCGCCGATGACCCACAGGGGAGCACATCAGCAACCTCGAGCGCCCTCCCCAACAGCACCAACCCACCTCCACAACCGAACCACGCTTCGGACGACTGACGAGTAAACGGCGTGTACCTGGCACGGACTCGCTATAGTCCGCTTCATGAACGCGCTTCGTTGGACGCTCCTCACCGCTTGTCTGCTCGCCTGTCAGAGTAGCGGCCGTGATTCACACTTGCCCGAATCACCCGCCGCGGAGATCCCGATCCGCCGCGTCGTGCTCTACCAAAACGGGGTTGGATACTTCGAACGTCAGGGCACGGTGGATGGCAGTCGCCTGACGCTACAAATCCGCCCTTCGCAGATTAACGATCTGCTCAAGTCACTGACCGTCATCGACAAGAGCGACGGGCGCGCTGTCAGCATTTCACTACCTTTGGAGAAAAGCGGCGACCGCGTGCTCGCGGAACTCCCTGACCAAGTCCGCGATGCCAACGGTTTGCTCGATGTGCTGTCGGTGTTCCGCGGCGCCCGTGTGGAACTCGCTGGACGACAGGGGAGCGTCAGCGGTCGCGTGCTCGGCGTCGAGAACCTGGAAGTAGAGCGCGACGAAGACGTCGTCGCGGATTGGCGGGTCACCATTCGCAGTGACACTGGCGAACTACGTGTTTACCCCATCCGCGACATCACGAGCGTCACGATTCTCGATCGCACGCTGGCGGTTGGGCTGGAACAGAGTCTCGACGTTTCACTCAGTCAGGGCGATTGGAAGCCCATAACGCTGTCGGTACACCTGGCAGGGGAAGACAAACACGAACTTCAAGCCAGTTACATCGTCGAAATGCCCCGCTGGAAACCCGCGTATCGTCTGGTGTTGGGGGGACCCCGACCGCTGCTTCAGGGTTGGGCCGTAGTCGACAACGTCTCAGGGGAGGACTGGCGCAACGTCAAGCTGAGCCTGGTGGCAGGTGCGCCCCTGTCATTCATCTACGACCTTCATTCGTCGCAGTACACGACCCGTGTCGACATGAGCCCGAAGGGTCGACAGGTGGCGGCAGCCCCTCCAGTCGAGCACGGCGGGGTGGAGGACGATCTGGAAGAAGAACTCGCCGATGCGGATATGGCAGCCGAATACGAGATGAACGAAGGTGGTGGGGGACTGGGGCTCTCTGGCAGTGGCGCTGCCCCGCGGTCCAAAAAGAAAGCGTCCGCGCCGCGACCTTCTGCTGCCCCCGAGCCCGCCGTCATCGAACGAAAAAAGATGGACGAATCACTGCAAGAACAAGCTGCTCCGACGGTCGAAATCGCTCAAATGGGGTCGTTGTTTCGTTACGACATCGCTGACGCCGTCACCGTGCCTGACCGTTCGTCGACGCTCGTCGCCATCATCAACGAGCGAGTCAGCGCAGAGGAAGTCGTGTTCTTCCGCCCGAACGACAGCGGGCAGCTGGGCCCCCACCCCTACCGCTCCATGAAGTTCACCAACGACACAGCCCTCACCCTCGAGAAAGGGCCTGTCACCCTCTACTCGGATGGGACGTTCGTCGGTGAAGGTTTCGTGGAGCAAGTCCAGCCTGGCTCTACGCACTTCATCAGCTACGCGATTGACGGACGCGTTTCCCTGAACTCGGACGTCGACGTTCAGGAAGAAGATGCGCGACTTCTCCGCGTCACAGGCGGACAAATGGTGAGTGAAGGATTACGAACTGTCCGCACCAAGTACACGATCGAGAATCTGAACGCGGAACCGATCAAGGCCTATCTGAAAGAAGAACGTCGAGCGAATTGGGAGCTACAAAACCCGCCACCCGGGATCGTCGAAACGCCCACTGATCTGATGATCCCCGCAACCATCGCAGCCAACGACAAGAGCACCATGGAAGTCGCTTGGACTACCAAGAACGAACGCGTCGTCGGCCTCGACACTTCGTCTGGGTTGACGCTGCTACGAGTCTACGTCAGAGGCGGCAAGATCCCCGCGCAAGCCAAAGACGCGGTGGACAAGGTGCTTGCGGTCAAAGATGAGCTCGACCAAGTGAGCGAGGAGGCCTCTCGAGTGCGCAAGCTGCACGATCAGTTGAGTCGTGACCAGGACCGAGTGCGCGCCAACCTGGACACCTTGCGCAAGACCAAAGGCAACCAGCAATTGCAAGCCAACCTCGCCAGCAAGCTCGCCGCGCAAGAGGACGAACTCGGCAAGTTGTCGGGTAAGATGGTCGAACTCTCCGAACGTGATGCCGAACTCCGCGCCAAGCTCAAGGAACTCGTGAAAGCGGTCACCTTCGAGCCAACGTCCTGAGGTACCCCATCAGCGTCAAGACCCCCCGGGAACGCTGATCCCTTCGGGCGTCAGCGCAACGTAGGTCACCGCTCCCTTCAACGAGGTGATCCCAGACAGTTCGATTTCGCGATCCGGGTCGTTCGCGAGTACCACGTAACGCAGGTCTGCAGTGCCGCCGAGCCCACCCAACGCGCCAGTGTTCGTCACGATCGCCAAGCCATCGGACGTGGTCGCAGTTAGGTCACGCGACCACTCCGCGCCGTCCTTGTAAGCCACCGTCCCCGCCAAGCTTCGCAGTTCTATCCCGGCCTGACGAAAACGCTCCGAATCCTCGACGAACACGAACTCCACGACGATGTGCCCACGGTCAGGGTTGGCTTCGATGTCGAGCTGCTCGAAAATGTTTTCGACCTCCGCTTTCCCGAACACGGGCACCGCGGGAATCGAGGCGTCCGTGCGAGGCGCTTGTTGAATCACGGTCGGGAAGAAGTTCGCGTCGTCTGGCTCATCTGGAATGACGAGGAGCGGCCCCACCGAGGTGGCTCCGCCGACTAACTCGAAACTGCCCGAGGATTCCGCGCAGGCGATGAACCCAGACACTTGGGACTCGGCCTTGATTTGTGCCGTACCACGAAGGTCCTTCAAGTACCTCGGGTCGAAATCATCGGTGCTGAAGACGTCGAGACTTCCAGTCAGCGGAGTATCCAGGAAATCCTCTTCCTGCTCCTCGCTCAGACAAATCTCACGACTCGTCCCCTCACCAGCGCCGACAGGCGGTAGGGACACGGCGCTACATCCGCCATCGCCGCAGCCTTCCGGATCAGGGCGGCAACTGCCGCCATCGCAGATGAACTTGACGTCAGACTTGGGGTTCGCCAAAAACCCGGCGCGATCTTCGTCCGCACATCCAGTGGCCACGAGTGCGCACCCAGTGGCTAGGAGCGCGGACCAAGACACCCAAATTACCGCTCTCATCACGTTGGTTAGTGAGCCTACTGCACTCCCCAGCCCATCGCAATTCTAGCAGGCCGCGACCCACGTCGACCCGATCCAGCGAGAGTACGGCAAGTGCAGACGTCAGGAGCGGGCCGAGAAACACTGCAGCTACCAGAGGGGATGAAGCGGGTGCGTTTGCGCTCCAGACCTGGGGCGCGAGGCAGCGGGGCCTGCGAGTGTCACGAACTCGGGTCGAATGACGTAGGAAGTGCGCGGGTTCAATCGTCGCGTGAGGCGCGAGCGATCAGCTCACCCGAGGCGACAACACAGCCGCGGCGCCGAAGGAGCACTTCGCGAAACACACGGACTCACAGCAGTCACAAACGCTCGCACAATTGACGCACGGCCTTGCCACGATGGGAACGCGCGTTTTTCTGTTCGGGTGTGAGCTGCGCGGCGGTACATCCAAGTTCAGGTACGAAAAACAACGGATCGTAGCCAAACCCCCCGTCGCCCGCGGGAGCCTCCGCGATCGCCCCTTCGAAGCTTGCGCTCACCTCAGCGACGATCGAACCATCTGGCTCGGCGACGCACACGGCGCAAACGTAGCGCGCGGTGCGTTT
Organism: uncultured bacterium; assembly: GCA_965651905.1. Taxonomy (GTDB): domain Bacteria; phylum Myxococcota_A; class Polyangia; order Polyangiales; family Polyangiaceae; genus SZUA-265. The sequence goes on along the minus strand of CBFGUG010000026.1, from coordinate 68,825 downwards.
TGCGGCAGGAACCCCCGATAGCGCGCCAAGTAACTTCTCGTTGTTGAGTGCGTCAACTCGTGTGCGCGGCCCAGTAGCGCCGCTGTAGCGCGCCGAGTGTACACCCGGCTGGCCTCCGAGAGCGTCCACCTCGAGCCCCGAGTCTTCGGCGATGCAGCGCATGCCCAGCTGCGCGGCATACGAACGCGCCTTGATCGCCGCGTTGGCAGCAAACGTCTGCCCGTCCTCGGCGGGCTCGGTCGTCTCGACACTCAGCTCGCCGAGATGTACCAGCTCGATACCGAGCGGGCCTACGATCTCGCCGATCTCTCGGACCTTGCCAGGGTTCGTGGTTGCCACGACCCAGCGCTGCTCACCAGAGGGAGAACTCATGCTGGCTTACCACCGTTTTCTGCCATCTCGTCGAGCAGCGATTCGATACGGGTGAACACGTCGCGAATCGTCTTGGCGTCTGGCAAGAACGTCGTGCGGAAGTGATCGCGATATCCGACGTTGAAACTACTGCCCGGCGCGACCAAGACGTGTTTGCGTTGTAACAACGCGTGTGCGAACTCCTGGTCGTCGAAGTCTGGCAAGGCTGGCGAAGCAACGCGCACGAAGGCGTACATGGATCCCGCGGATGGCACGGTCTCCAAGTACTTGCTGCGCTCCACACACTCGAGCAACGCCGCGCGCGACTCGTAAAGACGCCCGCCAGGTGAGGTCAGCTCGAACACGCTCTGATAGCCGCCGAGTGCTGTCTGCACCGCCCACTGCCCGGGGACGTTGCTGCACAAGCGTAAGCTAGCGAGCAACTCGATGGCCTGTAGGTACTCTTCGGCGTGGGCCTTTTCGCCGCTGAAGCTGACCCAACCCACGCGCAGCCCGCACGCTCGGTAGACCTTGCTGAGCCCCGAGAAGGTTGCGCACAACGTACCGTGAGCGAGGCTTGCCATCGGAACGTAGGTGGCGCCTTCGTAGAGCATCTCGTCGTAAATTTCGTCCGCGAAGATGACGAGGCGGTGGCGACGGGCCATGTCTGCTATCGCGCTCAGTTGCTCCTTCGAGTAAACCGCGCCCGTCGGGTTGTTGGGGTTGATGATCACGACGGCGCGAGTGCGCGGTGTGATTAGTCGTTCCATCGCCTCCAAGTCTGGCGCAAACCCCAGCTCTCTAGGGCACGGGTAATGCACGGCTTTCGCCCCATGAATGACCACGGACGCGGTCCACAAGGGGTAGTCGGGCTGGGGCAACAGCACCTCATCCCCCGGATCGAGCAGCGCTCGCATACAGATCATGATGAGCTCGCTGACTCCATTGCCGATGAACACCTCATCGGCGCTGACGTCCATGATGCCGCGATCTTGCTGCTGCATGACCACCGCCTCGCGCGCTGGAAAGATGCCTTTCTGATGGCAATAAGGCTCGGCGTTATGCAGGTTTTCGACCACGGCACGGCGCATGCTGTCAGGCATGCGGAAACCGAACGCTCCCGGGTTACCGATGTTGAGCTTGATGATTTCGAAGCCCGCTCGCTCGAGCTGCTCGGCCTGCCTCGCGAGGGAGCCTCGGATCTCGTAGCGAACGTCGCTGAGGTGGGCGCTGGCTTTCAAGCGAGGCAAAGTCATGCGGGGGCTTTAGCTGAAGCCTGCATCGCTGGGTAGGGCGCCCGAACACTATCCTGGCGAAAATCCCCACTTTCACCCTGCCGCTCAGCGCTTACCGCGAAAGCTCATGCTTCTCAGCACCTCGAAATGCAGCAGCGCCAAAACCGTGACTATCTCCAGCCGTCCCAGCCACATCCCGAGGGTGAGCAAGAGCTTCGACAACGGATCGAAGCCCGCGAAGTTCCCCATGGGTCCCACCGCGTCAAACCCGGGCCCGATGTTTCCGAGACAGGCGAGCGCCGCGCTGTATCCCACGACCAAGTCCGCTCCAAGCACGACCAGTGCAGTCCCCAACACGAAATGACCAAGCACGAACAGAACGAACAGAGTGAACACCGAGCGCATGATGTCGCGGCTGACGGTTTGCCCTTTGTGACGGATCGCAAGCACTGCGCGCGGGTGCAACGTCACTCGGATCTCACGGGCCACGTGTTTTAGCACGAGGATCAGGCGAACGACCTTGGGCCCCCCCGCCGCCGACCCCGCGCAGCCGCCCACCACCATCACCACGATGAGCAGCGCGCGCGCCGAGTCGGACCAAAGGTTGTAATCCACACTGGCGAACCCCGTGCTCGACATCAGACTGGACGTCTGGAACAGGCCGAGCCGCAACGTCTCCAAAGTAGGCAACCCACCCGCCAGGATCGCTGCGATCACGACGCCCGTAACGATGATTGTCCCCGAGTACAGCGCGAACTCGCCATCGCGGAGCAACGCCGGGCGCCGTTCCGCCACCACACGGTATTGCAGCGTGTAACTGGCCCCCGACAACAACATGAAGAACGTCAAAATCCATTCGGCGCTGACACTCTGATAACCAGCGATCGACGATCCGTTGGGCGAGAATCCGCCCGCCGACATCGTGGTGAGCGCGTGGGTCACAGACTCGAACCAACCGAAACCACTGACCGCAAACAGCAGCAACCCGAGCACGCCCGTCAGCCCCGAGTAAAACAGCCACAGGCGCTGGGCACCTTTGCGTACTTGCGGTGTCAGCGCTTCGGAGTCCAGCGACGACGCCTCGGTAAAAAACAACTGTCGACCAGCGATGCCGAGGCGCGGCAGTACCACGATGAACAGCGCGATCACGCCGAGGCCACCAAACCACTGCGTCATGCTACGCCAGAGATAGAACGGGCGATCGTAGAGGGCGAAGTCTACGAGCACGGTGGCACCAGTCGTCGTAAAACCGGACATCGACTCGAACACCGCGTCGACCGCGCCGATCCCGTACAAGACGTAAGGTATGGCGCCGCAACCCGGCACGAGCAGCCAGGTCAGGGCAACCACGGCTAGTGCCTCCGCGCGGTGAAAGGTTTGTTGCTGCTTGGTGGAGAACAGCACGCCGAGTGTGAATGTCAGCAATGCACCGATTGCAAAACGAACCGCCGACTCGATGCGCTGATCGACGAGCGCCAACAATATTGGCGGGACGTACATCAGCGCCGCTGGGCGCAAGACGTGCCCGACGATTCCCAGCACCACTCGCAGTCGCAACGCTCAGCCCTTTTCGCCGACGCGCAGAAAAAACGCGCGCGTTTCGTCTTCGTGATCGGTCGCACAGAAGACCAGGATTTGATCCCCCGCGTGCAGTTCGTCCGAGCCCTGGGGCACCACCAGGTGCCGACCACGCTGAATCGACCCCACCACTGCGGTTTCTGGGGGCCGAAGATCGCTCAGTCGCGTGGCGGAAAACGTGCCGGGCAACACGATCTCCATGACGCACGCCGAGCCATGTTCCAGCTCGGCGCGAATGTCCGCATGGCTGGAATCGATGTTGTGCACGATCGAGCGCACGGCCGCACCGCGTGCGGACAGCACCACGTCGATACCAACCTTCTCGAACATGCGCTCGTTCGCCAAACGGTCTGCACGCGTGACGATGCGTTGCGCTCCGAGCTCTTTGGCGAGCAGGCTCACCAACAGGTTCTTCTCGTCGTTGTTGGTGACGCAGATGACGACGGGGGACTCTCCGATCTGCTCCTGTTCCAGCAGTTCCAGATCGGCACCGTCGCCGTGTAACACCATTCCGCGCACTTCACTAGCGACCGCGTCACAACGCGCGGCGTCGACCTCGAGCAGTTTGATGGACCACTTGGCTCGTTCGAGACCCCGCGCGATCGAGAGTCCGACCGAACCCGCGCCGATGATTGTTGCCAACCGCTCCTGCTTCACGACGTGAGCCAGCAGCGAACCCGTCAGCTCTTCGATCGCCTCAGGTTTACCCATGGCCATCACTTTGTCACCCGCTTGGATACGAGTGGAGCCTTCGGGAACGATCATTTTTTCACCGCGGCGGACCATCACCAGCAACGCGCCCTTGGGCAAGCGTTGCTTTTTCAGCGGTGCGCTGGTGATGGGCGCGCCCTCTTCGACGGCATAACGCAAGAGCACGACGCGCCCGTCGGCGAATACCCGAGCGTCCAACGCCTGAGGGACCGTGACGATGCGCACGATCTCGCGGGCGAGTTGTTCGCCTGGACGGATCACTTGGTCGATACCGAGCGAGTCCGCCAAATCGTGTTCCTCCCCGCGCACCTCGAGAAACCCCGGGCTCTGCGCGACGCAAATCGTGCGGCGTGCCCCGAGACGCCGCGCCGCCAAACAAGCCACTACGTTCAGTGCGTCACTGTCCGTGCTGCCGACGAACACGTCAGTGTCCGCGACGCGGGCGGCACGCAGTGCCTCGGGCGAGGTTGGTTCCCCATGAACCGTCAGCACATCCAAACGATCGAAACGCGAAGGCGCGAGGGCTTGGCTGCGCAGTGACACGACTTGGTGGTCAGACATCAGAGCTTCGGCAACCCTGAGGGCAATCAGGTTCTCGCCAGCGATCAGCACGTTCACGGCGCTAGCCTCATACGGATCACCCACGGTCGCCAAGTCTCCACTCTAGTGGACGGACGAATTGCGAAAACGCCGCGGGAACACTGCGTTCACGCGCGTGGCGAGATGGCGTTTGGGGTTGGCGTTCTCGGTGCCAGTGACCTCACGAAACATGGGCGTGCACAGAAGAAACCAGCTGCGCCCTGCCACGAACGGTGGCTCGGCCGGCTCGACGGATTTGCTTTTGCGCGGCGCTTGGGATGCCACTAAGAGCGATCGTATGGCCGAGTGGCAGCTAGCGAAGAACTCCAGTCTCCCCAACATCGAAGGTCCCGTCATCGTTTGCGTGATGGACGGCGTGGGTAACGGCATCGAGGACGAGTCCAACGCGGTTTGGCTCGCGAGAACTCCAAACCTCGATTGGCTAGCCGCGAACTGCCCGACGACGGAGCTCGCCGCCCACGGTGTTGCCGTCGGCATGCCGAGCGACGGCGACATGGGTAACAGTGAAGTCGGACACAACGCCCTGGGCGCTGGGCGCGTTTTCAACCAAGGCGCCAAGTTGGTCCAAGACGCGGTAACCAGCGGCGCGCTATTCGAAGGGGAAGCTTGGCGGTCGAGCTGCGAACGCGTACGCCAGTCGGGTCAGCCTCTACACTTCATCGGGCTGTTGTCCGACGGCAACGTTCACAGCAACATCAGCCACCTGGAAGCGATGATCGAGAACGCCGACAAGCAAGGCGTCCAAAGTATCCGCGTTCACGTGTTACTCGACGGCCGTGACGTGCATGAGACGTCGGGGCTCATCTACGTCGACCGCCTGGAGGCGTTGCTTTCCAAGCTGCGCGAAAAGGGGCGCGACTATCTCATCGCTTCGGGCGGGGGTCGGATGACCACGACCATGGATCGCTACGAAGCCCAGTGGGAGATGGTCGAGCTGGGCTGGCGTACCCACGTGCACGGCGAAGGGCGGACGTTCGCCAGCGCCCGGGAGGCGATTCAGACTTTCCGCGACGAGCAGCCGGGCATCGGTGATCAGAACCTCCCCGCGTTCGTCATCAAGGACGGTCAGGGTAAGGCCGTTGGTCAGATTCGAGACGGCGCCGCCGTGATATTCTTCAACTTCCGCGGCGACCGCGCGATCGAGATCACCCAAGCCTTCGAGCAGGACACGTTCACCGCCTTCGACCGCGGTCAGCGGCCAGACGTCGCTTATGCGGGCATGATGCAATACGATGGCGACTTACAGCTCCCCAAACGTTTCTTGGTTGCGCCCCCTGCGATTGATCACACGTTGGGTGAATTCTTAGCTCGTAACGACGTGCCGCAATTAGCGATCAGCGAAACGCAGAAGTTCGGGCATGTCACCTATTTCTGGAACGGCAACCGCAGTGGCAAGTTCGACGACAAGAACGAAACGTACGTCGAAATTCCGAGTGACACACTGCCCTTTGACGAGCGCCCTTGGATGAAAGCCGCCGAGATCACGGATCGCACGCTTTCGGAGCTGGCCACGGGCAAATACCGTCATGCCAGGCTCAATTACGCCAACGGGGACATGGTCGGACACACGGGCAGCCGCGATCCCGCAATCATGGCAGTAGAGGCGGTAGATTTACAGGTGGGGCGACTCATGCGTTTCGTGAAGAAGTCGAAAGGCGCGCTCCTGGTGACGGCAGATCACGGCAACGCCGACGAGATGTACGAGCACGACAAGAATCAACAGCTCGTGCGAGATGGCAATGGCAAGTTGCGCGTGAAGACGAGCCACACACTCAACCCCGTACCGCTCCACCTCTACGTTCCGAGCGCAAGCGCAGTGACGCTGTCGCCGAAGGTCGCCAAGCCCGGACTGGCCAACCTCGCGGCGACGACGATGCAGCTGTTGGGCTTCGACGCCCCCGAAGCTTTCGAACCCTCCCTGCTGGGCTGAACACGCGCGAGAGTAGCAGCGGGACCTGTCCACGTGGAGTGCCCAGGTCCGAACGACCACGCTTCAAGCTTCGTCTGCGGGCGCCTTGGCCTTCTCTTGAAACTGCTGAACCAGCTCGCTCAGACGCGCTTCGCCGATACCCAATCCCGCGGTGAGCCGCTCGAACAACGCCTGCTCCACGGGCTTGACTTCGCGATCCGCAACGGCAACCGCCGCACACAAGACGGCGACCAGCTCTGCCATTACCGCGTCACCACGCAGAGAGTCGACGACGGCAGCCAAGCGTTTCTCTGTTCCCTGCACTGCGCTGGCGCGCGCCGCTGCGTCCAACATCGCTTCCATGTGCGCCGAGCGCACGCGACCTTCGCCCACGATCTCGAGTGCCCCGCGCGCGACCTCGCGCTCGACGTTGAGCACCTTTCCGTCCGCCGCCATCATCAGGTACATCGCCTCGCACGCAGGACCAAATGTCTCCAGCACACCGATCGCTTCGATCACCGCGGGCGTTGCCGTAGGGAATTGCATCGACGGACGCTGCCCGAGCCTCTCGAGGCGGTCGCGCAAGCCTTCCAATTTGTTGACCCAAGCCGGACCTAGCACCGTGTACAAATATCCACCGACTCCAGGGCAAGCAAGGACGCTGTGGGGATAGTTGGTCGGCTCGAACCCCACTCAGCGCGGGGAGGTTCGTGAATTCACACGCTTGGAGGCGCACCGCCGTGCGGACACAAAGTTCGACGCAGTAGCCAACCCGAGCCATACCCAGTGTGAGACAGGGTGCGGAAAGCGCTTGAGTTATCCTGCAAATCTCGAATCTTACGACGATCGTCGCGTCGACTTGGGGCAAACCTGTGCGTAAGCTCGGCGCGTCATGTCGAGCCGACTGCATTGCGATATTTCCCGCTGGCCGCTCGTAGTACTCGTCGCACCCGTCCGCTGGGGAGCCGAAACCGTCGCCCGTTACGCCGAAGAAACAACGCGCTGCGCTGAGCTCCGACAACCGTTCGCGCTCGTCCTGGATCTGACCGAAAGCGCGCTCATCCCAATCGCATCTCGCGAGCTGCTTGCCGCCCACCGCCGTTGGCTGTTCGCGCAGGCTGGATCCGTCCTGCTGCGCGAAAGTGTCGTGGTGAAGTCGCGATCGGAGAGAGAGTTCTTCACCGTCACGCAGTTCGATGAACGCGCGCGGACTGACGAGCAGAACGCTCGACAGACGTTCTGCCAGACCCTGGATGAAGCGATCCTGCACGGAACCATCGCGCTTCGGCAGCAGGGTATCGTCGTCGACTCGATCCCACCGCGCAACAGTAGCGTGCGCATCCGTCCGCTGCGCAAGGCGTTGCGTCCGATGATGGACGACACTCCTGCTCCCCCGAGGTCGTCGCGCCCCCTCAAGGGTGCGGTCCGCGGGTAGCAAGCCGTGATCCGGGCTTTGGCGTTGAGCCGAGTCTCTCACGGGTGTAGGACTGGCGCGTGTCGCAGCGCCGCTCGTCGAACGCCTCAGCCCCGAAGCCCCCACGCTTCTGGTTCGTGTTCGATTGGCGTTTGGTTGCCTCGGCGGTAGCGGCGCTGTTCGTCGGTTTCGTGTCCTGCGACGTCGTCAACGCCAAACTGGATGCTTCGATGGACAGCTGGCTCGGTCGGGAACTGCCGCCCCCCAACCCGGACGAATGGCAACCGGGTAGTGTTTTGGAAGTGGACCTCACCCTAGTGACCAAGGACGCGGAGCGTCTGGCGTGCGCGGATGACCGCGAGTTCGAAGGCGCGCGCTGCGAGTACAAGGACGACAAGCGACGCAGGCGCCATGACCGCAGCAAACCCGCAGACGACAATCGCGTCGACTTGATTCAGCCCTACCGCACCGCACGTGGCAACCACCTGGTGCTTGTTGCAGGTTTATGGACCACTCCTGATATCGCCATGCGCCGTCACTACGAACCCGCCCGCGGCGTGGCCGAAAAGACCCTCAGACGTTTCATCGCGCGCTGTCGCTTGCGTTTCGTCGGACAAATGGATGGTGTCGACGTGCGTTGGGAGTTCAACAAGAAGTGGTACACCGAAAAGCGAGCCCCCGTTGCCGTGGCAGAGAGCTGTCGGATCGTTCGAAACTAGGGGCGTCCGCGAGGGTTCGGAAACGAGCCAAGGAACTTGCCGTTCAGAAGCGCGCCGCGCGGGGGGACACGCCAGGAGGCGCGTACGGGCACGGCGAGTTTCGTGCGACGTAGAAAGGTTCGAAGTGACGTCGAACCCAGCGCTACGCTAGTGTGCTCGCGTGAGCGCGACACGAACTCCAGCGTACTGGATCGCCACCTGGTTTGGGTGTGGGCACGCCAAGTGGGCACCAGGTACCGCAGGGTCGCTCGGCGCGGTGCCCCTGCACCTGCTGCTGACGCTGTCGCCGATGGCGATGCATGTCGGAGCAATCGTGGCGATCAGCGCGCTCGGAATCTGGAGCTCGGGGGCAGTCGCCAAGGCGCTCGGTCAAAAGGACCCGGGTTTGGTGGTCATCGACGAGGTTGCGGGAGTGCTCATCGCCATGGCGGTCGTGCGGGATGAGGCGTGGTGGTGGCAAGCATCAGCCTTTGCGCTGTTTCGCTTGCTCGACATCAGCAAGCCGCCGCCTATTCGACAAGCTGAACGTGCCCAGCCCCCGGGACTCGGCATCATGTTGGATGATCTAGTTGCTGGCGCTCTCACGGCTGCCATCGTTTGGGGGATCGTGGAGCTCGCGTGACGCCTCCTCGCCGGGCGATCCATAGCCGTGTGGGGTTACTGGCGCTTGCCCTGCAGGTCCAGTCAGCTCCAACAGAGCCCTACCCACGCCCTCTACCAAACGAGCCATGGCCTGGTAGTCCAGATCTTCGGCAGTGTCTCGTGGACCGCCGAAGCGGGGGTTGCGCAGCGCGTGCGTGTCATAAAGCATCATCGCGGGGATGCCCGCTCGTAGGAACTCCGTGTGAGCGGCGTCGGGTACGGGCGAAGCGTCGCTGAGCACCACGAACCGACTCAGCGGCAAGCTGCCCTGGGTTTCGAGCGCATGCCTGAAGCCGCCAGCAATCTGGGCGTGTTCCGGGTACGACAAGAACCCGACGAAATCACCTACGCTGCGCCCATGAACCAGCGTCTCGTCGTAGCGCTGGGAGTTGGGCTCGGAACTGTAAACCCCAACGCCATTGAGCTCGAGCATCGCGCGAATGCTGCGAGTCTCGTCTTTCTTGGCCGCTTCCACGTACGCGCTCGCGCCGCTCGCTGCACGGTCACGCCGCCCACTGGCGTCGGTGAACCAGACGATATCCAATGTGCGGAGGTGACGCTGGTCCTTGAAACGCCGCGCCAAACACAAGAGCACGGCGGCGCCACTGGCGTTGTCGTCGGCTCCTGGCGAACCCAATGCCGAATCCAGACGCGCCCCGACGACGATGCTCTGGTTGCCGAGTCGTAAACCAGGAAACCGCACGAGCAGGTTCTGCTGCACCTCGTCACCGTGCGAGAACCCCTGTCGCTGTACAGCCAACCCCTCGTCGGTGAGGCGCGTGCTGAGCCAATCGATGGCGTCTGCTAGAGCGAGGGGATCGTCGATGTTCCGGGCCCCGACCTGCGTGAGCGCGAGAATGTCTCGGCGCAGCGGCTCCACCCAGCGTAACTCTTCCGCGGTGAGCGGAGGTAACGTTGGCGCTGAGGGCGGGCTGGTCGGCTGTGGCTTGGGCGACGCAGCCACTTCTGCCGGGCTAGTGGAACGCCCGGGCGTGGCCGGGCTGGAACACCCGAGCGAAACGGTCCCTGTCACGATCGCAACAAGCGCAAGAGTCCTCATCGTCCCGATCTACACGCGTTGCGTTGACATCGAAACCCGCGCGGAGTGCACTACACGACACTTCCCTTGTGGGGTGTTCCGATGCAGGGCCCCGCATTGCAGGGTCTGGATTCACTGCTTTCGACGGTGCAGATGCCAGCAAGCGCGCCTATCGCCACTGCCGCGATCGGCAAGCCTGGACCAAAAAGGTTCTCGCGGTCGCCGCCCCGCGAAGCTGCCGTGCGCGGTCGACTGCTCCCCTGGGCCGGCCCGCGCAACCGAACGAAAGACGGTGAGAAATGGTGCGAGCGCTGAACTTTGCTGCAGTGATCTGCCTGAACGGATTGCTGCGCCGAGATACCGATCCCCTTGCGATCTTGCCCACACTTGGATACAAGATGCGCAGCTGTCGCGACTAGGTGACGGCCGAAAGTGGTCAGACTCATGCGTTACATCAAGAAGTTGCTGCAGCGCTTGCGCATACCGCTGACGGCAGTGGCCTGAGAGCGGAAGCCCGACCGGGTGCCCCCGTGGCGCACGGCCAAATTGCCCCTCCCCTGTTTCCTCACTGATTTCCCCTTATTCTTAGGAGAGCGTGCCCTAGCGGCGCGCTTTCGCCTTTTGTGGCAAGCGCTCGCTGTCCACCGAAGACCGATTAACGCTGTGCGCCATGCTCCGCGTGCAACTGCTAGGGGCGTGACCAGAGAAACGATTCACTCGAGAGCGAGCGACGTCGCTTCAAGCGCTTCTGAAAAAGTGCTACTGGGCAGTACCATGAAACTGCTTAGTTCCACCTGCGTCGCTCTCTTCGCCTGCGCCTGCGCCAGTGCGCCAGCTGCCCCGTTCGATACGCTGCCAGCGTCGAACGTCACGGTCTATCGACTGCAAAACTTCGAGCCGCCAGCACCCGTTGCCGCGCCGACGACGCCGGGCTTGCCAGCCATTCCAGGCGTACCAATCCCGCCCGAAATTCAGCAGTGGGCAAACCAAGCACTGCCAGGTTTGCAGCAGATGATTCCTCCTGGCTTGCTTCCCCCAGGGCTCATCCCAGGAGCCCCCGCGGCCGCACCACCACCCGCACAAGCCCAGGCGCCGAGGTTTCACGGCTTTCGTATTCTCGAGCAGCAGCCCGTGCTGAGTGAAGACCTCAAGGAACAGTTAGCCGAGCTGCTCGGGACTGAGGACAGCTTCGCCGCGCCGCAGTCGAGTTGCATGTACGCCGAAATGGGCCTCAGCTTCTCCAGCAGCGCTGGAGCGCCTCCCAACGACGTGTTGATCTCGTACTCGTGTAATCAGCTACAGGCCCACAACTTCATCTGGCCACATCCCACGACGGGAATGACACCCGAGACTCAGCAGAAGCTCTCGGAGATCGTGCCGAAACTGTTCCCCGCAGGTTCAGCACCCGCTTCGCCCCAACCCGTCAGCATGCTGTGAGTGAGCGAAACATGGAAGACTGTGTCGTCAGTACCCCTCCGAGCGTCGAGGAGGGCAGCGTCGTATTCAACGTGGTTCACAACGACAGTGGCCGTGTTTTTCGCTGCGCCATGGACGACTTCGACTCGGTCAAGGTCACACCACTACCACGTGACATGACGCCATGGGCCGAAGGCGAGACTCGCGGCGCCGTCGCAGAGCACGCGCGCGAGTACGCCCGCGAAAACGCCGAGCTGTTTCGAGGCTTGTTCGAACAAGCACGGGACGGCGCCCAAAGCTGAGACTCGCACCCCGGATAGACGTGCGCCACGTGGTGAGGCTCACGCACATCTGGACCAAGTGAACGGCAAGGGTACGGAGGCTACCGCCTGCGTACCCTTTTTTGCGTGCCCACATGGACTCCTCGTCCAAGCGGTGCCTATGCTCAGAGCATGGTGGTAGCCGAAATCATGACGCCCAACCCCGTGGTGGTGGCCGCGAACCAACCACTCAGTGCTGCGCTAGCGGCCTTGGATGAACTGGCCGTGAGACACCTTCCCGTGATCGACGACGGCTCCCTCGTCGGGATTCTGAGCGATCGGGACTTGGCTGGGCTACGCCACCATGCGCCGAACGACAGAGGATCTAGTGACGCTAGCCCATCTCCGCGAGTTGGAGACGTCATGTCTTCAGACGTGGTGAGCGTCGCCCCGGAGACGGAAGTGAAGGCGCTGATCGAGCAGATGCTTGAGGCCAAGATCGGTGCGATCGTCGTCGTCGACCCCAGAGATGATAGCCTGGTGGGGATAGTCAGTTACGTAGACGTGATGTCGAAACTGGCCGATACGCTTCCGTGAGGTATGCTGCGGGGCACTCGGAGGCGGGTTACGGGAGACGCAGACTTGAACAAGACGACGAAACATCCGCTGCGAATACTGCTCATCACCTCGTGTCTTGCCAACCTTTGGGGTCTCGGAGCTTGTGGCTCTGAGGCACAGCACAGTAACGACGTCAGTCGCGAAACCCACGACGAGGAACCAGAGGCTCCACCTGCGAAGCACACCCCTACGCCAGGTAGCGGCGCTGAACTTCCGCCGCAGGCGATGAACACGCGGGAACGATTGTCTCGGGAGAGTGATGACCTCGTCGTCGAGCGACTGCCAAACGGTATGACGAAGGTCGACTTGCGAGGGCGCTTTCAGCAAGCGGCTGTCGCGCGTATTGGTTCGGATGGCAAGTTGGAGCGTAGTTGCGTCGACAGTCCAGAAGCGCTGGAGCGCTGGTTGCAGGCGCCGGGTTCATCTGTTCCCAAACACGCTGATCCCGCATTGAAGTCGCCCAAATGACAGCCACCAGACTGACGCGTTTAGCGCTGGCCATTGCTGCGCTCGCTCTTCCCTTACCTAGCTACGCCGCCGAGTTCGTGATCGATCCGGGTGCCGGCTTTGGGTCGACCGCTTCCCCAGACGCCGCGTCGACCGCCGGGGGCAACGACGGCGCGACCCTGGGTGAGCAGCGGCTGATCGCTTTCCAGTTCGCGGCTGACGTACTGGGCGCGGAACTCGACAGCGAGGTTCCGATAGTGATCGAAGCGTCGATGGAAGCGCTGGAGTGCGACGACAACGGAGCGGTGCTCGGTTCTGCCGCCCCAGATAGTGTGGTGCACGACAGCACGGGCAATCTCTGGTTTCCCAGCGCCCTCGTGGACGCGATCTTGGAAACCGACGTACTGCCGAACGCACCCGACATCGTGGCGAACTTCAACTCGGCGGTGGACTCGGGTTGCCTCGGCGGGACGCGTTGGTACTACGGCCTCGACGGGCAACCCCCAGATGACGGTATCGATTTCGTAGGTGTGGTGCTGCACGAGCTCACCCACGGCGTCGGCTTCGCATCGATGATGAATCAAAACAACGGGCGCTTTCTGTTCGGGCAGAATACGGGGCCCGAGGGCGATCCCGACGTGTACAGCGCGCTCATATTCGACCTCGACGCGGGTCGTGCCTGGCCCGAGATGTCCGCTGCCGAACGTCTGATCTCCGCGCGCAACGTGCGCAACCTGGTATGGAACGGGCCACGGGTTACCGCTCAGTCAGCTGATCACCTGGCCGCTGGCGCGCCCATCGCGGTCGCTACACCGAGTGTGCCTGGCTTCTCGGGCCACGTCAGCGAAACGAACTTCGGACCGACTTCGCTGCAGCAGTCGGCTGAAGGCCTACTCATCGAGATCGACGATTCCTGTAGCCTGCCGAACGACCTGAGCGGCAACGTGGTGCTGATTCGATTCACGGGCTGCTTGGGCGTCGTAACCGCCGAAGACCGTGGCGCGGTGGGAGCCCTCTTCGAGTCAGGAACCGAGTATTCACCTCCAGGTGACCTCAACTTGGTCGGCTCTTTCGACGTCGGGATCCCTACCCTTCACATTTCCACGACGGCCGCAAACGCCTTGTCGGCGGCGCTGCAAGCCGGAGGTGTGTCCATCGCCATTTCGGCTGCGGACACTTTGGTCGGCGCGGACGCCAACGGTCGCTTACTGGTAAACGCCACGGATCCCTCTCGCGCAGGAAGCTCGATTTCACATTGGGATTCACTCACTCGGCGCACCAGTAACCTGACCGATGGCGGGCGTGACCTGCTGATGGAGCCAGCCGGTGACGTCGCGGGTGCACAACTGGACATCACCATCGCCCTGCTTCAAGACATCGGCTGGGCGGGCCAAGTCTGCGGCGACGGGGAGACCCAATCTGGCGAAGTTTGTGACGACGGTGACCAGAATTCGGACAGCGTGCCCGACGCGTGTCGTACGAACTGCACTGAAGCGAGCTGCGGCGATGGCGTAGTCGATTCCGGCGAGTTCTGCGACGAAGGTGTCGACAACGGGACAGACTCGAGCGCGTGCACCGAAACCTGCACGGAAGTCAACTGCGGCGATGGCGAACTGGACAGCGACGAAGCGTGTGACGAAGGCGACGCCAACTCGAACACGACCCCTGACGCTTGTCGCGAGAACTGTACGATCGCCGCCTGCGGTGATGGCGTCGTGGACTCGGGCGAGGAGTGTGACGACGGCTCCAACAACGGAGCCGTCGGTAGTGATTGCAGCGCCGACTGTAGCCTCCCCCGATGCGGTGACGGCGTCATCGGCGGCGCGGAGGAATGTGACGACGGGACGTCCGGCAACTCGGATGAAGTTGCGGACGCCTGCAGAACCGATTGCACGCACGCCCGCTGCGGCGATTCCGTAGTGGATTTGGGTGAACAGTGCGACGATGGCACATCGAACGCCGACACCCCAGGCTCGAGCTGTCGCGTCGCGTGCACTCTGCCGAGCTGTGGCGATTTCATAGTGGATGTGGACGAAGAGTGTGATGAAGGCACGTTCAACGGCAGCGCGACTGGCAGTTGCTCGGCCGAATGTGAGATTGTCACTTGCGGTGACGGGGCCATCGATCCGGGCGAGGAATGTGACGACGGAGAGCTGAACTCGGACACGGTTTCTGACGCTTGCCGTAGCAACTGCCGCGCCGCACGCTGCGGGGACGGAGTGCTCGACGACGGGGAGCAGTGCGACGACGGCAATACGCTGGAAGGCGACGGCTGCACGAGTGCGTGCACGACGCTACCCGCGATCGTTCAGCCGGGACCGGACGCCGATGATGGTGTGGCGCCAGAGGCGGGCACTCCGATGACCGATGACCTCGCGGCACCAGACGACCTGAGCGACATCGACGACTCGACGGACGACGTCACGACGCAACCTGACGATGATAGTGCAGGCGTCGACGGGAGTGGCACGACCCCCGACGAGCCCAGCGGAGACGATTCCAACTCAGATCACGTGGACGATGCGGCTCCGAACACGGATGACGCAGCCATGACTGACGACGATCCGCAACTGTCCGACGACACCATGACAGCCACCGACGCGGGAACGAGCCCACCACCGACTTCCGATGACGGAAGCTGTGCATGCGCCAGTGTTGGAAGACGCGACGATTCAACGACGTGGCTGGCGAGCCTCGCCATACTCGGTGCCGCCCTAGCTCGACGTCGGCGCTACAGCGCTTCTCGCGGTTCCACGTCGACTCCCACCGACAGACTGTGACGGCCGCCACCGACGACGACCCCTTTCAGCGGACTGACGTCGCTGAAGTCGCGTCCCCATCCAACACAAATGTGACGTTCACCCAGAACGATACCGTTGGTCGGGTCGAAGTCGAGCCAGCCTAGGTCGGGAATGAAGACCGCAGGCCAGGCATGGGACGCGTCCGCGCCGACCAAACGAGGTCTGCCCGGCGGCGGGATCGTCTCCATGTAACCCGAGACGTAGCGCGCAGCCAACCCGACGCTGCGCAGACAGCCGATCGCCAGATGGGCGAAGTCTTGGCAGACTCCGCGCTTCTCACGCAACACCTGGCCGAGCGGCGTACTGACGTCGGTAGCCGCAGGCTCGTACTTGAACTCCGTGAAAATGAGACGGTTGAGCTCCAGGATCGCTTCTACGATGGGACGACCGCTCGTGAACACGCGAGCGCAATACTCGTGAAGGCTGGGGTGCGCTCGCACGAGGGGCGAGTCGAAGCAAAACTCCGCTTCGGGTAGGTAGCTGGCGTCTGCAGCCAAACGCTCCACCACGGCTTCCCAGGCGGGGGTGCTGCTGGGCTCGAGGGACGAGAGCGGCGGCTTGGTCACGCTCACCACGCTGCGGCACGTGACCTCCAAACAATCGTGCGCGTCGAGGACCTCGATGGAGTCGCTGTCGTTGCCGAAGTAGTCGATATGGCGCTGGGCACCGCGTGGCGTCGGCTTCACCTCCAACTCACTCAGGTGCACCACTTGATTGGGCAGAGCGCGCGGCCGCAGGTGCGCCAAGTGGTGCGCGTGCAACACGGGGAGTTCGTATTCGTAGGTCGTCGTGTGCCGGACGCTATAGGTCGCCACTCGTGCCTCCTCCCAGGTTCCCGACGTTCGTCACGAGTGCGTCCTGGTCGAGAGCCATCTCGTCTGTATCGTTCCGTACGTGGACGGAAGAGACGTCGGAACGCGACGTTTCGGCGTTCGGCGAGGGTGGTGGCGCCAAGCTCATCGCACCTCGAGCTCTTCGTCGATCCACAGTGGCGGAGCGACGACACGCGACGAGTCCGCATGGGAGAACCAGGTGTGGGTCACGTCGTCCGAAAACTGCCAGAGCAGCGTACTGCTGTCTTCGAGCAACTGTCGTAGCCCCTCGCCGTCTCCGGAACATGCGAGCACCACGTCTGCGGTGAGCAGGTTGCTGTGAAGCTCGATGGCTCGACGCTCGGCACGGCTGCGTACCGCGCCGCCGAGGCGCGGTAGCTCACGGACGTGGCGCAGCAGGGTGTTGAGCTGAAACAACAACGAGCGCGGATTCGTATCGTCGGTGATGAGCAAGTCCACCACTGGCGCGACCTGCAAGCTGCTCAGGTAGCGCGCGCGGTAAGTGAGCAGACTATCAGCCACCTCGAGCAGCGCTTCCATGTGCACACGAGACGCCCCTGCAGGTAGCATCGAACGAACCAATGACAAAGTCGCGCCGCCGCGTTCGACTCGCCGCCCCATGTCTAAAAACATCCAGGCGTGCCCCCGCACCATGTTGTCCAGGGAGATCCCGCCGACCGCCGACAAGATCAGCAAGACGTCGTCTAGGGCCTCGGCCGCAATGGCTGCGCTACCGCCGCTTCGCCCCAGTCGTTCGAGGGGTTGGGACAAGCGACGCAACACATGCCACGCGTCGCGTGACAGACGACTGCGCACAGTGAGCGTCAGTTGATGGATCGAGTGACAAACACTGATCAAGCTCGACGGCCTCGCTTGATCCAACATCGCGCCAGAGAGTAACGCGTGAATCGAGGCCACCGTCCGAGGGCCCGTGTTGGGGGGCACTACCTCCAACGCTTCGAGCGAATCCAGCAAGGAACCGAGAGCGAGCTCGGCGTCCTGGCCAGTCTCCGATCCGAGACGGTCGAACCCCGCGCGCAGCACCCTCGCAATCATCTCACCGCGTTCGACATGGCGACCCAACCAATAAATGTCGTCGAGAAGGCGGCTGGGTAGATCCAACCCGCCGCGGCGCAACTCGACTCGACGATCGGGCATGCCCACGGGATCTTTACTCCAGCGTTCCGCCACCGAAGGCACCCACACGTCCTTGCTAGCTTCCGACCCTCCCTCGGGTAGAAACAGTCCGTCACGTGGCGCGTCCAATCGCGCTAGCCCGCCCGGCATCACTCGGTACTCGTCGCGCTCGCGACATAGAAAACAGCGCATGGAGAGTGCGCCATATGCGAGCCCTCCAGGTTCCAAGACTGGAGCGCCGCTGCACTCCGTCCAACGTTCGGCAACGTAACTGCCAGGCCGTCCCCTCAAACGCGCGACAAATCGCTGGCGGGCTTCCGCATCCATCGTCGCGGGGCGGAGGATCGCCGAAGTGCGTTCACCAAATGCGGGTTTGAACACCAACTCGTCGGAGTGTTGCAAAGCGAACTCGAGCGATTGCGGATCGCCGCACCACCACGTCTCCACGGATTCCAGCTCGAGTTCCTCGCCGAGCAGGTGCTTTGCAGCCGCAGGGAAGTAGGCCTTGAGTGCAGGTGCTTCGAGCACGTTGACGCCCAGCGGGTTGACCAGCGCGACGTTCCCAGCGACCGCCGCTTCCACCAGCCCAGGCACGCCCAATACGGAGTCGCCCCGCAGAGCCAACGGATCGCACCACTCGTCGTTGATGCGCCGCAACACCACGTCGATGCGCTTCAACCCCGAGAGAGTCTTCAAGTACACGACGCGATCACGAACGGTGAGGTCCCGCCCTTCGACGAGCTCGTACCCGAGGTAGCGGGCTAGATAAGCATGCTCGAACGAGCTCTCGTCGCGGGGCCCCGCACTGAGCAATACAATCCGCGGCTCCTCCGTGGAGCCGGTCGCGAGTGCTTGAATCGAGCGACGGACACTGTCGAAGAAGCCGCGCACGCGCTCTACGCCGTAGCTCTCGAACAGCCCTGACAGCGTCCGAGACATGACCAAACGGTTTTCTAGCGCGTAACCCGCTCCCGCTGGCGCTGAGGTACGGTCGGAGTAAATCCGAAAGCGTCCATCGGGCCCGCGCCCCACGTCGGTCGCATAGAGAGACAGCGTGTGTCCACCGATCGGCGACCAGCCGAAACATGCCCGCGGCAGCCCTGGGTTGCCGAGCACCAGTTCGGCAGGGATGATACGCTGCCGCAGCAACGTTTGCGCGCCGAAGAGATCGGCGTAAATCGCGGACAGCAAACGCCCTCGCTGCTGCAACCCCGACGCCAACGTCGACCACTCGACGGGATCCATGACGAACGGTATGGCGTCCAGGCGCCACGGGCGATTGGTCCCGCCGGGGGCGCCGAGGATGTTGAACGTCACTTCTTGTTCGTTGATGCGGTCACGAACACCAACGCGCAGCCGCTGAAGCTTTTCTCGTTCGCCCGTGGTGAAAAAGTCGTGAAGCTTGCGTTGAAACTCACGTACCTGTCCGTCGGCACCGAACCACTCGTCGTAGGTCCCGGGCGCGGCACGCCGAACGAAGGCCGGCGCGGGGTTGGTTGACTGCGCTGCAGCGTTCGAACCGCTCATGAGAAGAAGCCCGTATTAGAGCACCAAAACGCCACGGACAACAGCAGCGTGGTAACGCGAAAGTCTCCGGCCGAGTGCCGCGACCGGACGTGCAAAGCCTGGGTCTTCTTAGCCTTTTTCAGCCAAGCCCCGAGCGCCGTAGGTCCAACGTATGGGGAAAGTGAGGGTGGATCAGCGGAGCCCGAGGCCGCGCGACGCCTGGCTGGTGCCCGCGACGCTCGAAGCGCGCGAGCCGGCGACTCTCCGCGGCAGCGGCGTTGACTGGACGCTCTTCAGCCGAGCGCCCGCCGGGGTGCACCACGTGAACGGTACAGCCGGCGAGGCTGCGTTCGTTCCAGTCGTCGTAGATGTCGATGTGCAGTGGACTGTGAATGCCGATGTTGGGGTGCAAACACGATGGCGGTTGCCACGCACGATAGCGTACACCTGCCACCGCTTCTCCGTTCGTACCTGTCGACGTCATCGGTAGTTCGTAGCCGTTGCACACGATCTTGTAGCGTTCCGACACCAGCCCGGTTGCCCTGACCTGAATGCGCTCCAGCGATGAATCCACGTAGCGAGCTTGGCCGCCCGCCACCGCTTCTTCACCCAACACGTGCCATGGCTCGAGCGCGCCGCGCACCTCGAGCCCCATCGTGTCGAGCGCGATGTCGCCGCAAAGCGGAAAGCGAAACTCGAAATGGGGCTCGAACCAGGAAGCCTCGATTCCGACGCCCCAGTTTTGGAGATCCGCGAGCACGTCTTCGAAGTCCTTGCGCACGTAGTACGGGAGCATGAAGTCGTCGTGCAGCGCGGTCCCCCATTTGATCAACTCGCGTTCGTACGGGGTCTTCCAAAATTGATTGAGCAGCGCGCGCACGAGCAGTTGCTGCACGACGCTCATGCGCTCATGCGGCGGCATCTCGAACGCACGCATCTCCACGAGGCCCAACCGACCCGTAGGGCCATCGGGCGAGTACAACTTGTCGATGCAGAATTCGGTACGGTGCGTGTTGCCCGTCACGTCGACGAGCAGGTTACGTAAACTTCTATCGACTAACCACGGCGGACACGCCTGCCCTTGTTTCGGCAGTTGCGCGAACGCTACTTCGAGCTCGTACACTGCATCGTTGCGCGCCTCGTCGACACGCGGTGCCTGCGACGTCGGTCCGATGAACCGCCCGGAAAACAAATATGAGAGCGAAGGGTGATTGTGCCAATAACTGATCATGCTGGCCAGCACGTCTGGCCGTCGCAAGAATGGGCTATCGGGCGCGCGCATGGCGCCGAGCACCACGTGGTTGCCGCCGCCAGATCCGATGTGCGATCCGTCCACTTCGAACTTCTCGGCCACGAGCTTTTCTTGGCGAGCAGCTTCGTAGAGTTGCTCGGTCTGCCTGACGGCGTCCGACCATGTCGATACGGGCGGAACGTTCACTTCAATCACCCCCGGATCGGGGGTGACCATGAACTGCCGTATCCGTTCGTCGCGAGGTGGAGGGTAGCCCTCGAGCTGAATCGGCATCCGCAGCTCGGCAGCGGTCGCTTCCAATGCTGCGATCAGCTCCACGAACGCTTCCAGCTGATACAGCGGCGGCAAAAAGACGTTGAGCATGCCGTCCCGCGGCTCCACGCACAGCGCGGAGCGCACGATGCCTGACGCGGACTCGAAACGATACGGGTGCGCGAACGGGTCGACGTACGTGTTCTGGTTGAGCGAGGTCGACGCCGGGGAGGTCGTCGGGGGGTCGGTTTGCTCGCCAGTCGGGCCGCGATAACGTCGCTGCTCGAGCGCGCGGGACGCCGATGCTGGACGAAGCGGCATGGGAAACTCGGTCGGTAGCGGCGGAACCGCCGCAAACGGATCGGGCTCGAAGCCATCATCACGATCCACCGCCGCAACCCACGGCGTCGAATCGAGGGGCAAACGAAAGCCCATCGGCGAGTCGCCAGGAAACAAGAAGCAGTGTTCCGCGCGCAAGAACCAATCGCCGCTCACCCACCCCCCGTCGTAGCGCAACGGCAAGGCCCAACCGACTACGATACCCAAACCCTGATTGAATACGCGCATCAGCCGCGCGCGCTCGAGCTCGTCGTCCAACCGCGAGTCGAGCGGATCGACGTTCGTGGGCAATCGCCGTTCGCGCCACGCGTAGTACCAGGCATCCTCGTAGGCAGGCATCAAGCCGTGACGCTCGAGGCCCAAATTCTTGATCAACAGGCGCGTGAATCGTTCGGCGTCGTCTGATGTGAAGCCGTAGGACTTACCGCTCTCGGCCAACAGCGAAAAGTCTTTCCACAGTGGCACGCCATCAGCGCGGTAGATGCACGCGTACGCCCAACGCGGAAGCTGTTCACCGGGGTACCACTTGCCCTGCCCGTGAAACAGCACGCCGCCCCGCGCCCAAAGCTCGTGCAAACGACGCAGGAGGCGATCGGCGTATTCTTTCTTTCGGCCGCCGAGCGCTTCGGTGTTCCATTCGGGCGCATCGGGGTACTCGCTGCTGACGAAGGTGGGCTCGCCGCCCGTGCTCAACCGCATGTCGGCGGCGTGCATCTCCTCATCGACGCGGTCGCCGAGACTGACGATGCTCGCCCACTGTTCTTCGGTGTATGGCTTGGTCACGCGCGGGCGATCGACCACGCGCTGGACGTCCATCGAAAAGTCGAACTTCGTCTCGACTTTTTCCACGGCGCCTTCGATTGGACCTGCGGTGGCTGGCTGGGGCGTACACGCTAGCGGGATGTGCCCCTCGGCAGCGAGTAGCCCAGAGGTCGGATCCAACCCGATCCATCCAGCACCCGGCACGTAACATTCGCACCACGCGTGCAGATCCGTGAAATCAGCTGCGGGTCCCGCGGGGCCATCCACGGGTTTCTGATCTGCCGTGAGCTGGATCAGGTAGCCAGAAACGAAACGCGCGGCAAAGCCCAGGTGCCGCAGCACGTTTACCAGCAGCCACCCAGAGTCGCGACACGACCCCGAGCCGAGCGTGAGCGTCTCTTCAGGTGCCTGCACACCTGGCTCCATGCGAATGACGTAATCGACCGCCTTGCTCATGGCGCGATTCAGATCGACCAGAAAATCGACGGGATGGCGCGGCGTGCGGTCGAACTTCTCGATGAACTGCGCGACTAGCGGCGTCATCGGCCCGACGCTCAGGTACGGCTCGAGCTCGCGTTTGACGGCGGCGTCGTATTCGAACGGCACCGACTCCGCCGACGGGTCGACGAAAAACTCGAACGGGTTGTACAGTTCGAGGTCGGCGACGATGTCCACTTCGACCTCGAACTTCGTCGTCGGCTCAGGGAAGACCAGCCGCGCAACGTAGTTTCCGTGGGGATCTTGCTGCCAGTTGATGAAGTGCTCTTCGGGCGTGATCCTGAGCGAATAGCGGTGGATCGGCGTGCGATTGTGAGGCGCTGGCCGTAGGCGAACCAACTGACGCCCCAAACGTGCCGGGCGTTCGTACTCGTAGGTGGTCTTGTGGTTTAGCGCGACTCTGATCGCCATGTCTGACTCCGATTGTCCGAATCCTTGACGTTTTTTGGAACGCCAGGGAGTGCAGTATCACAGATGCTCGATTCCCGCGGTAACGAGCGCAGACTCGTGAGACAAGAGCAGCTCCCGCACGGCGTGGGCTCTCAACCGCGTCGGCAACGCTGTGCCGAGCGCGACCCCGAGCGTCAAGTGGTCTGATTGAAGAAGTTCTGTTGAATCGCGTCTCCTACTTCGTTGAGCGACGTCTGCAGGTCGTCGATGTATTCGTGGAGCCCGCTGCTCAGCACGTCGCTTGGCCGATCGTAGCTCAACTGGGCGCGCAGACGGCCGAGGCGACGTTCAGCCTCTCCCGAAAACCCATCGAGCGGGTTGCCCGTGATGTTGTGGAGGCTCTCTTGAGCCTGCACGATGCAGTACAAGATCGAACGCGGAAAACCACGATTGAAGAGCAGAAAGTTCGTCACGTTTTCCGGGGTGGTGACGTGAAAGACCTGCCTGTACATTTGTAGGGCACTCGCCGATTGCAGAAGCGCGGCCCAGCCCAACTGATCGACCGTGGATCCGACGTCCGAGGTCGAAGGCAGCAGTGTGTAGTACTTCACATCTAGAATTCGCGAGGTCTTGTCTGCGCGCTCGAGCAGTCGTCCCATCCGCGACCAGTACCAAGCCTCGCCTCGACTGAGTGTCGCGCTGGTTACCCCCTCGTAGTGGATACCGCTCATTACGGAGCCCGTATAGAACTCGACCATCTCGTCGACGGAGAAAGCTTGCTTACTTGCGGCGCGCACCCGAAGGTAGAACTCGTTGAGCACGTGCCACATCTCGCGGGAGATGATTTCGCGCACGGTCTGGGCGTTGTCGCGAGCGCTGGCCAACGCAGAAATGATGCTGTTCGGATAGTTGGTGTCGAAGGTCAGAAACCAAGCGACGTTCTGCGGCGTCGCTCGGTCGTAGTGCTTCCAGAACCAATCTTGATCGCCCGTGGTGAGCACCAAGGCTTCCCAGTCGTCGCGTTCGGCAACTGGAGTATCGAACATCAGGTTCAGGTTCACATCGACGAAACGCGCGACGTTCTCGGCGCGTTCGACGTAGCGGCTGCACCAGTAGATGGCATCTGCAACTCGGCTCAGCATGTACTGGCCCGACCCTTTCTCGACTTCGAGCGTGATGAGGTGTGCGGCGAACGCATGGTCGTCATTCGGCTAGTACCCAAGTGTCTTTGCTTCCCCCACCTTGAGAAGAGTTCACCACGAGCGATCCTCGCTTCAGCGCAACCCGCGTGAGTCCCCCGGGTTGTACGTAGATCTCCTTGCCGTGCAGAGCGTACGGCCTCAGATCCACGTGCCGGGGTTCGAAGTTTTCGCCAACGATCGTGGGTACTCGTGAGAGCGAAAGAGTCGGTTGCGCGATGTACCCGCGCGGGTTTTCTTTGATGCGCACGGCGAAGTCCTTGCGTTCCTGCTGGCTGGCGTGAGGTCCCACCAACATGCCGTAGCCACCCGCGCCGTCCGTAGCCTTGACGACCAACTCGTCGAGGTGATCGAGAACGTAGCGCCGCTCTTCTTCGTCGGAACAAACATGAGTGGGCACGTTGCGCAGGATGGGCTCTTCGTCGAGATAGAAGCGGATGAATTTCTCGACGTATGCGTACACGGCTTTGTCATCAGCCACGCCCGTTCCTGGAGCGTTCGCGAGCGCTACCTTGCCGTCCAGGTACGCTTTGATGACGCCTGGGATCCCAAGCAGCGACTCCGGGCGAAAAACTTCCGGGTCGAGGTAGTCATCACCGACGCGTCGATAGATCACATCGACACGCTGGAACCCGCGCGTGGTGCGCATCTGAACGTAGCCATCTCGCACGACGAGATCCTGGGACTCCACCAGCTCGACGCCCATCTGCTGGGCCAAGAAGCAGTGCTCGTAGTACGCGCTGTTGTAACGCCCGGGCGTCAGCACTACGACCCGCGGCTCAGCGGCCATGTCTTGCCCGAGGTAACGCAACATCGAGAGCAAGCGCATGGGGTAGTCGTCGACGGACCGAATCGACATCGATTGAAAGAGTCCCGGGAAGATGCGCTTGACGATGTGTCGGTTCTCCAGAACGTAGCTGACGCCCGACGGGCAGCGAACGTTGTCTTCGAGCACGTAGAACTGACCGTCGTTGTTGCGAACCAGATCCGTGCCGCTGATGTGGCACCAAATCCCTTGTGGGGGACGCAGGCCACGCATCTGAGGACGATAGTCGGGGCACGTGTCGATCAACTCCTGGGGAATGATCTTCTCACTGATGATGCGACGCTCACCGTAAACGTCGGAAAGGAACATGTTGAGCGCGGTGATCCGTTGTTTGATCCCCGCTTCGAGCTGCGCCCATTCGCGCCCGGCGATCACGCGAGGGATGACGTCGAACGGGAAGATCCGTTCACCAGCGTCCTCCCCCTCCCCCCGTAAGGTGAAGGTAATCCCCATGTTCATGAGCGCGTGTTCCGCCGCCTGCTGACGCGCTTGCAACACGCCTGGTGGAAGCGAGTTGATGCCCTCCGTGAGGCGCTCGAAACCCGCCCGCGGCGTCCCCAACGAGCCAAACACCTCGTCGTAGAACGGACCGTTCTCAGGGTCGTAAGCGTGGAAGTCCATAGCTAGGCTGAACTGCTGTCGTTGTTGAGCGTGCACGACTCGCAAGCTGTCGTACAGAGGCGTCTCCATGCCTTTCGCCTAGGTTTCGTGCTCGTATCTTGGTCCCCGGCCGTCCGCGCACCCCAGCGACGATATGACCCCGCGCGCGACAGTACCTCGGCTGTCACGGCACGAGCTCGTCACAACTCCACGCGCGTTCAGCGACGCGCGGAGCTCATCCACGCGCCGCTACCAGCCTCCGCAAGCGCAGCTCAAGCCGCGGACGGAACTCTACCGAGCTTGCGCCGCTCGGAAGCAGGCGCGGTGTCATCGGCGGACGCTCGATCCCAAAGCGGCTGGCTGCGACCATGACGGTTGACCGTGGCTGGTGGACGCAAGCACCCCAGCACCGCCAGCAGCAAGTGCAGCATGGTCATGTGAACACGCGGGAAGATGCGCTCGAACCAGCTCGGCTCCTCGAACGTGCGTGCCAAGTGCTCGTGCGCGCTCTCCAGCGTCCGCTCGTAAGCGTCAATACAACGCTCGGGATCCGATCGACGGTGGGCGTTGCGCCGCGCACGCTCGGAAAACCGCGCGCGCATCGACGCGTCGCGCAACAACTCGAGCACGTGAGAGGCGAAGATCTGGTCACCCCCGTGCGCCTGCGGATCCACCAAGAAGCCGTCTTCGCCATGAGCCACCTGATCGGATACGCCCATGCCATCGGCCAAAGCCACGGCGGGCAGTCCACACCACAGCGCTTCACTCACGACCTGTCCATAGGTCTCGGACAGCGACGTGTAGACGAAGACATCCGCGTGGCGATACCAGGCAGGCATGTCGGGCAAGCTGATCTCGCCTGGCCAAAAACAACGCTCCGCGATGCCCAGCTCGTCTGCACACTTACGGAAGTAGTCGTGGTCTGGGCCATCGCCAACCAGCGTCAACGTGGCATCGGGCTCGCGCGGAGCGATGCGCTGGGCGAAAATCTCGAGCAGTCGCTCGACGTTCTTCTCACGCGTGTGACGGCACACCACGAGCAGACGACGACCACGCTTGGCCGCCACGTCGAATGGGTCGGCCTGGCTGACGTTGTCGAACACCTGCGGGTCGACGCTGCGAGCGATCACCGAAATGGGCACGGTGACGCCCAGGGCACGCCAGTAGTTCTTGAGGCCCTTGGACAACACCACCAACCCGTCGGCAGAGTTGTAGATCTTGACCGTGCTCTTCTCGACCCAGGGGATCACCTTGTCGCGTAGGAGCCCCACCGCAAACCGGTTGCGATGCAGCGCTTGGGGCAACAGCACGTCGTACACGGCCGGCAGGTGAATCGTGTTCACGCACACGAGCGGCACCCGCGCCTGCCGACGCAGCCACAGGCCGACATCCAACAGGGCGGACCCGGTCTGGGCGACCACCAGCGAAAGCTTGGAGTCGAGCAGTTGCTGCAAACCGTCGCGGTTGGGGAACGCAAGCTGCACGCCCGGGTGATTGCGGAAAGGCAATGAGGCGAGGCACACACTGCTCTCGGGTAGCTCTTCAGGCTTGGCTTTGGGATCGCTGGGACCGACCACCGTCACCTGAGAACCACGGCGACGGAACTCTCGGTGCAAGAACTGAGACGCGAACGACGAACCATTCGCGTAAGGCACGCGCACGTAGTCGTTTAGGATGCCAATACGGGGAAACTTGGGCTCCCGCGCGAGCGTGGGCGTGCCGAAATCTTCGCACGACGAGTTGGTCAATTCGGGCCGTCCTTGGTTGTCGGGGGTCGGGCCTGCGCCGAGCGAACCAATCGCGGGCGACGCGCTCGTGGATATCCGGGGAAAGGGTGTCGGAGCCACGGGTGTTGGGATAAAGGGCGTCGGGCGCGCTAACACAAGCGACGTTTCATCGCAGGCCCGTCCTGACTGCGCGTTTTGGTCCGACTGGAAGCGATTTTCGTTGGGAAGCGGCATGTGACGCAAAGAAGCAACAGGTAGGTTTGAGAGTCGTGTGCCGAAAATTCACAGGTGTGAGTACGCATCCCACGTCGGGGTCGAGGTATGCTTTCTGGCTCTCGATTAGCAACACCGCCAGCGCGCGAACGGCGCCAAAGCGCCCAACAAAGCCCGAAGATTTCTCACGCGTTCACAGGTGCTGGCGTCCACTAAGCAACAATCGCACCGCACCTAATCTCCGACCGTCCAAACGGCCGCAGAGCTAGGACGGCCGCGGCACGACCCGACTCCGCCAGGTTTGGAGCGACGGCAGCCAAAGTAAGTTGGCAATCAGTGACGCGGCCAACATCAGGGTCACCAGGTGCCCAATCGAGGCCAATCCCGGGTTGTTCGAGATCATCAGTGCGCCGAAGCCAGCCATGCTGGTTAGCGTCGAGCCGAGCACGGCACGCGCCGCTACGGGCAAGCGTTGATCTGGATCGGGTGAAGCCATGGCCCAAGTCACATACACGGCGCCGTCGACGCCGATGCCGAACGCCAGGGGGAAGGCGAGCAGGTTGTAGAGATTGATACGAAGGCCGAGTAGGTGCGCCACGCCAAGTGAGAGTCCGACCATCACCGCAAGCGGCAACAACACGAGCAGCAAGCGCCTGAGCGAGCGGCCCACCGCCAAGGTGCCGAGGCACACGCCCAGCAACGCCAGCCCGAGCATACCAGGTGCATCACGGCGCAACTGCGGTGTGACCTCACCGAGTAGCGCAACTTCGGAAGCGAAGCGAACATCTGGATACGCTTTGCGCCATTCTGCGATGTGCTGGTCGAGGGTTTCCATTTCCCGCGCGTCGGATCCCGAGAGATCCGCGTACACCAAGCCGAATGTCCCGAAACTTCCGTCCTTCTCGATCAACCAGTCGGTCACCCAACGCGGCATCGCTGCGACGGACAGCGGCTCGTCTACCTTCGTGAGAGGCTCGAAGCGCTCTATCTTCGCGCGCAGTTCGTCGCTGGCGTTGCGTTTGGCGCGAGCCAGCGTTTCGCCGAGCTGCTCGAGCGCCTCGATACGCGCGGGTTGATCGGGGGGGATGAACGCGGCTGGCACCAACACGAATGGCGCGTCCGTGCGCACGAGCGCCTCTGGGCGTTGTTCACGAATACCCGCAGCAGCCTTTTTGAGCGAGGCTTCGTCGTCCGCCAACATGTAGACCGAGGAACGCTGCGTGCCGTGTTGGGTGCCGCCCCAGGGAATTCCGTGCCCAACCCCACTCGGGCGTAGATTGCTGAAGTCGTATTCGAACTCGAGATCACGACCAATCACGCTCAGCGCGAGGGTGACTGCGAAACCACCGAGCACGATCGGCGACGCAAACCTGCGCAGCTTCCGCCACGGACTGAGCGAGTAGCGTCGCAGTTGGAACGGGCAATTTTCTCCTCGGTCCAACAGCAACGCCAGCGGCGGAAACACCACGTAGAACGCCACCAAAGAGACGACGATCCCAGCGGCAGCGATCGGACCCATTTCCGCGAATCCGTGGAAGCTGGTGGCGCCCAGTGCTGCAAACGCGCCGCTCGTCGTGAACGCGGCCACGAGCAACGAAGGCGTGAGGCCTTCGAGCGTCGCTGACAGTGCTGACAGCGGAGTGGCCCGGCGCTCACGCTCTTCACTGTAGTGGGTGAGCAGGTGCACACCAAAGTCGATCGCTACGCCCGCCAACACCGCCAATGTGAACGCGCTGAGAATGTTCAGTTCGGGCTTGAACACGCCCAGTAGCCCAGCGGTCCACACGATCCCGATCAGCGCGGGCGCGAACAGCGCGACGAGCGACAGTAGCCCTCGAAACTGAAGCAGCATCACGAGCAGGATGAGGCCCGTACTGAGCAAGCTTATCTTCGTCAGATCCGCGTCGACCATGCGCTTGGTCACGGGCAGGTTGCGGTAGCGGCCGCTCACCGCCATGCGCACTTCTGGATCGTTCACTTCCGCTTTGACTTGCTCGAACAGCGCTTCCGAACGCTGAAGGATTTTGGTCGCGAACTCCAGATCACCTGGGTTGCCGTCGATGGCGACGTGAACGGAGCACACGTTGTGGCGCACGTCGCACAGCTCACCCAGTTCCGCTCCATTGCTCGACTCGCCATCAGGCATCACTTCAGCTTGATCCGCGCTGAGCTGAGGTTCAGCAGCTGGGTCAATCGCGCTGGGCTCTGCCTCCACGAAGGTCTTGCTGTCACGCCCGAACAAACGGACCATGGCGCGCACGTCGGGGTCCTTTTCGAACAAGCGTTGCAGGTCTTCGTCGGTCGGTAGCGGGGGTGGCTCTTTCTCCAGGTTGCTACAGCCTGGGATCTGCGCGCACGACTCCCAACGCTCGCGATCGTCGATCTGTTCGTCGAGTAGCTCGATGTCTTCGGCCGTGAGATACAGCAGCCGATTGTCCGCGAACACCGAAGCGTCTCGCCGATACATCGCCCAGCGCGTCTCTGGCCAAGTGCTCACTTCGTGGTGTAAGCGGCGCGCGAGTTGGCGGCTCGTTTCCAAACTCGAACTCTGAACGAGCAAGTAGAGCGGCGATGTCGACTCCAAACGTTCGTCCAGCTCGGACAGAGCCAGTGCGGAATCCGTCCCGCTGGGTAGCAGTGACTCGATGCGGGGATCGACACTCAGCCTGGTCGCCGACCACAACGCGGCCGCGACCAGTAGCAACGCGAGCGCCAGCATCGGCAACTTGGCCCGCTGACAAGTGCGCGCGTACGCGTCGACCCAGCGAGGGAAGGACTCGCGCAATGAAAAGTTCACACGCCGCTCCAAGCACGAAACGCGCCACCACGTCAACGTTGCTAGCTGGTGTGCCGATTCTTCACAGCGTCAGCGCTCATTGGCTGCAAGTCGCGCGTAGGCATCAAACAGAGCACTGAAATGCTCGGCTTTGCTGCGCACGTTACGTTCGGCCGCCGCAACTGCAGCTCGTCGCAAATTCTGTCGATCGCGCGCCAGCAGTCGCAAGATCGCTCCCGCGCACGATACGGCGTCGCCTGGTGGGTAGGTCTCCGAAAACTCGGGCTCGACCAACTCGAACGCGCCACCTCGATCGGGCGAGATGATAGGCGTGCCCGACTGCATCGCTTCCGCGATCACGAAGCCGAAGGTTTCCGCCGCGGAGCCGTGGAGAAAGCCGTCGGCGCTGGCCAGCGAACGGGCGATGAATTCGCGATCTTCGACAAACCCCGCCAAGTGAACACCTGGCCCGACGGACTCGTCGATCTGCCGTCGAAACGGTCCATCCCCGAACACCACGAAACCCACGGGGCGCTCTCGACGTACCCGCTCGATCGCCTGAAACAACGTGGGCAAGCGCTTTTCGGGGTGGTAGCGACTGATCCCGACGAGCAGCGCGGCGTCAGCCGTTAACCCGCAACGACGTAAGAGCTCACGACGCAACTCGGGATCCGTCAGTTCTGGCGAGAACCGCTCGCGATCGATGCCGAAGGGTACCGCCTGAGCGCGCGGCACGCCATGTGCCGTCAAGCGATCGGCGAGCCACTGCCCGGCGACGACAGTAGCGTCGAAGTGACCGGCCAACTTCTTCACGTATTGCCAGTATGGCGTCGCCACGCCATCGATCGACTTCGAGGAAAACCAGCGATCCAGGAACGTATGCGGATAAACCGCTACGGGGTCCTGGTGATAAATGAACGCCTTGGCACCTGAACCGCGATAGCGCGCGGCGAACCAACCAGCGGTCCATGGCGAGGAACCTTCGATCACGTCCGGGCGTTCTCGATCGAGCAAGCGGTGAACCGCCTTTTCTCGGTACAACACGTAATATCGCGGATCGAAGGGCATTTCGGGTCCCTTCACCCAGATGATGCGCCCACCGAGTCGCTCAATTTCGTCGTCTGCGGGGCCTGGCGCTATCACGACGAGTTCGTGGCCCGCAGCGGCGGCGGCCTCCAACTTCTGGTTGACGTAGGTGCGCACTCCACCGCCCTGCTCGGCGTAAAACTCGTTGACGTCGACGATCTTCACGAGGCCTCGTTTTGCGCGCCGCTCGGCTGCGCTGCGTGGTCGTACACGAATTCTCGAGCGAGGCCCAGTGTGCCTGGGACTCGCGGGGGGTTTGACGCCCGCATTCCAGGGCCGTGTCGAGCAGGCCCGGGAACTGCTGCGTCCTCAGCTCGGCGCGTCGACGCCGAGCAAACGAATGATCGGACGACTGTGTTCACGAGAGGAGCTCAGATCGACCTCGAACGGCAGTGACCACTCGAGGTGCTCCTCGGGATCCGACAGCACCTGCCGAACGAGCCAGGTTTCCGCAGTCTGTTCGATGGGAGCGCGCGTCGGATTGCGAGCGTCGGCTGCAGTGGACAGCGTTTCATACTCCGCAAAGTACACGTCGAACACGCGCTGAAACCGCGGGGGATTCCACACCTCGCCCTCAGCATCCTTGGGATGCGCGTCGGGATCCACGGCGAGATCACTGAGCACGGCAACCATCCGCTCGTAGTCTCGGCGCGCAAGCGCCTGCACGAAGCGCCACGCCGCGTTGCGAACCATGGCCGAGAAGGCCCGCACGTTGCTCGTGATGTCCGTCGCTTTGGTTCCTTCTTCCTTCGGTTCAGTGAGTTTGGGGGCAGCGTCGGGGTTGCCGATGCGCTCCCACTCGTCTATCAAGCTCGCGTCGACTGATCTGAGCTCCGCGCCGAGCCAGTCTTCGAGGTCGTAAACTTCGTCCGTCTTGTACTGTTCGGGCACCGCTTGCTGCAACGTGCGGTAGACGTCCGTCAGGTAACGCAGCAACACGCCCTCGGAGCGTGCCAGCCCGTACTCTTTGACGTAGTCGTTGAACGACGCGGCAAGCTCGTGCATGTCGCGTGCGATCGATTTTGGCGCGATGTTGTGCCCCGCCACCCAAGGGTGGTGTTTGGCGAATAGGTTGTAGCTCTCGTAGATGAAGTCGGCTTCGGGTTTTGGGTGTTCGAGTTTCTCGAGTTCTGCCATCCGGTCGTCGTACTCGACGCCAGCGGCTTTCAACTCGGCCACCAGTCGACCCTTCAGCGTCGAGAGTTGCTGCGACAAGATCGCACTCGGCGATTCCAGAATCGACTCCACCACGCTGAGCAGCACCAACGCGTAGTCGGGCGCTTCGCGGTCCAGTGAGCCGAACGCCTCGACCGCGTACAGCGAGAGCGCGTGATTCATCGAGAAATCTTCCTGAAGGTCCGCATGCACGGCGATGCCGTCTTTGGTCTGTTCGATGATGCTCGCGTTCATCAGGCTGCGGAAGAGTTCCATCCCCTGCCCCCGCAAACGGCGTTTGCTCGCGTCACTCTCGTGGCAGTCGCGAAGGATCTGCAGCACGGGTCGGCAGCTACCTCGCCCTATCAGCGCGTTGAGCAGTAGACCGTGGTCGACCCGAAAACTCGACTGCAGATGTTCGGGTTTCGACTCCTCGAGGCGCGACAGGGTCTGCGCGTTGTACGCTTTGTACCCCCACTCGGGTGGCTTGCGCAGACGCAACTTGCGTAGCTTCTTGGGGTTGTCCGCGGCCTTGTCTTTCATCACGCGGTTTTCTATCTCGTGCTCGGGAGCTTGCACGACCACGCTCCCCTGATCGTCGAAGCCTTTGCGTCCCGCGCGGCCAGCGATCTGCTTGAAGTCGCGGGAAGACAAGATCACCGTCCCCTGCCCGTCGAACTTACATAGCTGGGTGAACAGCACCGTACGAATCGGCACGTTGACGCCGACGCCCAGCGTGTCCGTACCGCAGATCACCCGCAGCAGGCCGCGCTGCGCGAGCCGCTCCACCAACCTGCGATACTTGGGCAACATGCCCGCGTGATGCACCCCGATCCCGTGGGGAACGAAACGCGCGAGTTCCTTGCCGAACGGGCTGTCGAAACGGAAACCGACGAGTTCTTCCTTCAACTGCTGCTTTTCTTGCTTGTCCAGGAAGCTCAAGCTCATGAAGTTTTGCGCCTGCTCCGATGCGGCTCTCTGAGAAAAGTGAACGATGTAGATCGGCACTTTGCCGTTTTCGACGAGTGACATGACCTTGTCTTGCAAGGGCACTTCGCTGTACTCGAAGTCCAGCGGCACTGGTCGCTCGAAAGACTGAACCAAGCTCGCGGCGATCCCCGTGCGCGCTTGCAGCTCTTTCACGAAAAACTCGGGGTTACCCATCGTCGCGCTCATCAGCACGAAACGCGTCTTGGGCAGCGTCAGTAGCGGCAACTGCCAAGCGACACCGCGATCGCGATCCGAATAGTAGTGGAACTCGTCCATCACCACCCAATCGACGTCCGCGCTTTCACCTTCTCTGAGCGCGAGATTCGCGAGAATCTCCGCCGTGCAGCAGACGACGGGCGCGTCGCGGTTGACGCTGGCGTCCCCCGTCATCATCCCGACGTTCTTGGGGCCCAACTTCGAGCACAGCTCGAAGAACTTCTCCGTGACGAGTGCTTTGATGGGCGCGGTGTAGAAGGCGACCGTCTCGTCACACAATGCTTTGAAGCCGACGGCCAAGGCCACCATCGACTTGCCCGACCCCGTGGGTGTGTTGAGCACGACGTGATTGCCCGCGAACACCTCCAGGATGCCCTCTTCTTGCGCGGGATAGAGCGCAATGCCCATCTCGGTGACGTAGCCCAAGAACCGCTCGAGCATCTCGTCTTCGCTCAGTCGCTCTCCCACGGGGGGCAGGTACTTTTCGAGCGGTGCGAGCTGATCGTCCATGACGAACAGCGGCCTACCGCATCATTACGACGTTCGCTAGACCCGCGCGCGGCAGGTGGTCAGTAGGTCAGGCGCCCCCCTAGTTGAGCAACGACGAGCGATCGGCTTCGTGCTTCAACAGGACGAGTAGCGTCTGGGCCAAGCGTTCGTATTGGTCTGGCGAGTTGTACAACTGCGCCGAGACCCTCAGCAGCCGTCCCTGGCCGTCCGGCGAAGGAACAACCAACGTCTCGAACCCCGCCTGCACGAGGGCTTGATACAGCGGGCCGTCCGCGGGGCGACGCCCCATCGGCCCCGGCGGCAAGGGAATGGACGCCAACGCACCGATCATGTCGTCGGGCGCGGGCTTGTCGATGCCCAGGGCGCCACACAACACGTCACGAGCGTACAGGGCCAGATCGCGGTTGTTCTTGCGGATCGTCCGCCAACCGCCCGACACCAGATCGGCCATTTCGCGCATGGCGTCTGGGATACACAACCAGGCGCTGGGGTCGGACGTCCCGGTCCAGTCGAACATCTCCTGAAAGCGCTGTTCCTTTGGGGCAGCAAACCCGTGACTGACGACACAAGGCACGATACGCCCCTGCATGTCGCGCCGTACCCACAACATCGCGGCCCCCTTCGGAGCGCACAACCACTTGTGAAAGTTCGCAGCGTAATACGCCGCACCGATGGCTTCGATGTCCAGATCGACCATGCCCGGCGCGTGCGCGCCATCGATCAACGTCTCTACGCCCCGATCGCGCAGCTCTCGCACGAGCGTTTGAATCGGAAACACCAGCCCGGTGGCGCTGGTGACGTGATCCAGCAACGCGAGCCGCGTCTTCGGTGTCACTCTGCGAACCACAGCGTCGACCACCGCAGAGCGCTCAGTCAGCGGAAAGGGCACGTCGGCCACTACCAACTTCGCCCCAACCCGCTGTGCGACGTAACGCAAGGTATTGGCGCAAGCCCCGTAGGTGTGATTGGTCGTCAGCAGTTCATCCCCTA
The DNA here is from genome assembly GCA_965651905.1 of uncultured bacterium. Lineage (GTDB taxonomy): Bacteria > Myxococcota_A > Polyangia > Polyangiales > Polyangiaceae > SZUA-265. The sequence goes on along the minus strand of CBFGUG010000026.1, from coordinate 33,828 downwards.
CTTCGAAATGCAGCGAACGCAAGACGGCGTTGACCGCCTCGGTGGCGTTGCGCGCAAACACCAAATCGCTGGGCTGCACGCCGACGAACGGCGCCACCTGTTCGCGCACGAACTCCAGACGCCTCGGCAGCTCTTCTGCCATGAACCGCACGGGGCTCGTTTCCAGTTTTCGACGCCATCTCGACTGTTCCTCCAGCACGGAAATCGGACACGCGCCGAACGATCCGTGATTCAGGAACGCAACAGCGGGATCTAGATGCCAGTGCTCACGCATGGTCCGCTACCGCTTTGATGTGTCGTCGTGCGCTCACGTCGCGATTGTAGTCAGAATGCGCGGGGCCCGGACACCCTCAAATGCCTGCGCTTCCGACCTCGCGCGTGAAACTGCACGAACGCGTGAGCCCTCGTCCCTACTGACACAACGCTGTCAGCAGGGGGTACGTAGCTTGGTGCCACGCGTCGGAACAGATCCGGCGCCACACGGAGGAACACCACATGACACATGAAAACCCCACCCAACTCTTTCCCATGGTCGTCACCAACAAGCTGAAAGACACCAAACGCTTCTACACGGAAGCAGGCTTCAGCGTCCGCTTCGACATGGATGAGTACCTGCAGGTCAGCTACGACGGCGACGAGCGGCTCGACCTCTGTTTCATGGCGCCGCAGGGGCTTGGCAAGGAAGCTCCAATTCCAGAATTCGACGGGCGCGGCGTCGTAATCAGCATTCCGACGCAAAATGCCGACGAAAAGTACACCCAGATGAAGCGACTCAACGCCAAGCTGCTCTCGCAACCCGAAGACAAGCCTTGGGGCTGGCGCAGCTTCCAGACGGTCGACCCCAACGGCCTGATCTTGGACTTCTTCCATGTCTGCGGGCCGCCGCCCGCGCAAGCGTGAACGGAACGAAGCGAACCACACAGCCTCAGGCACGCTCGCGAATGGTCGGGTGCGCCTGCGGCGCTGTTGTTGAGCGTCCACTGGAGGTATGACCAACGTCACGTGCGCCGCTCCGACCGACTTTTTCAGCTCGTCAATCAGTTGCGCTATCGGCGTTTCATGACGGCCGCGCAATTGGGTGAACACTTTGGCGTGTCGCCACGCACCATCTACCGCGACGTGCTCGACTTGTGCGCGTCGGGTGTACCGATCTTGGGCGAAGCCGGCGTCGGCTACCGCCTCGATCCCAGCTACAGGTTACCGCCGCTGATGTTCAGCGCCGACGAGGTCGAAGCGCTCGTGCTCGGGATGCGCATGGTCGAAAGCTGGGGTGACGAACAGCTGCAACGAAGTGCTCGTAGTATCGTCGACAAGGTCAACGCCGTCGTTCCAGACAAGGAGCGCACACGGCTGCAGGCGACCTCGCTCTTCAGCTTGTCGTTCAGCCGCGGACGTATGGCGGCGAAGAACTTGGCGCCGTTGCGAACAGCCATCAACGAGCGTCGCGTGATCGAGTTTGCCTACGAGGACGGTACGGGCGCGACCTCGGAACGCTCCGTCAAGCCGCTCGGATTGTACTTCTGGGGGCAAGTGTGGACACTTGCGGCTTGGTGTGAACTGCGCCGAGACTTTCGGAACTTTCGCACGGACAGAATCAATCGGCTGCAGCTGACGGATCGCTGCTTCGAAGCGATCTCTCCCTGGACGCTCTCCGACTACGTCGAACGCGAGTGCGAGCGTGGGGACGAAGGCTGATGCAGGCGCTCGTCAGCTGCGGTGGGAAGCACGTGCTCCGCGCGTCGCAACACCAACGTCTTTGCGGTGAACACGGGCTCGGTGAGGTCACGCACGCGGGACATCGCCCAGGGTGATGCAATGTAGGTGGACCACCAATGGCGGGGTCGGCTGAAGCGCCGCGGCGGGGGTTACAACTCGCGACGAGGGTGATAACATGAACGCTTTCCAGGAGTAGAGGTCGTATGGGGAAACGGCTGGATGCAGTCGCAACGCGAGTGAAGTTCGAAGAACTGGCGGCAGCCATGCGCGCGGCCTGGGAGGCCAGCCTGAACGCACCGCCAACGGATCGCGCGTTGTGTGTGCTGCTAACCCAAGCCTCGATGGAAAGCGCGCAGTGGAAGGGCACGGTGTGCTTCAATTTCTCCCGGACCAAGGCCACGCCGAGTTGGACTGGAGATCACTGCTTCCAACCCACTGAGGAGAGCGTACCTCGCGCCAGCGCCGAACAGATGCTGCTGTCCAAGGCCCCGCGAGGCGACGGTGTGGCGGGGCACAACATCGTGGTGGAGCTGCATCCCAGTAAGTTCGCCCGCGTGAGGCTCTACCCGGATCACCCCGCCGCTCGCTTCAAAGCCTACGAGAGTCTTGAAGCCGGGGCGTCCGCATACTTCGCCGAGTTACACGACAGGCTGCGTCCAGTGTGGGACGAGATCGCAGCGGGCGACCCGCGCGCGTTCGTGCGCGCGTTGGACGCCCGAAACTACTCTACGTCGGGCGCCGAACGCTACCTGCCCCCGTTCATGTGGGTGTTCGAGCGTTATGCAGGCAGGTTGAGCGACGCCGCAGGTGGCGGGCTCCGGGTGATCGAGGGTGGCCAGGCAGACGCCCCTGTCGACTCCAACCCGACGCCAACGTCGCCGAGCGTAGCTCCCGTCGCGCCAACGGCGGACTTGGTGCCGTCCCCCGCGCCCGCCCGCCCCAGGATCGAGCTGCTGGCGAGCGATGAAAGCGTCGAGTTCGCCCAGCGCCGCCTGATCGCGTGCGGCTACGATCTACCGGGCCTGGTCGCCGACGGGATATTCAACTCCGTCACCAAACAAGCCGTCGAATTGTTCCAGCTGCAGCACGTGGACGAGCACGGCAGGCCATTGCGTGCAGACGGCATCGTGGGCAACAAGACATGGTGGGCGCTGATGAATCCGTCCGGGGACGCGCAACGCAGTCACGTCCCGCAACCAAGTACGGCGGGGCTCACCACGACGCGCACCGAGCTCATCGAGCTGCTCCTGTCCGAATATCGCAAACCCGTCGTCGAAGATCCGACGCGCCCCAATCGCAGCCCCGACATCGACCGCTATTGGGAGGATCCGTCGCAGTGTGGTTTGCCTTGGTGTTGTGCGTTCGTGTCTTGGGCGCTGTACACGGTGCTCGGTCGCCATGTTCTCGAAAAACACCACGTGGCCGTGCAAGCCATGTGGCAAACCGCACGCAGACTCGAACTCGACACCAAACGATCTAAGCCCGGAGACGTGTTCATCCAGCTCAAACCCGGCGGACGCGGCCATACAGGCTTCGTCGTCGGCATCTCAGCTGACGGCAAGACGACATTTACCTGCGAAGGCAACAGCGGCAATCGTCTCAAACTCGGACAGCGTCCAACCGCTTCGATCGACGGCTTCATCGACTGCCTGCAGGATGGTCAAAGCCTCGACTTCCCGCGTCGCACCGATCTGAAGTTTCACGACACGTCGTCGGACAGCACGCGCTGAGGGTCTACCAACACGCTTCACGTGCTCCTGTCACCTTGGATCGCCAAGCCAGAGCGTGGCGTCGTCGATCCAAGCGTTGGTGCCGCGTGCACCGCCTGAATGTAGTGCTCTACGTGAACTCGGGATTGATGCGGCAAGTGGGCAAGAGTTAGGCTCGGGGCATGGCCAACGAAGTCGACATCTGGTTCGAGAGCTACGACAATCCGATGAAACCCGTCGTGCAGCGCGTGCGTCAGATACTGCTGGCTGCGGACTCACGATTGTCCGAATGCATCAAGTGGAAGTCCCCGACGTTCGCGTTCCAAGGTAACCTCGCGAGCTTCAACCCTCGCGCAAAAGCTCACGCGAGCCTGATGTTCCACACGGGCGCGAGCATCCCGGGCACGTTCGCTCACCTCGAAGGCAGCGGCGACGTCGCGCGCTACATGAACTTCATCAGCGTGGAACACGCGGAGCAACTCGCCGACGAACTACGCGCGATCGTGAACGCGTGGTGTGAGATGAAAGCCGGCACCAAGGCGGACCTCACGCCAAAGAGCAAATCCAAGAAAAAGCCGCCCAAGCAGACAATCCAGTCGGCAGCCCCTAGGAAGAAGCGCTCCTCGAAAAAAGTGACCAGCAAGAAGGCCTCCGCCAACAAGAAGGCCTCCGCCAACAAGAAGGCCTCCGCCAACAAGAAGGCCTCCGCCAACAAGAAGGCCCCCACCAAGCGAGCAGCGAAAAGAAGGCCTGACGGGAACCTACCCGAGAGCGTTCTGTGAACACAGGGCTGCGTCAATCGACGCAACGAGTCGCATGAACGGCGCGGCGCAAAGCAGTGGAGGATGCCGCGAAACCGTGTCTCTCAACTCGCGGCTCAGAACATGCGCATGGCGGTCTGCAAGGTGGTCGAGATCGAGTTTGCGGCGCCCAGTAAGCTGACGGCATCCGCAGAGTCCATTCCTTCGCGCTTGACCTCCACCACCACCGCACCATGAGAGCCGATGTCGCGGAAGATCAGTGTCTGCAGCTTGAACTTCTCACGAAACTTGAGCACCGACTTGCGGATCGAGTCCTCACGAAACAAGTCGGTGGCCCATTGCGGGTTGTCCGAGTAGAACAACTTGTTGAAACTTTGGTCAGCGGTCTCGAGTGCCGCCGTTTGCTCCCCGGGTTTCGCCCCACCGACGCGATCGCAGTACACCGTGAGCTCCACGCCCTTTGGCATTGAATCGATCAGAATGATCCATTGGTCGCGGGTCGTGCCCGTCGAGGGGGTGATGCGGATGCGGCGTTTGCTGGACGCCAGCTCGAACGAGGTCCCGCCCGCGTGCACGACGCCCTTGTTCTCCAGGTTCTTCATCTCCCGCACGTAGCGCTGTAAACCCTTGCCATACTTGCGCTTGTACAAGTAGACCCCGCCCCCAATCAGCAACAGAAGAAAGAAACCGACGATGGAAACCAGAATCGGGTCGAAGGTCATGTTGAGCATGGTGATTGACTCGCTGGCAACGCAACCCCGGTGCCTCTCTCGCGTGGCCCAGGGTGGAAACGACCGATGTAGCTGAGCTTAGTCGCGATGCTGGGCAGTGTGTACCGTCTGTTTCGGACGCCGGCCGACACTGATGCGGTGGTGTGCTGATGTATGGTGTGCGGGTTCACTGCCTGAGGCCCACCGAGGGCGTGAGTTTGTCGCTTGACCGTAGGTGAGTACCGACAGGTGTGATGCCGACACCTACCAGCTTGAAAGATTCAGCGTTCTTGACCGCCGGTCACCTGAGCGCAGACTTGCACGAGGCGTCTGTAAATCGCAATCATTCATCGGTTCGGGTAGGGAGAGTAGCCACGTCGGGTCATACGCCAGGCACTCACCTGCAAACGCGACACGCTCCACGTGGCCGTCAGGCGATCGCGAGCTAGACTCAGCGCATGGGCTTAGCGGGAAGGGCAGCCATGCTCGTGTTGTGCGCGAGTGTGTCGGGATGCAACGGTGGTTCGGAAGACGGCGACGCTCAGAACAACGGCGGCGAAGCCCGCGACGATGACGAGGTGAGCGGCGCTGGCGCACAGGACGCCGGCACCTCGCGAGACGACGGCACGACGGGTGCCGACGATAGCCCCAGCGATGCTGACGATGACCCTGGCGACGTTTCACCCGCGCCCGCAACGGACGACCTGAGTGACGACAGCGCAACGGACGAGGCAACAGCGCCAACCGACGACGACGCCTCGGACGACGATGGTACGACTCCGAATGAAGGTGACACCTGCGAGCAGCGAACCGTTCCAACGACTCCACTGCGTCGCTTGTCGTCGGACGAATACCACAACACCCTCGAAAGTCTCTTCGGCAGCGAGAGTTGGCGCGTGCTGGCTGATTCTCGCTTTCCCCCAACGCCGCATGGATCCGGCTTCTCCTCCGACGCCGAAGCCAACATCGTCAACACCGCCGAGAGCAACGCGATCGAAGACAACGCCGAGCGTATCGCTCAACTGATCGACGCCGAGCCCGAGCCGTTTCTGCGCGAACTGTTACCCTGTGACCTGTCAGATGGAATCGACGATGGCGCGATTGACGCTTGCGTCGATGCCTTCATCGCGGACTTCGGCATGCGCGTCAGCCGCCGTCCGCTGACCGATGGCGAAGTGAGTATCGCGCGAGACCTTTACAACGGAGTGCGCGAAGAACAGTCCGCAAGCTTCGCATTCGCGGCATTGGTCCAGTACTTCGTACAGTCACCCGCGCTGCTGTATCGTACTGAGCGCGGTACTCCCGAGGTGGACGCACCGATGATTCCGCTGAGCGGCTACGAACAGGCCTCGCGCCTGTCGTACCTTCTGACGGGCAACATGCCCGACGACGAACTGTTCGCGGCGGCCGAAGCGGGAGAGCTCAGTAGCGCCGCGCAGGTGCGCGCGCAAGCAGAACGTCTCCTGAGCGAAGACCGATTTTTCGAAGTGCTGGAGCGCTTTCACCGAGACTGGTTGCAAACTCACGGCTTCGAATGGAAGCCTCCCGAAGAGTTCCCCGACTTCGAAGCGGCTAGCGGCAGTCTCAATGCCGAACAAGCCCGTTTCGTGCGTCACGTCTTGAACGATGGCGACGGCCGAATCGAAACACTGCTGGGCAGTCGTCACTACCCCGTCGACGCGACGCTCGCGAGTTACTACGGCGTAGAAGCGCCAGCTGCCACCGACGAGGACTGGGTAGTGGCCGAGCTCGACGACCGCCGAGGGTTACTCACTCAAGCGTCGCTGATGGCGACTTTGGCAGGCTCGAACATGACCAATCCGATTCACCGCGGCGCGTTCGTGCAAACTCAGATCCTGTGCCGCACGCTTCCAGCGCTACCCGGCAACATCGACATTCAAACGCCACTGCAAGACACTTCCGATCTACCCACCGCGCGCCAGCGCCTGTCGCCGCTGCTGGAGAACGGTCAGTGTGCGGGTTGCCACACGGTGATCAACCCGGTAGGTCTTGCCTTCGAGAATTACGACGCCGCTGGTCGTTGGAGGGACCGAGAGAACGGCACAGCCATCGATGGATCAGGCACTTTGCGACTCGATGGCGCGGACGTCGAATTCGATGGCCCCCTCGAACTCGCAGACGCAATCGCGGTCAGCGACGAGGCACGACGCTGTTACGCGCTCAACTGGTTCCGCATGGCGATGGGCCGCCCCGAGTTCGAAGAGGACGCCTGTTCACTCGAGCCGCTGCAACGCGCAACGGCTGACTCGGGCGGCGACGTTCGCGAAATGATCTTGGCGCTGGTGGAAACCGACGCCTTTCGTCACATCCGTCGGGTTGAACAATGAAGAAAAATAGTGCTGCAAGACGGCCCGTACGCCGCCCAACTCGCCGTCATTTCTTGCGCGGGCTCGGTGGCATCACTTTCGCACTGCCTTGGCTCGAAAAGTTCGACCAACACGCGCTGGCGCAGACCTCCGCGGGGCCGCGTCGGGTGATCACCATGACCTACACCATGGGCGTACCTCTTGGGCACTGGCGCCCGGGAGCCGACATGAGTTTGCCGTTCGTGACCGAGCCGCTGTCGCCATACGTCGACAAAACACTGTTCGTTTCGTCCATCGACAATTCAGTGCTCGAGGTGGGCGGCGACACCTTCGTGTGGGGGCATCCCGCCAAACAAGAAGCCGCGCTCACGGGAACGCTGACGACGGGTGCGTTTCCCTCAGCCAACGCGAACGACATTTCCGAAGTGCGCAACGACGCACTAGCCGAAGGCGGAGCCAATGACGCTTCCGTCGAACATCTGATCGGTAACTTTCTGCACGCGGGTCAGCCGCGTCGATCGGTCGACTTGGGGGTGGACGGAGATACCATGCCCGAGTGGGGCGGTCGTAACGCCGTTCAGCCGAGCACCTTTTCGTTCGAGGGCCGTGGCAACGCCATATCCATCGTTCAGCACCCGCACGAGGCGTTCAACGCCTTGTTCGGTGGTCTGACTACTGGCGACGACGCCGACGACGCTGCACAGGCAGCCCTCCGCGGGTTGCGCCTGCGCAACAAGAGCGTACTCGACGCCGTACGCGCTGGTTTCGTCGAGCTTCAGCACGGACTCGGAGCCGACGACAGGCGGCGGCTCGATGAACACGCCGAGCGCATCCGCCAGATCGAACTGGATCTGCAGCTGACCGAATCGTGCGCAATCCCCGACGCGTACCCAGAGGTCGAAACCTACCAAGGAGTCTCGATGGATCAACTCGCGCCGATGCAGATCCGACTGCTCGCGCGGGCGATGGGTTGCGATCTCGCCCCGGTAGGACGCCTCGAGTTCACCAATCAACAGAACCCGCGATTCGGCATTCCAGAACTGGACTCGACGCTCGACGCGGTGGCTGGCGAAACCGACTGGCACGGCATGGTACACGGCGATCCCCTACCCGGCACGGAAGCCTTCCTGCGCCCGGGTCGCGACGAGAGCATCACCGAATACGACTCGCGGTTGCTCGCGGGTTACCGCTTCTTCGTCGAACAGTTTGCCGCGCTGCTCGGCGAGCTCGACGCCATCCCCGAAGGCCCCGACGGATCGGTGCTCGACAACTCCCTCGTGATTTTGGCGTCCGACCTCGGCGAAGGGCACGGCCACCATCACGGCAAGATGGGCTACATCCTCGCGGGCAACCTGGGCGGCGCGCGCACGGGTTTTCACCTGGATTGCATGCCCGACGACAGTGACCCGTGGACGGACGGCTTCTACAGTCAGTCGCGGTACAACGTGAACCAGCTGCTCAACAGCATCTTGGACATGGCTGGGGTCGTGGACGAATCGGGCGCGGCACCGACCATGGGCCTGCGAGGTTATTTGGAGAGCGTAGGCGCCGAGCGCCGCATCGACGAACTCTTCACGTGAAGTGTCGCGACGCGGCAGCGGCCAGCTAGGTGCTTGCGTACGCCCCTTACGGCACGGCGCCGATGCCGCACTTCGGATTCTCGACGAAAAACTTCGTCAAACTCTCGCGACAGGTTGTCGTCACCTTCGCCTTGAATGCCGGATCCGACTGAATCTGTAACCGCATGACCGAGGCTTGCTCCTTGGCTTTTGTCTGCATCGCCACGTCGTTGATTCGTTGACCGCAGTTGTGTTGAACGCTGAGCAGCGAATCGCAGAAGACCACCCCCGTGTTGGGGATGAACGGCGCTTGAATGTCGGGGATGTCGGGCACGTCACCGATCGGCAGCGCTGGACCCTTGGGTTCGAGCGCGTCCACCATCGGCTCCATCGCCGCCAGTAACCCGAACCCTGGGGCGTTCAGACTCTCGAAACGGTAGTTCCACTCCGTGGGTTGCGCTTCGAAGCGAAAGGCCAGCGCCGAGGTGACGCGTTGATCTCCCGTCCGGCGCAACACGTCCCGCGAGATCCCGAGGGACTTCTCTACTTCGCTCACGTCGTCGAGAACTCGGCTCGGCAATGCATCGAGCAGCGTCTGCGCGATGCGGCCAGTGTCCATCCAGGCGACGGCCGAAGGCTCCGAAGCCATGGAGTCGAGCGCAAGCTTATGGGCGGCAACCCCACCTAGGGCCTGCGTCCCAGACAGCGCGGAGAGTGCTCCCTCGACCATCTTTTCTCCCCCCACGGCCATGATCAGCACGCCGTCCGCGAAACTGACGTCGATGAGCGGCGGCTGGACCTGCCCCGCCTCGGCGGGTTTGGGCGAAGCGACGAAGCCTTCGCCCTTCTTCTTGATGTCATACATGCGCTGCATCGGTCCCTCTTCGAACCCTTTGACTCGAAGCACCTTGAGCAGCTTGTTGGCCTTCTCTTGATCGCCGACCCCCATCAAAAACACCGCCGCGACCTGATCGCGAATCACCTCGGGCTTTGGTGGCTTTTCCAAGTCGAGCTTCAACGCTGGATCTACAGCAAACCCGAACGCCACCTCGTTGCCAATGGCGTCGAGCACGGTGGGCAGATCGAGTCCAATCTGCTTGTCCATCTCGTCCAAGGCACTTTCGAACTGTTTGGCTGCCTGCTCGTCGTTGCCTTCGAGTTCCTTGACGATCCGACTCTGCAACGCTTTACCGTCGAGCGTGCGTTTACCACCCGCCGCGACGTACATGACCGTATTGCCGGGAAGCTTGTTGTGCAGCGTGAGCGGGACCGGCTGAGACAGCATGTCGTCTTCGCCCACTTTGTTGCCCTTGGCCTGGCCAGCAATCGAGAGCACTGGTCCAGCCGACGTCAGTCTGAGCGCTGCGGTGAACGGCTTGATGCCATCGAAGTAGCCGCGAACGATCTTCTTTTCGTCTTCACCACGCAGGCTGTCGAGTACCGTCGGGCTGACGAATGCGATGGCTACTGCGTCGCGCTCGAACTCGGTTTGCCCCCACGCTTCACTCTTGGCGAGCGAGCCAGCATCGTCAGTAATGGTGCTGTCGACATCGTCGACGAGATCTTTGTGCCCGATTGCGAGCAGTCCAGCGTCCTTGAACCAAACCAGCACCTCGTTTCCATCCTTGCGAGCCTGCATACCGCTGAAGAAGGAGCGATACGCCGAGAACCCGGAACGATCCTCGGCCTTCTCGACGTCGACGAAGTACTGCTCTCCGTTGTTTCCGAACTTGCCCTCTTTGCTGAAGCGGTCCGCAGCCAGCCACTTCTCGACGGCATCGCTGTCAGAGAAACGCACCAAAGCAGCGAACTGCTGATCCCGCTCCAGGTCGCGTCCGACGAACCCGATGCTACGCATACTGAGAATGACGTTTTCGCCAACGTCCTTGTCGACCTCGAACGACTCGCGCAAGCCTTTGGACAACTCGTCGATCTGCTTTTTCGACTCGAGCTTCGAACTGTCGAGCACGTCCATCTGACTCGCAGCGACCAAAGCGTGAGGTAGATCGGGGAACTCGACGTAAACTTCCGTGTCTTTGGGAACCAGGGCACTGATCTGTGAGCCCGAGGAGGTGAACAGGAAGAAGTAAGCAGCAGCTGCCCCGACACCCAACAGCACGATCAGCCCAGCCCCCAATCCGAGTATCAGCCCCATTTTTCCGCCGCTCTTCTGCTTTGTAGCAGCAGGCTGCGCTCCGCCCGCAGGCGGCATCGCTCCAGCGGGCTGTCCCTGAGGGCCGCCATAACCAGGTTGTTGATAGCCCCCCTGGGGGTTTTGTGCGGGATAGTGACCTGGGGCCTGCTGCGGCTGCTGGGCGGCAGCCAGCGCGTGGGCAAACGGAGGGTGTTCATTCAGTGCCCACCACTGGTTACCACCAGGCGTGGCGATGTACCCCGCCTGGAGCTGCCCATTGCGGATCATCTCGATGATCTGCCCTTCCTCGTAAGGCCCTTCCTGTTGCTGCCCCGGACGCGTCAAAAGCCACTGCATCGCCTGTTCCTCCTCGGCCCGCTATAGCCGCTCGGCCGCGGCGTGGCGAGACCAAACCTAGCCCCACACCTCAAAAAAACCCCAGCATTTCAGGCATGCTGCGCACACTTGAACACTCGTGGTCACGGCGCTCCACCGCTGGCACCGAACGTGTCGTGCGGCAAGCTCCCCCGCGGCGCCCGCAAGTAAACGAAGGGCGTGTAGGCGAGCAGGTTCGATACCCGTGACATGTAGACGTCCGCGTAGCGCTCGATTTGGCGCGCCAGGTGGCTCTTGTCGTTGCCGCAGCGCATGAGCGGCCCCCAACGTTCGTTGAGCAACTGCCCCGAGCGCGCTGCGAGCGGCGCGATCCGCCCGTCGAGCTCGACCAATTCGTTGCGCAGGTCGTGCATGCGTTTGCGGAGACGCGACGCGTCCACCGCAGGCCCCAAGTAGTCAGGGGCCTTCGCGCGTTGCAGGCGCAGGCGCAACTGCGAGTACTCGTGTTCCCAAAGCTCCTTTTGATCCATCCAGACACCGAGTTGGCGCTGGTCGTCCGCAAAGGCCGCTAGCTCCTCGAGCTCTTGCTCCAGCTCGCGCACCACGAGCGCCGTCCGCCAACGCAGTAGGTCCTTCGAGACGTGTACGTCCGCGAAAATGTGGTCGCCGATGTACAAGATGTCGTCTCCGCCCAGCCCCAGGCTGCGCTCCACCTGCCGTGCGTCTCCTCCGAGATAGACCTGACCTCGTTGCAGCACGCCCATGTGTGGCCGATACAGGTCCGATTCGTCATGATCTTCGACCAACCTGAAACAAGGCGCGTCGCGCGAGAAAAAGTTCGGCTTGCGCGCTTGCACGACCACCAAGTCGAACAGCTGACGCCAGTCACCCGACGGCAAGAAGCGATTGAACGCGTGGCTCATCATGGCGCTCGTGTATTCCCACTCGGAGTTGGTAATCAGCAGAAGCTGCTTGCCCGCATCCCGCAGATCGAGCAGGGCGCGCGGGAGCTCTTCGTCCAGCACCACGTAGCGATCCGGATCGGAGACAATCTCCGCTTTCAGCTTACCTTCCAGGTGAGCCACGTCGCAGGCACGGGTGACGCAGTCGTAGAGCTCACGTGTTCCCATGCCCGTGGGCAATTTACCCGCGTCCAGCAGGTCGACCAACTGCATGTAGATGCACGACTCGGACAAGGTGAACAGCGTATTCATGAAGCGCCAGCGCTCATCCGCCAAGTCGATCGGAGCAGAGGTGTACGTCTCGCGCCGCTCCTCGACACTCAACATGCGCGTGCCGTGGCAGGCCGTGCGCACGTGGCCGAAACGGTTAGCCTTGACCATGTTGCCGAGCTCGATGTCGACCACCAAGCCCAACGACACCAACTCGGGCTGAAACTTCAGCTCCGCAACGGGCAAGCCCATGCGCGCGAGCTCTTCCAGCACGTACTGGTAGGCTCGCTCTTCCCACACGTGGGTGTGGTAGTGCACCAGCGTGTAATCCATGTCGCAGCCGACGGCCTGAATCGACCGCAGATTCAACGTGCGGTTGCAAAATACACGGCGAGATAGCGGTGGCAGAGCACCGAGTTCGGGTTCACTTGGGAGAGAATCGGTCGTCATCTGCGCGCACGATAGCCCAACATGGCTGCCGCGTGGCGTCCCAAGGCACCCTCAGCCCCATCGGCCGGACCGCTCGACCGCGCGCAGTCCGCGCCGAAGATGAGCAGTCCCGCGCTGACCCTACTGCGCGCCCCGTCAGCCCCGCAGACAATCGAGGTCGAGCTGCAATAAACATCGCGGGCCGACGGTTGTGCGACGTCCGGGCCAGCAGCTTTGTGCGGACCTAGGACAGAAGGCGATGTACGAGAGCGAATGACGAACTGCACTGAACCCAACATCCAGGAGACGACCCGATGAGTGACGACCTCATGTACGGAGAGCTGGCGGACTACTGGACGTTGCTCAGCCCGGTAGAGGACTATGCGGAGGAATCGGAGCTGTATCGTCAAGTACTGCTCGAGTACGCGAACACTCCGCCGAAAACGCTGCTCGAGCTCGGCAGTGGTGGCGGCAACAATGCGTCTTTTCTCAAGCGTCACTTCGACGTCACCTTGGTCGATGTGTCGGAAGGGATGCTCGCGCAGTCGCGCAAGCTCAACCCCGAGCTAACCCACCACCAGGGTGACATGCGCGACGTTCGTCTGGGGCGGCGCTTCGATGCGGTGTTCATCCACGACGCCATCTGCTACATGACGACGCGCGACGACCTGCTCCGCGCCATGCAGACCGCACGCGAACACTGTGCGGACGGCGGCGTCGCGTTGTTCTGCCCCGACGAAACGCGCGAGACCTTCAGCCCGAGCAGCGATAGCGGCGGCACTGACGCGGACGACGGTCGCGGTCTTCGATACATCGAATGGGTGTGGGACCCCGACCCGGATGACGAAACCATCACGTCGGACTACGGTTTTCTGATTCGCAACGCGCGTGGCGAGGTGCGGGCCGCACACGAACGTCACTTGCACGGCCTGTTCCCACGGCAAGTTTGGCTCGACTGCATGGTGGCGGCAGGTTTCGAACCCCACTCGAAGGTGTGCGTTCACTCGGAGCTACCCGACGGCTACGAGCTGTTCGTCGGTATCGCGCGCTAGTCCACCCCCCTGCGACGCCGCGTGTAGAAACGCTTTCAGTGCGTGTGAGGCGTGGACGCGCGAGCCCCGTCCCACGGTTCACGCGGATTCTGGAACCGATGTTTCCGGCAAGCATTTTTCTCCCAACGGACTCTGCCGAACGCGCGGCCACGCGGTTCATCGCCCACACGCTGGCGTCTAGAATCGGCGTCCGCGCTGCTGTAGAGCACGCACCGTGACTTCCAAAGCCTACCCCACTACGGCACTCCCACCCGATCTCTCGAAATACGTTTACGGCACGACACGCCTCGGCGACGACACCATCCTAGAGTCGAAGCGCATCCAAATAGCGCGCGAAGCCATGGACAGCGGGGTGTGGTTTCACACCAGCGAACAGTACGGCGACGCCTTGTCGATCCTCGGCAAAGCCTTCGCCGAAAGTCGCACCAAGATCCCCAAACTGATCGTCAAGCTCGGCAACGAGAGCATCGACGAGTTGCGGGCGTGCGTGCAACGCCACATCTCACCCCTGGGCGTCGATCGCGTACACCTCGGGCAACTGTGCCTCGGGGGCGAGCTGGCGCGCGACTTCGCCAACGGCGGCAAGTGTTACGATGGGCTGAAGCAACTTCAAGAGGACGGACTGGTCGAACACTTCGTACTCGAGGTGTTCCCGTGGACGAGCGAAGTTCCGCTCCAAGCCTTGCGCGCGGGTCATCCCGACGGGCTCGTCGGCGGCTGCATCTTTTACTACAACCCGCTGCAGCGGTTTGCTTCGAACCCCTTGTGGGACGAACTGCAAGCGCGAGAGGTGCCAATCGTCGCCATGCGCACGGTGGCGGGTGGAAACGTTCACCACTTGCGCGACGTCCCCGGCGCGGCGTGGAAACCCTACTTGCAAGAGCGAGCCGTCGAGGTAGCGCCAATTTTCGAACGTTCCGGGATTCCAAACTGGTCGGAGTTCTGCGTGCGGTTTGCGCACAGCTGCCCCTTGGTGCACGCGACCGTGGGCGCAACCGGCCGCAGCGAAGGCCTGCAGGAGTTCCTGTACGCCAGCGCGGGAACCATCGAGCCGCTTCCAGACGACGTCATCTCCGAGATCGCGGCGTTGCAACGCCGTTGGTCCGACGAAACCGACGTCCGCGCCGAGCCGTGGAGCATGTGAACACCAAAACGCTCCGCGCCTCGGGCTTGCCGCGCGCCTAAGTGTTCATCACCACCAACACGCTGCCAACCCTCACGGCTCCGGTCGCCCGCTGACCTGGTACTCGTAACGAGCGGCGGGGCTGGTCAGCCCAACACCATTGAAGCTGAAAGTCGCGCTCTCGCCCGCGGCGAGCCCATCCGCTTGCACGTACGTCGAGTACACGCCGAGTAGCTTGTCCTCCGCGTCGAACGCCAGCGCCTTGACGTTCACGAACTTGGCGAGCGCCGCCCCATCGTTGGAAACCACACCAGTGAACTTCACCAAACTGCGCTCGTGAGTCGGTGGGTTGGGCTTCACTTCCAACCCTTCAGACTGCGGCAAGACGAACGTCGCTTTGTGCGCCACCACCTCGAACGCGAGCTTGTCGTGCTGTGGCGGATCGCTGATGATCGTCGAAACGTACGACTTGGCGTTGGGCAGCAAGGTCTCCGCCAGCGCGAAACCGTTGTCCCGCGCCACCTCTCTACCTTCGGCGTCCAACATGATCACGATCACTTCAGGCTTGCGGATCTCGACGGCGGAGGTGTTTTGCACTCCGCCGAGCACGTAGAAGGCGCTGCCGTAACCCGGGCGCGTGTTGTGGAACGTGAAGCTGGCGCTCGGCTGACCGAGATCGCCTTCTGCCGCCGCGGCAGCAGTGCCGCTCGTCGCGGGCGCCGCGCCTGGTTTGGCAGCCCGACGCTCTGCCGCTTCGCGCAGTGAGTCCGCGACACTCGCCCCCAGTTCGGCCGCGATCCGTTCGGCGCGTTCGTTCGACGCGCTCGCTCGCGACTCACGATCCTCGACGATGGCCGCTCGCACCACGAGAACCACCACGCCCAACGCCACCAAGAAGCCGATCAGCACGCCACGCTTCTTGGCCGCTCGGGGCGCTCCACCAGGGGGAAACTTTGCGGCGGGCACAGGCGGCGGTGCGGATCCCGACGGAGGAAACGCCGGGTTTGGCACCGCGCCTCGGGCCGTGCTCAACCCCGCGGGCGCCGCAACGGGCGTGTGCCGGGTTTGCGCATCCACTACGTCTTCGCGGTCTTCGCGGTCTTCGCGGTCTTCGTGATCAGTCGGAGGTGCTGTTGGTGCAGGCGCGCGCGCTCGACGCGAAAACAGGTCCCCTTCACCCACGGGCATGCGGCACACGTGGCAGGCGTCCTGCCGAGCGTCTCGTAACGCCGCACCACAGTTCGCACATCGAGCCCCGTCCGCCACTGACAATCAGGCTAGCGCATTCAACGCGCGTGAACAGACGGCAAACGTGCAGAGAGCTGCACAGCAATGCACCGCGCGGCACGACGCGGTGTGCACCCTTTTGCCTACACCACCTCGACCCCTCATGATCATTAGAGAAATCCTCTGGCACACAGTGTGCTCTCGAGGAGCTCATCAACTTCACTTCCAGCCAGGAGTCCCCCTCATGAACAAGCTCAACTTCACCATCTCCGCTTCGCTCTTTGCCGTGTTTGCCTCAACCAATGCCAGCGCCAACGACGCCGATCCCGTGCGCTACGAACTGCGCACGCTGTCGACCTACACGGCTCCCGCTTGTGAAGGAACGCACAGCTTTCAAACGGAGCTCAGTCTGTGCAGCGGCAACCAGTGCACGAAGCTCGACGTCAGCGACGCGCCCACCGTGCAGTTCGCGCTGAGCCCTGGCGCCCAGGCCACGTTGACCGCCGCCGCGCACGACCACTACGGCAAAATCATCGGCGACTCGACCAACCTGAAGATCAGTCCTCAGAGTCACGCACGCTTCCAACAAGAGCTACGAGGCAGCGGCGACTGCCAACAAACCGTCGTCTACGAAATCGACGCCAAACGCTGACACCTCACGGTCGACGGCCAGCCTGCGAGGTTCGCGGGGGCGCGTGGAGGAAGCAGCGACGGCATCTGCCGCTTCCCACGTGTCCCCGCGACCAACCTGCTCAAGCGCCGCGATCGATCTGACCCGAACGACCGCGATTCGATGGGCCACGATTGCCCGGACCGCGACCGCGACGGGACTTGTTAGCCCCCGCCGCTGCGCCCGAGTTTGCGGACCCCGTCGTCGAATTATCTGCGGGGTTCGGACGACCGCCACGGCCTCCTGCCGCACGTCCGCCCGCGGCGCGACCACGAACGCTACCAGGAAGCGGCTTGCCGTTACCTCGGCGTCCACGCTGTTGCTGCGGTGCTTTGGGCGGCGGCTCGGTCTCGACGGCGGGGTACGGGTGACCGTGCACGCGCTCGATCGGCGTCCCCGTCAAACGTTCGATGCCCGACAAATACGCGCGCTCTTCCGCCTCGCACAGCGAGATCGCCACCCCGCTCTTGCCCGCGCGGCCCGTTCGCCCGATGCGGTGCACGTAGGTTTCGGGCACGTTTGGTACGTCGAAGTTGAACACGTGACTGATGTCGTCGACGTCGATGCCGCGCGCCGCCAAGTCAGTGGCCACGAGCACCGCGAGTTCACCCTTGCGAAACGCCTCGAGGGTACGGACGCGGTTGTTCTGCGCCTTGTTGCCGTGAATCGCGGCGGCGTTGATGCCCGCTTTGCACAAGTGGCGCGCCACGCGATCGCTGCCGTGTTTGGTGCGGGCGAACACGACCGTGCGCGTACAGCCGTGCTCTTTCAGCAAGTGAACGAGCAGATTGCGCTTGTTGCCCTTGTCGACGAAGTACAAGCTCTGGCTCACCAGATCGACCGTCGACGAAACGGGATCGACCGCCACCGACTCGGGGTTCGTGACCAAGCTGTCGGCAAGTTTACGAATCGCAGGCGGCATCGTGGCGGAGAAGAACAACGTCTGACGCTTCTTCGGCAGCGCCGCCGTCACCTTGCGCACGTCGTGGATGAACCCCATGTCGAGCATGCGGTCCGCCTCGTCGAGCACGAACAACTTGATGCTGCTCAAGTTCACGAAGCCGCGCTGCATGAGATCGAGCAAGCGCCCGGGGGTGGCGACCAAGATGTCGACGCCGCGCTTCAGCTCCTGAATTTGCGGCTTCTCGTTTACGCCGCCGAAGATGACCGTGTGCCACAGGTCGAGCTGCTTGCCGTAGGTGGTCAAGCTCTCGCCAATCTGTGCGGCGAGTTCACGCGTGGGCGTGAGGATCAACGTGTGCAACTTGGCGTCGTCCGACGACGCCTTGTATGCGCTCTCGAGGGCCGGCAGGCAGAACGCCGCCGTCTTTCCCGTGCCCGTCTGCGCGCAACCAATCACATCTCGCCCTTCGAGTGCGACGGGAATGGTCGCAGCTTGAATCGGCGTGGGGTCCGTATAGCCTGCCTCGGCGACCGCCTGCTGCAGTTCTGCCATCAGACCCAAGTCTTTGAATTTCATGTACTAATTACTTCTACGCGTGAGCTGTTTGAAACGTTCGAGTGAAGCCTTTTGCCAGCCTTTCGCTGGATTCGGCCGTCGCGGTAGCGTCACGCTCGCCACTCGCGCGCCGCTGCTTTAGCACGCCCGACTGCGATCACCAAACGGATCCCGAGCCTGCGGCCGCTCGCCCCCAAACGCCCGCCTGACGAAAGCAAGCGCAGCGCGATGGTCACTCGAGCTTCGCTCGTTCATGAAGGCCGCCTGCGTCACTAGGTGCCCGCGGCCGTTCGCTCACACAACCCCCCGCAGCCCGCGTCGCCTCGCACTCAGCCCCCGCACCACGGCACCTCACGCGCTCGCTGCTGCTAGCCAAGACGCGAAGCCATCACACGAACCCGAACACGCTGTACCTCGTCATCCGCTGGTACACTCGGCCAACAAACTCGCCCGCACGAAACTCCGATGCACCTCGGCGACACTCGACCACCTCAGCACGCGCCATCATCCCGCGAGGGCGTCAAGAACCAGAAGCTCTCGACGAGTGGATCAGAGGTGTGTCGAACCAATGGGGCACCGCAGCGAGTCTGCTACGGACTTCGGATTCGGCACAGTAGTTCACTAGTAGCGGTTCGCGCTTGCTACGGGGGGCGGCGCCGAGCATAACGGTCACATGTTCCCGCTCCTGCGAACACCGCGCGCCGTCTTGCGCTTGGCGGGGCCGAGTGACGCTGCCGCACTGCTCGAATACTTTCGCGTCTCTGGTGGGCGCTATGATCCGCCGCCCCCCGCGCACTTTCTGCAGCTCAGCCACTGGCAAGATCACGCGAAACGCGTGCGCCAAGAGTTTCAAGAGGGGCGCAGCTGTCGCTTCTTCGTGTATTCCCCGGATCAAAGCAGCGTGCGCGGCACGGTGGACCTGGTGCGCATCGCTCGCAGCGCCCGTCACGACTGCACCCTCGGCTACGCCATCGCCCAAGAGTTCGAAGGCACGGGCCTGATGTACGAATGCGTCAGTGAAGCCATCCGTTACGCCTTCGACTCACTCAACCTGCATCGCATCGAAGCCACGCATGCGCTCGACAACCCTCGCAGTCGCAAGTTGCTCGATCGCCTGGGGTTCGTGTCCGTCGGCACCATCGCGCAGTTTCACCTCAGTGGGACGCAGTGGATCGACTCGCACATGATGTCGCTACTGAACCCAAACTGGCGCATGCCCGAGTGAATTGCGTTCGCTGCTGGACAGCGGTCGTTGTGAGGGATCGCTGCTGAACAGCGCTCGCCAGTGAACCGCTCTTGGCGTGAACCGCTTCTTGCGTAACCTGGCGCGACCTGTCTCGCACGCGCGCGCGTCGCGCCGCGGCGACTGCCGATTGGAGCTTCTGCGCCGCAGCTCTCAACCCCGATCCATTTTCGTAGGGGCAACGCCGCGGCCCGCGCTTCCATAGTGAAACCCGTCGCCCACGGAGGGCGTCGAATCACACGACAAGGACGACGGACGAACTATGAACTTTCGCATTTCTCTTTTGATTCTCTGTGCTTTTGGGACAGCTGCGTGTTCGGGCGCGGAGCAGGACGGAGATTTCTTCGGGCCCCAGAGCGGCGCCGAGCAAACGGCCACCCTGGGTCAACCCCTGACCTCAAACCGCGCGGATCTGGCCGTAACGGCTAGCGGCCCTGCCACCGCGACCACGGGAGATAACGCGAGCTACAGCGTCTCGGTCAGCAACGTCGGTGGCCGCAAGGCAGCCAGCAGCGGGCTGAACGTCGACTTGCCGCCAGGCGTGACCGTCACTGCGATGAGCTCAGGTTGCAGTGAACTCAGCTCGCCGCACCGCATTTCCTGCTCACTCGGCACCCTGCAGCCGGGTGTCACCAAGACCAAGAGCTTCAGCGTCGACTTGCCGAGCGCCGCGGGCGTCGTCAGCTTCGATGCCGACGCCTGGACGTCGAGTCGCGAAGACGTGATGGGCAACAACAGCGACAGCGTGAACACCAACGTCAGCGCGACCGTGTACGCGCCTGTGCTCAATCTGCCGCAAACGCTGAACGCTAGCGACTGCTTCGGCGTCAGCAGTTACGACCAGTGCGTGCCTCAGGCCATGCTCTACGCGACCCTGGTGCTGGAGTCGGGCGGCAACGTCGACACGGGCGTGCCCTACGCGACCGGCACCTGGAGTCAACCCGGCGGGGCCAGCACGCTCGAGATGGTATTCAAGGACGGAAACGGCGACTGGATCAGCACCTTCACGGGCACGGGCGTATCCGCCAGCTGCTTCGAGGGCACGATCACTGGCGCGTACGCCTACGGCGCGTTCCGGGCCTGCACCAACTGAACGGATACCCCACGCCAGTCCGTCGCAACCTCGGTGGGCTGGCGTGGGTGAAGTCGAGCGTGTGCCCCAGCACCTACACTCGCGGCGCGTTGAGAGAAGCATGCACGCGCCCAATTTTCGCAGAATCGTCTAGAACGACATCGTGGCCGCGTCCTCCAAAGTGCAGCTAGATTTTTCGGGCCTCGTCGAGCGGCTGGTACCCGCCGTGGCCGAGTTGTTCGCGACGTTGGGCGCGCAAGATCCGCTCAAGATGTCGTTCGCCGATCTCGCGAGCAAGACCGTGCTCGACATGGTGGAGGTGATGCAGCGCGACGGCATCTCGCAGGAAGCCATCGCCGCCACACTGGGCATGTCGATTGGCGGCTTTCGCACCAAGCTGCGCAAGCTTCGTGACGTCTACCGAACCCAAGAGTCGGGCAACGGCAGCATGCCCAAGAGCCTGCTCGAACAGGTGTACGCCTTCATCGATCAGCGGGCGGATGCAACCGCCGACGAGAAAAAGGAAGTCCTCTACGCCGCCATCGCCAAACACTTTTCGGGCATCCAGCAAGACACGCTGCGCGGCGTACTCAAGTTCTTGGTCACCTATGGCCTGCTCGAAGTGAAAGGCCGCGGCAATCAACGCCGCTATCACATTGCCAGCCGCCGCGCGGTCGTCGACTCGGGCTTGGCGCAGGTTTCCGTGTTGTTGTTCCGCGAAGGCCCGATGCCGCTCGCGCAATTGTGCGCACGCACGGGCCTGCGCGAAGCAGCGTGTGAAGCGCTGCTCGATCGCTTGCGCGACGATGGTTCCCTCGAAGAAAAACAACTGCGCGGCGTCGCTCACTATCGCGTGCGCGACTACCACATCCCAGTCGGCATGCGCGCAGGCTACGAAGCCGCACTGCTCGATCACTTGACGACCGTGTTCGCCGCCGTGTGCAAGAAAGTACGGCTGGGTCGTCACGAAGCGTCCCTCGCCGATCTGCACGGCGGCACGACGTTCAGCTTCGACGTGCCCGTGGGGCACGCGCTGGAAGCGGAGCTCTCAGGCTTTCTGGCGCAGAACCGCGCGCGCATGGAAGACTGGCTGCGCCGTGCCAAAGAAGCAGAACGAGCAGATCCCGAAGCGCCGCGACGACGCATCACGATCTACACGGGTCAAATGGTGGAGGATCTGTGAAGCGCCCGCCGCGCCGTGGGCTGGCGCACTTCTTTCGAGTTTGGGCAACCACGTGGACACTACTCGCGGCGTGCACCTCGACGGCAGGTTGCGCGTGCGACGACGAGTCGAGCGCGCCGAATGTTCCCGAACGAGACGCGTCGAGTTCAAACGCGGTCGATGCTTCGACTCGCGAAGGCCCGCAGCCCAGCACCGACGAAGGAACACGCAACGCTGACGCGTCGGTTGCGGCATCCGACGCGGGCTTGCCGCGCGAAGCGCTCACTGACGACACCTCCCAGCAACCCGAGGGCTCCGCCCACGATGACGCCTCTGAGGGCGGCCCCCCTGTCGATGATCGGGAAAGCGACGGCGCGGTCGACGACACCAACACCGACGAGAGTGGCACCGAGGGCGGCGCGGCAACTGATGACGCCTCCAGCCAAGTCGCGCGCAGTTTACCACAGTGCGCGTGGTTACCACCCGCGTTAGCTTACGACCAGGTGGCGTTGGTCGACACCGAGGGCCTGTGGCTGACACCCCTGCACGGCGAATCTCTCGACCCAGCACTCACCTGGACCACGGAGTTCATACCAAACCGTCCAGTTGCCGATCCGGCGGCACCTGGCTTCGTCGTCTCAGGCGCTGACGGCGAGACGTGCAGCGTTCGCGCCGTCGACGACGCGGGACAGACGCGCTGGGCAGTCGAAATCTCCGCGCGCGAGTGTGAAGCGGCAGTGCCCACCGAACACGGCTGGTTGCTCGCGAGCACGACACTGGACGCAAGCGGCGAGCTGCGTTTGCTCGCGTTCGCGGACGGCACAGAGCTCGACCGCGCCGAGCTCGCGACGCGCCCCACGGCGACTCCCGCACGAGCCCAGAGCGGCGGATCCCACTGGGTGATCGGCGCGGAAGACCACATCGCCCTCGTTCAAACGGGAGAAGGCGCTCTCGCCGTACTCGGCGGTGCATCCGTCGAGCTGCCAGCCGTCGAGCAGATCGCAACGTTACCTCCGAGCGCCGAGCAGCTCACGGCAGGCGCCCCAGACGGGTCGGAGACGCTGCTCGTCGCCGCAGGCTCCGATGCTCTGGCGCGTTACCAGCTCGATCTCGAAAGCGGCACGCTCGCACTGCTCGGAAACGTGATCATCACCCCCGACGCCATCCGCGCGCCGTTGGTCGCCACGGAAGAGTGTGGCGATCGTTCGGGTGGCTCCCATTGGTGGTGTGACGGTGGCGTTCTGGCGACGGGCGGCGACGGGTGGCTCGCGGCGTGGAAGCTCTCGGACGGCGCACTGTGGTTCGCTCATTCCTTGGAGGAAAACGTCACGTCACTGGCGCTCACCGGCGACGGCGTGCTCACCAGCGGCGGCAGTCATTGGCTCCCCGGACGTGACGACTCGCCCAGCGAAGGTTCGTGGCGCCTGCGAGCAGTGAGCGATCCCGCGGCGGAGCCGACACTCACCCTCGACGAAAAGGTCAGCCTCGAGACGTGTGTGGCGGGGCCCGTGCTCGACACCGAAGGCAGCTCGGGCGTGCAGCTGGTGACCATCCAAAGCAGCGAACTGGTGCGCGTGGCGACACGTGCATCGGGCTTCGCGACGGGTTTCAGTCGCGCAGGCGGCAACAACGCGGGCTCGGCGATGTTCAGCGACGACCAAGCGAACTGCCGCGAAGGTAGCCAGCGCTTGTACGAACGCTTCATCTCGCCAGCTGGCGGTGTGACGCTGAGCACGTTGGTCAGCCTCGATACATCACCGAGCCCAACCCTGGAGACGGCAAGCCTCGTGCTCGGCGGACGACACACGAGCGCTTGGCTGGCGGGTTTGGGCCGAGCGGGGCGCGTGTTGTGGGAGTGGCAAGCTCCGCCCGACGCACTCGAGCCGAGCTTCGACGTCCTGCTCGGCATGGGTGATCGCATCCTAGCCGCAGCCGTGTTGAGCGGCGAGAGTGCCCCACTGGTAGGCACCTGGGTCGTGTCTGCCGAAGGCACCACGCTGAGCCAAGCCAGCATCGAAGTCACGAACCTGAGCGACGTGGTTGCGGCAATTGCGGGCGAGGGACAGCGACACCTCGTCGGCAATCTGCAAAGCGCCGCCGCTGAAGATGCCGACGTGTGGATCGCGGAGGTGAACGCTGCAGGCGCCCCGCTGTCGGTCGTGAACTACACCCACCCTGCGTCTCGGCAAGCACTCGGCGCGGTCGTCATCCCTGGCAGTTCAGACATTCTAATCTTCGGCGGAGATGAGCTCGCGCCCGGCGCCACCAGCTGGGTCGCTCGGGTGAGCAGCGCGGGCGAAGAGCTCTGGAGCCACGAGCAAACGCTGGCTAGCCCTTCGTTGTTCGCCGTCGATGCCCACGTGGAAGCGGACGGCAGCGTGTTAGTTGCCGTCGTCAATGGCAGCGGAGGGCTGCTGAATCGCTACGACCCGAATGGCGTGTTGTCGTCTTCGACTCCGCTGTCTGGAGTGCGCCCCGTGGCGCTGGCTAACGACGCCCTAGGTCTGCTGGGGCTGCTGGCTGAGGACGCTAGCTTGTATCGCATCGACGCGGGGGCCGTTCACCTGACAGAACGCCTGCCCGTCGACGTAGGCATCGATGCGGAAGCAAGCCGCGGCGTGGCACTCGCCGCCGCTCCCGAGTTCGGCTGGGTACTCGGCGCGAACATCGCGGAGCTGGACGGCAGCAGCAGCGCCTTCATCGCGCGCACGGATCAGCTCGGCCGCTGTGGCTGCGCGGAAGCTGGCCGCTGCGCGACGGACGCGGCGCCCAGCTGCACGGGGCTCAGCGAATGCAGCATCGAACGCTGCGACGCGAGCCGCGGGCAGTGCGAAAGCCGCGACGTGCTCGACGGCACACGCTGCGGCCCGACGGACATCTGTACGGCAGGCAGCTGCGGCCCTGCCCCCGAGCTGCTCTTCCCGCAAACGATCGACGCCAACGACTGTTTTGGCGTGCAGAGTTACGCCGAGTGTGTTCCCGGGTCACTGTCCTATGCGAGTTTGGTGCTCAACGACGACGGCACACTGATTAGCCTAGAGCCCGCCGCTACGGGCACTTGGACCCAGCCAAACGGCGACGGCAGCCTGGAGATGTTCATCGAAGGCGCGCAAGGCGGCGACGAGTGGATCGAATTCTCGGGCGCGCTGGTCGAGGCGCTCTGTTACGAGGGCACGATTCAAACCAGCGAAGGCATCGACGGCGCGTTTCGCGCGTGTAAGAACTGACCGCTCACCACACGCGTCGCGTGACCGCCCACTTGCAGACGCTCGCCGCGCCAGCGCACGCGGACGTAACCATCACGCCCGACGCAGCGCCCTTGACGTGAGAGGTACGCGCCGCCCGCGGGGGTTCGTCCGATCTCACGCAGGTGAATCGCCACGGCGCCGTTGCCGCTACCGCACACGGGATCTTCGGCAATGCCACTGCCAGGCGCGAAACTGCGCACGAACACCCCGTCGTCTTCGACGGCATAGAGCGTGATGCCAACCGCGCCCAGACGTTTTTCGATCTCGACGATGGCCGCCAAGTCGGGTGACAGCTCGTGCAGCTGACGCGCGCCCTGGCTCACGCGAGCCACCACCCAGACCGGCCCGACGTCGATGCTCATCGGGGAATCGAGCGCCACACCCCCAAAGACAGCCGAGAGATCAACGTCGAGACGCGTCACTGCCCGCTGCGCGATCTGTGCGTAAACGACGCCGTCGTCAACTTCGAGCGGCACGGGACCGATGCCGCAATGTTGCGTCAACTTGCCGCCTTCGGCGCGAACCACACCGAGTTGCAACAGCAAGGTGGCGGTGCCGATAGTCGGATGACCAGCGAACAGCAGCTCCGAACGCGGCGTGAAGATGCGCAGTGTGTACGCGGTGGGTACCGCCGCCGCCGCGCCGCCCGCCGCCATCGACTCGTCGACCACGGCGCCAGACCCCTCGACTCCGAAAGACGCTGGGCTAGTCACGAACGTGGTTTCGCTCAAGTTCGTCCAAGCGGCGAACTGTTGCATCTGCACGCTGGTCATGCCGTCCGCGCCGAGCACGACGGCAACCGGGTTACCTAGGCAGGGAACCTGGGTGAAGACGTCGACGTATTCGACGCGACGCGGCCCGGCTGCCGAGGCGGACGGATGTTGCATGGGCGGTTTATGTGGCGGACACGCGACGAGCGCAAGTTCGAGGACCCAATTGTTACCAGGTTGTCGGGGTACTACATTCGTTTGGATGTCCAAGTTGCGAGTCGAACGCTGGACGGACGCTGCGGCGTTCGCCGAGCAAGTGGGACCGTTCCTGCGGCGCGCCGCCCCCCTGTACGACCTACAGCTCGGGCTGATCCGACTGCTCGAAGCAGACCCGAGCCAAGCCTCAGCGGCGTTACTCGCTGCAGCCTACGACGACGCAGACGAAATGCTCGGCGTGTTTCTCCAGTTCGGCCATCGCAAGCCTGTGCTCACCCGCATGCCCGACCACGTCGCGCACGCGTTTGCCGAGATACTGGCTTTGAGTGAACGACCCGTACCCGCCGTGACGGGGCCACCCGAAGCAGTTCACGCCTTTGCCACCAAATACGCGCAGCTGTGCGGGGTGGAGTGCGTGGATGGCTCGCCCATGGGCCTCTACCGCCTCGAACGTGTCAACCCTCCCAAACCCGCGCCGGGCCGTCTAGTGCTGGCGGGAACAGAACACCTGGCGGTCGCGGCAGACTTCGACATCGGTTTCCGTCGCGACGTGCACATGCACGACCCCATGGGCGATCCCCACGAAAACGCCAAGAGACGCATCGGGGACCGCAAGTTGTACTTCTGGCTCGACCTACAGGGGTTGCCCGTCTCGGTGGCACTGCGCAACCGCGAAACCGACGAGACGGCGGCCATCAGCTTCGTGTACACCCCGAGCGAGCAACGAGGGCGCGGTTACGCGTCCAACTGCGTCGCCTCGCTGTGCCAGCTGCTCCTCGACGAAGGAAAACGTTACTGCACGCTATTTGCCGAGCTCTCCAACGCCACCTCGACGGGGATTTACACCGCCATCGGCTTCGAGCAGGTGGGCGAAACCGCCGAAGTACTATTCCGACGAGAATAGCAGCATCCAAATGGACGCCTGACGCACGAAAGGCCGCCTCTATCGAGACGGCCCTTCGGCGTTCGGCACGCTAGCAATCTCAGTTGCTCACGAGCCCTTCGCACGTGCTGCTCAGAACACGCCCTCGGCGCTCACGACCCCGGGATCCGGACCGCCCACCGCACGATTGGCGCAGAAGCCCACCGAGCTGTTGGTCCCGCCTGCAGCGATCACCGAGTTCCAACCGACGGGCGTGATGTTTACTTCGCCCGAGTTGCCACTGAAGTTGCCGTTCCACTGGGTATAGATGGTGGCGCCGTTCAATTCGATAGCCGCCGTCCAACTCGTCGTGGCGGCGTCAGACTCGTTCGTCACGTCGAGCGTCACGCAGTAACCCGTGGGCCACGTGTTGGTGAAGCTGAGCGTAGCGCTAGCCGTCGGCTCGGCCTCGAGCAAACAGGAGGCGTCACAGCCATCGCCCGCATCCTCGTTGCCGTCGTCGCACTCTTCCGTTCCCTCGTACACGAAGCCATCGCCGCAGACGGCCGCCAAACACTCGCTCGTGCAAGCGTCAGTGTCGACGTCGTTGGCATCATCACACTCTTCACCTTCGTCGAGGTTGCCGTCCCCGCAGAAGCCGTTGACCTCGCAGGTATTGCTACACGCGTCGTCGTCGACGGTATTCCCATCGTCACACTCCTCGACGCCCGCGTAAACGATGCCGTCGCCGCACGCGGCGGTCGCGCACTCGCTCGTGCAACCGTCGGTGTCGACATCGTTGCCGTCGTCACACTCCTCACCATCGTCGATGATGCCGTCGCCGCAGTAGCTGTTGATCTCGCAGGTGTTGCTGCAGGCATCGTCGTCGATTTCGTTGCCGTCGTCACATTCTTCGAGTGGGTTCGGGTTCCCTTCCTGGTTGGCGTTCAGGTAGGGGTAGCCGTCGCCGCAAGCGTTGAACAGGCACTCCGTGGTGCAGCTGTCGGTGTCATCGTCGTTGCCGTCGTCACACTCTTCACCCGCGTCGGCGCTGCCGTTGCCGCAGGTGTCTGCTTCGTTGATGGTGCAGTCGTTGGCACACGCGTCGTCGTCGATTGAGTTACCGTCGTCGCACTCCTCTTCGCCTTCTTGCGTGTATCCGTCACCGCACGCGGCGACTTCACACGTGGCGAGACAATCGTCGGTCTCGACGTCGTTGCCGTCATCACACGCTTCACCTTCGTCGACGACGCCATCACCACACTCGCCGTTGGCTTCACAGCTATTGCTGCACGCGTCATCGTCGTCCTCGTTACCATCGTCACATTCTTCGACGCCCTCGTGCACGATGCCATCGCCGCACTCGGCAACCGTGCACGCGTTGGTGCAAGCGTCGCCATCTTCGCCGTTGCCGTCGTCGCAAGCTTCGAGTGCGTTCGGGTTGTTCACGTCAGTCAGCAATGTGTACAGCACGCCATCACCACAGACGTTCCAGGTGCAGTCCAGCTTGCAGCTGTCCGCGCTGGTTTGGCTGCCGTCATCACACTCTTCGCCCGGGTCGACCGCGCCGTTGCCGCACAAGCCCGTGCCGCAGCCGATGGTCAGCTTGTCGACCAGCAGGTTACGGTCCTGCCCACCGAAGTAATAGTCGTTGGTGAAGTAGATGCGAACTTCTTGCTCACCCGCTTCCGCCTCGAAGGTCACGTTGTACGGCGTCCACGACGACGACCCCACGGCAGTCTGATGCACCTGCTGTCCGTCAACGGTGATCACCATGTTCGGCGCAGCACCACCGCCCGACTGTCCAGCGACCACCGCCGTCAGTTGCGTCGTTCCACCCTCGAAATCGTGGGTCGTGCTGATGTAGCCGTTGGTCCAAACGTTCCAGCCGCCAGGCGTGGCGCCGCCCACCGAGTGAAACATCGTCTCCGCCTCGTAGGTCGACGCGGTGCAATCGGCTTCGACCGCCAGCTGGACTGCGTTCGTCTCGAACGCGCCGTCTTCAGCTTGCTCGGCCGCGTCCGAACACGCCAGGGGAATCAACGCCAGCGGAACCAGCGCGAAGGGTGACATCAATGGTCTCATCGATCGGCGTAGCGATTGTCGCTTCATCATTCTCTCCTCCGTTGTTGCAACGCACGCCCCCAAGGAGTGCGTCGCGGGTGCACGCGTACCACGTAGGTGCCGCCAGCACATCATCAATGGCGTCCGGCGACGCTTCGGATAGGTTACCGAGTCGGTGCGTTGGTGGTTCACTTGTTGCTTTGATGGTGTGGTTCGACGCCGTCACGCGGTGCTGCTTCTCGCGCTCAACTACGTCGCACTGCAGCATCGAGTTCGAGCGCAGCCTTGCTCCAAGCCGAACCCTCGATTGCGCCCTGCGTCACGAGCGATGCCGCGCTCAGCTGTTTCACCAACTTCGTGACTCGCCTCAGCGCGTAGGAGAAATCACAACCCGATCACCTGCGACTGACACCGCACGGTCACTGACTCGACGCGACGCCTCGGCAACCGCGCTCGTTCGTAACGTTCTTGCTGTGGGAAGTCGCGTGGAGACTCCTCGCGGCTCCCTCTGCGAGCTGCACGCAGGCTTTGCGTTCGTTCGTCACTTCGCCAAACCGTCACGGCTCACGGCGACGGATCGGACACCTTCTGAATACGAAACAGCGGCTGGGTTTCGACGAGCATGTGCTCACGCCCCTCCACGTCCACTTCGATACCGTAGACCCGACCATCGGGCGCTCGTGCGACGTGCTGCGTTTCTCCCACGTACCACCGTCCGCCCTCGCGCGGCACTGAGCGCAAAAGTCGCCGCAACTTCGCCAGATCGCCCGCCGTCGCCAACTTGAGCAAAGCGCTGCTCGACGCGGACCTGTTCACAAAGCGCTCCATCGACGCGATGTCCGCAGGCGTCACGACTAATGCCTTGTAGTCGCCATCACGCAACTGGTCCGCGATCGGCTGGAACATCGCGGCCGCCTCTGGCGCGAGGCCCTCGCCGTTCGGCACCTGACTGGTCTCTTTTGCACCATTAATTTTTATCCGTCCATCCACGAGCAGCAGTTCGAACTCCAAGCCCGGCGCTCCTTTGGAGCCCGCGGGCAGGACGTAGCGCAGGTGAACTTTGCTCAGCCCCACCGTCAACTGCCCCCGCGGCTCGTCCCGCTCACGGTACAACTGCCGCAGCGGGTCGATGTCGTCAAACGCGACGTACCCGGTAGGCAGCTCAGCACCTCTGCGGCCCGCATCCACGTAGTCGATCGTCCAATTCAACCACGGAGTGATGGAGGTCGAGGGTAGCCCGCTGCTCAGGCTCCAAGCGTCCGTGCCGAGCACGAGCTGCCGAGAGTCGACGAACAACTGAGGCGCAAACGTGTCTCGATGCTCGGAAGTGACGGCCACCACCCGCAACTCACCCTTGGGCTGCTCGGTGATGAACGCCACGGAAACGTTCATCAGCGAAGCGACCGTGGGTACCGACTCGAAGGATGGCTCGAGTTCGAGCTTGCGCCGCGCCGATAGTCGTGAGTGCAGCAGCGGCCAGCGCTGCGCCAGCGGATCGCTGGGTGACAGTGGCTCGAACCAACCCCCGTCGAGATCTGCGTCTCGCGTCACCAACACACGGAGTTGCTGCTGACACGCGCGCAGCACCGCCGAGTCCCCGTGGGGCTCGCTGCTGCGTTCCCCCAAAACACTCCATTCCGAACGCTGAGTAAAGCGCAAGAGCTGCGTCCGCTCCCGCGTCACCAGCCACTGAAACTCGAGCCCCAGTGGCGGATCGTTCACGAGCACTCCCGCACTGACCAGCGCGGCCAGCGGTTCACCGAGCAAATCGCTACGCTCTTCGATCCCTTGCCAAGCCGTCTCGATCAGATCGCTGACCGGCCCGTCCACGAGGCCCGATTCGGTTCTGTGTAATACAGCAGGCGCATTCTCCCGCGTCGCCTCGCGCGGCGCCTCCACCGTGACCACGGCGGTGCCCGTCGCTCCCGCCACTTGGGGCGCCCCCTTTCCGGATCCAGCGCACGCCGCAAGCGACGCGAGTAACGCAACCCTCGTCAACTGACTCGATGCCGACCAAGCGAGCGCCACCCAGAACGTTTAGCAAACCCCACCTGCCCCAAACAGCCCAACCAAGCAGCCCACCAGCGGCCCCAGGGCGCCCACCGACAAACCGCTTGACGCTCCCTCGCCAGGTGACCAAGCTTACCGAGATCCCCCACCGAAAAAGGAGCAAGGGGGCGATCGGTTTCGACGCGGAGACTGATATTCTGCCTGCGTGCGGTGGCGCTCGAACCATTTCAAAATCGAGCAACGTACAATTGCAAACGACAATGCAATCGCTCTCGCTGCCTAAAAACCAGTAGAGCCGTCGAACGGTGAGATAGTCTTGGTAACCGTAAGGCGTCAGCACTAAGGCTGGCCCCATCGCTGCGCCCTCAGGGCGGCGGGGCGAGATTCCTCTGAAGGCTAGGTCGTCGCCGAACCGACGAAATCTGTCGATGGATTGCACCGACTACGCACGTGAACGAAGGTAGCGTGGACGCTTTGCGGACCCGGGTTCGATTCCCGGCGCCTCCACCAATGCAATGAATTCGAACCTGGCTCCGCAACGCGGAGCAGGTTCAAGGCATTGAACCGGCAAGAAGCCCGGAAGTACGGTCTACCGACTTCTGGGCTTTCTGGTGTCAGGGTGATGGAACCGGTTAGCCGCCGGAGTGCGAGTGCCGAGGCTTCAGTCCGCTGAACGAGCAGCTGGTTCAGCTTCTTGATCTGGGACTCGATCCAGGCGCGCGGTGGGGGCGTGAAAAGGTCGTCTTTGGACGACTCCAGGCTGGCCACGTCGGCGCGCAGAGTCTTGACCTGTTCCTCGGCTTGGGCGAGCGCGTCGGCGAGAGCCGGCGTCGCGCGGCCCGAGGCGACGAACTCGACGAAGTTGTGCACCCGTGTCTCGGCGCGGTTGAGCTCGACCTTCTTGAGGCGAAGCTCTTCCGGGACGTGTTTGAACTGCTGTTTGACCTTCTTGGCGGTCCGCTCGTAGACGAGTTCGAGGACTTCGGGCTTGAGCACGGCGTCGTTCAGGGCCGTGACGAACTTCGTCTCCAGGCGCTTGCGCGCGATCAGCTTGCGGTTGTCGCAGGAGCGGCGAGATGCGTTGAGGCAGCCGTAATAGCCGCCGTTCTTGCCGCTCACGAGTGCAATGGCTCCGCCGCATGAGCCGCACTTGAGTGCACCGGAGAGCAGGTGCGTCGGGTGCGACTCAACGTAGCTCTTGCGTTTGCCTTCGAAGCCGCGCTTGCCTTTCTTGCGGGGGAACACGCCATCGATCTCTCGCCAGCGCGCCCGTGCGGCGGCCCATTCGTCGTCGGAGATGATGCGGATGTCCTGTCGTTCCTGCACGACCCATTCCTCCTTGGGGCGATCGACCTGCTTCATCTTGCCAGTCATCGGGTCTTTGACCGTCGTCGTCCGATTCCAGATGAACCTGCCGATGTACTTCTCGTCCTTCAGGATGCGGGAGATGGTCGACACGTTCCAGCCGCCCTTCAGGCGGCTCTTGGTTGGGACCTTCTCATCGTTGAACGCCTTGGCGATCTTCGTCACCGCCTTGCCCTCGATGAACTCGCGGTAGATGCGCTGGATGATGCGTGCTTCTTCCGGCACGACGACGAGCTTGAATCCATCGGCACGTAGGCGGCCCTTCTTGTCGTACTTCGCTTCGCCCTCTGGGACAGTCGTGTATCCGTAGCCGCGACTGCCGACGGAGAAGCCGCGCAGTACCTGACCCATTTGTCCACGGTGTGTCTTCTTTTTCAGATCGGTGAGGTAGAGCTCGTTGATGATGCCGCGAAATTGGTAGGCGACTTTGGCGTGCTCTTCGCGCATGTCCAGGCCGTCGCTCACCGAAATCAGGCTGACGCCCCAAAACTGGAATAGACACAGCAGCGTGTTGAAGTGCTGGTTGTCGCGGGATAGCCGCGACGAGTCGTCCACGAGCACGCAGTCGAACTGCTTGTCCTCTGCCGCGCGCTTCAGTGCCTCGAGACCGGGCCGCTCGCGAATGGATCCGGACTGCGCTTCGTCGAAGTAGATGTGGGCTTCGATGACGCTGATCCCGTCACGTTTCGCGAACTCCTTGCACACGCGGATCTGGTCCTCGATGCTCTGCTCCCTCTGGTTCTCGCTCGAGAACCTCGCGTACACCGCCGCTTTCATCGCTCTCCTCCTTCATGGCGCGTGCGAACTCGGCCGCGAGTAGCTCCGCAAGGTGATCGGCGAACGCAATCATCTCGTCGGAGAGAATGCAATCGTCATCCGCTTTACGCAGGTCCTTTGCTGCCGCGCCCATGATGCAGATGATAGACAGTGTCTATCATCTGTGCAAGTGTTCATTGGAAGACCCGGCGCGCGATCCGGGTGAGGTTCACTTCGAGGCGGGTGTCGTAGTTCTTCGGCAGCTCGCTCACCTTCTCGATCCGTACCTGCAGGCTTGCCGCCCGCGACGTCAGTGGAAACCTGGCTCGAAGCAGGAGCGGCCGTGGCAGTCCCCCGCCCTGGGCGCTCAGCACCAAGGACTCCCCGTCATAAAAGTAGAGCGCCAGCGATACCGTGCTCCTGAGCAGCGAACCGGGCAGCTCAAAACCCGGCGCCGCCCTCGTCACGGCCCGCATGAACGACCGGAGCACGCGGAGCACGAGCGCCGTGGTCGCTACCGGCACCTCGAACCGCCGGAGCGCCAGCGCCAGTGCGAACTCGAAGACGTTCCCCTCGGAAAACTCGCGGCGTTTCCCCCTCCCCGACGTCTCCGCGAAGTCCGGCTCGATCACGCCCTTCTCGCACAGGTGGATCAGCACGTGCTGGGGCACTCCGAGGCGGAGCTGAACCTCCTTCAGCGTAATCGGCTCCTCGCTCATTGATGGGCATCGTCTAT
>CBFGUG010000025.1:0-97920 GCA_965651905.1 uncultured bacterium | reverse complement strand
GGTGCAAGATCTTCAGCGCGACCTTCTTCTCCATCAGCACGTGTTCGGCGAGGTAGACCGTGCCCATGCCTCCCGTGCCCAGCACCGCTTCGAGGCGGTAGCGTTCACCGATCATGGTGCCGATGAGCGGATCCGTATCGTCCCCTTGGTCGATTTCCGAATACTGCTGTTGAGCTTCTGTCACCTGAGCTCCGTGATCGGTTTTCCGGGGCGCCGAAACGCTAACACACGCGTTTGGGGGATTTGGATCGGGTCGTGGGCGATTACGTTCAGTATCCCAACTGTCGCGCCAATAGCCGCGTTCACCACAGCAGTCGCCTGAACGGTCGCTCGTTCGGCAAGCGTTCGTACCCGAACCCGTTTCACAAACTTCTCACGATTGAATCACGGAGTTCACCAGTGCAGCGCGCCCATGTTTCGCGCCTTCGGAAGTCCCTGAAATCGCACGAATGACGCTGGCACGGCTAGTGCATTGATAGGCACCAGCGGTAGTGCTTCGGTCGTTCGCCTCGGCCCGACCTGCCGCGGCATCTATCGCACAGGGGCGCATTCTCCCCACCCCGTCCCGCGTTCCCTGTGCCTCTCTCCGCGCGGCTGCTCGAGGTTCCCCCCCTCCCTCTGGTAGCCGCGCTTTTTTTGTCTCGCAGTCTTTGCCACAGCGCCGACCGCAACCGGCGTTCAGCCGCTGCGCTTGTTCACGGGGGGAGGGCGCACCGTGTCGGCGGATTCACGTTGCTTGGCGTCGTCGCGGCGCACCACGAGGCTGTGCCGCGGGGGCGGATCGCTACCCGCCACACGGGTGAATTGTTCGCGCAGTCGAGTCGACTCGGTCTGCCAAAGCTCCCTCTCCTCTTCGAACTCTTGCGCGAGGCGAAGACCGTTCTTCCGCTCCTCGCTCAGCTCGACCAGCAGCTGGTCGACTTCGGATCGCGCCTGCGCCAACTGTTGCTGGACCTCGTCCAACTGGACCTGCAGTTTTGCGCAGCAGGCACGGGTTTCGGCATCGAGTTTCGGGTCGTCGTGAGGCGGTGTCATATCAAGCCAAGGCAGATTGGAGCACGAGGAATGGGCGAGGCCCGGCGATGCTAGCGCTTTGGCGCGAGGTGACCAAAAAATGGGGGCGAGCGCGTCGACGGCCATCTTCCTGTTCGGACGCCAACCGTGCGGCGCTCACGCGCCCTGTACGTACGTGCGCGTCTTGAATCTGCGCGCGACGGCCACGAATCCGAATGCGGCGAGGGTCATCAAGCCCGCGAAGAAGAGGTAGTATTGAACCTCTGTGAGATGGCTGCCCCCGCCTGGGGTCTGCACGATGAAGTTCACGGCTGACGTTACCCCGTTACCTAGAGACACGGACAGCAAGAACAGCGCCATCACGAACGACTTCATGCGGTTCGGCGCCTGTGTGTACGAGAACTCGAGGCAAGTGATACTCACGAGTACTTCGGCCGCCGTCATCACTGCAAAAGCGAGCAACTGCCATCCGATTGACACCACGTCGCCCGCTGCCAGACGTGACTCGATGTAGGCGGAGAGTAGAAACGAGGGAACCGTGAGAAACATCCCAATCGAAATCTTGCGTAGCGCCGTCAGTTCGAACCAGCGCCCGGTAACTGGATATAGGAAAAAGGTGAACAGTGGCACGAACACCATGATCAAGAACGGGTTGATGGCTTGAATCTGTGAGGGCAACAGCTCCATGCCGAATACGTTGCGATCCATACGCTTGGCTTGCAGAACCCACGCCGAGCCCGTTTGATCGAACAACGACCAAAACACGGCCACGAAAACGTATACCAATCCCAAGCGGGCCACGGACACGAGACCCTCGCCGCTGAATACTTCCTTGATGAACCCAGCGCCCGCGGGAGGGATGTGAACGAACTTTCGGCGACCCGACCAGAACGTGAACGTCGCCACCGCCATCAGCAAGCCAGGGACACCGAACGCGACAGAAGGCCCGGCCTTTTGCAGCAGGTAGGGGGTGAGCAGTTGTGACGCGGCAGCGCCGAGGTTTATCGCGAAGTAGAACCAGCTGAAGACCTTCTCGAGTAGGTGTTGATTGTTCTTTCCAAACTGGTCTCCGACGTGCGCGGACACGCACGGTTTGATGCCGCCCGAGCCCATCGCGATCAGGAACAGCCCCAGTGCCAGCCAACCGCGTGGTGAAAGCCCTAGCTCGACGCCCAGCCCAGTGTCACCCAGTGCCAACGCGCCGTGACCCGCGCAGTAGATCAGCGAGACGGAAAGAATAGTGCGGTACTTTCCCAAGACCACGTCAGACAACAGCGCGCCGAGGATCGGGAAAAGGTAAACACCAAAACTGAAGAGATGATAGTAGCCAAGCGCGTCAGACTTGGACATCACGTCCAAGCTCCCCTCGGCGTTGCGCAAGTACTCAGTCATGTACACGACCAGGATCGTGCGCATCCCGTAGTAGCTGAAACGTTCGGCGGCTTCGTTGGTGATGATGTACGGGATGCCGCTGGGCATCGCGTTGGAACGCGCGGGAACGCTGTCGTGGTTCATGTTCGAGCGCATGGTCCACTCTGCCGGGAGATCATGTAAAGGGGCGACGTCGCGGGCGCGGAGCAGGGCGAAATGGCGTTGCGAGTGTTCGCAAGGTCGCGCAGCGGTGTGCGCTCGGGTAGGCGAAGGGTGCGTGTGTCGTATGGCGTTGCAGCTGTCGACGAGGGCAAACAATCCCAGGACAGCGCGTTTCCAGGGTCTAGGGTCGCTGTGCCCCGCGCGTTGACTTCGCCAGTGTCGTAGGTCGCTGGAATCAGTTGGCAACCTCGGCTTGCGAGTGTTGCCATGG
This sequence comes from uncultured bacterium, assembly GCA_965651905.1. GTDB lineage: Bacteria > Myxococcota_A > Polyangia > Polyangiales > Polyangiaceae > SZUA-265. The sequence goes on along the minus strand of CBFGUG010000025.1, from coordinate 95,102 downwards.
GCGATGAAAAGCGTCACACCTAGCGAGCGTGTCCGCCAAGCGCAAACTCATGACGACCGACCGAAACAGCTCCATCGGCGGGCGCGTGCGCAAGGCTACCGTGGCTGCTCCTGGGTTAGCGCTGAAAAGAAACTACCAGCCTGGCGAGACCATAGGTGGCAAGTACCGCTTGCTCGAAATGCTGGGTGAGGGGGGCATGGGCGCTGTCTGGTGTGCGCACAACCAGACGCTCGACGTCGACGTCGCGATCAAACTGATTCGCGCTGAGGAAGTCGAAGCCAACGATGGTGTGCAGGCTGCAGAGCGCTTGTTGCAAGAGGCGCGGGCCGCCGCTCGCTTGGGACACCCAGCGATTGCTCGGGTGTTCGACTTCGGGGTGTCCGATCGTGACGATCCGTACATCGTCATGGAGATGCTGAAGGGCGAAGACCTGGCTGATGCCTTGTCTCGTCGTGGAAGGGTAACGGCGACCAAGGCGGTAGCAACACTGTTGCCCATCGCTCATGCATTGGAAGCGGCCCACACCAAGGGAATCGTACACCGCGACATCAAGCCAGAAAACATCTTCCTAGCGCGCTCCGAGGACGGTCGCGTCCAGCCCAAGCTCGTGGACTTCGGCGTCGCCAAGGTGGAACTGACGAAGAACCACCGCCTGACGCAAACGGGTGCAATGTTGGGTAGCCCTGTTTACATGTCACCCGAACAGGCGAGGGGTGACGACGTGGATCACTTGGCGGACGTCTGGGCCCTCTCGGTCGTGCTTTACGAGATGGTTACGGGTAGGCCACCATTCGAGGGCAAGAACTACAACGCGCTGTTGTATTCGATCATTGCCGATGAGCCACCAGCCATCACGACCTTCGGTACGGGGGACGACGAGCTTTGGGACATATTGCGCCGAGGTCTGGAGAAGGACCCAGACAAGCGCTGGACCAGCATGCAGCAGTTCGGCTCGCGGCTGGCGCGTTGGATGATGGCCCGAGGTGTACAGGAAGACATCACGGGGGCTTCGATCGCGACGCAATGGCTCAGACGGGTCCCGTCAGGGGCCGACGTGTTGGCCAGCATCGTTCCACCGTCCGGGGATACACCGCACCGAAAACGTGATGACACCCCCACTGCTCGTGTGAGGGTCAGGGTGAGTCGACCTCCCGTTTCAGGTACGAGAGAGTCGGTGGTCGCCGCGCTCGAAAGCTGGAGTGAACGACGCAAACGGCCGATCATCGTGGCGATTACGAGTGCGCTCGTCGGTCTGCTGATGGTCGCGGGTGTCGTGTGGTTCAAGGGTCTTTCGAATCTTCAGAATCAACCCGGCCCGTCGGCGATCGAAGTTCGAGTCAAACAAGTACCCGTTCTCGTCACGGGATCTCCCTCCGCCGCGAGCGACGCGCGCCGGGTCGCGGAAACACGGGTAGCGGAAACAGGTGAGCTGGCGCAAACTACGCCAGTTGCGGTCGACAGCCTGCCCAAGGAAGAGACCGCCGAGTCTGAGCATGCGTCTGGGGCCGAAGCGCCCGTTCGAAGAACGCCTCGAGCGGCTCGCCCCGCGAGCAGGAAACCACAGCTGAAAAACCCCTTCGACTGACCAGTGTTCTGCCTCGATGAATCGTGTGCGCGGGTCGAAGCCTGCGTGCCTCACTCACCCCGTCGTCCGCGAACGAGGCTTCGGAGCGCGCGGCACTACTGCGCAGCGTTGGCTTTGGTTTGTTCGACGGTTGTCGCGCCCGATCGCGCTCAGGGCGCGGACCAAGAGCTCGATAGTTCACCTGGAGCGCAACGCGATCTGGAAGAAGCCCGAACGGTGTATCAGGCTGGTGTCGACGCCTATCACCAGAAGAACTACGACGAGGCCATCGAACTCTTCAAGCACGCCAACAGCCTCAAACCGAACCCTGCTTTTTCATTCAACATCGGCGTTGCGTTTCAAGACAAAGGGGAGCCAGGGCAGGCGCTACGATACTTTCGAGACTACTTGCGACAGTCGCCCACGGCACCCGATCGCGAAAGGGTACTGACTCGGGTACGTCGGTTGGAAGGCGAGCTGCAGAAGCGCGGGCTTCAGCAAGTAACGGTGCTGACTCGTCCCGAGGCAGCAACCATCACGATAGACGGCGAGCCCGTTGGGATAAGTCCGTGGACAGGAGAACTTGCACCAGGAAATCACGAAGTGACCGCGGCGCAATCTGGGCACGAGGTAGCTCACCGCAACTTCGACCTGCCCCCAGATCGGTCGATTGATGTACGGGTGACGCTCGTCGAGAAATCCGAACCGATTGGTCCGAGTGGGGGCAGTCGGTCAGCCAAACCCGAGACAACGGTCAAGGTGAACCCCACCTGGTATCACGACGTGCGCCCCGTCACGTGGGGAGTTGGGGGCGCCGCCGTGATGTCGCTTGGTGTCGCCGTGTTTCTCGAGGTGTCCCGTGCTGGTGCGCAGGAGGATGCGGAACGGGCCGACGATGTCGCAGTACGAGACTCTCTGCTCGACACCGCTGACTCACGCAGGAGCTGGTCGGAGGCGTTCCTGCTGCTGGGGGTGGGGATGGGGGCGGCCGCAGCCGTACTCGCGTACTCAGACGTCAGTGACGCTCGTGAGCGACGTCGTGATGGTTGGCACGGAGGGTGCGGGCTACACGGCTGCGAATTGGCATATCGGGTGCCCTTTTGAGCAAGCACAATGCTCCGCACTGCTGTTACGAACTCAGGACGCGAGGCACGAAGTAAGCTGGGGAGTGGTCGACGGCCATCGCTCGGAGTCGCGCGATTCGTTCTGCCGTCGCGGGGTGCGAGTCCAGCCAGCTCGCCGACGCGCGGCGTCGTATGCCCAACGCGCGACGAAGCCACGACGCGTGATGGCCCTCGAGACGGCTCAGCGCGGACGCCAGGGCGAGAGGTGCTCCCGTCAGGCTGGCTGCCAAGCCATCCGCGGCGAATTCCCGACTCCGCGAAATCGCCGACTGAATTGCGCTGAGGACGAACGGCATGATCCAGCTGGCGATCAGCAAGCAGAACCACGCGCCCATACCGTCCCCACTGAGCAGTGCGGTGATGAGTCCGAGCCAGACTGAGATGCGCAACACGTCGATGCTCACGTTTGCGGCGGCGCTCGTCCAACGGACGCGCCGCGTGTCGCCCGCTGCCAGATGACTGATCTCGTGAGCCAGCACTGCCTCGAGCTCGCTCGACGAAAGTGTTCTCACGAGGCCTGAGCTGACGCCGAGCGCGCCGCGGCCGTCCCGCATCTCGGTAGCAAAGGCATTGGGTACAGCGCTGGGTATGAAGTAGAGCGCGGGGGCTTCGATGCGGGCTCGTCGTGCGAGACTGCGCACGAGCTGCGCAAGCTGCGGTGCCTGCCAAGGAGCGATGGCCTGAGCACGGTGGAGTCGCAGAGCCCACTCTCCTCCGCCAGAGGCGACGGCCTGTACCGTAATCAGGATTGCGCCCAGCAGGATCCCCCATATGCCGAGGGCTAGCGAGGCGATGAGCACCGACGTCACGAGCATAGCGGTCGTCAACAGTAGAGATACGACTGCTTCGCGCGCTCCGAACCATCGTGCAATTGTGTATTCTCGTTCTGTCATCAGCCGATCACTCAAGCTGGATATGCGTAGGCGCTTGTCAAGCTAGCGCCGTAGGTCCTGCATTGCTGACGTCGGAGGTGAGACTCGACGTTGCGTCGAGTGAACAGTGCATCGCACCGTGACGATCGCCTACATCGCCCTGAAAGCGCCGCCGAGACACGGGCCGTGCAGATCTGCCTTCCACCCGCTCGACTCTGACGCAGGGTCTCGTTTGGATCTGTCAGGGCGCAGTGCCTGGGGCTGCTTCGTCTGCGCCGCTTGGGCCAACAGCCAGCGCGGCTACGGGTTTCGCGAAACGCCGCCCCAGCCCCCGAAACTCGACGGGGGCTGACGTTCGACACACTCTCAGAGTGCCGCGGGTGTGGGTTCTTCGAGGACCGGGTCCAGCAACGTCTTCAGTAGACTGATGCCGCGATGCACACGCTGCTTGAGTGCGGCGGTCGTCGTCTTGAGGTGTTGCGCTGCCTCTTTGCCTGACAACCCGCCGATCTTGGTCAGCTCGATGGCGTCGCGGTACTGCACTGGCAGTTCACTCAGCGCACGCTGAAGTTGAAGGAGCTCGTGAGCGTCGAGATTGGTCCCGCTGCCCTCATCGGGAAGCTGGCCATCGTTGCTGAGCACCTCCATGCGTGCACTCATCGGTCGCCACTCGTCGATCAGGGTGCGCTTGGCGACTACGTTGAGCCACGGCATCACTGGCGCGCCCGGTTGGTACAGATGACGCGAGCGGTAAATCTTCATGAACGTGGTTTGGACCACGTCGCGAAGTTGCTCGGGATCGCGACTGCTGCTGCCCAACTTGGCCATCACACGAGGGGCGGCCCTGTCGTACAACTTGGTGAAGGCTGCCTCGTCGCCCTCGGAGACGCGTTGCATCAATTGCTCCAATGTCTCTTCCTGCACCGTACGCGTGGTCTGCATGGCTGACGTACACTGCAGCGCCCATGCCATCCCAGTTGTGGGCTAGAAGTATTTGAAAATACACGATTTATCCAGATTGATCCCGTTGGTCTCGAGTGCGGCCAGGGCTGTTGCACTGCCACACCTGCAACACCTGCAACAGGGGCATGAGTCGCCTCGCCGCGGGTCGTTGTAGGGGCAAGCGCAAGGTCCAGGCGCGGGGCGAGCCGCCCGAGCAGTGACCTCAGTAGTGCGCAGTGCGTCTGCCGACCAGCAAACTCGGCAGCGCGACCCAAGCGGACCGAATCCTCCAAGTGTGGCGGGTCGGTCTGACATGCGAATGAGGACTGTGGCTCGGGTCCAACGGGCCCTCTGTTGGCCTCGCTGGTCGTTGCCGACGGAAATTCTACGGACTCACGAACTCGGGATATTAGACTGGGCCATGGACATCATCTCCCAGCAAGTGTTCCTCGAGCAACTGCTCGTGCTGATGGAGCGTAAAGTACACTGGGCGTGGCCAGCGTTCACGAGTGGGCGGGTGCCACCAGAACGACTGCACGTTCATTTCGAGCAAGAGTATGAGACGTACGTGCGCGACTTCCCCGTGATGGTCGGCTGGGCATACGTCCAATGCCCCATCGCCGCGGTGCGTGCAGAGCTCGCCGAGAACCTGTTCGAAGAAGAAACTGGCGGACTGGTCGCGGGCAAACCGCACCCCGAGTTGTTTTTGGAGTATCCCCGGGGCCTAGGGATGGACCTCTCGCGTTTCGACGCTGTCGAACTGTTGCCAGGGGCGAAGCGCTACCGCGAGACGTTGGATGAACTCGTGCAACGCTGCGGTTGGGAAGTGGCTGCAGCCGTGACCACGATTTTCGTCGAGGGGACCCAGTATGAGCGCGGCGAGGTAGATCCCGATGCTCCGAAACGGCCGTTGCCGCCACTTGCCGAACATCCGCTGGTGGTGCACTACGGGCTCCCCCTCGACGCGTTGAAGCTGACCAAGGCGCATCGGCAGGTGGAAGGTGAACATCGCGCCAGCGCCTGGCACATTTTGCTCGAGCATGTCCCCGCGCAGTCGCGTGGTGCGGTCTTGGACGGCATGCGCAGGGCTCTGGAGGGCTGGCTCGCTTACCGCGATGACGTTGCGGCCAGTTGTGGCCTCACCCGCTGACCCGAGTCATTCGAGCCAAAGCAAGCGTTTGTAGAGGCGTTCATCCCACGGCGGGATGTGTTCCTTGAAGACTTTGCGAGTCCACTTCTTGTCACGCCTGACGCAGTCCGTGCGCGCGACGTGGTTGGTCGTGGTAGCCCTGGCACACGCCTCATCCAATGCGGCGCGGGCGGCTTCCTCGCTGTCGCCATACATGCCTAGATTCATCCGCTGGGCGCACTTGGGAGACTTGGCGAAGTTGTCTGGCGTCTTGGGCTTGCCGATCAGGCTCCAGTCAGTCACGCCCTCGACGCCGACGCATACCTCGATCTTGCCGTTGTGGCCGTAGATGTACAACTCGACACACAACACCGCGATGATGCCGACCACCCAATGCCAGAACCACTTGTCGCGTTTTTCCTCGTCCTTTTCGGGTGTGGGGCTCGTGGGCTCACCTCCACTCGATTCTGGCTTTGCCGAATCACTCTGCGTGCCGTCAGCATCGTCGTCGTCGGAGGCGCCTCCTTCACGGGGAGCTGCGCCGAACGTATCAGCGTCTGTGGCTTTCTCTGCAGCCGTCGTTGTCGCATCAGGCGTGGGTGACTTGGCGTCGTCTGCGCGACCTGAAGCAGGGCCTTCGCGAGTGGTGCTCGCGTCCGTGGAGGAGTCTTTGGAGCTGCTCCGTTCCGAGCTCGAGTCAACGTCTTCGTCGTGTTGGTCTCGCTTCGCGTCCGTGTCGCTCATGGGCGGGAACCCTATCGCATACTTCCTCGCGCTTCACCCCCGTCGCGCAGGTGGGTGCTCGCAGGCGCAGAATGGGCCTTCGCCTTGGACGTCAGGCCAGCCAGACGCGTTCGCTCCACCACGCTCGCGGGCGCTCGCTCTCTGCGAGCGCTCGGGAGGACGGCAGACTGAGTGCGCGGAGCCGTTCAAACGCGATGTGCGCCGCAGCTGCCGCGCGACGCAACCAAACGTCAGCCTGCGGGGGCAACCAACTCTCCGGCGGGCGTTTTCGGAACTAGTCGCGCCGGATTGACGGCCGCAAGCAGCGGATCAGCTACGCCCAGAACCGCTTTGGCCAGCAGTTCGCCAGCGCCCAGCCCCGCGCTCATGCCGAAGCCCCCGAGCGCGGTCGCCCAAAAAAGTCCAGACGCCCGCGGGTCACTGCCGATCACTGGTTCTCGATCCTCAGCCATCGTGCGTAGGCACGCCCAGGCGCGTTGGACTTGTGCGTCCACCAGCGCGGGTGCAGAGCTCGGCAGTCGTTCCGCCAGTCGTTCGAGCTGGGTGGGATCGACGCTGGGCAACCCAGGTGGATGAGGCTCGTGATCGCCGGGGCACGCCAGGATGCCCGTTCCCTCGTGGCGAACGTAGACGCCCGTTTCGACATCCCACGCGACGGCGGAGCGACGTGGCGTGGGGTTCACGGGCCGAAGGTGCGTCAAGTGTCGTCGATGCGGGGTGAGAGGCAACGCGCAGTCACAGCTGCTGCCGAGCACGGAGCTCCACGCACCTGCAGCGATCACCACTCGGCTCGCGCTGAGCCGTTCGCCGCTGACCAGCTGAACGCCAGTCACGCGGCCTCGTGTGACGTTGATACCACGCACGGGACTGGAGGCTCGTAGCTCGACGTGGAGGTCGACGAGCCGTCGACGCAGTGTCTCGCCCAGTGCGTGAATGTCCAGCACGCCACCTGTGGGCAGGTGAATGCCGTAGCGGCAGCGTCCGTTTGCGAACAGTGGTAGGGCATCGATGAGCGCGCGCTCTTGGAGCAGTGTGTGTGCGACGTCGTGTTCCTCCGCAACCTGCAGCAGTCGAGTTAGATTCGCTCGATCAGCTGCGGCCAACACCAGCCCTCTACGCTCGACGAGGGGCGTGTCTTCGCTCAGTGAGGGAAGTAGTCGCTCGCTGTGCGCTACTAGCTGGGTGACGGCTGCGCTCGTTTCCAGGGGCCGGAAAATTGCTGCGTTGCGTCCAGAACTGTGGCTGAAGTTCAGGGGTTCAGCTTCCAGCAGCAGCGGGCGCTCGCCGTGACGTGCCAACGACCACGCCGAAGCGAGGCCGGCAATGCCGCCGCCGATCACGACTGTCGAGGGAAGGGCGCTCACGCGCGAAGGTATTCCACGCTGCTGGTCGCCTGCAAAGGGCCTGCGGAGCTAGCGTGTCTGCTCGACGAGTTTGCGTCCGGGGCCTCGGTTGGCGCGCCGAAAATCTGGCGTTGCACGCAGCTTTGGCGCCGCGACGCTGCCGAAACCAAGTAGTCTTCGGGGCGTTTGGCGCCGCAGCCACGCTAGTCTCGGCGCCGACGAGGCATTTCATCACCTAACGTCTTTCTAGTTTTCTTCCACGAAGGTTTCGAGATGAGAACACGGTTTTCCACTTCTGCTGCGCTCGCATTGACTTTGTTGGCCGAAGCAGGCCTGGCCCAGCCAGCGCCGCCTGCCACACCCCCGGCGCCGCCCGCACCAGCGCAACCGCCCGCACCAGCGCAGCCAGCGCAGCCGCCCACACCAGCGCAGCCGCCCGCACCAGCGCAGCCGCCCGCACCAGCGCAGCCGCCCGCAGCGCCCCCTGCCGAGCAAGCTCCCGCAGCTCCTACTCCCGTACCTCCCCCCGGGGGAACCACGCCTGATGCGCAACCCAACCCAACTCCACCTGCTGCGGAACCACCAAACCCAGAACCACCGAGCGAGGAGCCACCTGGCGTCGAGCCGCCGAGCGAGGAACCGCCCGTCTTCGATCCGCCCCAATCTCGGCCACCCGAGGCGCCTCCGCCCGTTCAGCCGCCTGCCCCGCCGTTGGCGAAGCCTGTCGCGGACGTTCAACCAGAGCACGTCGTCCTCGAGCCTGAGGAGCCAGAGTCGGACGGCGTGACGCCGCTCACGATCTCAGGTTCATTTTGGACTCGCTACGAGCTGCGCGAAGGGTATGCCGAGCAAGCGCTCACCGATCCGAGACTCCACCGCGAAGGTGATGCGTTCGTATACCGAGCGCGGCTCGGGATCAGGACGAACCCCGTCGATCTGGGCGGCGGGCAGTCGGTTTCCGTTCGGTTCGTTCCGCAGGCCGCAGGTACCCACTCCACTCAGGGGACGCCACCGACCATCGGCGACCAGCCGAACCTAGGTGTGTACGAAGCCTTCGTCAGACTGCAGAGCACGGGCTTCGCGCTCGACGTCGGACGCTTCTCCATGAACTACGGGGACGCGCGAATCATAGGTGACCTCGACTGGAACGAATTCGGACGAGCCTTCCAAGGGGGGAGGGTGCGCTTTTCTGGCAGTTCAGGGTATTACACCGACGTATTTGCGACGCTTCTGAGTGAGGGGATCGGGCAAACGAGTTCGATCTTCGAGGGTGATAGTTACTTTTTCGGGGTGTACTCGGGCATTGGCCCACTGTTGGGACCGTTGGAACTCGATGTGTACCTGTTGGGGAAGACGACTGCGGGAGTGCCGGGCTCTGACGACGGCACTGCTCCGACGACGGATCAGGAGGGCGCCAATTTTTTCACCTTTGGCAGCCGCTTGAAGGGCAAGGCGGACATCTACGATTATCACGCCGAGGGTGGCATACAGTTCGGGCAGACGGCTGTTGAGGGATCTGATGCGCTCGACAAGCTCGCGTTTCAGATAGACGCAGGCGTCGGAATTTCCCCGATGCGCACTTTGCGCTTCGGTGTCGGTGGATTGCTCGCGACGGGTGATGGTAACTCGACGGACAGCAAGGACGACGCGTGGGACCAGCTGTACCCGACTGCGCACCAGTTTCTGGGTTTGACCGACGCGTTCGGCGCGCGCACTGACGCGCTGAGTGCGAACGCGGAGGTCCACTATGCGCCCCTGAACTCACTGACATTGGCGCTGCAAGCCCATGCGCTCGCCACGATGGTGGAACGGGGGAACGGCGACAACTACTCGGGAACCGAGCTCGATGCCCACGTCATTCATCGTATCGGCAAGGGAACCAAACTGCGTGCGATGTACGGTGCGTTCTTGCCCAACGCGGACGTGTGGGTAGACGGCGATCCGATTCACTACTTCGAGATGCAGTTGGGGTACGAGCTGTAGCCGACTGGAGCGATCGGCTGACGCAGCATCGTTCGTCTGAGCAGGGCAACAGGCGCGCAGTCGTCGCAGCGGAAATTCCAAGTAGGATTGGCAGCACCGAGTGTAGCGACCTGACTTGGTCTGTTGGCCGGTACTCGTCTGGCGCGTTCAGGCATTGAGCGAGCTGGGGTTGATCGTCCCGTGGCATATATCGGAGCAATCGATGAGTGATGAGTGGCGAAAATTCGATGGCGCGCTCGCGCCCGACGACAGGTGGTTCATCAGCCGCGATGGCAAAGCCAAACAGCAACTGTCAGCGGCTGAGATCATCGAGCTGTGCCGAACGAACGCCGTCTCCGCAAACACTTTGGTCTGGCACGACGGTCTGACTGACTGGACTTCCCTGGGCGAGGTGCCTGAGTTGGCCCAAGCCCTGCGGGCCTTCTCGCGCGGCCCCGCGGTGCCCGCCGAGCCGCCGCTGGCGATGCGACCGTCTTTGCCGTCAATCCCGCCCCCGCCGTCACTTCCGCCGAAGGGGAGTAGTGTACAGCCGCAGCGCGCGGCTTCGAGCGCGCGAACGTCGCGCCCGAGCGCGCGTATCCCGAGCATCATCGTCAACGAGAAGGCAATCTCCGACAGTCCCGAGATTCCGTCCGCTCACCCGCCAGGCACCGCCTGGTCGATGCTCACGTTGCAAGAGGCGTACTCGGTTTTGCTGCCCGGCGGCCATCGCGTGGGCGTGTGGACGTTGGCGATTTGCGCCGCCGTGTTCTGTGTCGGCACCGCGCTCGGAGCCATCATTTTCGGGGGCGGCGAAGATCAGCTGGACGCGGAACCCGTTTCGGTAGACCTCGACGAAGCAGTTTCTGGGGCTTCAGCTGCTGACGCGGAGCAGGGGGAGCGAGGGGCGGCCAACGATGGGGACGCGGTCGTCATCGAAGAAATTGACGACGAAGGCGACGAGCCCAAGAGCAACACCAGTGCTGTTGCAGGCGACGCGCCCCGACCAGGGGCTGCTAACCCTGGCGAGAGTGGTGGGGGCGAACGCAAGCCCGCGTCGGCGGGCAAAGCTCAGACGACCCCCGCTTCTGCAACGCGTGAAGTAAAGGCCGCAGACAAGCCCAAGTTGACGTCGACCATCGACAAGGCTGCCGTCAATCGAGTGTTGGCGTCCGCTGCAGCAAAAGCAGCGAGCTGTGAGGCTTCGGGCGCGGCGAAAGGCAGCGGGCAGGTCAAGGTGTTGTTCACCCCTGCCGGCAAGGTGCAGGCGGCCAGCGTCGTGACTGCCAAGTTCCGAGGCACCAGCACGGCCAGTTGCGTGGAAGACGCCTTTCGACGGGTCACGATTCCCGCGTATCAGGGCAAGAACGTGTCTGCCCTCAAGAGTTTTACCGTTCGCTGATCGTCCAGCAGAGTGGCGGGTGCCAGTAGAGTGGCGGGTGCCAGATCCGTGAATCTGCGCCGCTCAGTCGCCCTGCGTGTCGGCTGGGGGAGTGACCGCGGGAGGAGCCTCTCCAGGCGGCGCATCGGTCGACGCAGATGGCGGGCTGGTCGATGGTGCCGGGCTCGGGGGCGGAGGTCTGGTTGGTGCTGGTGGGGGTGTGGGGGCGGGTTGAGGAGGAACGGGCGGTGCGGGGGGCACGGTTGGGCTGGGCGGCACAGTCGGGCTGGGCCCCGCGGGTTGTTTGGGAGGCGTCGGAGCTGCTGGAGCAGCGGCGGCATCCGCGCTGGTTGCATCGGAGCTAGCGTCGCTAGAGTCAGGGGATGCCGAATCGCTCGTGGCGGAGTCGGGAGCGGCCGCTGGGGGCATCGTCGTGGTGGGTAGGGACGAAGGCGTGGCAGGTGAGGGCTGTACGGGAGGAGGAGCCGTCGGAACTGGCGTCGAGTTCGGAACTGAAGAGCTCTCGCGAATGGAAACGTCACGAATCGGCTCCCCACTGTCGGAGTCGATTTCGTAGATCGCTGCACTCCACGTGGCGTGCAGGCCACGCGCGCTGGCATCGTGGGTGATCTGAGCTCGGTAAGTGCGACCAGGGCGCGCATCGAAAGCGAGATAGGCCACCCTACCCAGGGGATGTTGAGAGATGCCGATCTCGTGATTGCCTGGCAGCAGCTCGACATGCACTCGGTCGGTCTTCTCCGCGATGCGGTAGTCGAGCACTTCGCCGTCGAGTTCGGCGATGATGGCTTCCTCGCCGCCCTGGATCCTCAAAACGGCGACCTGTTCGCGGGGCAACGCGTCGCCATCGTACTGCTGGACCACGAATGTGGCGGTGGTGCACGCGACCGCCGTCAGTGCTAGGCACACGATGCATGGGGCGAGGAAACGTTTGCCACTGAGCTTCGTCACATGTCCGAACATGCGCTGGCTATACTGTGTTTCAGCACGCCATGCGCTGGAAAACACGGAAAACTCCATACTTGCGTAGGGTTGTGTCGCGACGCCAGCTGCGGGCCAAGAGCTCGAGATGAGCCGACCATGCAGTTGCGCCTGGCCCACCGAATTCGCGACGGTCGGCGTGAGCCATCTGTGGAGTGCCGCGCGTCAGTATCACTCGTGTCGGCCAGCGCCCATGCATGAGTTGGCAGCAGTAGAGTAGAATGCCTGTAGTCCTCTGTGAGCCTGAAGCAAGCTATCGCTGTGGTCGATGCCACCACGTCGAGATCCCGCGTCAGGACGCTACCGTCGCCAAGCTGACGGGTGAGGGGGGCAGGTGAGCACATCTCGCGTTCACGCGCCGAGAATGAACGCCCTGCTCTGGGCGGGCGCATGCGGCCTGTGCGCCCACGTGCTCGTGGTGGCATGGGGCGCGTTCATGAGGGAGCGCGTCCCGCCACTTCCTCGAGCCAGCGCAACCTTTGCGGAGATCGGGCTGATTACTCTGCCCGAACGACCTGAGCCACCTGTCGGCGAGGGAGAAGCGAACGAGGACGGGGGCGGCTCGGAACGTGCGGGGCGAGAGCCCGTGGCCACGGGTGGCGAGAAAGCTCCAGCCAAGCCCGAGCCCGCCGCTGTGGCGCCGCCACCCAAAATGCCCGCCAAAACCGTGGCACCGCCTCCGAGTGATGGTGAGGTTGAGTCACTGGAACATGGCAACGCGGACGCGCAGCAGCCCGAGGACTTGTTCGCTCTCGACGCATTGCTCAGCGAGGACGCGGAGGCCGAACCTCTGACCGTCTCCGTAAAGCCGAAGCCCGCGTGGCGCAACAAGGTGACGCCAGCAACTCAGGCCATGTCCGGCAAACGTGCGCGAACCAGCGGGCACTTCGGTACGGGTCCTGGGGCTAAAGGGGGAACGGGCGGAGTGGGTTCGGGAAGGGCTCGGGGGAAAGGCGGATCCGGAGCAGGTGTATTCGGAGGCGCCAGCGGTGCGTTCGTGGGGAACGTTTGTTTCGTAGCGCCAGGCACGAGGAGCATTCGAAGCATGGGCTCGTGTCGGACTGAAGCCTTGGTGCACACCGACGCGTTCAACGTGCCCACTACCCATTTCGAGAGTGGGTTTCCTGGGATTTCGGACAGAATCGAATGGTTCTCGATTTTGTATCGGGGTGGCTTCGAAGTATCGCGCGAGGGGGAGTACGAGTTTCGGCTCGCGTCCGACGACGGATCGATATTGCGCATCGACGGCGAGGTCATCGTCGACAACGATGGGCTTCACGGACCTGTCGCCAAGCGCGGCAAGGTGCAGTTGAGCGCTGGCCCACACGACTTGGACCTGCGTTACTTTCAGGGGCCGCGGACGCTGGTTTCGTTGCAGCTGTGGGTTACCCCTCCTGGCGGGTCCGAGCGCTTGTTTGGCCCTTCGCTGTGAATGCGCCACGCGCTGAGAGTCGCATCTATACGTGAGTATCAGTGCGAGGCCTTCACTGTGTGAGGTTCACTGCTTGGGGTTGGGTCTGTCCAGTTCTACGGATACGAGCGTGAGGCCGTGCGCTGGCGCGGTGAGCCCCGCATGCTTTCGCTCACCTCCGTCGAGTAACCGAGCGACATCCCCCACGGGGCGTAAACCCGCACCGACTTCGGCGAGGGTTCCCACCATGATCCGCACCATCTTGCGCAAGAAAGCGTTGCCCTCGACGTCGATGACGACGAGGTCTCGTCGTCTCGTGACAACTACACGGTTCAGCGTCTTCAGCGTCGTCTTGGCGGAGCAGCCCGCCGCCCGGAACGCACGAAAGTCGTGAGTGCCGACGAACGACTGGGCTGCTTCGTTCATCGACGCGTCGTCGAGCGCTGGTGCGATCATCCAAACACGAGTCGAGTCTTCTCTCGCAGTGAACTGGTTCGTGCCGAGCGCGCTGCCCGGTTGCAGCACGTAGCGGTAGTGCTTGGTGCGCGCGCAGTTGCGAGCGTGCATCGAGCGGGGGACTGACTCGATGCGATGTACCCACAGCTCATCGCTGCTCTGCAACTGCCGCGCGAGAGCGTTCGGGTCGAGCGGTGTGTCCACTCGAAACCAGAGGGTCGCGAAATTCCGGAGCGCGTCGACTCCTGCGTCCGTGCGCGCAGAAAACGCCAACCCAGACACGGACCAGCCCAGTTGACGTTCGACCAGATCGCGCAACGTACCACCAGCTGTTCGCATTCCGGGTTGCGGGTAGAGCCCATGAAACGCCGCGCCGCGGTAGCCGAACTCGATTAGCAGTGTTTGCCTCGAGCGTTTGCGCGTCGTCATGCGTGGAGGGTAACCTGCTTTCACTCTGCGGGATCGGCAAACGCGGCCGCTCCAAGCTTGCGCTGTGCTACAACGACCGAGTGAAGTTTTCGTTGATACAAGTTTCGGCGCTGGGACTCGGTGCCGTGTTGGTAGCGTCGGCGTGCTCGTCTGAAGACGACGAGCCCGGCGCTGGTACGACCCCCGTAGGAATGGGGTCGAGTTCATCGAGTGCCGCGGGTTCGGGCGACGGCACGGGCGCCACCACGGGGGGATCGACTGGTACTGGCTCGAACACGGGTGGCAGCACTGGTAGCTCGACGGGCGCACAGAATACGGGTGCTGGGGCGGGAACGAATACAGGCGCCACGTCGAACCCCTCGACGGATGACACCAATGCCCAAGGCGCGGGCGGCACGGGAGAGCCTGGCAATGGCAGCCCGACTGACGACGGTAATCCGACTGACGACGGTAGTGAGGCGGATGACGCCGCATCAGGCGCTGGCGGAGTCTCGGGCGACGATCCTGCGGGAGCGGGCGGCGGCGTTGGTGAAGGCGGTGCGGGCGGCATGTCTGGTGATGAGCCCGCGGGTGGAACGGGAGGTACGGCGGGGGGCAGCGGCGGCGAGATGGGGAACGATGACCCGCAGCCAGGAAGTGGATTTCGCTGCCCGGCTGACCCAGGAACGCCCGACTTCTCGGCACAAGTGAACGAGGTCGGAGGCGTCCCGTTGGCAGATGGATTCGGGCAAGGGTTTTCGATTCTTGAGGGGCCGGTCTGGACAGGCGAATCACTTCTGTTCACCCAGATCGCGACTGACGCCCAACCTAATCCTTCGCGGATCTACGAACTCGCGGGAGGGGCCGCCAGCATTTTCCTGGACGACGCGGGGGGCAACGGGCTGGCGCTCGACGGCGACGGTAACTTGCTGGTCGCTCGCCACAGTGATGGCGCGCTCGTTCGCATTACCTTGCCGGATCTGAACGATACCGTGATCGTCAGCGACTACGAAGGCGCGGTGTTCAATTCACCGAACGACATCGCGTATCGATCCGATGGCAACATTTACTTTTCCGATCCGAGCTACCAGCGCCCCAGTGATCGCCCGGAGATCCCGACTCGCATATATCGCGTCGATCCGATGGGGAACGTTAGCGTGGTCGACGGTGAGAAGCAGGCGCCGAACGGCGTAGCTCTTTCGCTCGACGAAAACTGGCTCTTCGCCAGCGGGCAAATGCCGCTGACGCGTTACCCGGTGATGGAAGATGGCAGCACGGGGCCCGGCGAGACGATGGGCAACACTGGGCAAATGTTACAAGGCGGGGATGGATTGGGGCGCGACTGCCTGGGCAATTTGTACGTCACGGCGAACTCCAACGTCACCGTCGTAGATACCAACTCGGACGAGTTTGCGATCGTCGACACGTTCACCTTTCCGAACACGGTGACCAACGTCGCCTTCGGCGGCGCTGACCGCAGCACCATGTACGTCACCACTCTGGGCTCTGAACCGAGGTTGTACAGCGTGCAACTCGGCGTCGTGGGGATGCCTTACTGACCCTTGGCGTGACTCGAGCGTGAGAGGAACTCGCCGTGACACTTCGACTAGCTGTCGTCGATGATGACGTTTTTCTGAAGCACGTAGCGCCGTTTGGACATCCAGAGCGCGAGGCTCGGCTGCACGCGGCGCGCCGTGGGCTGCACGCGGGGTGCCGGTTACTCGAGGGAGCCGAGGAGGTGCAGCTGTTGGAACTCCCCGCGCGGGACGTATCGCGAGGCGAGCTGGAGCGGGTGCACACGGCCGACCATGTGCAGCGCTTGTTCAGTATCGATGGACAGCACGGGCAGCTGGATGCGGACACGTATCACACGCCTGATACCACAGCGTCGGTCAGGAGAGCGTCGGGTGGTGCGCTTGCGATCGTGGACGTATTGGGTGAACGAGCCGAGTTTGGTGTCGGGTTGGTGAGGCCCCCTGGACATCACGCGACCAGTGATCGCGCCATGGGTTTTTGTTTGGCCAACCACGCCGCTGTGGCCGCCGCTCATGCGCTCGAAAACGGCAGACGACGCGTGATGATCTTGGATTGGGACGTGCACCATGGCAATGGCACCCAAGACATCTTTTACTCCCGCTCTGATGTGCTCTACTTGTCGTTACATCAAAGCCCCCAGTACCCAGGTTCGGGCGCCGCCCAGGAGACCGGGGATGGTCTTGGTGAGGGGTATACGGTCAACGTGCCGCTCAGCGCTGGCGCCGACGACGCCGTGTACGCGATGGCGTTCGAACGTATCGTTCGTCCCGTCATCGAGCAGTACTGCCCAGATCTACTGATAGTGAGCGCGGGTTACGATGCCCACGACCGCGATCCTTTGGGCGGCATGGCGCTTTCGGATCGCGCGTTTTCGATGATGACCGGGCAAATCCGGGCCTCGTTGCCGGGCGGTGGGCGGGGTCGTCTGATGTTCTTGCTCGAGGGCGGCTACGACGAAGTTGGTTTGGAGGGCGCAGTCGAGCAAACCATCATCGCGTTGCGCCAGGCGGTGGTGGAGCCCGAGCGCAGCCCGCGAGAAAACGTTGGCTTGCCCTGGCTCGACGAGGTCGAGGCGGCTCGCCAGCAAACCTCGAGGTATTGGAACGTGTGAGCTGAAGACCCCACCGTAACCTTCGCGCCGCTGCTCGGCACTTCGACGGAAGCGGCGCCATGCCGCTCTAGCGAGCGCTACTGTCTCGGTGGGTACTTCTGCAATTTCCGTTGCAGCGAACGACGGTGTAGCCCGAGCCGCCGCGCGGCCTCCGAAATATTACCCGAGCAATCGTTGAGCACGCGGTTGATGTGCTCCCACTCGGCACGCGCCAAACTCGGCGCGCGTGGGACACTCTGCGGATCCTCTTGTGGTCCGTCCCCTTTCAAGAAGGCCGCCAGCACCTCGTCAGCGTCCGCGGGTTTCTGAAGATAGTACGTGGCCCCAAGGCGCACAGCGTCGATGGCCGTTGCGATGCTCCCGTAACCCGTCAGCATCACGACTTTGGTGTTCGGGTCTACGCCATGCAGCAGTTCGACGAGAGCGATTCCAGAGCCATCGGGCATCTTCAGATCGACGACAGCAAGCTCGGGTGACTCTTCTTCGATCATGCGTTTCGCTTCGGTGAAGCTGCTCGCACTGCGAACTTCCAAGCCACGGCGTTCGAACGCGCGGGCTAGTTGTTGTCGCAGCAGGTCGTCGTCGTCCACGACGAGGATGGATTGGCCCTGGAATCGAGAGAGTGTCGTCATCGCACCAGTTCACGGTGTTGATGGCTGCGAGCCACCACGGTGATAGCAGTAGTGTTTGAGGGCGGAGTGGGCAGCGCAAGTGCGCTTGCCCCGTCGAGTTGGCGTGCGCGTGCTGTTAGGTCTTGGCGACGTCGTGGGGGTCGGCCAGTGGCAGAGTGACGCAGGTGTTCGCCTCCCGATGCATGAGGGTCACACCAGGCCGGGGTCATCGTCCGCTTCTAGCCGAAAGCGTTCTGGCGGCAAATCGATGCGAGCTGTCGTACCAGAACCAGGGTGAGAATCGAGTGTCAGTGAACCTCCCAAGCCTGTGACGACATTTCGGGCCAGATGTAGTCCGAGACCCATGCCCTTTCCGGGAGCCTTGGTCGTGAAGAAGGGTTCGAACACTCTTTGCAGCACAGATGGGGCCATTCCACTGCCCGAGTCGGTAACGCTCAAGGTGAGGCCGTGGTGGGCGTCCAACTTCAATTCGACGGCGTCGGACGATGCGTCCAAAGCGTTGTCCAAAAGCACTCGCAGCGTCTGAGAAAGGGCCTCCTTGGGGCACTTGAGAGAAGCCGTTCGCAGGTGCTCCTCGATCACGATTCGTATGCGTTCCTTTTCGGGCAGCGCGCCGACTACTTCGTCCACCAGCTCGTCCAGGGTGACCCAAGTTTCATACTCGCCAGGCGCTTCGCCCGCCTTGTGGGCCATTTGGGTCAGGATTTTTCGGCAGCGTTCAACTTGGGTTCGCACGAGTTCGACGTCTTGTAGGGCTGCGTCGTTACCCGTATCCCGCAAGTCGTGTTGCAGCTCCTTGCTGAGAACCGCGATGGTTGCCAGTGGACTGGCCAGCTCGTGTGCGGCGCCCGCGGCGAGAGTAGCCAACGACGACAAGCGTTCGGCTTGAAGGCGTAGGTTGGCCTCTTCTGCGATGCGCTGCTCGCGTTCCTGAATCTCCGCTCGAGCACGCTGGATGAAGTGCACTACGCAGGTAGCACCGAGCCCGTAGGCTACCCATACCCCGTGCAGGTGAACGTCCCAGCTGCCAGCTGCGTGTTGTAGTGGTACATGCCACGAGAACAGAGCAGCGTAACTCGCGACGCTGAACACCACTAGTGACCAGGACAGTGGCGGGCTGAGGATCAACGCAGCCATCGACACGTGGACGATATAGAAAAAACTGAACGGGTTCGACGGACCACCCGTGAAGAACAGCAGTGCGGTGAACGCGGCCAAGTCGAGAGCCACGAAGGTGACCGTCTCGAACTCGGTCATGTTCTGGCGCGTGCGACCGCGGTACATCGCGGTCCAGTTGACGATCAGCTCCGCGCCGATGATCAGGGTCAGCGGCACGAGCGGCAGTGGTACGTCCATCCAGAAATGAACGAAAGCGATGGCCAGAGTCTGGCCAATGACGGCGGCCCAACGCAGCGCATTGAGCCAGCGAAAGTTCACCAGGTGGATGAACCCCTGCATATCCGCAGGGGACACCAGTAGCGTCACTGCGCCCGTAGAACGACCGAGTCCCGCGCGACTGGATGGTGGCGGGACGGAGGGACGGCGCGTCGAAGTGGGAGCGCTGGTATTGATCATGTCGCGTTCAGAACGAGGAACCTGGTTGCTTCAAGAACTCCAACTCTTCGGGGGTACTCTCGCGACCCAGGATTTCGTTGCGATGAGGGAAACGGCCCCAGCGCGCGACGATGTCTCGATGGGCGATGGCGTACTTCAGGTTGCTCTGCATGCCTGCCTGGAGCGCACGTGGAGAGGTGTCCACCAGCGACTCGAAACACTTCACGCAGAGTTCCTGGTCTTTCAAGTCTTCCGAGTGCATCAGAGGCATGTATACGAACACGCGTTGAGCGTAAGGTAGCTCTGCTACGCGTTCCGACTCTACCAGCGAGAGCGAGTGACGTATCGCGGCGTCATCACCAGAGTACATCTCGGGTGTGTCGCGAAACGTGTTTCGGGTGAATTGGTCGAGTAGTAAGATCAGCGCGAGCGTGCCGCGAGGTGTTTCGGCCCAAGCGTCGAGCTCACCGCGAAGTGCCTGGGCAATCAGCTTCCCGTATTGCTTTCGCAGCATCTCGTCGAAGTTCGGATCCTTCTTCCACCAACGAGTAGTCTTCTCACCCGCCACGCGGCCTTCCTCGTCGAGAACTCCAAACCATTCTTCGATGATCGTGTCGATGTCGTCCATGTCGGCACGATCGTGCAGCCTGCCGCCGACCGCAAGCGGGTCGACGCTGCGCGTTGGCCGCGGGAGTTGACTGCAGGAACTGGAGCTTCGAGCGGTGTCCCGGGTTGTCCTGCGATTTCCGAAGCTTGCTGGGGTTTGGAAACGGCGGACGCCCTAGACTTTCGACGCTCCACCCGTCTACAAGCGGGTATGTCGTCGCCGCCGGGATCGCCTGAGCACCCGCCGCTCGAGCTGCTCGTCGAACTAGCTGCGGAGTGCCGACGTGAGGTCAAGGCGCGAGGCCAGGTGCTCGGTTGGTGGCTACCATCGGCGGCGGCGGTAGTCGTCACGCTACTGTGGTTGCTCGTCGGTCTGGGGTGGCCGTTCATCGTCGTCACCCTCGGCATGATGTGGGTCTTCCATCGTTATCAGCGCTACAAGCTGCTTCAAGCTTTTGCGGCTGCGCCAGAGTTTCAGCTGGGAGTGATTGGTGAACCTCGGGAGGTGAGTCGTGGTCACCGTCAGTCTCACGGGTTGATGTTTCCTGTCGAGCTAAAGGTAACTCACCGCGCGCAGCTCGTCGGCGGGTGCGTAGAGGTGACGTCCGAGGGGTTACCAAAGAGCGGCGAGCGTATCGGGGTGTGCTGGATCGACGGGGCTATCGTCGAGTGCTTCGAAGCGGGGGATGTCATCGGTGTGGTGCAACTTCCCGGTCAAGGTGTCACGATCGCTTCCAAAGGTACGGATGTCTACGTCGCGGCGGCGCTTTCTCTGCCCGAAGCTTTGCAGGCGCAAGTAGTTCGGGTTCCACGCGCTCGATGAAACGCGGCTGGTGAGTGCCGTGTGCGTAGAACTCTTTGGGTGGCGCGTTTTAGGTGAATGGGTGGCTAGGGAGCGTTCCGAGTCGCGCGGATTGCAGATCTGAAAGCGCCGTTTCGGCGCAGTCGCGCGAAGCTCTGTGTGCCGTTTTCACCTCTACTTGAACGACTGGCGCGGTGTCGCTTGGCCGGTCGGAGCCGTTTGTCAGCGCGAACGTGCCGTATTGCCGGCACTATGTTCGCGCGTTTCAGATCTGAAAGCGCCTGTTCTATTCGATCTCGCACTCACTCAGTTTGATCTTTGGTGAGGTGCGCACTACCTGAGCCGCGCTTATGGCACTGAAAGAGCTTTTGTTAGCGGCGATAATTCAATGGGCGCCGCCTTGGTACGCACCCGGCAAGAACCCGGAAACCACCGACGACTATCAGGCGCGCCTGCAGACCATCGCTGAGGCGGTAGCGCTCGAGGTAGAGACGGCGAACCATGCGGGTCTCGGTAAGCGCGGCTTGGCGGCAGCGACGCTCGTGACTTGGTACGGCGAGACCAGGTTCTCGTATGAGGTTCACGCACTCGGAAAAAGTCGCTGGCATCAAGATTACGGCCGAGCACGCTGCATGGGTCAGATTCACGCGAACAAGCTGGTCCCCAAAGAAGAATGGGATCAGTTGGTCGGCGCGGACTTGGAGTCGACTAGGCGCTGCGCACGTGCCACGATGCGCATGTTGGCGGCAAATGCCCGCTACTGTTCCGTGCGCGGCGCAAGTCAGTCGGGTATCGCCCGGATGTTTGCTGCGTATGGCTCGGGACGCGGGTGTGCGGTCACTCCCAGCTCGAAGAAGCGAGCGAAGCGCTGGGCGATGCTGATGCAAGGGATCTAGCGGTCCGTGGCAAAAGTCTCCCGTCGCCAACTCGGCGGAGCAAGCGCATGCGTTGTCGGCTCAGCCCTCGAGGGACTCGCGCTGGCCACTCACGCCGCTCTTGGACGTTGCGCTGGCTCCACCCAGCGGGTAGGGTCGTCAGGCAAACGTTTTCTCGGGAGCCCCCTCGTGCAACTACTAGTCTTGCTGTCCCCGTTCTTGACCTGCGTGCTGCTGCTCGTTCATCTGTTTCAGATTGACGGCGGCAAGGCCGCGGCCAAGTCGCACCACTGACTTCTCACATCGTTCGGATTGGCCGCTGCGATGCTAGCGTCACAGCAGGTGGCGCGCCTTGATCTCCAGGTAGCGGTTGATCAGTTGTGGCGTGAGGTCACGTGGCGCGGCTTCCAGCACCATCGCCCCCTGTGCTTTGAGCCTCTGTACGAACTGCGAGCGCCAGCGGAGCAGTTCGGCGCCCGCCGCTCGTGTGTAGAGTTCTGCGCCGCGGCGGCTCGGCTGCTGCATGAGTCGGTCGAGTCCTTCGTCGCGGAACAGCAAGATCAGTGGCAGGTGTTTGGGGAGGAGCCCACGTGCGCGACGCAACAGCGTATCTGCCACCCCTTCGTCGAGCACCTGCGTCAGCAAGATGACCAAGCTGCGCTTCTGGACGCGAAGTGACATCTCCATGAACGCACGGTCGTAGTCGGACTCGACCAGCCGCGGATGGAGCGCGTAACCCGCTTGGATCAGGCGTTGCGTCGCGCGTGCCCCGCTGCCCGGGGGCACGAAGCTGTGGACGCGCTCCTCGAAGCCCATCATGCCGACTCGATCCCCGTTGCGGGTAGCCACCTGAGAAAGCATCAAGGTAGCGTTCAGGGCGTGGTCCAAGAGCGTGGTCGTGCCGCTGCGCGCGGTCATGGCCCTTCCCGCATCGAGCATGAAGAACAGGTTTTGATTCGACTCGAGTTGGTATTCGCGCGCCGTCAGGCGATGTCGCCGCGCCGTGGCACGCCAATCGATCGAACGGTATTCGTCGTCTCGCGTGTAATCGCGCAACCGTGCGAACTCGCTCTCACCGCCCTTGAGCCGCTGCGCGCGCAAGAACGCGTGCTCTCGGTCCTGACGCGCCAACAGTTCGAAAACCCGTAGACTCTGCAAATCGGGGTAGACCTTGACGCGAGCCGACGCTGGGATGCGGCGTTGAATCTGCCACAGACCGAACACCGAGCGAACGCGCAACGTGTGCGCGCCGAGTTCGTAGGCGCCACGTCGAGCAGGAATGACAGCGTAGCTGGCTTCCCACGCAGCTTCGGGCTTCAGCTTGCCCGCAAGCGGTAGACCCTCGGTCGTGCATTGATCGAAGACCTGATCGTTGAAGATCACGTGGAGGGTGCGACCCGTGCGCGTTCGTAGCCGCAGTCGCACCGAGTTCTTGCGTCCGAGTGACATCACGTCGGGCACCGTGCGTTCGACGTCGATGCTCAGACGAAAGCTCGCCACGACATCGAGCAGCGCCACGAGCGCGATCGCGCCGTTCGTCAGCCACATCGCTTCCAGCCACTGAGGATCGACGATCGCCGCTGCTGCCAAGGTGAGCGGCAGAGCGAACAGAACGACCAGCGGAAGACGCGGGATGATCATCGTGGCGGTGATGCGAGCGGTTCAGTCGAGGGCACGCGGCACGGGGGCTTCGCGCAAGATGGACTCCACGCAGTCGTCTGCGGTCGTACCTTCCAATTCGGCGTCGGGGTGCAGCAAGAGCCGATGGCGCAACACCGCGGGAGCGAACGTCTTCACGTCGTCGGGCGTGACGAAGTCGCGGCCTTCGCTTGCTGCGCGAGCCCGCGCGATCATGAGCAGGCCGATCGACGCGCGGGGCGACGCGCCCAGGTAAACAGCGCTGTGGTTGCGCGTACGACCGACGACGTCCGTGATGTAGTTGACGATTTCCGGATCCACTCGCACCTGTGAGACGAGCTCCTGCATCTGCAGCACGTGTTCGGCACTCGTGACCGTGCGGAGCTGCAAGCGCGTCAAATCCGCCGAGTCGAAGCCGCGCAAGTATTGATGCAACACCTGGGCTTCTGCTTGGGGACTGGGGTGGCCGACGTGCAGCTTCAGCAAGAAGCGATCGAGTTGCGCTTCTGGTAGGGGATAGGTGCCCTGATTCTCCACCGGGTTCTGTGTGGCGATCACGAAAAACGGGCTGGGTAGCGGACGGGTTACCCCATCGGTGGTGATGCTGCGTTCTTGCATCGCTTCGAGCAACGATGACTGAGTCTTTGCGGGCGCGCGGTTGATCTCGTCGGCCAGGAGTAGCTGGGTGAACACGGGACCCTGCATGAAGACGAAACGATCTTCTTTTTGGTTGAAGATGTTGCCGCCCGTGACATCGCTGGGCATGAGGTCTGGCGTGAACTGGATGCGTTTGAAGCCGCAGCCCAAGACATGACCCAAGGTGCGGACGAGCAACGTCTTGCCCAGACCGGGCACGCCTTCGATCAGCACGTGGCCGCGGACGAACACCGCTTGCAACACGTGCTCGACCAGTGGGCGCTGCCCGATGAGCACTTTGGAGACCTCGTCGCAAATGGCCGAGAAGGTTGACTGAAACTGTTGAACGTTCATTTGGCTCCTCCCGTCTTGATGACGAGGCTTTCGAGATCTTTCAGTGTTTCGAGGTCTTGAGGTTCGGGTGGGGCGTTGGCCGGGCGATTTTTTGCAGTAGACGCCTCGACTAGGGTTTGCAGGACGCGCCTCTGGTCCTTGCCAGTGCGCTGGGACACCGCCTCCGCCAACTCGAACACGCTCATGCGCGTGCCTGGGCGTACGCGTTCGAACAAACGCTCCAGCGCCCACGCCGAATAGGTCGCTAGCGCGTGAGACTTGGCTTTGCGCCGCCTGTAGAGTTGCCCGAGTGCGCGGATGTGATCGACGAAGTCGTGACGTGCGACGCTCGTCTGCGTACGGGGCGGTCCGAACAACACGCCGCGCGCCCAATAAAACATCAAGAGCACGATCAGCGCCTGTAGCAACAACGGCCCGAGCTTGGCGCCCGTCAGCGCCTCGTAAGGTGAGTTGGCCCCCACGCCGACCATTTCGCCTGCGAACGCGACGTGAGACTGTGCAGCAAACAAACTGAGCGCGAGCGCTGCGTTGTCGCCAGCAGCCAGCGACGCATTGGAGAGCAGGTCGGCGTCAGAAAACACGATCACGTCGCCGATCCCGAGATCACGTCTGACGACCAACGGACTTTCCCCGCAGCTCACCCACGTAGTGTGGGGTTCGTCGACGGTGAGCGTGCGTATGGGGGCGACGAGACCCACGCCGAGCGCACCTGTCGTGGCGTTTCGATAGTCGTTCAAGCTTGCCGCAGCAGGAGTCGTCGTTGGTTGGTCTTCGCATTTCACGTCGAAGCTGACGCCGAAGTGTGCGGCGCCCGTGGGTTCACCTGCGATGACTAGACGGTGTCCTTCCTGCACCCATTCCTCGAGGCGAATCCAGTCCTGTTCTTGCAGCGTCGTGGGGTCGTACACCACCAGCGTCGTGGCTTCTTCGCTCAACTGGTCGATGCCGCCGACGTGGACTGTCGTGGTGATGCCGCGTTCGTTCAAGAGTTCACCCAATCCGCCGAATCCGACTACCGACGTGTCCGCTAGAACGCCCCAGCGCGTTGGCGTGGTTCGTTCGTCTCCGTCGTCACTGCCACAACCGCCCAGTATGGGGCTCGCGAGCACGAGACACAACATGGTCGCGGTCGTCGTGATCACGCCTTGAACGCGGCTGAGTAATTCTCGAAACGTGTCCGCGCTCGGTGGGTGGTGTCCGAACTGGCTGCGCTCCACCTGTCCCGTCACTTGTCGAAGAACCTGCTGCAGCTCTGGGTGCGCCGAGAGCGACGCGATGTGGTCTCCGTTCGTGCGTGAGTGGCGAAGGTTTACGAGCGAGCGACCATCGAGGAAGCGCAACATGGCCGCGTGGGTCGACGCAATCGCCTCGTCGAACTCGCCACGCTGAGCTTGCTCCCTCGCCCGAGCGAGCAACCGCTGCACGTCGCGTTCGACGATGTCGGGCTGGCGCGTTGCTGGGCTGTCGTCTGTCGCTGGGAGCTCTGGCGACTCCGAAGTCTTGCGCTTCGGGAGCCAGCCTCGAATCCAGTTGCTGGCCAAGTAAGCGATGACCCCGATCACGCCGCCGATCGCGAGCACCCAAAACAGCACTCGAAATACTTCGCTGAGGAACGGCGGGAGTTCGAAGGACCAGTCTGGCGGTGGCGGGCGGGACTTGCCGTGGGTTCGGGAGCGGGCGTGTCTGCCCTTGCCATCATTGTCGCTACTCGACCCCAGCTGCCACCCTTGGGGCCAGCGGTCTTCTGCTTCGGGGCGCGCGCATGCGGTGCTGAGCTCGGGGCAGCGTGTTTTGGCCGACTCAGCGAAGACGCACAAGGGGCGTTCATCGTAAGCCAGCACGTAGTCGGGGTCATTGCAGAAGTCGTAGTCGGGGTTTTCGAACACGCGCCGAACGTCGGCGTCGCTGGGTAACCCGACGCCGTCCTCGGTCACACCCCAGCCCTCATAGCCGCTGTATTCGTAGTCGTAATCTTCCGACCAATCGTCGTCGGCGCTGGGGGGGGTATCGGCCTGGGCGAGCGCGGGCCCGGAAACGACCAGCGCGTACGACAGCACTGCCCCCGCGAGAAGAAACGACCCGATTTTCGTCAGGCTGCCGTGACTACTGGGTGCGCTCACATCGCCTCCCGAGCAGACGCTTCGATCTGCATGAACTTCACCTGCAGGTCCCAGCCGTCTTGTTTCGTGCGGCCGTCGATGTACGTCAAGAATCGGCAGGTCGCGGTGACAGGCGTAGCGGCCAGGAAGCCAGCCAGCGCGAACGGCGAGCCGCCGGCCTCGTACAGCGGCTCCGCCAAGCTGGGGGCCATCAGCAGCCACTCGAGGATTCCGCGGCCGAGCGCTTCGAAACACAGCGCGCTCGTGACGTGAATGCAGGTCACCAGACTCAGCATGCTGGCGCCGTGCGAGCCCGAGTGTTTACCTAGCGCGGCGCTACGACTCAAGGCTTTGCCTTGACGTTGTCCCTCGAGCAAGATGGCTTCGTGCAGGAATGCGTAGCGCGCCCAAAACACCAGCCCCACGCCAGCTACTGGCAACGTCACGAGCACCAGGGCGCGGGTGAACAACGCTGAGATGCCGTAGCTGGGCAATGCGCGTACGAAGGTCGACAGTGCAGGGCGCAGTTCGACCCGACGTTCGAACATCATCCGCCCAGACAGAATCGTGAACGCGCCCTGCGCGACGCTCACGTAAGCCAGGGCCATGGTCCACACCCAGACCCACTCCCACTCGAGCACGTGGCGGAGCGCGAGGCACCCAACGAGGCCCGGCGTGAGCGTCCATAGGCTCAGCCACAGGTAACTCCGCGGCTGTAAGTCGAACACGAAGCGAAACGCCAGGTCAGCGACCGCCGAAGGCGTTCTTGGACGAAGCACGATGCGCGACTGTTCGATCCTCATCGCCCGAGCCTCACCAAGTCATTCCAGCACGTGAAGAGGGTGGGCTGCTCGCGCTCGGTGGCGGCATGGAACCCGTACTGGGCGGCGGCATCGAGCCGCTTGCGGCGGCAGTGGCGGATGCTGCCAGCGGGCGTTTCGCAGTGCGCGCGCCAGCAGCAGACTGCACGTCTCTACCCGCGAGTGCGAAGTAGGCGATCAGAAAGACCGACACGAGTGCCGAGAAAGCCCACTTGACTTGATTTGGCAGGCCCGATGGCGACCAGTAACCTTCGATGCCTGCGGCGATCAGCAACATCACGGCGGCGCCCATGATCAGCACGACTAGATCTGGCGCAGCGGCGCGTAGCGAGCCGAGCCGCGAGAGGCCTGCGGTTGCAATCAACGCGTAACCCATCTTCAGCCCCGCCCCACCGCTGATCACGATCGCCGTCAGCTCGAACGGACCGTGGCCGCAGATGAACGACAGAATGTTCGTGCCTGCGCCAGAAGCGGTGACGTAACCGAGCGTAGTGCCGATGACCAGACCGTTGTAGAGCAGAAAGAACAGACTGCCCAAGCCGAACAGGATCCCCGTCGCAAAACACCGAAAGGCGATGCCCACGTTGTTGAACACGTAGAAGCCTGCCATGGCAGAGTTGGTGCCTGCGTCGCGCCCCCCGTCGAAACCTTCCGAGTAGGCTCGCGCCATGCCTTCCAAGGTGGACGGCGGGAGCACATTCATCGCAAATTCGACGTCACGCATCGTGGCCAAAAAGCCGAAGGCGAGCGGCAAGTAAAACGCCGCGGTGGCGATCAGCATCGGGCGCCAATTGCGGCGCAAGGTGACGGGAAAGCCGCTGACTAGAAAGTGCACTACCGCCGCGAGCGAAAACGCGCGAGGACCGTACAGCGCGTTGTGAGCTTTTGATGCCAGGCCGTTGAGGTAGTCCGTCAGGTCGTGCCCGTAACCCATCGAGCGAGCGTGCATCAGGTCCGAGCAAACTGCGCGGTACAGGCTCGCGACGCGCGAGATCGCGACGGGATCCGCACGATGCAGCTGTGGGTTGTTCTGCAGCAGGAAGTCGAGCTGCTGCCAGCGGCCATAGTGTCGACCTACGAATTCATCTCGAGTTCGCATGGACGTCCTTGTGCATGGCTCTGAAGTACAACACCGAAAGAAAACGCACGGGGTTGTGGTAGGTGAGGCCCAGTCGCGTGGCGAGGACTGGCGCGAGATGTTCTGCGAGTTCGATCTCCCGCGCGGGGGGGTACTGACCGAGGCGTCTGAGGAACGCTTCCATGGCTTCGAGATCCGCTCGAGACAACGCTAGCTTGTGGGGAAGTTGACCAAGCTCCGCAGGTGTCGGCATCGGGGTAATCTGCAGCGGACCCATCACCGCGCGTTTCTCTTCGACGATCACCAAGGTGCCCGCGACGAGATCGCCCAGCCGTCGGAATTTCTTGTCGAAGATGAGCACCGCGAGACCCAGCGAGTAGTACATCGGCAGAAAGTCGGCGGCTCGCACGAGATTGCGCAGCACGCTCGCGCCGAAGCCGAGTGGACGACCGTCGGCGGTGACCACGCGTAGTCCGAGCGCGCGCTTGCCGATGCTCTGGCCCGACATCAGCATCTCGAGCAACACGAAGTAACCCCACTCCATCGCGAACGCCAACGTGAGCCAAAGCCCCGTACCCACACCCGAGAGACCCGATCCGCCCGTCGCCTCGCCGATGATGGCGACGAACGCGAGCACCATCAGTACGATCGAGCGCACCATCAGATCGATCAGATACGCAATCACACGCCGCACGGGCCCGGCGACTTCGAAGCTGAAACTGACGTGCTCGGGAGTTTCGACGAGCGAGATGGTGTCGAGGGCCGGCGTTTGGGTCAGTTGTGACATGGCAGGAAAGGGCCCGTTTGGGTCACAAGCGTACGCGGCGGAAACAGAGACGAGAACTCACGCGATGGCACCACGCGCGCCACAGCTGCGTCAAGTTGCCTACCTCAAAAACGAGTCCATGTGCGAGCTGCACGCCCCAGCGGTGTTCAACACATACTCCGTCGTATCCCGTTTCTCCCTTGGGATTTGATAGTGGGACAGCTAAGACTGCCGGGGGAGGAACCGAGGTCACCATGGTGAAAGTGTCAATCGAGATTCGCGGTCCCAACCTGGCACCCGAACTACGAGAGTTCTCGCAGGCCAAGATCGTCATCGGCCGCGAAACGGGGCACATCGTCTTGGCCGATCCCCAAGCGTCGAGCCAACACGCCGAGATTAACGTCACCCCCGCGCACGTGACCTTCGTCGACTTGCACTCCACCAACGGCAGTTTCCTAGCGGATGGGCAGCGGATCACTCAACCACTATCATTGGCAGTGGGCAGCGAGGTGCGCATCGGATCGTGCGCCATCATTCTGCGCGCCGTGCAGCACGTGGCCACTGGTCCGCGCGGTACGTTGGTCATGCCGCAGACCGACGGCGCTCTTGGTACAGCTCCTACGGGCAATACGTTCGCCTCGGGCGCGGGGAACTCGGCTGTCGGCGGGCCGTCAGCACTCACGCCTGCGCCGAGCGCTCCGATCGCGGCGGCGTCCGTCGCCGTGGGGACGCTGAGCTCCACGGATGGTCGGGCCGTCGTCAGCTCGGGCATGGTCGACGACCCCCTCGCTGCCACGCACTTGGCTGGGTCACCGCAGCAGCAGCCACCGGGCGCAGCCGTGGGCGCGCCGAGTCAAGGAGGGGCGTGGCAGGGCCCAGCGCCAGCCGCATCGCCTCAGCAACAGCCCATCCACTACCCGGCTGCTCAGGCACCGCCGCCAGGGTTTGCAGCTCCGCAAGCGCCCCCTCCAGCAGGTTATCAGCCCCCTTACGCCATGGGTCAGCCCCAGCCGCCGCTCGGGCAAGCAGGGCCACCACCGAATCAAGCGGCGCCCATGTGGGGTGGGGATCCAGCACGAGCTGGCGGCTTCCATCCGGGGTCAGCGGCAACGGGGGCCGCACCGCCAGGTCAAACGCCGATGGGCGGCGGCTGGCCTGGGGGTCCCGGACCGAGCGCGGGGGCGTCGGGGGGAAGTCAGGCAGCGGGCTCCGATCCGATAGGCTTTGCCAAGGCGTGTATCGAGGCTTACTCGCCGCACTTCGCCGAGGCGACGAAAGTGCTTGGCATTCTTGCCGTGCCGCTCGGCGTGTTGAACGCGGTCAGCAGCTACGTGCCCGTCGTCGGTTGGCTGCTCGCGATCCTCGGCGGTATCGGGTACGCAGTCGCGTACTTCTTCTTCGGGTACGGGGCGCAGGCCGAATACGCCATGCGCTTGGCTGCGGGCACTCCCATCAGCGCCAGCGTCGCCTGGAAGGTGCAGCTGCGGCGCATGTTCCCGTGGATTTTCGGACTCATCGTGCCATTGCTCGGTTCGATGGTGCTGTGCCTGATCAGCGTCATCTTGTGGGGACTGTTCGTCTTGCCCGCGTACATGATCGAGGGCAAGACGATGTTCGACGCGAACAAGCGCAGTTTCGAAATCGCCTCGAAGGACTGGGTGCTTTCGATCGTACCCATGCTGCTGGTCGCAGTACCCGCCGTGATCCTCAGCACGATCGTGACGGTCGTGCTGGGGTTCATTCCCTATGTGGGGGAACAACTGGCGGCGATTTGGGGTCCAGTTTTCTCTGCCGCGCTCACACCCCTGCTCAGCTTCGTGCAGTTTCGCGTCTACTTCGCTTTGCGACTCAAGCACGAGGGCATCGACGCAACACAGGTCGTTCGCAACCAACCCCTGTGACTCGCCGCAACACGGCTACTCGCCGCGAATCCAAAAGTTGCAGCAGTCCAGCGACTCACGGCGAGCGCATTGCGCGCGAGTCAGTGAGTCGTGGTCGGGAAGGACGACAGCGACTGGCGTCCATTCTCGACTGCGGCGAGCACTTCTTTGGCGTGGCTACGCGGCGCGACCGCGCGCCAGATCTGGGAAATTCGTCCGCCCTGGTCCACGAGAAAGGTCTGGCGAGCGGTGACTTGCCCGCGGATCGGAACGCCGAACGCACGAGACACGGACGCGTCCTCGTCGGCGGCCAGATCAAAGGGCAACCCCTCTTTTTCGATGAAGGCGATGTGAGACTCGATCCCCTGGAGTGACACGCCGAAAACACGCGCGTCTTCCGCGAGGAAGCGATCGTGGAGGTCGCGGAAGCCGTGGGCTTCGGCACGACAGCCGGGGGTGTCGTCCATCGGGTAAAAGAACAGAACGACTTGCTCGCCCCGCAGTTTGGCGAGCTCCACCTCACGCTCGTCTTGCAGTTTCAGTCGCACGGCAGGCGCGGGGTCGCCGACTTCGAGCAGCGGTGCGGATGGCGTGCGCAAGTCTTGGTCGATTCCGCGTGTTTCGGATCGGGACGCTTCTTCCTGGGAAGCATGTTCAGGGGAGTTGCAGGCCAGCGTCAGGCTGACGACCGCACAGTGCAATCGCATGGGCGTGTTTTAAGGGAGCCGCGGGCAACGTCAACAGCGGGGGCACTTGCCGCAGCTTTTGGGCGTGCAATGGCGGCTCAATCGCCTGGGTTGGGGGTTTTTGTGCGTGCAGTTCGCGCCCTGGGCTTGCGCAGCCAGGCGGCGAGCTCGACGTGGTGCGTTTGCGGAAACATGTCGTACGCGTGCAGCGCGACTGTTTCGAAGCCGAGTCTCGCGAGCTGTTTGGCGTCGCGGGCGAAGCTGACAGGGTCGCAGGCGCAGTAAAAGATCCACTCCGAGGCCAATGCCGCAACGTCGTCGACCAGGGGTTTGATGCCCGCTCGGGGTGGATCGACGAGCACCACGTCGAAGCGCTCACCCGCGCGTTTCAGTTGGCGCGTGAAACGCGCCGCGTCGGCGCAGACGAAGCTGCCGTCGAGACGCTGCGCCGCGGCTGCTTCGCGCGCGCGGTTCACTGATGCGCGATTGCTTTCGACGGCCTTGCCGCGCAGACCCGCGGCCAGCAGCGGCAACGTGAAGTTCCCCACGCCGCAGTAGACGTCCAGGAACGTCTCGATGTCGCGCTCGCGCACACCCGCCAGCAGATCGCCAACCAGCGCGGAATTGACTTGCCAATTGACCTGGGTGAACACGTCGGGAGAGATCCGCAGCGTGACCGCGTCCTGCCCCGCAAGCGGTAGGCTCACCGCCTGACTGGTCGTCGCCTTCGCCCCCACGACGAGAACCTCGAAACTGGCGGTGGCTGCACGTAGCCACGGATCGGGGATCGCTGCCCGAGACTTCGCGCGCCGCGGGCTTCCCCCAGTGGTGGCTCGCGGGTAAATCAAGAGCTCAGGGCGTTTCGCTAGGGCGCGCAGCTCGACCTGTGCAATCGCCTCACAAGCGCTTGCCACGACATCGCTCGGTATCGGGCGCTCGGGCGGCTTGCCCGATGGATCGAACAACGTGCGCAGAGTAGTCAGTGCGGTGTTGAGCCCATCGCTAGCCACCGCACAAGATGCCACGTCGACCAGCTGATGTGTGCCTTTGGCGAGCAAACCCAGGCCGCCCTCTGGAGACACGTGAAGGCGCAGTCTCGAGCGATACCCGAGCGGTGCGCTTCGGGTGAGTCGTAGAGGGGGCAGAGGATCGATCTGGCCCACTCGGATGAGCGCGTCTTGCAAGAGCTCCAGTTTGGCGTTGCCCTGGGCTGCGTCCTCGAGCGACATCCAATCGCAGCCGCCACAACGAGCAGCGATGGGGCATGGCGCTGCCCGACGTTCGGGACTCGGAGTCCGCGTTTCCCATTGGGTGGCGCGAACGAAACCCGAATGTATCGTCGTGGCTTGCAGTCGCACGACATCGCCCGCAAACGCGCCAGGGACGAACACGATACGACCGTCTTCGCAACGTGCGAGACCATCTCCGCCCGGGACGCAACGCTCTACGGTGAGTGTTTGCCCGACGGGGTCCGTCGCGGCACCCACGTCGCTGGTCAACCGTGACGAAGCCATTTGTACAACTGTCGGTAGGTGGGCGTTCCTCCTTGCATCAGAATTCCGATGCGAAACACGCGCCCCGAAGCGAACAGACACGCGCCCGCGGTGGCCGCGCTGAGCAGAAAGCCCAGCAGCACCTGCCACGCAGGGGCGCCGGGTGAAACCAGGTGTCGCAACATCATCAGCGGAGGGGTGAAGAACGGAAAGAAGCTCAGCGCAGTCGACGCTGTACCATTGGGTTCGTCGAGTACCAGCTGCAACAACAAAAGCGGCGTCGTGATCAACATCAGCGCGGGCATCATCAGTGCTTGTGTTTCTTTCAGATCGTTACACGCGCTACCGATGGCAAGAAACAGCGAACCGTACATCACGAACGCCACCGCTTGGAACGTCGCGACCAGCGCGACGTCTGACAGCGAAAGTAGATCGAGGACGCCCACGTTGGCCGCGACGAGCAGACCGCCCGCGAGGTACAGCGCCAAGATGGTGTAGGAAACGAGCGCAGCGCCGAGCAACTTTCCGAGCATCAGTGAGAGCGGCGGAACGCTCGACACCACCACTTCGACGATACGCTGCATCTTTTCTTCCAAGGTGCTCTGCATCAGTGGCGTGGCGCCCAGCATCAGAGACATGAACACCAACATCGCTGCAGCCAGCGGCAAGAGCACGTCGCGCAGCGGGTTCGGCCGCGGTCCCTGCGCCAGCTCGCCCTGTCGTTCAATCAGCAGCGCGGCGTCGTGCAGCTCTACGCGAGTCTGCGCGCGCAAGATGGGATCGACATCGAACCCCAGACGTTGCAAGCGCGCCTCGTGAACCTCTGCTTCGATCGCGCCTTCGAGCCAGTGACGACTGCCCGCCGAGGTTGGTGTGTCGGAGGCGTAGCTCGGAGTCGCAGTGCTTTCGGGGTCCATCACTGGTTTGGGGATCACGACGTACGCGAACCACTCGCCTCGTCGAACCCGCTCTGAGGCGTCGAGCAGCACTTTCCTGGACGCGTCCGTGCCGCCATCGATGAGCTCCAGCGTGGCTGCGGGATTGGCTCGGAGCGGATTTTCGTTCGCAGGGGCCGCCGCATGGGCGGTCTTGGCGGCGGCTAGACGTTCACTCAGAGGAGCGAACAGCGATCCTGTTTCGTCGATGATGGCGACGTGGCGTGGCTGGTCACCGCCGAGCTGGGTTGCCAGCATGGGGAGCAGCAAAGCGCCCAGCGTCAGAATCGGCATCATCAACAGCGCGATCACGAACGCCTTGGTGCGTACGGTCGCGAAGTACTCGCGGCGGGCTACCGCGAACACGCGCTCGAGGGCGCGGCGGCGTCGGGAGTGTTGCATCGATGCTGCTTCAGCGCCGCTTTCCGTGTACGACTCGGCTGATCTTGTCCAACAGGGACTGAGACGTAAACGGTTTGCTGACGAAGTTCAATTCCGAGGTGCGAATCCCACGCCGTAGTATCTCGTCGTCGGTGTAGCCAGACATGAGCACGCAGCGAAGTCCAGGCTGGCGTTTGCTCAGGCGTTCGAACAACTCTCGACCGTTGACGTCTGGCATCACTACGTCGCTGAGCAACAGGGTGACGGGCGCGAGTTGCTCGTGCAAGAGCTCGGCAGTCGTGCCGTCAGCTGCTTCGAGTACCGCGTAACCCGCGCGCTGCAAGATCTGTTTGGCCACACGCCGCACGATCGGTTCATCTTCCACGAGCAGTATGGTGGCCTTTTCCCCCGTGCTGAGTAGCGAAGGTAGTGCGTTTTGGCTCGACAGTTGTGGCTGCTCTTGGACTTCGGGAAAGTAGAGCTTGAGGGTCGTGCCGATTCCGGGCTCCGAAAAAAGCGTCGCGACCCCATCATTTTGCCTGGCGATTCCGTAAACGGTCGACAACCCCAGCCCCGTTCCGCGTTGGCGTTGTTTGGTCGAGTAAAACGGTTCGAAAACCCGACTGCTTTGGGTCTTCGTCAGACCCACGCCCGTGTCGGTGACCGCCAGTTGAACGTACGGGCCCGGTACCATCCCCGGGTGTAGTGCGCAGAACTCGGCGCTCGCCTGCAAGCGGCACACTTCGATGGTGAGCTCCCCGCCAGAGGGCATCGCTTCGCGGGCGTTGGTGGCCAGATTGACGAGCACGTGATTGAGCTGCGAAGGGTCGATGCGAATGAAGGCAGCATCCGGGGGGCGGCTTACCGTGAGCTGAATGTCTTCGCCGATGACACGCGCCAAGAAGCGTTCGGCCTGGGTTACGAGATCACACAGGTCGAGTACCTTCGGCTCGATCAGTTGCGTGCGTGAGAAGATCAACAAGCGCCGAGTCAGGTCGGCGGCCTGTTGTGCGGCTGAGCGGATCTCTTGCAGGTTTGCGGCCAGTTGCTGCTCTTCGTCGGGGAGCTCGAGTAGCGACAGTTCGACGAAACCGAGAATGCCCGTGAGCAGGTTGTTGAAGTCGTGGGCCACACCGCCTGCGAGGAGCCCGATGGCTTCCATACGCTGAGACTGCTGCTGTCGTTCACTCAGTTCGAGTTGTTCTTGGGTTGGGCTTTCGGAGACGCTTCGCAAGGGGCGGGCCAGACTCAGCACGTGCTTGCCGTCCGATAGCTCTATCTCGTGAACTGTCCACTCGACGCGTCGTGGTTCGGCGTTGGCGGGTACGTGTACGCATTCCGCGCGAAACGGGCTTTCCCGGACGAAGCCGAGGTCGCTACCATCGTGGACACACTTTTCGACGCGCACGAGTTCGCGAAGGGTCGCCTTGACGTCAGGAGCGATCCCGTAGAGCTCACATGCTGCGGAGTTCGCGTAACGCACGGCGCCCTCAGGGGTAACGATGAGGCAGGCGTCCTTCAGCAAACCAAGCGCGGAGAGTTCCAGCATCGGCTCTGCGACCATCGCAGCTCGACCAGCGCTCGGCAAGGGGGTGAGGTAGCCTTCGACACCACGCGAACTCCTACCGTTGTCCACATCCTGCGCCCTGCTGTTGCACCAAGGGTTCGGGGCCCGGCGTAACCTTCGATTGAGCGTCGAATCGCTTGCTGGCGCGCTGCTAGAGCGGTTGTTGGAGGGCGGGGCGCTGCTCGAAGTGCTACGCTGGGCGCTGTCAGCGTTCGGACGGTTTCTTTTGATCCTAGACGTCCGGACTCCGTCACGACCACGTCTCTTCGAGGTTTCTGTCATGAGTTCACTCCGCCCGTGCCCCACCTGCTCTCGCCACGTGCGACTGAGCGAGCGGAGCTGTCCGTTCTGTGATTGCGCGCTCGAGCTTTCGAACGTCGTTTTGGCAGCGCGCCCCTCTGCAGGGGGGGCTCGTCTCAAGCGAGCGGCGCTCTTCGCGGTGAGTGCGTCAGCGATCGCTACAGCCGCCTGCGGCGGCGAAGATGACGACTCGAACTCGGACGTGATGCAACAGGCCGAAGGTGCGGACACATCTGGAACTAGTACCAACGCTGGCACAGGTGAGTCAGGTGGCGCTGGCGGGGCGGGTGGCTCGATGGATCCGCTTCCAGGCGGTGGGGACGAGCCGTCGCCCCAGCCCGTCTACGGCGCTCCTGTTGCCCCAGAGGACTTACCCCCGGGCTTCGGTGGTGCGGGCGGAGCAGGAAACGTCGACCAGCCCGGGCCTGGCGGGGAGGACGAGGGCATGGGGGGCACTGGCGGCGCGTTCGTCCCAATGAACGACGAAGAGCGCGGTCAGGGCGGAAACGGCGGTATCTCCGTCCAACCCGTGTACGGCGCGCCCGTCAGCATCGAGACCGACACGGAAGAGTGAGCGGTTCCGCCGATCGCCATGGCGGCGGTACAACACTGGCGTGAACGGCTGTCGCTCGGATATCGAAGCTGCGGACCGCCCGCGCGCCTCGAAACGACGGTCGGATCGTTCCGAACGCAGGACGAGAGGGCCGTTTGGAGGAGCTCGGTACGAGCGGGGCTGGGTTGGGGACGGGTCTCAGCGAAAGCCTGCGGACGGGAACAACGCGTTAGGCAGGCTTGGGACGAGTCTCCAGACACTGCAGCTGAATGGTTTGCCTCGACGACGGGTGTCCGTTCGAGTCGTGGGGAGAGCGTCTTAGGTAAACGTCGCAGTCCTTGGGTTGGACGGCGTTTCCGCGGAGGAGGGAGCCGCCTCGGCGATCTGTAGGAAAAGCTCTTCGAGTGAGGGGCGGGTCACCTCGAAGCGGTTGATCGAATACTGACCGCTGAGCTCCCGCAGTACTCGTTGTGGATCGGCGCCGGGTGCGAGGGTGAGCTCACTGTCGTGGCCTCGTCGCAGGCGACGTTCCACCCCCGACAGCGGCTCTTCGCCGAGCGGGCGGTCCGTGGTCAGCTTGAGTACGCGTGTGTTCGTCTTGTCGTGCAAGTCGCTGCGCGACAGGTCCAGCACTTTTCGGCCGCGGTGCAGCATCACGAACGCGTCACACGAACTCTCGGCGGCGGCGACGTCGTGAGTGGAAAAGATGAGCGTCTTGCCTGCAGCGCTCAGTTCGTCGATGGCTTCGCGAAGGTGCTTTCGGCTGAGCGGATCCAGTCCACTGAACGGTTCATCGAGAATCACGAGCGGCGGGTCGTGGAGTACCGCTGTCAGGAACTGCACCTTTTGACTCGTACCCTTGCTCAGCCCTCGGACTTTTTGCTGCTTGTACTCGTAGATGCGCAACCTGTTCAGCCATTCGTCCAGGCGCCGCTCCGCGAGGTGAACGCCTTTGAGGCGTGCGTAATACACGAGCAGGTCCGCCACCTTCATGTCGCGATACAAGCCACGCTCTTCGGGGAGGTAGCCGACGCGTTCGTTGACGTGATGGCTGGGAGCCTGACCGAGCACACGTATGCAGCCGCTCTGTGGTTCGAACAAGTTGAGGATCAGACGCAACGCCGTGGTCTTGCCACTGCCGTTGGGGCCGAGTAGGCCCACTTTGTCGCCAGAACGTACTCGAAAGCTCACGTTCGTCAGCGCCCGGGTAGCGCCGAACACTTTGCTCACGTCGTCGAACTCGATGGCGGTCATGCGAACGTGTGACGTTACAACGGAAACTTGGGGGTTCATAGCGTACTCAGCTCGCAGCCCGCGCTTGGAGCGCGCCGCGACGTGTCGTATGAGAGGGCTGATGGCTGATGGTTTGAATCCCGAGTTGGAGCGTTTGGCGTTGCGTGCCATCAGTGAAGAGTATGACCAAGCGAACTACGCTCTGTTTTCGGATCGCTTGAGCAAGCCCGACTTGCAACTCACGGATGGCAGCACTCGTTTGGGCAGCTGGCATGGGCAACCGCCGACGATCACACTCGCGCGAAAACTGCTCACCGAACACGCGTGGCCCACGGTAGTGGAGGTGCTCAAACACGAGATGGCTCATCAGTTCGTCGAACAAGTGATGGGCGTCACGGAGCAGACGGCGCACGGGCCATTGTTTCGACGAGTGTGCGCGGATCGCGCGATAGACTCGGCGGCGACCGGAGTTCTCAAACCCACGTCAGCGGCGGATCCCTCCGTGTTCGCGAAAGTACGAAGGTTGCTGTCGCTTGCGCAGAGTGCGGAGCGCCACGAAGCTGAGGTGGCGGCTGCTGCAGCGCAGCGCTTGATGCTCAAGTACAACGTCGAATTGGCGCAAGCCGCCGAGTCCCAAGACTACTGCAGCGCGCACTTGGGGAAGCCCACGGGTAGGGTTCAGGAATCCCAGCGTTCACTAGCGCGGGTGCTGCGGGAATTCTTCTTCGTGGAGACGCTGTGGGTCAGCGCGTACCGACCACTCGAGGGTAAACGGGGAAGCGTACTGGAAGTGTGCGGGACCCGAGCGAACGTCGAGATGGCGACGTACGTTCACGACTTCTTGCAACACTCTGCGGAGCATCTGTGGAAGCAGCACAAGCGGGCGCGCGGAATCTCCGCAAACAAGGAACGCCGCTACTTCGTCGCAGGGGTGATTTCAGGATTCTACGCGAAGCTCAAACGAGAACGCGCGCGTGCCAAGATCGAAGGGTTGATCTGGCTGGGTGATCCCCAGCTTTCCGCGCACTTCAAACGCCGTTTTCCGAAGGTGACGACCGTTCGATACGGGACTTCCGTGGGTAACTCTGCGCACTCCGCGGGGCGTGAAGCTGGGCAGACGCTGGTGCTCCACCGCGGCCTCACCACTGGTCCGAGTGGTGGGCGCAAACTCATCGGCAAGAGTTAGCAGGCTGTAGCAAGCGTCACCTTCGCTCGATCGGCAGGGCAAATGCGCCTGCTTGGGCGACTCGGGGCTCGAAGCCTCGGAGCTCGAAGCCTCGGTGACGACGGTCACTCGTCCAAGCTGAAGTTCATGGTGTAGGCTTGTTGGCTCGGTGAATCAGCCAACGTGAGCTGACGCTGTGCCAGGTCGAGGATCAGACTCGGGTCGCCGTCCTCGAAGGTGTGTTTCGGATCGCTGAAGCCGACGATCGACTGACCTTCGACCGTGCAGGGGCCGTAGCCGGACGTTCCCGTTCCATAGAGCACGGTTCTGCCGCAGCTGAGCGAGGTCTTACAACGCAGCCCACCACTCGAGGCAGAGACGAAGCGTGACGTCAGCGTGCACTTGCCTTTGGGGATCTCGACTTCACCTTCGACTGCGCCAGGAGTGACGAGCTTCGCTAGGTCGTCCACTTCGCGCGGCGTGTCGAACAGCGGCTCACCCTCACGGGGCGCGGTGTGTTCGGCAACTCGCAACTCGACTCGAAAGCTGTCGACGCTTTCGCTGAACACCGTTGCTTGCTTCAGACCCGAGTCGAGCGTGATTTGGTTGCGGCTCGATCGAGAGCCCGTGTCGGTGAAGCCGACGCCATATTGCCATTGCCCTGGTTTGGCAGCGGGGCTCTCGTACAGCCCGCTGCCACGGCTGCTCATGCCGTTGAGTGGCGTGCGCGTGTCGTATAGCGTTTCAGTGCCGCACGCGACGTCCAGATCCGTTATCTTCGGACCGGTCAGATGAACGTTTACGAGACACGAACTGCCCTTCTTGAGTGAACGCCCCCGAGCGGACACGACACTGGCGAGCAGCTGCAGCGTTTGTTTTTCGTCGCTTGCGGGTCGCTCGCTGCGCGCCTGGTCGGTTGCAGAACCCGCAGCTGCCTCTTCTTCACTGGGTACGGGCTGCTCAGTCTCTGTAGGCTGCTCAGTGTCTGCGGGCGGAGCAGTAGCTGTGCGCGGCGTAGGGGTATCTGGTCGGAAGGGAGTGACGTCGGGTTTGTCTGTCTTGTTTGGGGCCACTGGTGAGCGTTCGGCGACGAGAGAAGTGTCAGTCTGGGTAGCTGGCTCCTCCGCGTCAGACAGCGCTTGGAAGGCACCGAACCCGGCGCCGCCCAACATCACGGCGCTGACGATGAGTAGACCCGCCTTCGATCCTCCGCCTGCTTTCTTGGGTTCAGAGCTGAAGCCGCGCCCGCCCCGAGCCGTCACCCCGACGGCCGCTCCGCAGTTGGCGCATGTGGCCTCGTTGGGGGTGACGGGCATACGACACACGGAGCAAGACTGGACGGACATCGCTCGCCATCTTCGTACATTCTCTGCCCGCCGTCATCCTCCAGTGGGGCACGCCAGTGGCTCTTGGCTGGGCAGATGTTCTCGTCGGGTAGGGTGGGCGCGACAACGCCACCGACTTTCCGCGCAAGTGCAAGCTAGGGCGCACGCACTTTGAGGGTGTCCACTGCGTGAACGGGGGCGGCGTCGCCGGCCATGAAGTGTTTGATGGCGCTGTAGACGAGCCGTTGACTCTGCACGGGGCTCTTGCCCGCAAAGGCCTCCGAGACCACCTCGATGCTGAAGTGGCCCCCTGCGCCCGTGACCACGACTTCGGAGCCAGGGATGGCGTCGAGGATTGCCTGACGCACTCGTGCCGTGATGTCGCCGTCCAGTGTGCCGAGTTTCATGCCTGGTCTGTAGCTTTCGTCGGGGTTACGCCGTGACACTGACGTGTTCGTCTCGAAGGTTTTCGTCAGTATCGGGGAACGTCGGGGTCGACGTCACGCGACCACGCGTCGATGCCGCCCGTGACGTTGAACACCTGCTTGAATCCCTGGTTGATGAAAAACTCCGCGGCTTGCCGACTGCGCCCACCCGAGTGGCAAACGAAGTAGAGCGGCGTGTCCTTCGGCATCTTGAAGATGCGATCTTGCACCGAGCGGTCGAGCAATACCGAGCCTTCGATGGCAGCAATTTCACGCTCCTTGGGCGTGCGCACGTCGAACAACTCGACTGAGCCTTTTTCGTCGAGGAGTTGCTTGAGCGCTCCAACCTCGATCTCTTGGACGCCGGGCGGCTCGTTGGGGTTGTTAATCTTGAACGCCTTGCCGTCAGGGGAGTCGACGTATTCGATGCTCACGCCTTCGGCGCGTTTGGCGCTACCGCGGTCGAGCAGTAAGGTGAGCGGACCTGCTGCGACTTCCACGTCACGCGGGCCGCGCGGCCCGACGGAAAG
This sequence comes from uncultured bacterium, assembly GCA_965651905.1. Lineage (GTDB taxonomy): Bacteria > Myxococcota_A > Polyangia > Polyangiales > Polyangiaceae > SZUA-265. The sequence goes on along the minus strand of CBFGUG010000025.1, from coordinate 53,786 downwards.
GCCATGGTTGTAGTGGCTGTCGATTTCCAAACGCACGAACTCTTGATCCGACTGCAGCGCACCCTGAAAGGCGGCTGCAGCTTCGTCACTGATCGTCACCTTGGGCGGGGGGATCTCTTGGGCTTGCACGCCGAGGCTCTCTTCCAGCTGCCCGCTCTCGTACATGTCTTTGATGATGTCGCAGCCGCCGATGAATTCACCCTTGAGGTACAGCTGGGGAATCGTCGGCCAGTCGGAGAAATCTTTGATGCCCTGGCGCACTTCCTGGTCGGACAACACGTTGATGGTCGTGTAGTTGTCGACCAACTCGTCGAGGATCTGCACGACGGTTGCTGAGAAGCCGCATTGGGGCATCGAACGCGTACCCTTCATGAAGAGCACGACTTGATCCGAATCCACGAAGTCCTGGATACGCTGACGAATCTCGGGGTCCATGCGCTCCAAATGGGCTTTCAGCCAAACCCTGTCAACCGCTTTCGAGGGGTGGCCAAGGCTCGCCGTGGGATCGCCGAGAGAGGTGAGCTTTCGCACGCGACGCGTGATATCAATCGCGCATGCACGACTCCCCGCCCGAGCCGAAACTGGACGCTGGTTGGACTGGCGCGATGGGCATGCGCCCACTCCAGGTCGACGCAACCCGCGTCGTGCTCGAATGGACCGTGGGCCCCGAGCACTTACAACCGTTCGGATTGGTGCACGGCGGAGTTTTTTCCGGCGCTGTTGAAACAGCATGCTCGATCGGTGCATCCAAGGCGGCAAGCGGCCAAGCGGTTGTTGGGGTGGAGAACCACACTAGTTTCCTTCGTCCAGTCACGGCGGGGCGACTTCGCGTGACGGCTCAGCCGATACACGTGGGCAAAACTACTCAGCTTTGGGAAGCGCACGTGGTAGACGAAAGCGAGCGTTTGGTCGCGAGCGGCAGGCTGCGTGTGATGATCGTGCCTCAGCGCTCGCCTTGAGGGCGGGCAGTTGCGAACCAAAGCGCGAGCCTCCCGGTCACCGCGCCGAAATCCCGCGTTGGCCTAGGTTTCGCGGAGTTCCGCGCGTAAGGTCCGCGCCCAGACCCCACGGATCTGCACGAAGTACCAAGTCAATATCGGGCTGCGGCCCCATGTACCAAAGGATCGACTCACGACTCCCATGTCCAAGCCAGAAATCCAGCGTCAAATCGAAGCCCTAGCTCAACAGCGCATCCTCATTCTGGATGGCGCGATGGGTACTGAAATCCAAAATCACGGCCTGGTCGAGCAGGACTTCCGCGCGGAGTTGTTTGCCGACCACCCGAGCGATCTAAAGGGCAACAACGACTTGCTCGTGCTCACGCGCCCGGACGTAGTGAAGTCGGTACACGCCAGCTACCTCGACGCCGGATCGGACATCATCGAGACGAATACCTTCGCGGCGACGTCGATCGCGCAAGCTGACTATGCGCTCGAGTCGCGCGCGTTCGACATCAACGTCGCGGCCGCGCAGATCGCCAAGCAAGTCGCGCGCGAATACAGCGAAAAGACACCAGACAAGCCGCGTTTCGTCGCGGGCGCGTTCGGTCCGCTCAATCGCAGTCTCAGCTTGTCGCCTGATGTGAACAACCCCGCTATGCGCACGGTCACGTTCGACCAAGTGAAGGACGCCTACGCCGAACAGGCGCGCGGGCTGATCGAAGGCGGCGTCGACATCTTGCTGGTCGAGACCATCTTCGACACGCTCAACAGCAAGGCCGCGCTGTTTGCGATCGAGCAAGTCTTCCAAGAGAAGAACGTGCGGCTGCCGATCATGCTCAGCGTGACCGTGGTCGACAAGAGCGGTCGCAACCTCTCGGGGCAAACGGTGGAAGCATTCTGGGCGTCCGTCTCGCACAGCCGCCCGATGAGCGTGGGTATGAATTGTGCACTCGGCGCCATGGAAATGCGCCCATACATGGCGTCGCTGAGCGGTTTGGCGAACACTCTGGTGAGCTCTTACCCGAACGCCGGCCTGCCCAACGCGTTCGGCGAATACGACGAGACGCCCGAGCAAACGGGTGGCTACATGCGTGAGTTCGCTGAAAGCGGGTTGGTCAATTTCGTCGGCGGCTGTTGCGGAACGACCCCCAAGCACATCAAGGCGATCGCCGATTGCGTGCGGGACATCGCGCCGCGCTCGGTTCCTACGATCGAACGTGAAGCCACGCGACTCAGCGGCTTGGAGCCGTACGACATCCGTTCGGGGCAAACCTTCACGATGATCGGAGAGCGCACGAACGTTACGGGCAGCCGCAAGTTCGCCCGCTTGATCAAAGAGCGAGACTTCGCCAGCGCGTTATCCATCGCCGCCGAACAGGTTCGCAATGGCGCCAACGTGATCGACGTGAACATGGACGAGGGCATGCTCGACAGCGAAGCCATGATGGTCGAGTTTCTGAACTTGATCGCCTCCGAGCCCGAAATCGCGCGGGTTCCGATCATGGTGGACAGCTCCAAGTGGTCGGTGATCGAAGCCGGGCTCAAGTGCGTACAGGGCAAAGCCATCGTCAACTCGATCAGCCTCAAGGAAGGCGAAGAGGAATTCCTCGAGCGCGCGAAGCTGTGTCAGCAATATGGCGCGGCCGCAGTCGTCATGGCCTTCGACGAAGACGGCCAGGCGGAAACCACCGAGCGCAAGTTTGCGATCTGTAAACGCGCGTACGAACTGCTCACTTCCAAGCTCGACTTCGAGCCGAGCGACATCATCTTCGACCCGAACATCTTCGCGGTCGCGACGGGTATCGAGGAGCACAACCGTTACGCCATCGAGTTTCTCGAAGCCATCAAGCTGATCAAGAAACACTTGCCAGGGGCCAAGGTCAGCGGCGGCGTCAGCAACCTGAGCTTTTCGTTCCGCGGTAACGACCGCGTGCGCGAGGCGTTCCACGCGGCGTTCTTGTACCACGCGGTCAAGGCCGGCATGGACATGGGCATCGTCAACGCCGGGCAGCTCGAGGTTTACGAAGAGGTGCCGAAAGACCTGCTCGAACACGTCGAAGACGTGTTGTTCGACAGGCGACCCGATGCTACCGAACGCATGGTCGCGTTCGCCGAGACCGTGAAGGGTGGGGCCAAGAAGAAGGTCGAAGACACGACCTGGCGCAACGGCAGCGTGGAGGAGCGCATCAAACACGCTTTGGTGAAGGGGATCGTCGAGTACATCGTCGAAGACGTCGAAGAGGCGCGCCAGAAGTACTCCCGTCCGATCGAAGTGATCGAAGGGCCGCTGATGGACGGCATGGCGGTAGTTGGCGAACTGTTCGGAACGGGCAAGATGTTCTTGCCGCAGGTCGTCAAGAGCGCGCGGGTGATGAAGCAGGGCGTGGCGCACCTCGAACCGTTCATGGAAGCCGAACGACAGGGCGAAGCTAGAGCGCACGGCAAAGTCATCATGGCTACGGTCAAGGGCGACGTCCACGACATCGGAAAGAACATCGTCGGCGTGGTGTTGCGTTGCAACAACTACGAGGTCATCGACTTGGGCGTGATGGTTCCCTGCGACAAGATCTTGGACGCCGCGGAAGAACACGACGCGGACGTCGTCGGGCTCAGTGGGTTGATCACGCCCAGCCTCGACGAGATGGTCTACGTCGCCAAGGAGATGCAGCGACGCGGGATTAGCAAGCCGCTGCTGATTGGCGGTGCGACGACGAGTCGTCAGCACACTGCGGTCAAGATAGCACCACAGTACGAACGCCCCGTCGTGCACGTGATCGACGCTTCGCGGGTGGTGGGGGTGGTTTCCGACCTGCTCGACGAGCGTCGTCGCCACATTCTCGCTGAGAAAAACAGCGCGACCCAAGCGCGCCTGCGTGAGTTGTTCGACAACCGCGACATGCCGCCGCTCACTCCATACACGGAGGCCAAGAGTCTGCGCCTGCCGATCGATTGGACGGAGAAGGACGTGAGCCGCCCCGAGTTTTTCGGGACCCGCAAGTTAGAGGGTTTCGACCTCTCGGAGATCCGTCGCTACATCGACTGGACGTACTTCTTCTCGGCCTGGGAACTGCGTGGCAAGTACCCCGCGATTCTCGACAACCAGCACATCGGCAGCGCTGCCCGTGAGTTGTTTGCCAACGGCAACGCGTTGCTCGACGAAATCATCGACAAGGGCTTGCTGCAAGCTCGCGGGGTTTATGGGTTCTGGCCTGCCGCCGCTGATGGCGATGACATCGTGCTGTTCACGGATGACTCTCGCAACCAGGAGCTGATGCGATTTTGCATGTTGCGGCAGCAGCGTCAGCGTAAGGGCAGCAAGGGGCATGCGAGCCTCGCGGATTTCGTGGCGCCACTCGACTCTAAGATCCCCGACTACATCGGCGCGTTTGCAGTTACCGCGGGCATCGGCGAAAACGAACTCGCCGAGAAGTACAAGGCAGCCAACGACGACTACAACGCGATCATGGTCAAGTCTCTCGCCGATCGCATGGCGGAAGCCTTTGCGGAACTGCTCCACCAGCGGGCCCGCAAAGAATGGGGCTATGGCGCGGACGAACAACTCGACAATGATGCGCTGATCGCCGAGCGATTTCGAGGCATTCGCCCGGCCTTCGGCTATCCTGCGTGCCCCGACCACACCGAGAAGCGCAAGCTGTTCGAATTGCTCGATGCTCCCAGTATCGGCATGGAGCTCACCGAGAGCTGCGCGATGACGCCACCAGCGTCCGTCAGCGGGCTGTATCTCTCACACCCGCAGTCACACTACTTCACCCTGGGGTTGATCGCGAAGGACCAGGTCGAAGACTACGCAAAGCGAAAGCAAATGTCGGTGGAGGAGATGGAGCGTTGGCTCGGACCGAACCTGGGTTACGACACTTGAGCTAGTCGTTCGCGCGCCGGCGCCCTGAGAGTCTGTGCGTTGGTCTCATTTCATTCTGTGAGGACACCCGCCGATCTCGGCGCCTGGGGGCGTTTCCACTGCGGGGTCCCAAACGAACGGGTCCCGCGCGGCGGTACGCCGCGTGGGTAAGTGAGGCTTGGGGTCGCTCGAAGCCAGCAGGCTGCTCCACTACGGTTCTCGCGAAAACGCCCCCAGCCACCGAGCTTGACGATCGGGTTTTCCGGCATGCTAGGCATGAAGCGACGACGCGCGACAACGATCAGACCGATGCTCAGCCTGAGAGTACCCTGGCGGCTCGAGGTAGCTGCGCGCCGCACCCTCGTTCGAGGCCGGGGCGCGTGCGCCCTCGGTCCCGCACGCGGCGCGGACGGTCGTACCCATCCATTTCGCCGTCGTTCATAGCTTTTTAGCGACGTGCGCCTCCGAGCTGCAGGCCGTGGTGGGCGTTGATTGTCCGTGTCGACGCCAGGATTTTGCAGTAAAGCACTGCCACGATGAGCAAAGATGATTTCGCGTCCTTGATGGAGTCTGGCGGCTCGTTCGCGCAGGCACGCGTGGGCAAGAAGCTGCGAAGCGGTGAGGTCGTCGAGGGCACGATCGTTCAGATCGGCGCGGACAGCCTATTTCTCGACGTCGGCGCCACCATGGAAGGGCGCATCGATCGCGGCGAGCTGGAGGACAAGAGCGGGAAGCTCAGCGTCAAGGTCGGCGACACGCTGCGGGTTACCGTGGTGAGCTCGAACGACGTCACGGGTCCCGTGCTCAGTGTAGCACTGGGTCGCGGTTCCAAACGTGGCGCGCTGGATCTGGGGATGCTTCAGAGCGCGCGAGAATCGGGTGTGCCCGTGACGGGCACCGTGCAGAACGCCGTCAAGGGTGGCTTAGAGGTCGACGTTGCTGGCGTCCGCGCGTTCTGCCCCGCGTCACAAGTCGACACGGCGTACGTGGCGGATCTATCGAATTTCGTGGGGCAAGCGCTGTCGTTCCGCGTGATCGAGATCAAGGACGATGGCAAGAGTGTAGTCGTATCTCGCAAAGCGTTGCTCGCTGAAGAGCGCGAGCGTGAAGCGCGCCGCGTACTCGATGGCTTGCGCGTCGGCGAAGACTATTCAGGGACCGTCATCAGCCTTCAGAAGTACGGTGCGTTCATCGATCTGGGTGGCGGCATCGAAGGGCTGGTCCACGTTTCCGAAGTGGCGCACTCACGCGTCGACCGGGTGGAAGACGTTCTCAGTGCGGGTGAAAAGGTTACGGTTCGGCTGTTGGCGCTCGAGCCTTCGGACAAGGGGCCACACCCACGTTTGCGCCTGTCCCTCAAGGCTCGAGAGCAAGCGCCTGACAACCCTACGCCCGAAGCGGGGGAGATACTGACGGGTACGATCTCCAAGCTGACGACCTTCGGGGTGTTCGTCGACACCCCCAAGGGTTCGGGGCTGGTGCCCGTACGTGAACTAGGGGTGCCGCGCGGCGCGGACTTCCGAAAGAAGTTTCCCGTGGGCAGCGAAGTCCAAGTGGTGTTCGTCAGTCGCGGCGAAGGCGGCAAAGTCACGTTCAGTATCGCCCGGGTAGCGGGCGTGGAAGAACGTGCAAACTACCGCGAGTTCACCCAGCGAGGTGCGCAACCCTCCGCGCAAGGCGGCGGGCTCGGAGCGTTAGGCCAGGAGCTTCAGCGCAAGTTCGGCCTGCAGGCGCCCACGGACGACGACGCTAGCGAACCCCAGCCGAAGCCTGCTGCCGCTGGGTCGCAGTCCCCAACGCCACAGCACGTTCCTGCAGACGCTCCCACTTCCGCGACACCTGCGGCGGACTCGACTGCCAGGTCGGCTGTCGATCAAGCCCCGGCTTCCTCCCAAGGGGCAGCGGGTTCGCGAACGCCTCCGCCCGGCATGTTCCGACGCAAGAGCTAGCCATCCACGTCGGGAGCATGAACGTGCGCGGCCTGCTCGTTGCCATTTGCCGACTGCTCGTTCGCATCTACTTCTCCAAGATCGAGATCACGGGGCTAGAGCGCGTCCCCGAGCATGGGCCCGTCGTGATTGTTCTCAATCACCCCAACGGCTTGTTGGACCCGATCTTCGTGCTGACCTGTTGCCAGCGTAAGGTCTCGTTTCTCGCGAAAGAACCGCTGTTTCGCATGCCCGTCGTGGGGTTGTTCGTGCGCACGTTCGAGTGTTTGCCTGTCTACAGAAAGAGTGACGGGGCAGATCCGGCCAAGAACCGCGAGATGGTGCAGCGTTCGATAGCGCTACTCCAGTCGGGTAATGCTCTCGCGGTATTTCCCGAGGGGACATCCCACAGCGATCCGAGCTTGATGCCCTTTCGCACAGGGGCGGCTCGCATCGCGCTCGCGGCCAGCGCTCCGTCGCTGGGCGCTCGAGAGGTAAACGTCGTGCCGTGTGGCCTGTACTACGACGACAAGACCACCTTTCGCAGCAAGGTGCTGGTGAACTTCGGGCACCCCGTTCGCACGCCTCGCGTCGAACTAGACGAACGGTTTCAGCCACCCCCCGCTGCGACGCGCGAGTTCACCGCCGAGCTCGAACGTGCCTTGGCCCAGGTCACGCTCAATGCGCCTTCGATTGAGGTGTTGCGCTTGACGCAGCTCGCCGAACGTCTGCTTTCAGGGGCCGAAAGCGACAGTGCTGCGCTCGAGCGGCGACCCAGGTTGCGGCGTAGCATCGACGAGGCCCGAGAGATCCGTGCACGAATGGTCGCCGGGTATGGGCGCCTTGCCGAAGTGGATCCCGAGGCACTGAGCGCGCTGGTGCGGCGCATCGATACCTTCGAGGCGTTCATGGCAGGTGAGCAGCTGGCGATCGAGCAGCGCGTGCTTTTCCCGAACAGCGTAGTGGTACCTTATGTGCTCTCAGCGTTGCTCGTCAGCGTGACCCTGCTGCCGCTGGCCCTGATCGGTTTGCTGATGAACGTGCTGAGTTATCACTTCGTGGCGTGGTTGGCTCGGCGTTACGCAAAGGCGGAGGCGGATCTCGTGTCCAGCGGTAAGGTGGTCGGTGGGATGCTCACGTATCCCGCGGCATGGCTGATCTGTTCGATCGTCGTGGCAATCGTGACAGCGCCGCTTTGGGGATTGGTGACGTTGATCGGGAGCCCAATTGCCGCGTGGGCGGCGCTACGCTTTCTGGAGCGAGCGGGCCACGCGTACAACCAAGGGCACGTAGTCATCAAGCTATTGATCCGCAAACAGCTGCGACGCCGCATCGTGGCCGAGCGGGCTGCGATCCGCGATGCCATTTTCGCGCTGGAGGATCGTCTAGCGGCGCTCGACTCTGCGGGCCAGTCGCAAGTGCTTCCGCATTGACCGACGAGTTCTGCGCTGGCCGCGCGATTCAGGCATCAATGGTTACTCAGCCCACCAATCGAGCGTGCTCATGAAGGTGCTCTGTCCCGTGATTTCGAGATAGTACCACCCATCGCCATACGCGGGAGGCGCGAGCAACTCTTCGCCGTCCGCCGAACAGGGCGTTTCCACGTCGTTGATCAGTAGTGTGAGACCCGTGAAGTTCCAACAGCCCAACGTGTTGTACGTCTGCAGGTCGTCGTCGGTGCGAAAGCAGCCCCCATCGAGAGGAATGCTCTGAATGCTGTCACTCACGTCTTCTGCGGGCCAGCACGGTTCGCCACGACACTCACCTTCGATGCAGAGTTCGTCTTCGCTGCAAGCCTCTCCGCACTCGCCGCAGTTGCCCAGATCCGCCAGCAGGTCGACGCAGCCGTCCTCGCAGGCGGTCAGGTCGTCGATGCAGCTGCACTCACCTTCGACGCAGCTCTCGAACTCGGTACAGCTCGTGTCGCAGTCGCCGCAGGTCTCGTCGTTTTCCATCACGTCGATGCAGGTGTCGTCGCACAGTGCTTCGCCTTCTGCGCAGGTGCATTCGCCGTCGACGCACGCCTGGGTGTCGATGCAGCTTGCGTCACACTCGCCGCAGTGTTCGGCGGTCGTCGACAGATCCGCGCAGCCGTCGTCGCACAACTCCTGCTCGTCGGGGCACACGCAGGTGCTGTCTTCGCACGCCTGAGTTTCGTGGCAGGCGACGTCACAGTCGCCGCAGTGTTGGACGTCGCTGCTCGGGTCGATACACTGCTCGTTGCACCAGAGCTCTTCGTCGGAGCAACTGCATTCGGCGTCGATGCAAAGCTGGCCGCCGCTGCAAGGCGAGTCACAGTCGCCGCAGTGGTCGATACTGCTCGTGAGATCGGCGCAGCTCTGACCACAACGCTCCAGGTCGTCCGCGCAGCGCTCGGTACACTCGCCATCCGAGCACACTTGCCCGTCGGGACACGAAAGGTTGCAGGCTGAGCAGTGCAGGGGGTCTGATGTCGTGTCGACGCACTCGTCGTCGCAGTGCACCTGCTTCCCCGGGCAGACACATGTCTGGTCTTCACAGCTGGCGTCGTCGGCGCACTGTTTCCCGCACGCGCCGCAGTTTTTCGGATCGGAGAGCGACACGCACTTTGCGCTGCAGATCCGCTCTTCGTTCTCGACGCACATGAGCTCCACGCCCGCGGGGGGCGCAGGAGCGGCAACATCGTCATCGCCAGCGTCGTCATCACCAGAGCTGCCTGACGGGTTGGCAGCAGCGCCGCCGCTCATACTCGCGTCATCCGCTTCCGAGTCGTCTGCTGCCGTGGCGTCGTCGGGGTTTTCATCGTCGGCGGCCGCATCATCGCGCGTGGAGTCATCGTCGCTGCTGTCATCGTCGCCGTCGTCGCTGCTGCCATCGTCTGGCGACTGGTCACGATCATCATCGTCGTTTCGCGCACGGTCGTCGTCCGTGTCGTCCTCTTCGGTGCTGCGGTCGCGCACGGCGAGTAGACTCTCGTCGTAAACCTGACAGGCGCCGCTCATCGAGATCCCAATTCCGACGATCAAGAGCGCCACGTTCGGGGCTCGATCGCGTGGGATGACCAAATCTCGTCCGATGGGCGAGCGGGATGGGACGATTCGCTGCATCAAGATAGCTTCGGGGGAGCGGCGCGCGAGTATAGCGACGCGACGTTCTCGGGTTCAACGGGCCCACGCGATGCGAGATGAGGCGCGAGTTGCCGCGCTTCGTGTCATGTACGCCGAAGGTGCGCTGCTCGTGTCACTCGACTTTGCGAAACGACCCCAGGTGCGCGATGTCGGGCTGCAAGAACGACGCCCGTTTCGCTGAAGCTCAGCGACATTCGAACGTGACGCGCGAAGTGCTGACGGTCCCACGGCAACCCTCCGCGTGGCTGGATTTCATAGCACGCCGCGGCAAGTGAATGACCAATCGCGTGGCAACGATGCGCATGCCTCGGGCATTCGTGTGTCGTCACCTTGGTACTCGTGGTGCAATTTTTGGTGAACGCGCAGGCGTGAGGAGGGCGTGTGGATGCGTGTGAAGATCGCGCGGGCTGCGTTGGGTGAAGCCAGCGACCGCCGGCAGAGACCTCGCGACGCAGGCCGGCTTCAGCTGAGTCTTACGGCACGCTGACGCTCGGTTGCGCTACGACGACCGGACGCTCAGGCGTACAGTTGGCAGCTGGTGACCCAGTGGTCGTGGTGTTGGGCGAAGCGGCCCCGCAGTCGTTCGATCAGGCGTTGTTGGTCGCGGGTGAAATCGACTCCGATTGGCGTGACGCGGAAGCGGGTCTGGTCGATGTCGATGTCGATTTCGACTTCGTTGAAGCCGACGTAGCGCTGAATGCTCGGGAAGATGCACTTGTACACTGCCTCTTTGGCAGAGAACGACAGCGTCGCCCAGAGTAGCTCCGAAGGTAACTCGTTTAGGTGAACATCCTTGCGGCGTGCGGCTGAAGTTGGCGCCGCACGAACGGGCGCTGACGAGGAAGGGGGAGGCCCGCTAGGCAAGGCGCATCGTTCGCGTTTGGTGAGTACGCGTTCGCTGAGAGCGCCGTCGATACGACCCATACGTTCGACGTCGATGCCGAGCGAACTGACGTGCCTGGCGTCCGCCACGGCAACTCCGCACCAGTCGTCCGTGTGGGTGATCGAACCGACGACGCCGTGTGGCCAGATTGGGCTTCGGTCCTGACGATTGAGCAGTGCAGCGTTGGGCCACCCCAGGTGACCGAGCAGCCTCCGCGCGAGCACGCGTGTTGCCGCGTATTGGGCGCGACGGGACGCCACCGCCCGTGCGATCGCCTGCTCTTCTTCGGGGAGCAGGGTGGCGGCAGGGCCCAGCTGCTTGGGGCTGCCCTCGGCCGACAGCACCCGTGGGTCGAGCAGGCTGGGTAGCAGGGCAGTCACGTCGCGGAACCTTAATCGGCTGCGGGAGTTCGCGACGGTCTGTTCACTCGACCTGGTTTCGCGACAAGACCTTTTCAGCAAGGGTGTACGTTCGCACGCTCCTGAGGGCTCGACCCCCACCCATTACCTGGCCGAGACTGCCTGGGGCGATTGGGTGAAACCTTTTCGCTTGGTAACGCTCCTACGTCGTCCGACCCACCCGAATTGGGTCAGGCTTCTGTCGTAGCTCCCACGACCATAAATCCTCTCAGATTCCGCTTTTGCTTCACCGCCAAAGCGTCCATACACTGGCGATAGGTATGAGTTCGGAGCGCCTCAGTGACGACACGGCACTGTGCCTCGCCGCAACGGCCCTGTCCGGCAAAGCGAAGGTCACGCCGATGCAGCGCGAGTTGCTCCGAGCCGTGGCGGAGTGCGAGTTGGTGGGGGATATTGCCCGCGAGGTGCTGCTGCCAGCAGGTCTGGTGAAACGCAACCTCGAGCGACTGATGGCGATGGGGCTGGTTTCTTTGCGTGACGAGACGGATCCACCGAGCGTTCCCGCTCTGCCTAGTTCGCGGCGGCCCGTCGAACAGTCCGACTCCGATGTCGACGACGCGGAAGCCGAGACGGGTGAGCGCGCGGCGGTTTCCGCGGCTCGACCGAGACAAGACTCGGGGGTGTTGCCCAAAGGCGAACGCCCCAGTCAAATCCGTGCGTCCGGGGGGACGCCAGACCGTGAAGCGCGCGAACAGGTCGCCCTCAGCGCCCAAACGTCGAGTGGCGACGTAGTGGCGTCGGGCAGTTTGCGACCGTCTGCAGCTGCGGATGTCGATTCAGACGACGAAGACTGGTTGCTCGACTCGCAAGTCGAACTGGCGTTCGAGCGCTTGCGAACCGGGCCAGTCATGTCGGGCGATGGTGGAGGATCGTCGCGCGGTCGTGTTCGAGTGTCTCCCATCGTTCGTACCAAGACGGGCGCGCGGGGGCCTACGGGGACTGTCCCGGTCTTCGAAGGCGCGGGCTCTCGTGGGCAGACGCCTGATGCCGCTCGAGCGGTGGGGTCAGCGCGTGAACATGACGGGCCGAAGACGCAGCGGATGGAAGAGTCTGCTCAGCCGTCCCGAGTGAACGCAAACGATCAAACTGACGTTGGCTCGCTCGCCCCGACGACTCAGCCCATCACGCGCGACGCCGATACGCAGGCTCCGAACACGCAGGCACCAAACACGCAACCCATCCTTCAGCCGCAGCAATCGGGCCCGGCCACCCCCGCCACTCGCGAGGCTCGCTTCACACAGCCTCCGAGTACTCTGCGCGTGGAACCCGATCAGGAGACTCCCGCGCCGACGACGCAGCCGATCGAGCCTGCGGCCCAGCTCCCGCCTGCGTTGGTACCCACGGCGTCTGCGGCGTCCGCCGCGCCATCGGAAGGTTGGGCCCATGCCGTGACGTCGGAGCCGCCGCCATCCGCGCGACGCCAGCCGATCGTGCCAACGCGCCTGATGAACGCGTCGAAGGGGTCAGCGACCCTGCCCGAAGGGAGCGCCGAGGACCAGCCGAATGCTGACGCGAAGTGGTCGTCGGCTTCCGGGGAGGTGCGGGCACAAGCGAGTTCTCCGCCACCTCCGCGTTACTCGGGCATCAAAGGCTTGGGGCCCGACACGGATGCCGCTGCCGGGCAGTGGGCACATGCGGTCGGCGACGTCGGGCTGGCGATGCCGAAAGCGCCAGCGATTCCCCGGGTACGCGTTCCCCTGCCGTCGGATTTCGACGTCGACGGGGGGGGCTTGGCGGGGCAGACGATTCCGCTCGTTGCGGTGATTCGAGCACCATCGATGATTGAAACGGTACGTGGGATGAGTAAACAAGGCACGTCCCGCTCGGGGGTTGATTCGCTACCTCGTGCGGTAGGAAGCGCGAAGGGCGCCCCGTCTGATCCTGGCGGAGCTGCCCCAAACACGCCGCAGTCAAAACAGTCCCCTTCGGGGACGAACGTTGGGGTAGGAACCAGCGACTCGGGCGCGATTGCGGTGCCTGCCGACCCGCGCGGTGGAGTCGTGCGTTTCGGACGGACGCTGGTGGGAGTGGTTGCCCCCGCAGAACGCACCGACGAAGGCGCCAAGCCGAGCAGCGAGGCTGGCGAGGGTAAGCAGCAGGGTCAGGCGTCGACTCACGAGGCGGCGGATGTCGGCAGTGGCACGTTGCTCGGCGTGCTGGCTCCCACGGCGGATCGCCTCCGTGAACAACGGCCGGTCAACGACTTTCAGCCGCTGTCGGAGTTTGCTGCCAAGCGATTGGAAGCGGCGCAGCCCTCTGAATTGGAGAGTCGTCCACGTTCGAGTGCCCCCCCTTCCGAGGCTCCATCGAGCGATCGCTTGGAACACTACCAAGTGCTCGAGTGTTTGGCACAAGGGGGCAGCGGCGTCGTGTACAAGGTGGCCGACCCGCAGGCGTCCGAGGGCGAGTTTTTAGCGCTCAAGGTGCTGCGCCAAGGGAGTTTCGCCGACCCGGGTGCGGTGGCTGCGTTCGAACACGAGGCCTTGATGTTGGGAGCCCTAGGGCATCCCAACGTGGCGGGGCTCGAGTATTTCGGACGGCAGAATGGTGAACCATTCCTATTGATGCAGTTCGTCGACGGCTTGAGCATGTCGGACTTGCTGCACCACCCCGTGCCGCTGCCGCTAGACGTCGGGCTGATCATCCTGCAAGACGCACTGGAGGCGCTCGACTACATCCACAACGTCAGCGTGCCCGAGGTTCCAAACGGGTTGGTTCATTGCGATATTTCACCCCAGAATCTGCTCGTTGGAGCCGACGGGGTAACACGCGTGATCGACTTCGGAAGTGCTCGTCCGCCAGGGCAGACTGTCGACGACGCGGCCGTGCGCTGCAAGCCTCGCTATTCGAGTCCAGAAATGATGGCTGGTGACGCAGTGGATGCGACTAGCGACGTTTTCTCGATGGGTGCCGTGTTGTTTCAGGTGCTCAGCAAGCAACCTGCGTTTTCCGCTGATCCCGCCAGACGCAAGGCTGAAAGCCTCGTCCCGAACCCGAGCATGCTCAATCGGCGTGCACCTACGCGATTCGATCCAATTTGTCAGCGTGCTCTCGATCCTGACGCATCCAAACGCTACCAATCAGCGCGAGAGATGCTCGAAGCGCTAGACGAAGCCGTTGAGCTCTCGAGCATCGAACTGCGCCGGCAACGAGTCAACTTTTGGGTGCGACGCGTAATCCAGAGTCGGCATGGAGACGTGGAGTTCGACATCAACGAGCTTCAAGAACTGCTCGAAGATAACGGCGGACCAACCCGCGCTCGGCGAAACTCGCTCACGCCCGTTCCTCCTGGAACGATGCGACAAACCGAGCCCGAAGAAGAGGCGGCGGACTCCTCACAACACGGGGCCGCTGCCGCGCACGTTCCCGAAACGAGTGAAGCAGCTGCAGCCCCTGGGGAGCCCGCAGTCGATCTGCGCAAAAGGTTGTGGGTCACGAGTGTCGTTGTTGGTGTGGTCCTCGCGGTCGTCGTGTTCGCCCTGCTGAAGCCCGATGTGTTTCGCGGTTGGTTCGAGACGGACTCTGCGCAGCACCGCGACAGATACGAAGGAACGTCAGCTCCCGGCGTCCCAACGGCTCCCGGTGTTTCGTCAGCTTTGGGCACGCCACCAGGCTCGAGCGCGGCGGGCACGAGTGCGCGCGAGAATGAGGGACTCGTGCCCAGTGACATGGCGCCCAGTGAAATGGCGCCCAGTGACATGGCGCCGAGGGGATTAGCGCCCACGCCACCCGACGTGGCGCACTCCACACCGAGCAGCGCGGCGGTTCCGAGCGAGACACGCGTCGACTCTCTTCCTCCCTCCGAGCGCGCTGAGAGTTCGAGCTCGGAGTTACTGGAGTAGTCGGCCTGCGGGAGAACTCGCTGGAAGTCCGCCGTTCGTCGGTCGGGTCCAGCTCATCGGAAGTCTGCGATTCGCGCTTCGGCTACGCGGGCGCGATCGTTTTGGCGTGTTCCAATACATCCCGAATTTCGACCTGCCATGGCACGGCAGGGCCAATCAGTTCGTCCGCCAACGTCGTGTCGAGCACGCTGTAGGCCGGGCGCACTGCGGGCGTCGGGAACTCGCTCGTGGGGATTTCGTGGATGGGAGTAGCGATCCCCAATGCATCGCGGATGGTGCACGCGAACTCATGCCACGAGCAAACACCCGCGTCAGTGACGTGAAACACGCCTTCGTTTCGAATTTGGCTCAGCTGCCAACTTCGCCTCGCGAGTTGCTGGGCGCTCGTCGGTCGACCGTGCTGGTCGCTCACGACGCGGAGCTCGGGCTTTTCACGAAGCAGGCGGGCCATCGTCAGCGGGAAGTTCTTGCCCCAAGGCGCGTAAACCCAGCTCGTTCGGATCAGCAGCGCTCGTGCCCCACTGTCGAGCAACTGGCGTTCGCCCAGCGCTTTCGAGCGCCCGTACGCGTTGACGGGCGCGAGACTCGTATCCGTAGTGATGGGTGACGTCGCATGTCCGTCGAACACGTAGTCAGTGCTGTAGTGAATGAGCTGCGCCCCCAGCTCCTTCGCGCACTCCGCTAGTTCACCTACGGCAGTTCCGTTGATTCGTCGTGCTTGCTCGTAGTCGTCCTCGGCAGCGTCCACGGCGGTATAGGCAGCACAATTGACAATCACGTCCCATGACGCCTGCTCGCGGAGTCGGCTCAGGCTCGCTGGGTTTCCCAGCGCAAACTCGCGGCGCGTCCAGGCGTCGTGCGCAACGCCTTCGCGATCGAGCAGCTCCTTCCAAGAGCGACCGACTTGGCCATTCGCGCCGAGGATCAAGACACGTGTCATGGGCAGTTTCGAAACGTGTTAGGTCGTGTGACGAGAGCTCAACGAGCGTCGTAGTTCTGCTCGAGCCACTTGCGGTATTCGCCACTGCGTACGGAGTTCACCCAGTCGGGGTTGTCGAGGTACCAACGCACGGTCTTACGAAACCCCGTCACGGGAGTCTCGACGGGTTGCCAGTCGCATTCGGCCCGCACCTTGCTGGCATCGATGGCGTAACGCTGGTCGTGCCCTGGTCGGTCCTTGACGTAGGTGATGAGCTTCGACAGCTCGGCTTCGGACTTACCAGCCTCTTCCGCAACCAGTCGAATCAACTGTTGGACCACGTCGATGTTTTTCATCTCGTTGTTGCCGCCAATGTTGTACGTGGCGCCAACTCGCCCCTTTTCGACGACGCTCCAGATGGCTGTGCAGTGGTCTTCGACGTACAGCCAGTCGCGCACGTTGATGCCTTGGCCGTAGACGGGTAGGGGCTGACCGTCGAGGGCATTGAGGATCATCAGGGGGATGAGCTTTTCCGGAAACTGGTACGGCCCGTAGTTGTTCGAGCAGTTGGTGATCTTCGTCGGTAGCCCATACGTTCGGTTGTAGGCGCGCACCAGGTGGTCGCTGGACGCCTTCGACGCAGAGTAGGGGGAAGAAGGGTCGTACGCCGTCGTCTCCGTGAAGTAGCCCTCGGGACCCAAGGAGCCGAAGACCTCGTCCGTACTGACATGGAGAAAGGACAACGGCTTCTTCGAGTGTTGTGCGCGCGCCGCTTGCAGTAGGTTGAACGTGCCGTTGATGTTCGTGCGGATGAACGAGTCGGGCGCGACGATGCTACGATCGACGTGGCTCTCCGCCGCGAAGTGAACGATCAGGTCTGGCTGGAATTGCTGGACGCATGTCGTCACTTGTTCAGCATCCGCAATGTCGACGCGCTGAAACGAGTAGTTTGGAGCGCCTTCAATCGAGGCGAGATTTTTCGGGTTCGCCGCGTACGTGAGCGCGTCGACGTTCAGAAACACGTCGTCTGCGCGGGTTGTCACTGAAAGGTTGAGAAAATTCGAGCCGATGAAGCCTGAGCCACCCGTCACTAGAACGCGCATACCGACGCCATATCAGAGCCAGCCGAAACTGACCATCGGTCTGATCGCGGTCGAGTGTCGTCCTGCGCCGCGTGGCGTGTCGCCCAACCGCTCCTCACCCGCCGAGATTGGCGGGCGTCTCATCAGGGCGAAACGCGGCCCGTCGCTACGCAGTCAAACGGGCGAGCGTGGTGGGTTCGACAGTCGCCTCGAGGAGCTGTCATGGTGATTTCTCCCACGCCCCACGTTCCGTGGGACCTTCCCCGAGCGGTTCTCCCATCGTTGGACGAAAGCTGTTCGCAACACGGCTCGAGCGGTGGTTGCATCGTGGCGATCCGTTCGATAGCTTCGTCGCAGCGTCTTTCAGACGGGATCGGAGTGAAGCCTTGGACACGATGGACCACGTCAAGTGCCGCGTTGAACTCTTTCGAGGGTCGCGCTGGTCGCTGGGATTGTTGCGGGACTGTATCCGTGCAGGGCGTTCACCTTACGTCGCTAGGAGCCGTGAAGGCGTCGCGCTGAGGCTCGAGTCAGGGCGCGGTGAATGGTTTACGTTCTACGAGAACGTCATTCGGCAAGATTATCTCGCGGGCGTTGCGCCGCTGCGTGAAGGCGATTGTGTGATCGACATCGGGGCGAATATCGGAGCCTTCGCCGTTCTGGCTGCTCGGATGGTGGGCGAAACAGGGCGGGTCTTCGCCTACGAACCCGACCCCGTGTGTTGTGAACGCCTGCGGGAGAACGTGCAGCTGAACGGGTTGCAGAACGTCGTAGTCGTCAACAGCGCGGTGTCTGGGGAGGCTGGGACCGCTCGGCTCCACCGCCACGACAAGAATGCTTTCTCCTCCTTGTTTCAAGACGTCGATGGTCGCGTAGACGAGCACGCTGAGAGCTTCGAAGTCTCGGTGGTGGGAATCGACGAGGTGATTGCTCGATGTGAACGGCCCGTACGTCTGCTCAAAGTCGACTGCGAAGGGGCGGAGTACGAGATGTTCGACGCGATGCCTGCAGAACGAGCTATGCAGGTGCAGCAGATCGCCATGGAGGTGCACGGCATACCTGGTCGGAGTCGAGCGGACCTGTCCGAGCGACTGGTGTCGTTGGGGTTTCAGGTGAGTGGCGAGTACCCTGTCTTCGCAATCCGATCCCATGGTGCGAATCGCAGCGACAACTGATCGCAGTGACCATGATCGCGAGCAAGCAGCCGCGAGACCTCTCGACTGATCGTCGAAGCACCACGAGAACGGCTGGAACGCGCCGTTTCGTGATTTGCGGGGACGGCCCCAACGCTGTTGACGAGCAGCTTGGTGACCCAAGCGCGGCACCTGTAAGTGCCTGTGCTGCAGCGCACATTGCCTTGGCGCCGTTCGAACTGCCGGGATACACTCTTCCGGCCAGGCAGTCTGATGATTCCAAATTGGAGCTATGTTGACCCGAAAGAATACCCCAGATCGGGTCGCTACGGAGATCATGCGTATGAATTGCAATGACCAGCTGCGTTCCTTGTGGACGCTGAGCGCGCTCGCGTGCGTCGTCGGTTGCGCAGGCGGCGGCACCGTGTTCAGCGAGGAGGAGATGAACGGGGACGGACCGTCTGGGCAGTTCGATGGTGATGGAGGTTCCTTCGCCGATGACGAGCCTTCGGGATCGGACGACCCTCAGTCTGGGTTGGGGTCGAACGTTGGGGCAGATGATGACGCGACCGATGACGACGCCGTTAATCAGCAGCCCAACGATCAAGACCCTGGTAACCAGGACCCCAACGACCCAGGCGCGTCGCAAGATGGTCCAGGTGACCAGCCCGGTGCGCTGGAGGACTGGGCTCCTCAACCGCTCCGCAGGCTGAGCAACGTCGAGTACGAGAACACGTTGCGCGATCTGTTCGTCGATCTCGACTTCGACCTGCCCACGTTACCTGCGGATACCGAGATCGACGGGTTCTACAACAACTACTCGACTCAAGAGCCGTCGACCCTTCGAGCGGAGCAGTACCTGGGGAGCGCCATGGCTGTTGCGGACGCGATCTCGGACGCCTATGTCGCGCAGCTGGCGCCGTGCGGACAAACGGCGGAGTGCGCTCGAACGTTCGTAGAGGAGTTCGGGCTACGCGCGTTTCGAAGACCCCTGACCGACAGTGAGCTAGCGTCTTTCACTGGTACTTTCACCGAGGGGCCAGGCGCGAGTGACTTTGCACTCGGCGTACGTCTCACGGTGATCGGCATGTTGCAATCCGCGAGCTTCCTGTATCGCCCCGAGGTGGGGGCAGGTGTCGAGGGCGCGAGCGGTGAAATCGAGCTCGGGCCGTACGAGATTGCCAGTCGCTTGAGCTACTTCGTCTGGGGCAGCATGCCCGACGACGAATTGTTCGATGCTGCTGCGAGTGGCCGTCTCGCTGGACCAGAAGACGTTCGAACCCAAGCCGAGAGGATGTTGAACGACCCACGTGCTCGGCAGGGCATCGGTCAGTTTTTCTCGGAGTGGCTCACGCTGCCCCGAGTGATGGCCGTGACCAAACGCGCCGAAGACGACTGGGACGCGGAGTTTCGCGCGGAACTCTCCGAGAGTGCTTCACGCTTCCTGTTTGACGAGGTGTTTGCCAACGGCGGCAGTAGCGTCGACTTGCTGACGTCGACCCGTTACGCTGTCACGCCGCGCATCGCCGGCCTGTTGGGGCTCGAGGTCGGGGGCCGCCAAAGTTGGCAAGTCGTCGACGTCGATCCCAGCGAGCGTTCGGGATTTTTAACACACCCAGCTTTCCTGGGCGCCTACGGCTACGGCGACTTTCCGTCGCCCGTACTGCGCGGGGTTTACGTGATGGATCGCATCTTGTGTGCGCCGCCTTCACCACCACCGCCAGGTGTCGATGTCACGCTGCCCAGTGCGGACGACGAAGATCCGAACGAGCCCCGAACGAACCGCGAAGCGTACGAGCAGGTCACCAGCGTCTCTACGCAGTGCGCGGGCTGTCACTCCGTGATCAACCCGCTGGGGTTCGCATTCGAGAACTACGACACGTTGGGCCAATATCGAACCGAGGACAATGGTCAGACTGTCGATGCCTCGGGCGGTTCGCTCGGGTTTACTTTCGACAATGGAGTCGAACTGGCCGAGCAAATAGCGACGAGCGAGGCGTATCAGCGTTGTGTCGTCGACAAGATGCTGACGTTTGGGTTCGGGGGTGGTCCCGCTGCGGGTAGCAGCGCAATGCGTGATGAAGTCCGGGCAGCGTTTACCGCAGCCGACTACTCACTTGCCGAGTTGGTCGTCGAGATCGCGACACACGATCGATTTTCCCGATGGCTTGCGCCACCCGAGGCAGAGTGAGCCCCGCCCACCCGAAAACAGGTTCATGGAGAAGAAGCTGATGAAGAAGATCACGAGAAGGTCGTTACTGGGGGCCGCGGGTGCTGGACTTGCTGGGAGCGTGTGGCTCCCAGGGGTGGCGCGTCTCGAAGCGCAGCCTACCGCGGGAGACGGTCCCAATCTGCTGTTCATCTACGCGGAGGGAGGATGGGTCTTCCGCGACACGATGATGCGGCCTCCATGGGCACCGCCAGAATGGAGCGAGTTCGAATACTACAAGCCGGGCAAGAACTACCCGGACGACTTGGAGTGGGAGTTCGAGCTGACGGACTCTCGCCTCACTGAGCAGGACTTCTCGCGAATCCTACGGCCACTCTACCGTCACCGCGACATCATGACGGTGGTCGAAGGGCTCGCGATGTATACGACCGCTCTCGATTTCCTGGGCGACGATCACGCGCGCGCGCACATTCATGCGTGGTCGGCGGAGCCGGCGGCTAGATCTGATGGCGTGCAGTCGTTCGGCAGTGCGCCATCCGTAGATCAGCGCATCAACGAGTTCATTCGCACCACTCGACCAGACCACGAGTCGATGGACTTCAACGTTTCGACGGAGATATTTCATCAGTGGCTCTACCGTTCGGCGGTATCTGGCGGCGCAGCCACGGTGCCCGTGATCACTGAACCCAGCGAGGGGCTGACTCGATTCTTCGGTGGTCTGGGAGCTGGCGGTGGTGAGGGGGCGCCTGCGGACCCACTTGCCGACAACACGGCGTACGCACTGGAATTGGCGATGCGACAATTCGACGAGATCGCTCCGAGGCTCTCGGGGGCTGATCGGCAAAAGCTCGAGGCGCATCGGGACCTGCTCAGCGGCATAGGCCAGAAGTTGGGGAGAACGATCACGTGTGACTCACCCCCATCGCCCACACGGCCTTCTGGCAGTGACACCGAACAATGGCGCTCGAAGTTGATCGCCTTCGCGGAACTGGCCACGGCCGGGTTCGCCTGCGGAATCTCCCGAGTTGCCACGATCGGCGGCATGATGGCTCCGAACGCTGCTTACGGGCTGGACCCGTCGGCGTCACCACACCAAGAGTATGAACACCGAACCGACCCGAGCGAGGGCTTCACCCTCAGCGGCTCGGCGCTGGAGGACTGGGAGCAGCGAACGGAGATGATGGTTCAGCGCAACATCGTCCAAACGGAGGTGCTGGCGTCCATGCTCGACGTGCTCAAGTCCGTTCCATCGCTGCTGGATAACACGCTGGTCGTCTACATGAGCGAACTCGCGCACGGTGGACACGGACACGAGAACTTCCCGAGTCTCCTCTTCGGCAGCGGTGCGGGAATCGTAACCCCTGGCCGCTACATCAAGTACCCCACGAACCTGACGCGACCGACGCTTTGGGATACCCACATCACCGCCTATGGCGGATACCCACACAGCCGCTTGTTGGTCTCGATCCTTCAAGGCTTCGGCCTCGACGTGGACTATCTGGGCGCCCCAGAGCTCGAGGGCAACAATGGGATGATCGACCTGAGTGGCCCATTGCCGCGTCTCACGGTCTGAGCGTCACAGGTTCAAACCGTCGAATCTAAAGCGGTTTGGCTGACAGGTCGGCTGTTCGCTGATTGGCAACGGGACAGCGTTCGGCTCGAGCGCGAGCCGCCGGTCGTGTTTCACTGGTTTACCGTCGGCGCACCGAGTGTGTCATTGTCGGTCATGTCCTTCATTCCGCCACATTTACGCTGGTCCTCGCGCCCGCAGCAGTCGATACTGGCCGCGCTAGAGGATGCACATGAACAAGACGTGGCTATTGGGCTTGCTAACCCTTGGAATGGCGTGCAGTTGCACGGGTGAGACGACGACCAGCTCGCGGGATGACGCAGGTGTGGACGCTTCGTCGGACCGAGAGCCCGACGAACCCCCGGATTCCGACGAAGGTGAGGGAGACGACGCGGATGATGGCCGCCCCGATAGCGACGATGATCCGCCCGACGACACGGATGACGATGCAAGTCGCGACTCCGACGACGATGCCGACGACACGTCAGTTGACGACGATTCCACGGTGATGGTCGATGCCGACGTCTCTGACGACGATCTGTCTAGCGACTCGGACGGAGAGCCCGACGCTGCCACCGATGACATGACGGACGATGTCGACGACATGACGGACGACGAGGTCACCGACGATATGACGGACGACGAGGTCACCGACGATATGACGGACGACGAGGTCACCGACGATGTGACGGATGACGACGTCACTGACGACATGACGGACGACGAGGTCACCGACGACATGACGGACGACGAGGTCACCGACGACGTGACGGACGACGAGGTCACCGACGACGTGACGGACGACGAAGTCACCGACGACATGACGGACGACGAAGTCACCGACGACATGACGGACGACGAGATTACTGACGCCGCGACGGATGACGACGTCACTGACGACACAATCGATGCGAGTCCACCAGAGCCGGTCGAGGCGGGACCCGAGCCGCCAAACTACAATCCCTGTACCAACGGGACGTGGGATCACGACGCGAACCCGCAGACGCCGTGTCAGGCTCATCAAGTTTGCGATCCAGGTGAGTTCGTGGCGGTCGATCCGACTCCCACCGCCGATCGAGAGTGTCGGGCGTGCACCGCTGGCACGTTCAGCACGGTTTCGAACGCGACTGGTTGCGCGTCCTGGACGACCTGCTTGCCGGGCCAGATTCAGACCCAGCTCCCGACCGCGACGAACGACCGAGTCTGTGCGGGTGATCCCATCCCCGATTGCGCCACAGGCACCTGGGACCACGACGACAATTATCAGACGGCCTGCGTTCCGCACACCACCTGTACCGCGGGACAGTACGTCCTGACGGGCGGAACTGCGACGACTGATCGCCAATGCGCTTCCTGCGTCGAAGGTGCCTTTTCGACGGCGCCGAATTCGTTGTTCTGCACGCTGTGGCGGAATTGCGGGCCCGGCGAGCGGGTGCTTTTCGGCGGATCATCTACGGCGAACCGAACGTGCCAGGGGTGCGCGAGCGGGTTCTTCAACACGACGACGAATGCCAGCGCGTGCACTCCGTGGACGAACTGTCCGCCAACGACCTTCGTCGAGGTCGCGCCTACTTCGACATCGAACCGCGTCTGCGCGGATTGCCCCGATGGCATGTCCACGCCCACCCCGAATCAGTCCCAATGCGTAACGCCTGAAGACTGTGATGCGGGGACGGTCCAGGTTGGTGTCGACGCTGGCTTTCCCATCTGTGAGGAGTGCGAGGCGGGTGAGCACTGCGCGGGAGCCGATGCGCCTGTCGTGAGTTGTGGCGGCAACACGTTCGATGATGACGGCGACCCCGCGACTTCGTGCGAGACCAAGACTTCGTGCGCGCCCGGACAGGAAATTGACGATCCCGGCGACGCCGTGACGGACCGCACCTGTGCGGACTGCCCTCAAGGGGAGTTCACTTCGGCGCCCAACACGGACGACTGTTCGCCTCACACGGAGTGCACGGACGCCGAGTTTCTGGGTGAACCGGGCACTGAAACGAGCGACAACGTTTGCGTAGCCATCGAGGTCGTACAAGTCGTCACGGGGGGCCGACACACGTGCGCCCTCTTGAACGATGGACACGTGCGCTGCTGGGGGGCTGGCGGCGCGGGACAGCTCGGCTACGGGAACAATCAAAGCTTGAGCAGCCCAGGCGGCAACGTCGGTGGGGGGTTGCAGGACGCGTTCGTCACGCAACTCAGCGCTGGAACGTCTCACACCTGTGCGCTCTTGGAGGGCGGTGCGGTGAGCTGCTGGGGTGATGGTGCCAACGGACGGTTGGGGTACCCAGACGGGGGGTCACGCCAGTCGCCGGGGGGACCCGTGCCGCTGCCAGAAGACGCTGGCGTCGCCGAGCAGGTGGTGGCGGGTTATGATCACACCTGTGTCTTGATGAGCAACGGGACCATCACCTGCTGGGGCGCCGACGATTGGGGCCAGTTGGGCTATCCTGGAGAGGCCGTAGGCGCCGTGCCACTGGGGGACGAAGCTGACGTGGTGATGGCACTCAGCGCGGGGTATCGGACGACTTGTGCGCTCTTCGACAACGGTACGGTGCGCTGCACGGGATTCAACTGGGAAGGGAACATCGGCATACCCCCGGTGTTCGATGACCCCAGCCCTGACGCATGGCCGATCAACACGGCATATCACGAGTTTCAGGGCGATCTCGACTTTGGGGTTGGTGCATTCGTCTCGCGTTTGGCCATGAACGACGGAGGACACTCCTGCGCCGTGATTGAGGGACCCACCCCCGGAGCCGACGATACGTTGCGTTGCTGGGGAGCGGGCAACGCTGGGCGCTTGGGGTACGGCAACACGCAGAATAGGCCAACCGTGTTACCAATGAGCGACGACGTTCCCCTCGGCGGCAATGTGTCGTTGGTGGCTGCTGGAGACGCTCACACGTGCGCTTTGCTCACCGACGGTGGGTTGCGTTGCTGGGGGCGCGGCAGCGATGGTCGTTTGGGGTACGGCAACAACGCCAACGTGGGTGACGGCACGGGCGATTCAATCATCGAGGCCGGTGACGTCGAGCTGGGACTCACGGGTGGTGTCGAGGTGAAGCAGATCGCCGCTGGTGGGAGCGTATTCAGCGTCGAGGCAGAAATCGTATCGTTAGGGCACACGTGCGTGCTCCTTTCGGACGGCAACGTGCGCTGCTGGGGCTTCGGCGAGAACGGCCAGCTCGGTTACGGTGACAACCTCTCTCTGAACGTTCCAGGGGACAACGTTTCATTTGCGTTGCCGCCTAGTGGAGACGCGGGGCTCTAACGCTCGCTGCTGCCTCATGTTTGGACTCGGCTCAGTAGATCCCCTTGCGTGCTCGCAGGGGGATCGTCCGAGTGAGGCACGTTGATGCTCGGCAACACAGTGTAGGGGCGCTCATGCAAGTGCTTGCAAGTGACGACGCCTCCTCCGAGGGCCTCAGCAAGGGCGCCGTCGCTCCGTGGCTTCACGCTTGCGGCGTGTGCGTCGCGGTCCTCATCGGCTTGCAGACTCTGATTTCACCGTTCCTCGCAGCGGCACAGCCAATCGGAGAAGTCGGTTCTCGGTTCTTTCGGGGGATTGCTGCGACTGAGGCGTGGCTGCCACGTCTGCTCCGCGACGGCTTGGAGGGCGAAGGCGCTCTTGCAGCGGACTTCACCTACGTCCTGGGCACCTACGTCCCGATCATCGTTCAGCTGGCGTTTTGCGGGGTGTTGGCGATCGTATCGATTCGACGCTCGAGTCAGCTCAGCGATCGAGATACTGAAGTCGCGCTGAAGTGGGCCTTCGCTTTCATCGTGCTGTCGACACCTGCCTTCAGCGTGTTGACCCAAGACGTCTGGGTATCGGTTGCTTGGGGGCGCATGGTCGAGCAAGGGATGAATCCGTTCTCGATTCCGTACCCCGAGAGCTTCGCGGCGGACATTCCTCTCGACTACCCTCCCGCAGCAATGAGCTACGGCCCGCTGTGGGCGTTGATTTGTGGAGGACTCGCGTTGCTGTTCGGGGCGAGCCCCGTGGCGATGTTCCTCGGGATCAAGGTCGTGCTGGGGCTGTCCTGGGCAGTGTGCCTCGATACGGTGTTCCGAATCCTGAAACGAGCATCCCCCTTGGCGAGGATGACGGGTGTGTTGATCGTCGGGTGGCTTCCTAGCTGCGTGTACGAAGGTGTAGCGGAGGGGCACATCGACGTAACGATGATGGCGTTCACGCTACTGTGGCTCCGCTTCGCTAGCTCGTCGTCGAAGCTGGTTCCACTCGCGCTCGTGGCGTCGATTCTGACGAAGTATGTGACGGCCCCGCTGCTCCTGGTTGACGTGCTGTTGCATTGGAGAACGATCCGAACGGACCCCAGGGCGTACGCGGCCCGGGTGTTTCCAGCGGCAGCGGTGTTGGCTTCGGTCGGCGTCTTCCTACTGTTGTCTCGCGACGGCGCGCAAGCGACCGCTTCTCATCTGAAATGGTCTGCCCTCAGCCCGGGTGAGCCTCTTCGACTCATCGGCTCGCTCATCGGAATTCCCGTCCCCAAGATTGTGCCCTACGTCGTCGTCAAGCTGGGGTGCATCGCTTTGGTCGCACCGCAGTTGTTGGCGCTCGTGCGAAGTCCCACGGAAGAGAACCTTCGAAGAGCGGCATTGGCTGTGATGGTCGGGGTGATGTTCCTAGCTCACGTGTGGCCCTGGTACTTTCTGTGGGTGCTTCCGGTCGCCGCTGTCGTCCAGACCTACGGCCTGGCTTGGTTCGTCGTTGGTGCGGGCGTGGTTGCGCCGCTCACCATCGTTCACTGGTGGCGGTTCGATCTCGAAAGCTCCGCGGTCTTGTCGAGCTACGTGCCGGCGGCTGTGATGTACCTCGTGGGATGGCTGACCTGGAGGCGAGCGGCGCGGCGCGGGTTGTCGCTTCCACCGCGTCCGCTGCCAACCGCGTGATCAGTGGGCTCCGAGAGGCGATCAGATGAATCAGACGGACGAGCGACGTGGAAGCACGTCGCTGGCGCAGACCGACGTACAGAATGAGCTACTGGGGCGTGATGACGCTCAACGCACCCAGCGGAGTTCTTGATCGACCTTCTGCGAGTCCATGAGACCCTGTACGGTCTTCAGTCGGTAGTATCGCGGTCCCAGGAACTCGGATTGTGTCATCCCAGCCTGGGTGTATGCGGCGTACAGCTCTTCGATCCCCGCACGCACGGTCCAGGTGGGGGCATATCCTGGCAGTCGCTCTTCGGCCTTCGAGAAGTCCACACGGTAGTTGCGAGTGTCGGCGGACGCACCTGGCGCGAACGCCACCTCGCAGTTCGGAACCACTTCTGCGACCATGTTCGCGATGTCGCGAATGCGGTAGTTTTCGCCATTCTTGCCGACGTTGAACGCCTGGTCGTGAATCGACTCGCGGGGTGCGGTCAATGCAGCTGAAAACGCGCTGATGATGTCTCGGATGTGCACCAAGGGGCGCCACGGCGTGCCGTCACTCTGCAACAGTACCTTGCCCGTCGTGACAGCGTGTCCAACGAGGTTGTTGACGACGATGTCGGCGCGCAGGCGGCGGGAAACGCCGTACGCGGTAGCGTTTCTCAGGTAAACGGGTGAGAAGTTGTCGTCTGCCAGTCCCGAGAGTGCCTGTTCTACTTTGATCTTCGACTCGCCGTATGGGGTTACTGGGTTGAACGCGGCGGTTTCGTCCAACAGGTCGTCTCCACCCGCGCCGTACAAGCTACAAGAAGACGAAAACAAGAAGCGTTCGACGCCCGCGGCTTTGGCGGCCTTCGCCAGTCGGATGGAAGCGTGAAGGTTGATGTCGTAGGTCAAGTTCGGGTTGATGTCGCCGAGCGGGTCGTTCGACAGCGCCCCGAAGTGTGCGACGGCGTCAATCCCTTCCAGGTGCCGCTCAGTCACGTCTCGAAGGTCCACGTCGAGGCACTCGACTGGATCGGGCGGGGCTACGAAGTCGCAGTCATTGAAAAGCCCAGTGTCGAGACCCAGAACCTCGTGACCTGCCGCGCGCAGCGTCGTCACGGCCTCGACACCGATGTAACCAAGGTGGCCAGTAAGGAGTACTTTCACAACAGCTCCATCTCCGGGGCGAAACCTCGACCCCTCGTGAAGCCTCGCTATTAACGAACGGCACGTCGGTAACGCAAGCGCTACCTGAGTACGAGCTCGGCCGGCGACGGGAGGACGTGCGCGCTCCCGCGAAAGTTGGGCCAGGAGGCCTGGTCACGTAGGAGTTCTACCTGGAACAGCGCACACGTGAGTTCCCATTGACCCTGCTGAGATGAAGCAGTCCCACTCCTTGTCCCCAAAAGAGAGTTCGAGACGAATGAAGGGCGAACGAACCAGTGGGGGCAGAGTCAACTGGGGGCCGCTGCAGCAGAACTGCCTCGACCGCCCCATCATTTGGGATGCAGCACTTCGCTACGCACGCGGGTTCGGCAAACCAGTGGCGAAGACCGTGCACCATTGCCACGAGTCGACGAGGGACCTGCGGACGGCCGATGTGAACCCATCACGGGAGAGAATGCGGGGAAGTCTCATGTGCGTCGCGATTCGCACGAGACGATCACTCCGAGCCTTGTATGGCTGCCGAAAGTTGGCAAACTGCCCGGTGGCTACGGGGGGGATCACAGCAAAGCAAGGCGAAGCATGAAAGCAGTAATCCTGGCAGGTGGGCGTGGCACTCGCATCAGCGAGGAGTCCAGTGCTCGACCCAAACCGATGATCGAAATCGGAACCAAGCCCGTCCTTTGGCACATCATGAAGATCTACTCCGCTGCGGGTATCCGAGACTTCGTGATCTGCCTCGGATACCGCGGCTACATGATCAAAGAATACTTCGCGAACTACTTCTTGCATTCGTGCGACGTCACGTTCGACATCGAGAAGAACTCGATGCAGGTTCACGCGCAGGCAGCTGAACCATGGCGCGTTACCCTAGTGGACACAGGTGCCGATACGATGACGGGCGGCCGAATCAAACGCGCTGCGTCCTACATAGGCTCTGAAGACTTCTGTCTCACCTACGGCGATGGTGTGGCGGATGTCGACCTTCGAGGTCTCGTAAAGTTCCACAAGACACACGACACCTTGGCGACGGTTACGGCCGTGCAGCCGCAAGGGCGTTTTGGTGCGCTTCGCATGAACGCGAAAGGAACGGTGACGGAGTTTGCGGAGAAGCCTGCGGGGGATGGTCTATGGATTAATGGTGGGTTCTTCGTGCTCTCGCCGCGAGTGATGGACTACATCGACGGTGACGACACCATCTGGGAGCGCGGCCCGATGGAGAGGCTGTCCGCCGAGGGACAAATGTCCGCGTTCGTTCACGATGGGTTTTGGCATGCGATGGACACGATGCGAGACAAGGCACACCTCGAACAACTATGGGCTTCGGGTGAGGCGCCCTGGAAAGTATGGGAGTGAAGATGGACGCGCTGTGCAGACATTGTGGTGCGAATCTCGAGATATCCCTGTGTGACTTGGGGATGTCGCCGCTAGCCAACTCCTACGTCGCGAGTGAAGCGCGTGATCGGATGGAGCCCTTTTATCCGCTACACGCGTATGTGTGTTCGGAGTGTTTTCTCGTGCAGCTTCAGGAGTTCGAGAGCCCAGAGCACATTTTCAGCGACTACGCGTACTTTTCGTCCTTTTCCGAGAGTTGGGTTGCACACGCCAAGGCCTACGCGGAGAAGGTCATCGATCGGTTCGCCCTGAGCTCGACGAGTCGGGTCGTGGAGATTGCGAGCAACGATGGCTACCTACTCCAGTTCTTCAACCAACGGGGCATCCCCGTTCAAGGGATCGAGCCTGCGGCCAACGTAGCGCTCGAGGCCGAGAAGAAGGGCATCCCCAGTTTGGTGAAGTTCTTCGGTTCGGACACGGCGGCGTTCATGACTTCGCAGGGGATGAGCGCGGACCTGCTCATCGGTAACAACGTTTTGGCGCACGTGCCGAACCTGAACGACTTCGTATCGAGCATGAAAGTCGTGTTGAAGGCGGACGGCGTCATCACCATGGAATTTCCACATCTGCTCGCGCTGATGAAGGAAACGCAGTTCGATACCATTTACCACGAGCACTTTTCGTATTTCTCTCTGCTGGCAGTTCGCCGAGTGTTCCTTCGACATGGCTTGCGCATTTTCGACGTCGAGCGACTGTCCACCCACGGTGGTTCTTTGCGTATCTTTGCGTGTCATTCGGAAAGTCGAGTGCACTCGACGAACCCGAGCGTCGAGACCCTCGAACGCGAGGAACTCGACTCGGGGCTCGGCGACATGGCGACGTACGCGGCGTTTTCGGAGCAGGTGAAACGCACCAAGCGTCAGTTGCTGCGTTGGCTGATCGACGCGCGCGAGGCGGGAAAGTCAGTCGTGGGCTACGGCGCGCCAGCCAAGGGCAACACGCTGCTCAACTATTGCGGCGTCGGGACGGACTTGCTCGAGTATACGGTCGACCGGAGTCCTCACAAACAAGGCCGCTTGTTGCCTGGCGTTCGCATCCCAATTTGTGCGCCTGAGCGCATAGCCGAGACCAAGCCAGACTACGTTCTGATTCTGCCGTGGAACCTCAAGGACGAAATCGTGTCGCAGATGGCTCACGTTCGTGAATGGGGCGGCAAGTTCGTCGTGCCCATTCCAGAACCCGTGGTGATTGCGTGACTGAACGAATTCCGATTGCAGGTCCGTGGATAACGGATCTGGAAGTGCGATACGCAGCGGAAGCTGCGGAAACGGGCTGGTACTCTCGCGCCGGGCACTTCGTCCAGCGCTTCGAAGAGGCGTTCGCCGAATACCACGGAGTGAAACATGCGGTAGCCGTTCCGCATTGCACGTCTGCGATTCACCTGGCGTTGGCTGCATACGGACTCGGGCCTGGTGACGAGGTGATCGTTCCAGAAACGACGTGGATCGCCAGCGCCGCACCAATTTCGTACGTGGGTGCGACCACGGTTTTCGCGGACATCGACCCAAACACTTGGTGCATGTCTCCAGCATCCGTGCGCGAGTGCGTAACGCCACGCACGCGTGCGTTGGTTCCCGTCGGTCTGTACGGGTTGATGCCAGACATGCCAGCCTTGCGTGCGATCGCCGACGAGCACGGCCTGCGCATCATCGAGGACGCCGCGCAAACACTGGGGAGTCGCTTGCTGGGCAAGCTGGGAGGGACCTACGGTGACGTCGGCGTGTTCAGCTTCCATGGCACCAAGACCCTCACGACTGGCGAGGGAGGAATGCTGGTCACGAACGACAGCGACTTGTTCGAACGCGTGTTGGTGCTGCGGGATCACGGACGCACCAAGGCGAACTTCAAGAACTTCTACAACACGGAAGTGGCGTTCAAGTACCGCATGAGCAGTCTGCAGGCGGCGTTTGGCCTCGGTCAGCTCGAACGTGTCGACGAACTCGTCGCCAAGAAGCGGCAGATATACCGCTGGTACTCGGAACGACTCTCGGACCTACCAGGACTCGCGTTGAACGCCGAACCCGAGGGGCATGTCAGTTCGTTCTGGATGGTGACGGCCGTCGTCGACCCGACATACGGCCTTTCCACCCCCGAGCTCATCGAAGCGTTCGACCGTGAGGGGATCGACACCAGACCTTTCTTCCATCCGCTCAGTTCGTTGCCTGCCTATGCTGAGACAGCAAGTGCCCAAGGCGCGCGGTTGCGCAACCCCGTCGCGTACGACCTGGCACGCCGAGGGATCAATCTGCCCTCCGCCATGAAGCTCGAGGAAGCCCAGGTCGACCGGGTGTGCTCCGCGTTGAAAACGTTTCTAGCGCGACGAAGCTAGGTTCCGTCTGCAGGACTCCCACGTATGAACAATCTTCCACAGCAAGACCGGGGCACACTGACGTGGCTCGAGTGAACGACGAGCTCGTTGCGGCTCGGGCGCAGCTGGTTGGCCGACTGCCCTGGCATTCATGGATCCTGCTCGACGTGTTTGGGTGGCGCTCATATTCTGCGTTCACCATGGCCACGACAGAGCGGTTGTTGGTGCCCCCACAGGCACTTCGATTGAGTGAGGTCGGCTAGTGTCCAAGTCCCAGCCTTTGGTGAGTGTGATTACGCCCGTGTACAACGGGGAGAAGTTCCTACGAAACAGCATCGAGAGCGTGCTGAATCAAACGTACACGAACTGGGTTTACACAATCGTCAACAATCACAGCAAAGACCGTTCGCTCGAAATCGCCGAGGAATACGCCGCCAAAGACTCTCGAATCAGTGTCACGACCGCCGACGAATTCGTGCCCGTGATCGCGAGCTTCAACAACGCGTTTCGGACGGTCAGTCCCGACAGTGTCTACTGTAAACCTGTCGGTGCGGACGACTTGCTACTGCCCGAGTGCTTGGAGAAGATGGTGGCCCTCGCCGAGGCGAATCCATCAGTCGGGTTGGTTGGGGCTTACGGGCTCACTGGGCCTGAAGTCGTGTGGAAGGGCCTGACCTATCCGAGGGAAGTGATTCCCGGTCGCGAGCTTGGGCGCTCCCACCTGCTTGCGGAGTACTACGTCTTCGGCACGCCGACCACAGTGATGTTCCGAAGTGAAATGGTGCTCAGCAAGCCCGCGTTCTTCAATGAGGACAACATCCACGCCGACATGGAGGCGTGCCTACGCATCATGACGACACACGACTTCGGGTTCGTGTTTCAGGTGCTGACGACTCAAGGCGTGCAAGATGATTCGGTTACGTCTGGTTCGAACCGGATCCAAAGCTACTTTCCAGCGTTCTTGAGAGATCTCGACGAGTTCGGGTTGACGTTTCTCAGCGAACGAGAGCTCGAAAAACGACGTCGGGAATTGCTGCACGACTACTATTGGTACCTGGCGATGCAGGTGTTCAAACGTCGCGAACCGTCGTTCTGGAAGTATCATAGTGACCTGCTCCAGACTCTGGGGATGCCCCTGAGTAAACGCCGCCTGGCGAAGTACATGCTGGCGATCGGGCTCGACCACGGCTTGAACCCCAAGGCGGCCATGGGCAAGGCCGCCCGTATGCTCGGAGTGTTGCCTTAGGGGCATAGGTAGAATGCGGCGGGCCTCCAGTCTCTCTCGGCTGCGTCAGCTGGCTAGCCGAGTCAAATTGATCGGTCGCGCCACGTTGGGCGGTGCTCTGCACCAGTTGCGCGTCCGCGGCAAACACGCGCGCAGCAGGCTGCAGATGCGACACGTTCATGGTCCGCGCCGTATCTCCATGCACGAGACAGACGTGATGATCGTCTGTCTCGTGAAGGACGGCGAAGAGTTCATGACCAGGTTCGTCGAGCATCATTTGGGGCTCGGGGTGAAACACATCGTGTTCATCGACAACGGCTCGACTGACGAGACGATCCCCATTGCGAAACGTTACCCGCAGGTCAGCGTTTTCTCGAGCCTGCTGCCCGTACGTGACTACGAGTGCATTTTGCGGAGCCAAATCGTCGAATCGGTCGGGCGCGGCCATTGGTGCTTGGTCATCGACATCGACGAGTTCTTCGACTACCCGCATTCCAGTACGGTGTCGCTGCGCGAGCTCGTGGGTTACCTCGAGCGACACAGGTTCAATGCGGTGGTGGGGCAGATGCTGGACATGTTTCCCGAGCGCCTACCGCACAGCGCGGGTGAGGAAGCGGGAGACTTCGTCTCTCGGCATCGCTTCTACGACGTCGCTAGCGTTCGCAAATACGACTATCACGACCCAGAAGGCATCGAGTTCGCCTACTTTCTGTCACAGAACCGAGCGCCCGACGCAGTGAAGGTTCACTTCGGTGGTATTCGGGCTGCGCTATTCGGAACGAACAACTGCATCACGAAACATCCACTGATTCGCGTGCGTGATGGGCTCGTTCCCGTGACTCACCCTCACTGCAGCAGCCGTGCGGTCTGCGCGGACTTCACCGTGCTCCTCAAGCACTACAAGTTTGCGGGAGGGTTTGCCGAGTCGGTTCGGCGCCAGGTGCAAAGTGGAGTGTGGGCGCATGGAGAGAACGAGGCCTATCTGAAGGTGCTCGATGAACGTGGGCAGATCGACTTCAAGCAGCCGACATCCGAGGAGTACCGTGACGTGGAAACGTTGGTGCGAAACGGGTTTCTCGTGACGTCGACGCGTTTCGACGAGTGGGCGGCTCGCTGAAGGCGTCTTGCCGACGCGTCTTCGCTGCGGTTTTCGCGGGGGTGACTTTGGCGTCACGTCACCCCGGGTGCGTTCGGATCCGTACACCGTTCCGCTTTCGTACGAGTTTCCGTCTCACCCCCGCAACGCTTGTGTTGTTCTGGGGTTCGGCAGTATGCCTCGCGGGCGAGTCGAGCTTTTTTCGTGTCGCAGCGCTACGAGTTGATCTGCCTGGTTCGGATCTCGCATGACAGACAGCAGCACGCACAGCTCCAGTGGTGGCGAACAGGCCGCGCTCAAAGCGCTGGTCATCTCTGCGGCAGGTTGGTCTGTGGCGACCTACGCCCTGGGGTTCGGAATGCGAATCGGGGGGAATCTGGTGCTCACGCGCTTGTTGTCGCCTCACGATTTCGGGCTGATGACGCTGATATCGACGGTCATCGCGGGGCTGTTCCTGCTCTCCGACTTCGGAGTCGCGCCGTGTATCGTACGCAGCCCCCGTGGTGACGACCCCGTGTTTCGCGACACGGCCTGGACGCTCACTATCGTGCGTGGCTCGGTGCTCTTTCTACTCGGGTGCGCGGTGGCTGTCCCCGCCAGTCGATTTTACGACAGCCCCGATCTGGCTTACTTGATCCCCGCGCTGGGGTTTGGAACGTTCCTGCTCGGGTCCTTTCGTTCGACGAAGGAGATCGCCGCTCAACGCCACCTGGACGCGCGTCGAATCAGCATTCTCGAGTTGGCCAACCAGCTCATCACGCTCTTGGTCACCGTGGCCTGGGCGCTCATTTGGCCGACGATCTGGGCGCTGATCGCGGGCGCAATCGTGAGCAGTGCCACTCATGTTTGGTTCAGTTTTCAGTTCCTTTCGGGTCGCAACGATCGCCTGGCCTGGGAGAAGGAAGCGCTGCGCGAACTCGCCACGTTCGGGCGCTGGGTGCTTTTGTCGACTGCCCTGATGTTCTGCGCGACGCAAACGGACCGCATCATCTTGGGCAAGCTGGTGTCCCTGGCTACGCTGGGCGTCTTGGGTCTCGGGCTACAGCTGGCGGAACTTCCGAAGCAGCTGCTTCAGCGTCTGTGTAGCCACGTGCTGCTGCCTGCCATGTCGAAAATCGCGCACCTGCCCAGGGCGGAGTTTCGCGCGTTGGTCGTTCGCCAACGCTGGCGCGTGTTACCACTCGGCGCACTGGTCGTCGCCGTCGGGTTCACCGTGAGTGACGTGCTGATCGGGTTCATGTACGACGCGCGCTACCACGAAGCGGGGTGGGTGTTCGCGCTGATGCTGCTCGGATCCTGGGTCGGCATCCTCACCATGTCGGTAGACCCTGCGCTGTTCGCGTTGGGCAAGCCCGTGTACGGCACGATCGCCAGCGGGGTAGGCGTGGTGATGAACTTCGTCGCGATTCCGCTTGGCTTTGCCTGGTTTGGCGTCGTGGGTGCGGTAGGCGCTTTGGTCGCCAAACAGTTCACCCACTACATCGTGATCTACGCAGCGCTCTACCGCGAAAAGCTCGCGTGTGGTCGACAGGACCTACTGCTCAGCGGCCTCTTCCTGGTCGCGCTCGCGCTGCTGGTGGGCGGTCGCTACTTGCTCGGGCTTGGGCATCCGCTCGCAGCCATCATGTCTTGATGGTCGACGTCCGGGCGTCGCCCGCTCCACGACGCCACGGGGCTTTCGCAGCACGGCGCGCCCTCAGTCCGTTGAAAACTGCGGGAGCGTCTCGGGATCTATGGCGTCCAACAAAGGTGCGACCGCGTCTTTCGGAGAGAGCACGAGATCCATGTCCGGCCAGGGTATGCCGAATTGGGGGTCATCATAGCGCACCGCGCGGTCGCAATCCTGACGATAGACCTCGTCACACTTGTAGTGAAGGAGAGCCCAGTCGGACAGCACGCAAAAGCCGTGGGCGCAGCCACGCGGAATGTACAACTGCTCCTGACTTTCGGAGCTGAGCTCGACTGCGACGAAACTGCGATATGTGGGCGATCCCACTCGGAGATCTACCGTCACATCCAAGACGCGCCCGTGCGGAACGCTCACCAGCTTGGCCTGAGGGTGGGGCTGCTGAAAGTGCAACCCACGCAAGACACCCTTCGTCGACCTGGAAAGGTTGTCTTGAACGAAGGGCTTGACGATGCCCGCCTCGGCGTAGCGCTCCGTGCGGAACTGTTCGACGAAAAATCCGCGATCGTCCTGAAACACTCTTGGACGGATCAGGAGAACGCCCGGGATCGACTGCTCGATGATTATCACGCTTACTCTTTCACTCCGCCAATCGGGCCAAGTATTCGCCGTAGCTCGTCTTACTCAGCGCTTCGGCCTCTGCCAACAGCTGTTGCTTGTCGATCCAGCCATTTCGGAAGGCGATTTCTTCTGGACATGCGATCTGCATGCCTTGCCGGGAAACGACCGTGTGGATGAAGTTGGAGGCGTTCAACATGTCTTGTGGCGTTCCAGTGTCGAGCCAAGCGATGCCGCGGCTCAACGTGACCATACGTAACTCTCCGCGCTCCAGGTACACACGGTTCAGGTCTGTGATCTCGAGTTCGTTTCTCGGCGATGGGGTGAGCTGTCTGGCGAATTCGCAAACCCTCGAATCATAGAAGTAGAGGCCTGTGATGGCGTAGTTGCTCTTGGGCTTGGCGGGCTTTTCCTCGAGGCCAACCACGCGGCCATCGGTATCGAATTCCGCCACACCGTAGGCACTGGGGTTGTTCGTGTGGTAGCCGAAAATCGTGGCGCCATTCGGGTCGGCGGCGGCGTTTCGCACCAAGTTGGATAACCCGACACCATAAAACAGATTGTCGCCGAGTATCATCGCGGCGGGGCCTCCCGCGAGGAACTCCTCACCGATGAGAAAAGCCTGCGCCAAGCCCTCGGGACGGGGCTGCACGGCGTAACTCAACGAGATCCCCCAGCGCGAACCATCTTCGAGCAGCCGTTGGAACTGCTCGGACTCGTGGGGAGTGTTGATGATCAAAATGTCGCGAATGCCCGCCAGCATCAGCACGCTGAGCGGGTAATAGATCATGGGCTTGTCGTAGACCGGGATGAGCTGCTTGCTGACGGCCTTGGTGATCGGATGCAAGCGCGTACCCGTACCACCCGCCAAGATGATTCCTTTTCTAGTCACAACTGTGCTCCTCGTGTCGTGGTGTCTGTGGGTTCTCCCGCTGCTAGTCGCCGAGGTCTAGCGTCGGCTGAAGCTTGTTGACGGGTCATGGATTGGTTCGGTGCCGAGCGCGCCACATGGCCAAGGCAACGAAGCCTAGGCTGATCGCCAGCCAGAAGCTCGCGAGGCGCGACAGTATCGTGATCGCGGTAGAAATAGCGGGTGTCATGGCCTCGCCGCCGAGCTCTTGCAACATGCCAGCCATCGACGCTTCGGTCACTCCGAGGCCTCCAGGGATGAACGCCAGGGTGCCAGCCAACAGTGGCGCCGAGTACGCCAGCAGCCCCTCTTGCAACGTCAGTGATACGTTGGGGTAACCCCACGCAAACACGTTGAGGCTGAGGCAGTGTAGACCCCAAGCGATGACCGAGGTGGCGACGCCCACGGCAAACGCACCTGGTCGGTTGAGATCGACCAGGGCGTCGTACGCTGCCTGAAGTTTGGCGCGCAAAGGTGAAAGTCGCTTCAGGCGCGTTGCGAGGTCGATCAAGGTGTTGCCCAGGGGGCGCCACGTACAGCAGGCGAACAAGAACCCGACCAGCGCCGCCGCCGCTATGGCCAGCGGAGCGCCATTGGGGAGGGCTGGCAAGCCGATGGCTCCGAGCATCAACAAGCCAGCCAGGTCGGTGACCCGCTCGGCCAGCACGATGGGCCCGCTGCGGGCGACCGGCACGGAGTACGCTTCCTTCAGCAGCAGTGCCTTCACGACCTCGCCCAGCTTGCCGGGCGTGATGCTCATCGCGAAGCCCGACAGGAACACCAGTGCACTCTCCCCGACGGGTACCGAGATTGACAGCACGCGAAGGTAAAATTGCCAGCGCAAGAAGCGAACGACGAAGTTCAACACGGCCAGCAGCGTGCCGAGCGCGAACACACTCGCGGGAACGTCGCGCGTGTGTTCGACGATCGCACCTACGTCCGAGTAGAACAACAGTGCGCCGTATACCAGGACCGCGAGGATCGTCGGGACGAGCAGCCGTCGGAGCAGGCCCTGCGAGAACACCTCGACTTCGGACACAGCCTGCGAATCGACCCGCGCGGCAGAAGACTCGTTCATTGGCACGATGTTACAGTAACGCGCGTCGATATACAGCGGGCCAGCTACACCACGAGCTCTCGATTCTCGACTTTTCGACAGTCGCGTTGGACGAGGATTCTCCTACGCCGCTCGCGTAGTGGCTCAGTCGAGGTGATTGCACACCGCGGGTACTTCAGTTAGGGGAAGGTTTGACGATGGGTGTCCCGCTTCGGTCCGCGATCGAACCTGGTTCTGGCAGCCAAACCTCGCCCGATGGCACGTGGCGTGGGCGAATCGTGTCGCTCGTACCAGGATGGGCGCCGACGCTGTTGTTCGTCGTCGCGTTCGGACTTCGCCTGGTGGGTATTCACTGGGGAGGCACGCACCCAGACGAAAACTTCGGCGCTTCAGCGAAGGTCCTGACGGGGCAACTGGTCCCCGACTTTCACTACTACCCGCCGTTGCTCGACTATGTGAACGCCTGCGCCTACGTCGGCCTCTTCGTGCTCGGGTACGTTGGAGGGTTTTGGTCGGATACCGCGGCGTTTCGTCAGCAGTACTTCGACGATATCACGCCGTTCATCGTGGCTGGCCGTCTGCCGACCATCGCCATGGGGGCGGCGTGCGCGCCGATGGCTTGGCTGCTGGCGCGTCAACTCGGTGCGAAGCCGCGACTTGCAGCCGTTGTCGGCCTCGCCGTGGGCATCCTTCCCGTCAACGTGTGGTTGTCACACTTCAGCAAGAGTGACATTGCCATGTCCTTCGGGTTCTTGTTGATGGCCTCCGCTTACCTGCGCGCCTCAACGCACGGATCGAGCACGCGAGCCGCGATGTGGTTTGCTGCCGCGTGCGGGTTCACCGTGAGCTTCAAGCACTCCGCCGTGTTCTTCGTCGCTCCACTGACGGTGTGTTTTCTTCTGCGCCGCGCCTGGCTGTCGCGGACTTTGTCGTCGGTCCTGAAGCTCGCCGCCACTTGGGGCGTGACGTTTGCGCTGGTCTGGGCACCGCTCAACATCGGAATCTTGCTCGACCTGCAACGCTTCCTCGAATTTCAGAAGCTGCAGTCGTTGATTTCGGGTCGGGAGGCGGGCCTTGATGCGCTGTGGACATCCACACTGCCTCGGCTTGCTTCTGACGGATACGGCGCGTCGTTGGCCGTGTTGCTGTTGTGGGTCGTTTCGCCAGCGCTGCTGCCGTCGTTTCGCTACGTCTCTCTTTGGGGTGTCCTCGGGCTGGCCATACTCAGCGTTGCAGTCATCGTCGGCCCGCGTGTGACGGATGGCTTGTTCGTCGCTCACGTCACGCTCATGGCGGCCATGGCTTGCGCTGCGCTGAGCACGGCGACCGTGCGAGGGCGCTGGTCATCACACCTGCCACTGATTGCGCTGCTGCTGGTGACGGGAGACTACGCTGCCGGGGCGTTCGACGTGCAGCGCCAAGCCGTTCGTGACAGCCAGCTAGGCGAGAAGTTGACTCGGGTGGTGTTGTCGATTGCCACGCCCGGCGAGACGCGAGTGCTTTCTGCGGGCCCCGAGCTATCGTACCCGATTGATCCTCGAGTGCAGGACGTGGAGTGGCAGCGGCACCAGCGACTCGCGCAGAAGTACGGCGTCGAGCTACCGCCCATGAGCGAGGAAAATGCGCGCCACCGCACGACGTCGATCCCAAGCAAGCGCACACCGCTCTACGTACGTCCGATGCCGTTCGTCTTTGGCGGCCTGGAGATTTACGATGAAGCTGACGTGCCTGACGTCCAGCCCTACGCTTGGCCACCCCAGCCCGAGGAGTACTCCCTCGACTACTGGATCGACGAGGGGTTCAGTGTCTTCGTCGTCTCGAACGAAGAAGGCTACTTGACGTCTGACTCACGCTTCTATCGCCAGCGGCATTACGAGATTCGTGAGCGTTGCGAGCTCGTCACGACGATCGCACCCGAGCGCCCGTTGTTCTTCGAGAGCGAGATCAAAGTGTATAGGCTGCCTGCAGAACTCGAGGACCGAGCCCGTGCAGCGCGTAACGCCGCTCCGTGACGGGAGTGGTCGGCTGGCTGTGCGCGAATCGGCGTAGCGCAGTGACCTGAACGAACCCTTCGCTCGTCAGGGGGTCGATCACCCGTTCGTGCTGGGCGGGAGAGTGCCCGTCAGCCTTTGATACAGCGTCTCCGCGCCAATACGACTATCGAAGCGATCGACGATCGTTTGCCGCCCGTTTTTCGCCAGCTTCGAGGCCAGTTCGAAGTCGTCCATCACCTGTCCGATGGCGGCTGCCAGTGCTTCGGGGTTCTTCGGCTCCACGAGTAAGCCGTCGTGACCGCTCGTGATGATCTCATCGACGCCGCCAGCGTTCGTGCCGATCGTCGGTACGCCGCAGGCCATGGCTTCCATGTAAACGACGCCCAAAGGTTCCGCATGGCTGGCGAGCGCGAAGGCGTCAGCTGCCAAGATTTCGTCTTTTACCTGCTGCTCGCTCACCGAGCCTGTGAACGAGACACGTTCGCTCAGTCCCAGGTTCGCAACTTGACGTTCGAGGTCGTCGCGCTGCGGACCGTCGCCAACCAGGCGCAACTGCACATCGCGCCCCGCCGTGACCAAGAGCTTCAAAGCGTCGATCAGTGTGTCGTGACCCTTGCTGAAGTGCAGCCGCCCGACTGTCACCAGCTTGAACGGTCCCTGTCGTTCAGCGTGGAGCTCTTTGACCAACCACGACTTCGTGTCGACGCCGATGCGTCCGAGCAGTGCCTGGTCTTCTCGCACCTCGGGATAGTCGCGACGGATTTGGCCCAAGAGCCATTCGGTGATGGCGATGGTGAAGTCCGCATCCATGAACTTCTCGCGCATGGCTCCACCCCACCAGTCCAGATTGGCGTTGAGGGTGAGAGAGTAACCGATCCCCGTGATGCGCTTGACCATCATCGCCAAGACAGCCGCATTCGCGCAACTGTGACTGTGCAAGTGTGTCAACTGCTGCTCGGTCGCGCTCTTCGCCAAGAAACACGCGCTCGGCAGCAGTTTCAGCAGATGTAACGTCGAGGGGCTCTGATCTACAGGCAACGTGCGGCACAGCTGCAGCGCAGCCAGGAACCCCTGCGGGTGTTGGGTTACGGCCCACAACACCGAGCCCACGACGTCGATCGGCCACAAGAAGGTCGTGATCGGCGCGGACTCGGTTGCGAACGCATGCCGCGCACGATCCCGTTCACCTGGGCGACGAGTGGAAAAAATGTGCACGTGGTCCGCCCAGCGGCGGAGCCATTCGACCTCGCGCCACATCCAGATGTGTGTTTGTCCGGGAAACTCCGGGATGAGGTAACCTAAGCGCAGGTGGCTACCGCTCGTGGCGCTGTTTGGCTCGTGCATCGTCGTTGCGTCCTCACGTTTGGGTTCGGTACGTCGCAGGCGTCAATCTCATACTGGGCGGCGTGACCCGTAGCAAGGTCAGTCTACTGCGACGTTCGAGCAAGGGTCTGCCGAGTTGGTCGTATCGAGGGACGCCGCAGTGCGACAACGCTCGATCCATTCACGTTGGACCTCGGTGAAGTCTCCGGCCCACGTTTGGGCTCGAGTCGCTCCGCACACTTCGTACAGCAGCTGCCCGTAGCGGTAGAGCTCCGCGAAGGGTTCTATGTTGGACAACATGCAGGCTTGAACCATCTGCTTGAGGTCCCAGTCGACGTGGGCGAGTTCGAGCTGGTCCAAGTTCACTTGTGTGTCGTCACCCAGCAGCTTCGACGTCGTCCCTCGACGGCGTTCCAGTCTCTCGGAGGCTTCGGCGATTGCGCGTTCATTGCCTGAGAGAAAGTCGAAGAATGGAATCATAGGCAGTGCGGCACACGCCTGCGATGCTCCAGGATGGCGTCGGGCCATCGTGTACTGATGAATCATTTGCGACGGGTGAACGAGACTCTCGTCGGGCATCTCCATCGTCGTGCGTCGTTCGGGTGGCGTGTGCACGTGTTGGAGGTGCAGCAGCGTATCGTAGTCTCTCGACACTCCCCCGCGGCGCGCGATCTTGTGAAACCCAGCGAGCGGGTGCCGAGAGCGTATCCACGCGACGTCGACGAACGCTTCGAATGTCGTCGCCAGACGATCTTCGACCTCGATTCCATTGCCCGTGTACCACCGAATGCCCTGAATCGCGGCTCCCGACTCGACGAAGGTCTCGTAGCGCCGCCGCAGCACGTCACCGAAGACCAGCGCGTCGTAGTCTTGAATCAGAGCGTGCCAGGTACGGCAGTGACTCAGCGCGATGGACCAAGACAGCCACGAGAAGACCCACGGTTGGCATAGCTGTTCACTCAACCTGGCTTG
Source organism: uncultured bacterium (assembly GCA_965651905.1). Taxonomy (GTDB): domain Bacteria; phylum Myxococcota_A; class Polyangia; order Polyangiales; family Polyangiaceae; genus SZUA-265. The sequence continues at coordinate 11,366 of CBFGUG010000025.1, read as the reverse complement.
TTCCGTGGAGTAGTAGAAGATGTCGATGGCGATGTCGCTCGTGGCCATCGACAGCGCCTTTGCCTCCACCTCGGGTGACACGCTCCCGCGCGCCGCGTCCACGACGATCACGATACGCCGCAACTCGGGCCACGCTGCTGCCAGCAGACATCGCAGATTTCCGTTCAGCACACCTGGCAAACGGTGACACATACCGATGATGGCGGTGCACCCTGGTTCAAGGTTGGTGGGCGGCGTCCAAGATACGGCGTTGCGCAGTCGCAAGCGCAACAATTCTCGATTGAGGTACGAGGCCGCGAAGCGGGGCCAGTTGTGATACTTACCGAGCATGATCGATGGTGTTAGGCTGGCGATGCTAGCACGCCAGCCTGTGCTGCAGTGAATTGGTGTCCGTAGACCACGTCGATCGAGCCACTAGCGAACAACACCTCGGTCAGCTACAACCGACGAAATGACAGCGGCGCTTCGTACTCCAGAAGCTGACGTGCCCCGGGTTTCAGCCACAGTGCCAGACTGGGGGAGAGAAGCGTGTACCCCGTTCGAGTGGGATCCGTCGCGTCAAGTGCTGAGAGCTCTCCGAGAGTATCAGGCGCTGTTGGGTAACCGAGGGGTTTACGCAACGCTGGCGCGGCGAGCCGCAGCCGCGCGCCACAGATTTTGGACGACGTTGGCTGGTTGCGATATTCCGTTGAACAGTGAGATTGGAGGCGGCTTGATGATGCCGCACCCCAACGGCATCGTTGTGCACCCGGATGCGGAACTCGGCCCCAACTGCTTGCTGTTTCAGCAGGTGACGATCGGTGTGGGAGGCCGCGTCCCGGGTGTTCCGCGACTGGAAGGAGCGGTAGACGTCGGGGCGGGGGCAAAGATACTCGGCGGAATCGTCGTCGGCGCTCACGCGAAAATAGGCGCCAACTCCGTCGTGCTTGGTGATGTCCCCTCGGGAGCTACAGCAGTTGGTGCTCCCGCACGGGTGGTCACCAAGCGCGGTGTGTGAAGGGCAGCGACGTTGGGAGTTTTCCCAATCCATCGTGTTGCGTTCGTGTTCCCCTGAGGACATCGTCGTTTCGGATATGGGACTGCGAACGATCGTAGGCCTTTGGGCCGATGAGTGCTCAGCTCTCGATCTCATCGCCATGGGTTTGCGGGTCGCGCTGAACGCACGATGATGCGAACGTTCAGGCTCTCATCCAACCCGACGCGACGCCTGGAATGCGAGTCGAGCCGAGCGTGGAAACTCGTTGAACAAGCGGGTCACATCAGATAGCAGAGGTTGACTGCAGGCCCAGCCCGCCTCGGGCTTAGTTGAAGCAGGCTTCGCAGCTGCGCCGTGATCCTCAGTTCCTTCCAGTTCGTAGGTTTTCTCGCGATCGTACTAGGGACGTTCTTTCTCGTACCACACAAGGTGCGTTGGGCGTTCCTGTTGCTCGCGAGTGCATACTTCTATGCGCAAGGCGCGGCGAGTCCGCTGTTGCTGTTTCACCTCGGGGCTACAGTCGTCGCTGCATACTGGTTGGGGCTGCGTATCGAAGCTACCAGCGAGGCCAAGCGCAAGAGACGCTGGCTCGAGATCGCTGTCGTCTTGCTCGGTTGCAACCTGCTCGGCTTCAAGTACACGGTGTTCGCCAACGAGAGCTTGCGATCCATGGCGGGGTTTCTCGAGCTCGGCTACCCAGTGCCCGTCGTTCACGTCGTACTGCCACTGGGGATCTCGTTCTACACGTTTCAACTGATCAGCTACGTAGTGGACGTATACAAGGGCGTGATCAAAGCCGAGCGGCATCTCGGTGTGTTCGCTGTTTACGTTTCGTTCTTCCCGAAGCTGCTCGCAGGACCGATCGAACGCGGCAAGAGCCTTCTGCCACAACTGCATGCAGAAACGCGTTTCGACTACGACCGTGTCACATCAGGGCTGCAGCTGATGATTTGGGGCGCGTTTCAGAAGGTCGTCGTTGCGGATACCTTGGCGCCGTTCGTGACGGACGCCTACGCCGATCCTCGGGCGCATGCAGGACCAGCCATGGTCTTCGCCACCTGGCTGTTTGCCTTTCAGGTGTATTGTGATTTCGCGGGGTACACCAACATGGCGATCGGTGCTGCGCGCACCTTGGGTTACGAGTTGTCGCCCAACTTCAATCGACCCTACCTCGCGACCTCTGTTCAAGATTTCTGGAAGCGCTGGCACATCTCACTGACGAGCTGGCTGACGGACTACATCTACACGCCGCTCACGCGCACGAAGAAGATCAAGATCAAGTGGTACTACTTGATGCTACTCAGTTTGTTGGTCACCTTCGTGTTCAGCGGATTGTGGCACGGCGCCAACTGGACCTTCGTGTTGTGGGGTACGCTGCACGGCGTGTACTTGGTGTTCGCGGTGATGACGCAAAAGTGGCGCACGAGCGTTCACAAGAAGACGGGCTTGCTCAAGCGCAAGCGCCTGCATCGCATGGTGAAGATTGCGACGACGTTCACGCTGGTTTGCTTCGCGTACATCTTGTTCGAAGCGCGTAGCGTGGGAGACGCTGCGTACATCATCGGTCATCTCCACACTGGCTGGGCCGCGCCCATCGATGGCATCGTGCACTTGATCGCGCGTCGCTGGGCGCCTCTGGTGTTCGGCCTGCTCGGCGTTGCGATCGTGTTGTTCGTCGATCAGAAGTCCGAGGAGCAGCGCAAGCAATTCACTTTGGCAGATCGGCCGCGCTGGGTGCGCTGGACAGCCAACTACGTGGGAGCGGTTGCCGTCGTGGTGTTGGGGGCGGGAGCAGGCGACGCGAACTTCATCTACGTGCAGTTCTAGTTGATGACCATGAACGCTTCCGACGAATCCCAGTCGTCCACGCCGGAGAGCGGCCGCGTGGGTCGAGACGTTGCCAAGCTGCTGGTGCGCACGGCGGCGCTGGCCTTCGTCACACTCCTGACGGTGGTGGCGATCGCGTGGTTCGTGCCTGAAAGCAACACGTACGCCAGTGCTTCAGCGGTCAAACATTCTCGGCTCGAAAAGCTGGAGTCGCCGAAGATCGTCGTCGTGGGCGGATCGAACCTCGCGTTTGGTCTAGACAGTCCGATGATCGAAGAGGCGACTGGCCGGCGTGTGGTGAACATGGGCATGGACGGCTTTTTGGGCCTGCGTTTCATGCTCGCCGAAGTCGAGCCTTCACTCCAGCGATCGGACCTGGTGGTCATCGCCTTGGAGTACGGCGCGTATTACAAGGACATCGATGGCGTCGCCGAAAACCAGTTTGCGGTGATCAAGGCGAACCCCACTGCGGCGGCGTACGTCACCTGGGAACAGAAGCGCAGCATGTTGCTGGCGTTACCACGGATAGCGCGGCTCAAGCTGGCCAGGTTCGTGCTCGTGCCAGCGCGAGCGCTGCGCAGCTTGATCAAGGGCAGTGATTACCAGAGTGCGGGCCAGGTCGAGGAGGCCATCGGCAGCGTCGATGGTTTCAATGAGCACGGTGACCTGCTGGCGCATCTGGACGTCGAACAGCCCGGCAAGCCGTTCGACGGGGACAATCTTCGGGAGGCCCCGATCAACCTCGAAGCGCTCGACATGATCGAAGGCTTCGCCAAACGTGCTCAGGAGCGCGGCGTCTCGGTGATGATCTCGTATACGCCGATCGCTGACACCTATTACGAGCGCTATCGCGACGAGCTTGCCGTGCTTCACGAAGCGATCACGACCCGGCCCGGGCTGCAGGCCCCCGCACCCCCTTCGGCGTTCGTGTACCGCGAGGCGCTGTTCTTCGACACCGTGTATCACCTGCGCCGAGAGGGTAGGGAAGCACGCACCAAGAAACTCATCGAAGGTATCAAGACGAAGATTCCGGCTGGGTCGGGCTAGCGCTGAACACCTCGCCTCTCGCCGTGGCGAAAAAGTGACGACACGTTGCCGTCGAGCTGCTCGCTCGCGGCCGAAACCAGTGTCCACGGCTTGGGGAACGTGAAATTCGAAAGGAGTTGGGTCGAGGCGGAGGCCGTGATATCGACCGTTCATGCCGAAACGGCTGACTTGGGGCCTGTTGATCTGCTCCCTGAACCGCGACGAAGAGGTCATGCGTGGCGTGAAGCTGGCATTGACCCAAACTCGTCCACCCGACGAGATCGTGATCGTGCACAGTTCCCCGGAGTGGGAGAAGTCCAAGGCGCGCCTCGAAGCGGAGCTGGGTAACGCGATTGACGGGATTCGTTGGCGTTACGTGGGCTCCGCTCGGGGTTCGTCATCGATGCAGCGAAACATCGCGCTCGACCATTCCGAGGCCGACATCGTATTTCTGATCGACGACGATAGTCTGCTCTACCCCGATGCAGCAGAAGAAGTGATGGCCGTTTACGAGGCGGACATCCACAACGAGGTGGCCGGGGTGACGATGACGGAGGTGTTCGTGCCTCCCGACGCGAAACCCGGAGCGGAGAGCATTCCCAGGCCGAGCACGGCTAACCAGCGGGGAATACTCGCTCGCATCGAGCACATCTTGTCGGAGCAGGAGCTGCGTTTTCTCCCCTACGATGGCCACTACCACAAGGGCAAGCTGCCCGAGACGTTGGCTGGGATGGACGTCATTCCGCAAGGTTTACTAGGCGGCTTTCGCATGACGTTTCGGTCCAGTGTGATTCAGAAGGTGCGTTTCGCGGAGTACCTAGACGCGTACGCGGTGGGTGAGGACTTCGACGCGAGCTACCGCGCGTCGCGTTACGGCGCGTTGGTTCTCGCATGTCGCGCACGCATCCATCACCTGATGGTTCCGGGTGGACGCCCCAACCGTCGGCTCAAGTCGGGGTTCACTTGTCTCAACGTGATCGCGATGGCAAGTCGGCATGCGCCTGACTCGGTCGACTTGCGCTCGCAAGTCCGTCGGTTCCTCGCGCAGCGCCTGGGCATCGCGTTAGCCACCGACGTCGGGCGGCGCAGGTTCAGCTTTCCGGATACCCGCGGTGTGCTGTTTGCCTGGCGTCACTACCCCGAATCCCTCGCGCGCCGTGGCAAGGAACTCGAGGACTGGTACCTCGAGTTTCAGCGATCACATCTGCGCCGCTGATGCCTGGGTGACTTTTTGCGGAATCCCTCATTCGGAAGTGAATTCCGCGCGAGGCTCCCCGAAAAAACAGCGTCATCTAAAGCCCACGCCTTCGAGTGAACGGTCTGACCGTTACAAAACAACAAAACGGACGAGGGGTAACGGTGTGACCGTTGCGCTGCACGCATATTCGAGGCGTTCCTACGGGCAGGTGGTTGCTTCGCGGGGCGCTGCGGCGGCCACGGAACGGTCAGACCGTTCAGACCTGAGGTAACAACCGCCAAATGGAACGGTCAGACCGTTGCCGCACGCGTAAGGCGCACACCAGAGGACGGTGAGCCCCATGCATTTCGCGCATTTTGGCGTCTGGACGCCAACTAGGAAGCAATCGGACGCCCGTCGCAAGCCGCCGCCAACGGTCGCACCGTTGCGAAACTGACGTCTGCGCTGAAAAAGGCAACGGTCAGACCGTTCGAGTGCGTGAAGGAGAGACGCGGCGCAACGAGCTGGCCGTGGCTCCACACGAATTTCGGAGGCGCAGGCAACGGTGTGCTCGTCGCCGACGCTGCGCTGCGTCGATGCCCCGTTGGCGGGGACATCGATCACCTTGCGGTTCTCCTGCTTCAGACGGGTCGCGCGTCCGGTTGCGAAAAATCGTCTTCGTGCGTCAACGTCACAGCATACGCTCACGAGGTTACTCGTCGTGTGAGCAATCATCGTCGACTCTCCCATGGGCCACGCAGGAGCAGCGGTGTCCCACGGGTTCGCTGCTCGGCAGCAGCGTAGTGCGTCATTCGTTGCAGGCGCCGCGCCCAAGCTGAAAAGACCTAGGGGGGCGTCTTGGGTGTAGGTTCGGCGGCTAACGTCAAGCACGAGCCATGCCCTGCTTGTATCGATACAACGCCAGCAGGGCTAGGCACAGGACGCCGCCGATCAGGTAGTGCGACAGCACGATCAGGTAAGGATACTTGGCGATGCCCGACGGCGAGCACCACGGCCGCAACACGGGTGCTGAAGTGAGCACCACGGCCAGCCACACCCAAGTCCGCGCGCGGCCCGTCAGCTGAGGCACTTCCGTGGAGCTCATGAGCACGATCAGTGGCAGCAACATCCAGCAGTAGTAGTGCGACCAGGCGAGTGGACTCGTCACGCACGCCAACACCAACACGCACAAGTACTCGAGCCCCTGGCCGATCCCGGTATCAGCTGTCGTCGTATCGGTCGTCGCAGTATCCGCTGTTGCTGGGCTATCGACGTGACGCCAGCGAGGCAGCGCCGCGGCGGCGGCGACAGCGCCGACGAGAGTCAATGGGATGAGTCGAGACAGCCATCGCCCAGCCGTGGGGAGATCGAAGTTGCCCCAGTCGCAAATCACTTCGCCCGCGCGCTCGAATCTCAGCATGGTGGCGCTGAAAGATTGGACGTTGAATGCGCCGATCGGACGTTCACTCGCAGAAGCGACGAAGGACTCGTACCACTGCACGTGCGGGGCGATGCCGAAGAGCAGCACCGAAGCGAGAGCCGCACCTCCCACGACGAGTCCCGAACCCACGACGGCACGAAGGCGCCCTCGAATGAGAAAGTATGCCCCGAACAGGAGCAGTGGGAGCTTGAACAGTGCTGCTGCGCCGATCAGTAAGCCTGCAGCCATGTCTCGCCGCGCGCGCAAGTGAAAGTACGCTGCGGTCATCGCGTACAATGCGAAGTGACTCGTGTTACCCTCGCGCAGGCTGTTTTGTAGCGGGCCGTTGAGCACGAGCAAGAGCGCACACAGGAGCTCTCCTCGTCGATCGAGCCGTAACCCGACCACCAGCTGGCGCCAGGTTGCGATGACAGCCGCCAGTCCGAGGACCAAGTAGACTCCTGCCGCGACGCTCTTGCTCATCAACGCGAAGGGCACGAAAGGCAGCGCCAGCACTGGGATGTTGACGAAGCCGTGCACGCCGCGGTCGAACGCCTTGGGAACCTCGGAAAGCCCCTGAAGTGCAGCGGCACCCCCAGCGTAATAAGCTTCGACGAAGTCACCAAACCACTCGCGTTGGGGTTCGGAAATGGCGAACACCAAACAACCCAGAGCGACGAGCAAGACGACGGGGAGCGTTTGCCCGATGCGTTCGACCCGTTCACGGTACTGGTTTTGACCCAAAAACCACAAACCAGCGGCCAGCACGGCGAAGTGCAGCCCGTAAAAGAGCAGCGAACGGCCGAGCAGCATGACGAACTGATCACTGACCGCTGGAGCTTGGGATGCGGTGTAGCTGAGCAAGAGTGACACGTTCAGTCCGTCGGCGAGCAAGTTGCTAGGTGTACACGCGGAAAAGTTCACGCATGAGCTGAAATGAGTTGAGGACGATACATAGCGTCGCGAGAGCCAGCGCGCAGCGCAGCGCTGTCGCGCGGCTGGCGGATAACATCGGGCGGCAGTGTGCGTACAGCGCGGCGGCTACGAGCACCAAGGGGAACACCCAGTTCGGTGAGAACAAGAACACCTCGTCGCCGTACAACGTGAACAGCACCGTTTGAAACACGAGCACGAACGCAGAAAATCCCACCACGGGTTTGCTCAGGAGGTCACGCATGCTGCGTCGACCGAGAAACAGCGAGGTGCCGAGCAGTCCGAGCCAAGTCACCGCGCCGAGGCCGCCAACCAGGCGGTGGTTGCTGTTCCAGGGTTCGAACGTGACTTGTGGCGCTACGCGCCAGCTGTGTTCGATGACGAGAAAACGCGGGGCATAGAGAGCGTTCACGAGCACGCTGTTGGCGACGTGGGGCACGCGGGTGAGCAGGTCGTCCGCGCCAGTAGTCCACGCGGTGTTGCTCTTCAACGAGTGGATGACGTAGTCGATCTTGCCGAGGAAACTCTTGGATTCCTCTTCTTTCCAGTGAGGGATCGTTCCTTCGCTGTCTTTCTTCTGAACGAGAAAGCTGGGGATCGACGTGGGGACCTCTCCACGAACAGGTGGCCATATCGCGCGCTGTGTCAGGTGCAATCCAGCGGCGAGCGCGACCACGCCACCCGCGGTGACCAGCGCCATCATCAGCCGCCGCTTGCGCGATGAGGAGTCGGGGCGAACGCAGTGGTAGAAGTACACGGGCAACACTGCAGCGTTGGTCACGAGCATGCCGACCGCAAAACTCGACGCGGCGACGCAGGCCGCGCCGCCTCGCTTCAGCCAAGTGAGCACGGTGTGTCCCGGGCGTTGCAGTGCGTCCAGGCGTTCTCTCGTCAGGCAACGTGCCATGCACGACAGGCCGAAGGCAGACAACACGTGGGTTTCCGGGATGGGGCCACCGAAAGTCACGTGGGACGCCGAGGCCCCCAAGAGCACGACGAACAGGGTTCGATCCGCGAGGCCCAGACCAAGCGCGCGATCCAAGACGCGGTCGAGGTTCACCAGCACCAGTGCGCCACACAACGTCGTGATGAGCACCGCGGCCCACTCGTTCGAGTTGGTGATCCACGTCAGTAACGTGCCGAGCGGAGCGATCAGCAATACGTGCAGGGGATGCGCGCGAGTGCGCGCCTGATCGCCGAAGAACGACGTAGAGTTTTCGATGACGCGGCTGGGATCGGCCTCGTAGAGCAGGCTGAAGTGGTCGATTCCGAGCTCGCCACCCTGTACGAGCTGGTGTGCGCAAACCAGGTACGCCGCTGTCAAGAGCAACACCACTGCCGTGGTGACGAGTCCATCTGCTTTTGTCATGCTGCCCTTGCGTCATGCGGTCGTCGTGCTCAGTGCACTCGCCGCGCGCGCATACGTGCCCGTGCTGTACCACGAGCGGGCGGGGGACCAAACCCAAACCCGAAGTTGCCGTGACTGTGAACCGCGCACTTCCTGCTCGACACCTCAGGGTTGGACTGCTCTAGTGCGGCGTCGTGAAGCGCCCGAGAGTGTTGCTCATCGCCGAATCGGCCAACCCTGAATGGGTGAGTGTCCCGCTCGAAGGGTGGTCTCACAGTCGGGCGATTTCCCAGCTCGTCGACGCTCACGTCGTGACCCAGGTCCGCAACCAAGCCGCGATGGAACGCGCGGGGTGGAGAGAGGGCAGAGAGTTCACGTCGATCGACACCGAGTCGATCGCAGCTCCCGTGCACCACGCCAACGTTTGGTTGCGGCGTGTCAGCGGCCTGGGTTGGACGTTGACCACCGCGCTCGGAAGCCTCCCGTATTACGTGTTCGAGGCAAAGGTCTGGGAGCGGTTCGGCGAGGCGATTCGGACGCATCAGTACGACGTCGTGCATCGCGTCACGCCGCTGTCGCCCACGACGCCGAGCTGGACGTTGGCAAACGAGTGCGCAGCTCACGGCGTTCCGTTCGTGTGGGGTCCGATCAATGGCGGCGTGCCTTGGCCAAAGGGTTTTGGCGGCGTACAGCGCGCAGAAGGGGAGTGGCTCTCGTACGTACGGGATGCGCACAAGTTGCTGCCTGGGTATCGTCGCACTCGCGCTCGTGCCACCGCGCTCATCGCAGGGTCCAAGTCCTCGTGGGAACAACTGCAGGGGCATCACGACCGCTGCGTCTACATTCCCGAAAACGCCGTGGCGATGGAACGTTTCCCCGCCGTAGCTGAACGGTGGACGGCGCCGCCCATGCGGGTAGCATTCGTTGGACGACTGGTTCCGTACAAAGGCGCCGACATGTTGATCGAAGCAGCTGCCCCTCTGGTCAAGAGCGGGCAGTTGGTGGTCGACATCATCGGTGATGGTCCCGAAATGGAGTCGCTCAAGGCGCTCCGTGCACGAAACGGGGTGGAAAACGGCGTCTTGCTCGACGGCTGGGTGCCGCATGAGAAACTGCAGGAGCGGCTCCTACGCGCCCACGTGTTTGGATTTCCGAGCGTGCGCGAGTTTGGGGGTGCCGTGGTGCTGGAAGCCATGGCATCCGGGCTGGTGCCAGTCGTCGTCGGGTATGCTGGTCCCGACGAGTTGGTTTCGGATACCACGGGAATTCGAGTTCCACTGGGCAGTCGCCAGGAGATCGTTTCCAACCTACGCGGTGCGTTCGAGCGGCTGCTTGCCGACCCCGAACTCGTCGCCAGCTTCGCCGCTGCCGCCAAGCAGCGCGTTTCGCAGCACTTCACGTGGGAGGCGAAAGCGAAACAGGTGCTAGAGGTTTACCGCTGGGTCTTGGGCGAGCGCGAGCGACCAGATTTCGGCATGCCCCTTCCTGATCCGTCGGGGTGAGGTTTTTACCGATCCAGTGGCGCGCGCTCCACGCGAATTGGACTCGGAGGCTCGGGAGGTGCTACTCCTGGCGACCGTGTCGTATCGCGCCGAAGACTCGCGTGATGCACGCACGTCCGAATTGCATACTTATGGAGACAAGCTGTGGGACTAGGCTCAGTTAGACGAACGGTTCTGGTGACGGGGGCCGCTGGGTTCCTCGGTTCTCATCTCGTCGATAGGCTGCTCGCTGAGAACTACGAGGTGGTCGGGATCGACTCACTGATGACGGGTGACTTGACCAACCTGTCGGACGCGGCGCGAAACCCCCACTTTCACTTCCAGCTGGGTGACGTGCGCGAGCCGATGCACACCTACGCGGAGATCATCTTCAATTTCGCGTGTCCGGCTTCTCCCGTTCACTACCAGCGCGATCCTTACGCGACGTTCACGACCAGCGTGCTCGGAGCTCAGCGCCTGATCGAAATGGCGCGCGGCAGAAACTGCACGATCATTCACGCTTCGACCTCGGAGGTGTATGGCGATCCGACGGTGCACCCGCAGCCCGAGTCCTATTGGGGTAACGTCAATCCGATCGGTCCGCGCGCGTGTTACGACGAGGGCAAACGCGGCGCAGAAACGTTACTCACCGACGCCAAGCGTTCTTGGGGTATCGACGCACGCATCGTGCGCATCTTCAATACCTATGGGCCGCGCATGGCGCTGAACGACGGCCGCGTGGTGTCGAACTTCATCACGCAAGCGCTGAGCGGCAAGCCCATCACACTGTTCGGTGAAGGTACGCAGTCACGCTCGTTCTGTTTCGTACAGGACCTGATTGAGGGGTTCTTGAGGGTCGCCAAACTGCCTGGGCTGGACGGTCCGATGAACCTGGGTAACCCCACGGAGTTCACGATGAAAGAGCTGGCGGCCGTGATTCTCGAGCTGACGGGTGCCAAGTCGACCATCGAATACCAACCGCTGCCGACGGACGATCCCAAGCAGCGCAAGCCCGACACGACTCGCGCCAAAGAGGTCATCGGTTTCGAGCCCAGCGTGCCGTTGCGCGATGGCCTGCGTTTGACCATCAAGAATTTCGAAGAGCGACTGGCAGCGTCGCAGTGACTGGCAGCGTCGCAGTGACTGGCAGCGTCGCAGTGACTGGCAGCGTCGCAGTG
>CBFGUG010000024.1:0-99742 GCA_965651905.1 uncultured bacterium | reverse complement strand
ACGGCTCCGATAGGTGATCGTAATCGCACCGGATTCAACGTGATCGGTGCTCTAGTCGCCTTTGCGCGAGCGGCCGCGCACGAACCGCGCCCGAGTCAGAGTGGGGGTGAGATGAACACGAACGAACGCTTGCTCGCGACGTTTCAGTGCTTTGGTTTGTTTGGTTTGGCGTCAGCTGCACCAAGCGATCATCGCATCAATAGGCGCGAACGTCGGCGCGCGGGAGACGTCGACAGTCCTGTCGAAGCCGCTACTAGGACGCGGTTGCCGCGCGAATCGCTTTGGTGCGCAGGCTCCACACCAACACGAACAGGCTGGGCACGACGAACAGAGATAGAACGGTGGCCACTGAAAGCCCGCCGAGCACGATGGTGCCGATGCCTCTATACAGCTCGGAGCCACTGCCGCGGGTGAGCACCATCGGCATCAGTCCAGCCAGCGAAGTCAGGGTGCTCATGAAGATGGGACGCACGCGGGCCGCAACAGCCGCGGAAGTCGCGTCGCGTAGATTGTCACCCTCACGCAGACGAGCCAACGCACCATCGACGATCAGAATCGCGTTGTTCACCACCACGCCGAACAGAATCAGAAAACCCAGTGTCGTGACGATGTCCATTGGCTGCGGTTGAAACACCAGATTCGACCACTGTAAACCAACGACCCCACCCGCCGCGGCCAGGGGAACGGTGGTGAGAATCACCAACGGAGCCACGAAGTCTTCGAACAGGGCGGCGAGCAGCAGGTACAGAATCACCAGCGCGACGAGTAAGATCCACGCAAACTGCTCCTGAGCCTCTGCGAGTTTACCAGCAGTGCCGCTCAACTCCAACGTGACGCCCGCAGGCACGTCCCCTGCACGCGTCAGCGTGTCCGTCACTTTGCGGACCTCGTTGATGGCTGTCTCGAAGGGTACGTCGTCGGGAGGGGTTAGCTGTAGGATCACCGCGCGCTGTCGTTCGATCCGTTGAACGACGGTTGGCCCGACCTTCGTCTCGAAGTCGGCGAGCACGTCGAACGGTACGATCGACCCGTTGGGCAGTGCGACGGGGGCAGCAGCCAGCGCCACGTCGTCGTAACCACTGACGCTCGCGCGGTTGCGCAGCACCACGTCGAGTTTCCGTTCGCCTGGCTCTCCGTACTCACCCAGGATCGCGCCGTCGATGTACGCGTCGGCGATCAACCCGATGTCACTGGGGCTCACTCCCATCGAACGGGCTTCAGCTCGGTTGGGGAAGACGTGCAGTTCAGGCGCGCCCAGGTCCAGAATCGGAACTGGGCGTACTTGTGAACCAGGGACCGCTTCGCGTAGCTGCCCGAACAGCTTGCCCCCGAGACCGATCAGTGTCGGGATGTCATTGCCGCGGATTTCGAGCTGCACGGCTCGCCCTTCGCCGATGCCTCGCGCGAACAGGGCTGCCTGGGTCGCGAAGCCGATGGCGCCAGGGATTTGCGCGTGCAGTTCGCGCATGAAGTCTCTCATTTCGGCCACACGCTCTTCTTGTTCCGCGACTCCGCCGATGAACAGCAGCGATGGCGTTCCTACGAAGAAGCTACGCTGGACTGCGGGTAGTCCGTTCACTTCGCGGCCTGTGTGCTCCCACATCGTCTTCTGGTTCTCGAAGCCGACGCGTTTCAACTCGTCGATGCTCAGCCCTGGGGGAGGGAGTACGACACCGAACACCAAGTTACGATTTCCCGTGGGCAAGTACTCCATCTTCGGGAGCAACGTCGTCATCACGAAGCCAGCAACCGCGATCGCGCCCGCCGTGACCAGTAACGAACGGCCCGTGTTGGCCGCCAGCCAACGCGCGAGACGCGTGATGCCCGAACTCGTGGATTGCCCGAGGCGCACCAGGAGCGATGGCTGGCGCGGAGTTACGTTCGCGCGTGAGCGCAGGATGGCGGCCGCAAAGCTCGGGATCACGAACACGGAAACGATCAGCGACAGGCTGACCGAGATGGAAATGGCGAGCGCGATGTCGCGCAGCAGCTCTCCCACCTCACCTTCCCAGACCAAAATCGGAATGAACACAGCAGCCGTCGTTGCCGTCGACGCGAGCAGCGCACCCGAAACCTCGCGAATGCCGCGCAGCGCCGCTTGCTTGATGTCGCTCAAGCGATGGCGCCAGGTGTCGATGTTCTCCAGCGCCACGATCGAGTTGTCGACCACCATGCCTACTGCGAAGGTGATACCCGCCAGGCTCACGACGTTGACGCTGCGTCCGAACAACGCCATCACCAGCCCGGTTGCCAACACGCACACGGGAATCGCCAGCGCGACGACCATGGCGGCGCCGAAGCTGCGCAAGAACAGCAGAAGTACCACCGTGGCCAGCGCCGCACCGATCAATAGATTCGTCTGCACCTGGTCGAGCGCGCTGTAGATGTAGCCCGTTTGATCGTCGACGATCTCGAGCTCTAGGCCTTCAGCGGCAAAATGCTTCTCGTTCAGTTCCTTCACCGTGGCGCGCACGGCTTCAGTCACTTCGAGCACGTTGGAGCCCGCTTCGCGTCGGGGGAGCAGCGCGATCGACTCGCGCTGGTCTCCGATGGCAAAGTCCGTGGCGCGTCGCAGCCCGAGCTTCACGTCGGCCACATCCGACAGCCGTACAGGTGAGTTCTCGGGGCCCATGGCGAGTACCAAGTGCCCCAGCTCCTCTACCTTTTCGGGCGCGACGAGGGTCCTCACGAGGATATTACGCTTGCCGACTTCCATCTCGCCAGCGGAGGCGTTGCGCAACTCAGCGCGAATGCGCGTTGCTACGTCGGGCACGGTGAGGCCGCGAGCAGCCAATGCGTGCGTATCGAAGTCGACTTGCACTTCGGTGCGGCGGCCGCCCCGCATGAACGTGCTGGCGATGCCCCCTACCCGTTCTATCTGCGGGACGATCTCTTCCTCTACCCAGGTGCGATAGGGATCGACGCTACCGCCAGTCTTGTGACGTACCAAGATGACGGCGAGGGGAGGACCAGCGGCACTTGCAGTGTTGACCACGGGCTGCTCAGCGGTGTCGGGATAACGCGGGACCTGGCTCAGTGCGTTCGACACTCGTACCAGCGACTGTTCGAGGTCCGTCCCCACTTCGAATTCGAGGGTGATGGTTGCGAAGTTCGCGCTGGCGGTTGCCTCCATGCGCTGCAGTCCTGGCACTCGCTTGAGGACCTCTTCTTGCTCCTCGATGATTTCGGATTCGACCTCCAGGGGTGACGCGCCGGGCCACGTGGTCTCGACGCTGATCGTGGGCTGAGAGATGTCGGGGGTGAGTTGGATTGGTAGATCCAGGATCGCGATCACGCCGAAAAAAATCGTCAGGAGCACAGCGGCCGCGACGCTGACTGGGCGTGCGATCGCTTGTCCCATCAACCCGGGGAGGCTGCTAGCTGGCGGCGCAGTCGAATCGTTTCGTGTCATCGCGGAGTAAGTCAGCGCGAAGCGGGTGAACGTTGCGTGTTCGCGTTGCGCGACTCTTCCGCGGTGGGAGAGGCAGCAGCTGCCTTGGTTTCGGTGATCTGTACTGTCTGGCCCGGTCGTAGGCGTTCGTTACCGTGGGTTACTATGGGATCGCCGGCCTTCAGATCGGCTTTCAGTAGGGCATGTGTTCCAGTCTTCGCCATGACCTCTACGACGACTGGCTGGGCCACTCCGTCCTCGATCCGCATCACTCGCACGTCGGCGATTCCGTATACTAGCGCGTCGCGTGGCACGACCCATCCGCCCGTTTCCTCGACGAAGAAGCTCACGTTGACGCTGCTGCCCGCGCGCAGCCACGGAGGACGCGATCTAGGAACCGCCCTGAGCAGCGCCGTGCGAGTCGCTGGGTCCAACGCGTCGACGACACCCTGTAGTTCAGCCGCGACCCGCCGCTCACCAGAGCCGATTTCCAACTTCGACATTGACGGCAGTGCGTCGAGCGTGACTTCAGGCACGCGAACCAACAGCTCCAAGTGGTCGGCGGTCACGAGTTGCAGCGCGGGCTCTCCCGCCGTCAAGTGGTCTCCAGGATCGACCAGGCGGCGAGCGACCGTGCCATCGAAGGGCGCTACGATACGATGCCGCTCCACGCGTTCGCTGCGTGTCTTTATCGCCGCGTCCGCACCTTCGCCAACGGCGACAAGTCGATTCGCTTCGTCGACTTCGCGATCGGCTTCGAGCGCCGACACCACCGCCTCGCGTTCCAAGTTTCGGTAGCGTTCAGCCTCGCGCGAAGCTTGCTGCAACTGCACGGCGACCTCTTGTCGGGTTGCACGTGCTTCGACCAGCTCCGCCCGCGCCAAGCGGTCGTCGAGTTCGAGGAGCAATTGCCCGCGCTCGACAGCTGAGCCTTCCTGTACGTGAACTTTGCGCACTCTGCCCGATTCGGCAGTGCTCAGTGCCGCGTCTGAACGCGCCACTACTTCGCCCAGGTAGCTGCGTTCGACCACCAGCGCAGTGGCTTCGATGCGCGTTACGACTACGGGGGCTGGAGGTGACGCCGCCTTGCCTGGTGGTGCTGGCTCTGCGCGGCCGCCGTCACACCCAGTGGGGACGAGCGCCAAGACCAGCAGCAGCGCGTGCAGCAACGGCCTCACTGCGTGGTGTTTGCAAGCGCCGTGCGCAGGCACGGACGGCGACGTGATGAAGAAGTAAGCGATGAGAAACATGGCTGGCTACGAAGGCGTGCACTTTACGGGGTTGATGCGCGCCGAACACCGCGAAAACATCGACGAAGTATCGGTGAAATTCGATCGACCTGGGGAGATGCGGCAACTTTGCCTGAGCGTGTTTGGGGCAGGCACACGACTTTGGCAAGGTGGTCGCCGCGGTCTCGAAGCGTGCCAGTCCAGCGTCGACGACAGCGCTGAGGAAACGCCACGTCTCCTTGGGCCCGAGGCTGTCGGTCGGTACAATGACGTCATGCTCAGACGTCGATTCGGGAGAACCGAGATCGCCATGCCCGTATTCAGTTGTGGCGGGATGCGTTACCAGTTCAAGTGGCAAGACCGGCCATTGGGCGATATCCCTGCCGCAAACCAGGCCAACCTGGCCGCGACGATCCATCGAGCCCTCGAACTCGGGATCAATCACATCGAAACCGCTCGAGGGTACGGCTCCAGCGAGCGGCAGCTCGGTCAGGTCCTGCCGCAGTTCGAGCGCAGTGAACTCGTCGTGCAAACCAAGGTTTCCCCGAAGGCCAATCCCGCGGAGTTCGAGCGCGACTTTCACGACTCCCTCGCGCGTTTGGGACTCGACTACGTGGACTTATTGGGATTGCACGGCATCAACGACGAGCGCACGTGTGACTGGGCGATCCGCCCGGGGGGCTGCTTCGAAGTGGCCAACCGCTTGCGAGAACGAGGCAAGGTGCGCTTCATCGGCTTTTCGACTCACGGTCCACTCGACGTGATCGAGCGTGCCATCAACTTCGGCGAAGCCGAAACGGGCAAGGGCTTCGACTACGTGAACCTGCATTGGTACTTCATCTTCCAACGTAACTGGCCCGCCATCGAGGCCGCCATTCGTCGTGACATGGGGGTGTTCATCATTTCCCCGTCGGACAAGGGGGGCCGCCTGTATGAGCCGCCCGACAAGTTGAGGACGTTGTGCGAGCCGCTTTCTCCGATGGTTTTCAACGATCTGTTCTGTCTTTCTCATCCGCAGGTGCACACGCTCAGTTTGGGTGCGGCTCGGGCGAGCGACTTCGACGAGCACATGGGGGTGCTACCACTGCTCGAAGATGCAGAAGCCGTGCTCGAGCCGATTGTCGAACGACTGAGTCGGGCGATGGAGCAGGCTACGGGTCATCGGCACCCCGAAGCGTTTCTGCCTGGGCTACCAGCCTGGCAACAGTTGCCCAACAACTACAACCTGCAGATGATCCTGTGGTTGCTCAACCTGGCCAAGGGCTGGGATCTCGTGGAGTACGGCAAGTGGCGTTTCGGTTTGCTGAACAACGCCGGGCATTGGTTCGCGGGCAATCACCCGCGTTCACTCGACGAGATAAGTGACGGCCCTTTGCTGGAGGCGCTGGAAGGCTACCCCAACAAGCAACACGTGCCCGGGTTGTTGCGAGAGGCTACCGCGCTGCTCGGGGGCCAGGAAAACAAGCGACTCAGCGAGAGCTGAACCCTCGACGAGAGCGTTCGAGAAACGAGCGCCGCGCCCCCGGGACGGCGGCGCAGGAACACTCGACGATGGGCGCTACCAGCCGACACCAGCGTTGAGCGAAGGTTCGAAGGGGTACACGCGTTCCGTAGTGCTGTCGACGCCCGTTACCGCGTCTGCGGCGACATCGACGTCGACCGCTATCGGGGTGACGTTCTGGGTAGCGCGTAGTTCCAGGTAAGCCTGGGCGCCAGACTGCCGGTTGAACATCAGCCCGAACATCGCATACGGGGCCAAATTCGCTCCTCCCGACAGAATACGGGCATTCAGGCCTCCTCCGAGATATGGCGCCATCGAAGTGTGGGTGAGGTAGTAGGCAGCGTTTACCTCTCCCGTCAACCCGCCGTAGCTGCGGTTCTCGTCCTCTCCGTTCGCGGGCAATAGAAGGCCGATCGCAAAGCCGACGAAGTGACGTTCGCTCTGGAATCGAACGTCCAGCGCCGCGGTGATCAACATGTTCAAGTCCACGCTCGACACTGGAACTGTCAGCCCACCACGAAAGCCAACCAAGTCGTCCGCCTTGACACGCGTGGGGACCTGAGCCTCGCGGTCGGTGATGTTGTCGAGGGTTCGTACTTCTTTTGCGCTCACGTTTCCGCCCAGCGCCTTGCCGAGTCGTTCGGAAACGGCCTCCAGATCGTCGAGGGAGCCCGCGGTCATCTTCTCGCGCCGCAGCCGACGCCCCTCTCGGTCGAAGCTTGCGACGGAAATGACGATCTTCGCGTCCAGTCGAGTCAAACTTCCAGCGACGTATACGTCGGCACCGCACGCGCGCATCACCTCGTGCGGGTTGTTCAGTTGCGATAGCGCTTGCGCCGTTTCCGTCGAAGGCATCATGCGACCGCCGTGAGCCGCCTCGAACTCTTCGCGAAAGAGCGTCTCGAAGGCGTCAACCCATTCGGAGTCGACGTTCGCGACTTCGAACGGGAGCAACACTGCCTTTGCAGGCCACGGCTGCCACGCTTGGGAGCCGTGTTCAGGCGTGGGCTCTGACGCCGCGCCCGCGCTCGATGGTACGTCTGACGCTGCTGGGGATCCGGTCGGGGCGGGAGGTGTGGGAGCCTCGGCTTCGGTTTGGCCCCATGCGACGTTCACCAGCCCGCAGATCAGCAAGGAAGCGCAGGCTCCAGCCAGGCGCGAAGCTCTAGGGTCCCGGTTGCCTCTCCTTGCGTGTAAACCTCTTGGGCAAACATTCACCATGTCGATTCCTCCTGGTTCACAGCGTAGCCGAGCGCAGACGGCCGTCCAGTGTTCGCCCATGACCGACGCAAAGAAGCGTGTACTCGCTCCGTACCAGACCGAACGGATCGGTTCGATCGTCGCGACTGGCTGCTGCGAAGCGTGGTTCGCGTGACACGATCGTCGCCGCATAGGCCAGTGCGCGGTCGTTCGCGCCAGGACCATAACCTTACAGCGGCATACGACACATTTTGTGCTAGCTGCGGCAGGCGCGATTCTCTAAGGTTGCTGTCACCATGGCGATAGGACGTTTGGGGAATAGCTGGAGAATTCTGGATCGCGGTGTCATCTGGGGGCGCGGTATCCTGAAGCTGGGGGCGGTGTTGGGTGCGCTGTGCGTTACGCAGACCGCTGCAGCTCAGGCGGACGACATCCTCTACGAAGAGAAGACCGAAGAGACGTCGACTTCGGACGAGTCCAGCACGGATGAATTCTCCGAGCAGGCCGATGAGACGGATTCGGAAACGCAGCAGCCCGAGCCCGAGACGAACGAGCTCGGCTTGACGGAAGACGAGCTGGGCGGCGAGTGTCTGCCCTCGTGCGAGCCAGGCACTCGCTGCAGAGACGGTAAGTGCATCAGCCTATGCGACCCAGCGTGCGGTCTAGGCGAAGTCTGCACGGGCGAGGGGATCTGCACCCGCCTCGGCGGGGTTCACGCACGAATGGATGAGGGCGCCGAGCAGCGAGAGCGCGAACGTCGTGACGAGAGTCTCGTCGGGATCCGTGGGTTCGGCGGATTGGTGCTCGGCGGCGGCATGTCCGTGTACGCGGAGAAGCTGCCGGGGCGCGACAAGCTCGACGATCCACTCCCCTCTGGTGCGGTCTACTTCGCGCTCAAGGGTGGCGTGATGTTGGAGGTCGTGGAGTTTTCGGTGGAATGGGCTCCAAGCACTTACATTCCCGCGGTGGGTGGCGACGACGCCATCATCGACAGCGGCGATTGGATCGGCAGTCTGCTGGGCAATTTCGGGTTTCACATTCCGCTCACGGAGCGCGTCTACTGGCCGCTGCGTGTCGGTGCGGGTGTGATCCCCGCTGGTGGTCGCTACGACTTTCAGGGACGTATCGATCTGGTCAGCTTGTCGATCAAGACTCGGTACTTGCTGCTGGAAGCGGCGCTGCCAAGCGTTCGGTACACCTCGGACTTCGATGACTGGCACCGTTGGACGGGCCTAGTGTTGCTCGGGGTGAGCTACGTCTCTCCCTAGGAGCCTCGTCTCGGGCCCTGCGCCGAGCGTATGCGGCGGGTCGCCTTGCTCGTCGGAACCGACTCACGGACTACGCGAATTTAGCAGCACAGCGCAACCATCTCAGGCGCGTGACACGCGCGATGAGCGGGTTTTTGGCCAGAAACGTTAGAAGCGTTTCCAGTGCTGTTGCGAACGGGACTCCCGTTCTGCCAAACTGCGCGTCCGATTGGACCCGTTGATGGTGTGCTTCGACTACCAATCGGATGGATCACCCGGATGAGTGACGCTTGCAACGACGCTCCAGGGTGGCTCGTTCACATTCAACGATGAATGCCCAGTGAACAAGGGCGTGAAGGACTGAAAACCATGAGTGGCAATAGTGGGCTTTACATCGGTCTGGACGTAGGGACGCAGAGCACGAAAGGCGTCGTGCTGGATGCGGAGCTGGAGGGCGAGAGCGCCGTCGTCGCACGTGCCTCGAAAGCGTATGGCTTGATCGAAGGGCTGCCTCCAGGGGCGGCCGAGCAGCACCCCGAAACCTGGAGTGACGCGGTAGGTGAGGTCCTCGGCAAGCTCCTCGGATCCGTGGACAAGTCGCGGGTTCGCGGCATTGGCGTTTCGGGACAACAGCATGGCCTCGTGACCCTCGGGGAAGACGACAAGCCCGTTCGCGCTGCAAAGCTTTGGTGCGATACGACCACGGTGGCGCAGGCCGATCAGATTACCGCAGCGGGCAAGTGGCCTGTGCCGACGGGTTACACGCTGCCGAAGCTGCTCTGGATGAAGCAGAACGAGCCCGAGCAGTTCGCGCGGGTGCGCAGTGTTCTGTTGCCGCACGACTACGTCAACTTCCTGCTCACCGGCGACAAATTCATGGAGTGCGGCGACGCTTCAGGCTCGGGCGCGTTCGATCCGCGTGAGCGGTGTTACGACGAGGCCATCCTCGACTGGCTCGATCCGAAAGCGCGCAGTTTCTTCCCAAAGCTCGTAGCGGCCGATCAGGTGGCGGGCAAGGTGAGCGCAGAAGCTGCCAAGCGTTGGGGGCTCCCCGAGGGGGCCGTCGTTTCCCCGGGCGGTGGTGACAACATGATGAGTGCGATCGGCAGCGGTGCCACGGCTGCCGGGTCGACCGTCGTCAGTCTCGGTACGTCTGGGACCGTGTTCGCCTATTCCGCGCAGCCCGTCATCGACCCAGACGGGCTGATCGCAGCGTTTTGCGATTCGACGGGCGCTTGGATGCCGCTGCTTTGCACGATGAACGTGACCAACGTGACGGAAGAAGTGCGAAACGCTTTCGGATTGGGCCACGAGGAAATTACCGCCAAGGCCAGCGCGGTTTCGCCTGGTTGTGACGGGTTGACGTTGCTGCCCTACATTCAAGGTGAACGAGTCCCGAATCTCCCGAATGCGACGGGAGCGCTGCTTGGCATCCGTCCAGGACTGCTGAATCCGGGGCACTTGTTCCGCGCGGCGATCGAAGGGGCTAGCCTCGGACTGGCTTCGGGGGTGGCTCGCATGAAGCGCTTGGGGCTGAAAGTGGACGCCGTGCGCGTCGTCGGTGGTGGTTCGAAGAACCCGTTGTGGCGTCAAATACTGGCGGACATGCTCGGCGCGCCCGTCCGCGTCTTGGTCGAGCCGGAGTCAGCGGCTCTAGGCGGGGCGATCCAAGCGTTGTGGGTCGACCGACGTGCTGCGGGTAAACAGGTGAGTGCGGACGAGGTTGCGTCGAAGTTCGTCAGCCTAGCGCCCGGCGTTGCACAGCCCAACCCAGAGCACTCCAAGATCTACGCAGAAATACTCGCGCAGTTCGAGCAGAAGACGTCTCGTCTGTTCGACTGATCAGCTGGGTATCAGCATGCCGCTCAAACTGGTCTCAGGCGACATCACTGCTCAGGCGGTGGACGCAATCGTCAACGCCGCGAATTCGAGCTTGCTCGGGGGCGGCGGAGTCGACGGCGCAATACACCGTGCTGCTGGTGAACAGCTGCTGGCGGAATGTAAGACCTTGGGCGGC
Organism: uncultured bacterium; assembly: GCA_965651905.1. Lineage (GTDB taxonomy): Bacteria > Myxococcota_A > Polyangia > Polyangiales > Polyangiaceae > SZUA-265. The sequence goes on along the minus strand of CBFGUG010000024.1, from coordinate 89,157 downwards.
TGTCAACCTGGCGAGGCGAAAATCACCAAAGGGTATTCTTTGCCCGCGGCCTGGGTGATTCACACGGTCGGTCCAATTTGGCGCGGCGGCACAGAGCGCGAAGCTGAAGTGTTGCGCCGCTGTTACGAGAGTTGCCTGCAGTTGGCCGTTCAGCACTCGATCGAGACGATCGCTTTCCCCTCCATCAGTACGGGCGCCTATGGCTATCCGGTCGCAAAAGCCTCCGTGGTCGCAGTTCTCGCACTGCGCTCTCATCTCGAACAGTTTCCCGAGCGGGAGATTCGTGTCGTGTGTTTTGGCGACGAAGTAACGAAGGCGTACGAAGCTGCGCTGAAAGGTAATTGAGCGATGGGTGCCTCTCGGGATATTTTCGGACGGGTCGAAGGTAGGGAGGTATGGCGCACCACGCTCAGCGCGGGTGGGCTGACCCTCAGCGCCATCGACTATGGCGCCATCGTGACCTCGCTGCGAGTGCCGAATGCGGCAGGACGAGAAGCGGACGTCGTCACGGGCTACGACGACCTTCCGAGCTATCTCGCGTGTGACGTGTTTTTTGGCGCGACCGTGGGTCGGGTCGCCAACCGTATCGCTAGTGGCACCTGTGAGTTCGAGGGGCGTCGTCTCGACTTCTCGCGAAACGACCCACCCCATCACCTGCATGGAGGCCCCACGGGTTTCAACACGCGTCTGTGGCAGAGCGAGATACTGCCTGAGCACGACGGAAACGCAGCGGTACGCTTCAGCTACGAGTCGGTTGATGGCGAAGAAGGCTACCCCGGGACGCTCCAAGCGAGCGTTACCTACGCCGTCACGCCAGACGCGGTGTTCGTCGTCGAAATGGAAGCGACGACCGACGCTCCCACGCTCGTGAACCTGGCACACCACAGCTACTGGAATCTCGGGGGGCACGACTCGGGCAGCATCGAAGCTCACGAGCTGCAGCTCTGTGCGAGCAGTTACACGCCCGGATCACCCGTGGTGCCGATGGGGCAAGTGATTGCAGTCGAGGGTACGCCCTTCGACTTCCGCAGGCCGAAGGCCGTCGGACGCGACATCGAAAAAACTGGAGCGGAGCCGAGCGGCTACGATCACAACTTCGTCGTGGATGGGCGCCCCGACGAACTGCGCCAAGTTGCCGTGCTGCTCGACCCAGGCTCTGGGCGAGAGTTGACGTTACTCGCGAACCAGCCCGGCGTTCAGCTGTACACGGGTAACTTCCTCGACGGATCAAAGCGTGGCAAGGGCGTGGCGTACGGCCACCGTAACGCGCTTTGCCTCGAAACCCAGGCGTTTCCAAACGCGATCAACGTGCCCGAATGGGCCGAGCAGGTGCGACTGCTTCCCGGGCAGCGTTACCACCACGTGATGCAGCATCGATTTAGCGCACGGTTGCCGCGCTGACGCTGTGCTGCTCACAGCGGGTCGTCACGCAGCGCACACTGCCAGCGGTACGCGTCTCTCATGGCGTCGGTCAGCGTGAGTCGAGCTTTCCAACCCAGTTCGCGTTCGGCCTTTTGCACGTCAGCGTACGTCTCGACGACGTCTCCAGCACGCCTGTCGCCGAGGACTCGGGCTACGCGCACGCCGGTGCCCGTTTCGAACGCTTGAAGCGCTTCGAGCACGCTCGTCCCACTGCCCGTTCCGACGTTGAAGACTTCGTTGAACGAGGTGTCTTGGCGCTCGGCAGCGTAACGTAGCGCGCTGATGTGAGCATCTGCCAAGTCCGTCACGTGGATGTAGTCGCGGATGCAGGTGCCGTCGCGGGTCGGGTAATCGCTGCCGAACACCGTCAGCCGTTCGCGCAGCCCGACCGCCGTCTGGGTGATGTAGGGCACCAGGTTTTCGGGAGGTCCGAGCGGGAGCTCGCCGATGAGAGCAGACTCGTGGGCGCCGATCGGGTTGAAGTAACGCAAGGTGACGCACTCCAGTTTCGCTCCAGAGCGCACGACGTCGTTGAGCACGTCTTCGCAGATCTGTTTGGTGCGCCCGTACGGCGATTCTGCAGTTTTGGTGGGGCTGAGCTCGGTGACTGGCAGGGTGTCGGGTTGTCCGTAGACGGTGCACGATGAAGAGAAGACGAACAGCGACAGCTTTGCGGCCAACATCGACTCTAGTACGGTCACCAGCGAACCCAGGTTGTTGCGATAGTAGGCTAGGGGATTCGCTACTGAGCCCCCCACCGCCTTGAGGGCGGCGAAATGGATCACGCCGTAGACGTCACCTTCGCGCGACAGAACCGAGTCGAATGCGGCTCGGTCGCAGCAGTCCACCTCGTGAACGGAAAGCGGACGTTCGATGATGCGTTCGATTCGCCCGATGATGCGGCGATCGGAGTTGCAGAAGTTGTCCACCACGATCGGGGAAAACCCGGCCGCGACCAATTGCACGGTCGTGTGTGAGCCGATGAAACCCGCGCCGCCCGTGACGATGACCTTTTTCATGATTGCCTCGTGTTTTCGCATTCGTCGAAAGCGGTTCGACGTCCCGCAGAGTCTTTTAATCGCTTGCGTTCAGAACACCAACCCCAGTCCGAGGCGGGCCCCGAATCCTCGTTCACCGAGCAGATATATCGCTGTGTCAGCAATGAGCCACTCCGCTTCCATGCTGGCGCTCAGCATCAGTCGAACCGCGTTGTCATCGCGTTTCGTTTTTTCTTCGACCAACTCTTGAGCTTCGATACTCGACCGCCAATCGGTGATGGCGTCCAGCTGGTATGTCACGCCGACTCCAGCGGACAGGCCGCCGCCCTCGCCGCCCCCCAAACGGTAGCTGACGTCCGCCTCGGCGAGCCAGCGATCACGTTCCGTCAGGTGCAACGTGGACTGAACTTCCTTACTGCCCCACAGCCGGGAGCCGCGCAGCCCGAGTGCCCAAGTGCTGCCGAATCCAACGCGAGTGCCGAGCAGAACGCCTGAGAGTTCGTGTTCCGCGACGGGCACCCAGGACAGCTGAACATCGACGCTCACGGCGCTCGCTCGGTACTCGGGCTGGACGCCGATTCGCTGAACCAAAGCCGCCAGGCGCGACGTCGGAACTGCGAAAGAAATCCCGTCGGATCCCGCTAGGCGAACGACGAGCACCCCCACCACCTCTCCATCGCGCGTGAGCAGTGGTCCTCCCGAGTTACCAGGATTGACTGGCGCATCCGTCTGGATCAAGTCAGCGGGTGGGGCACTGATTACCCCTTGACTCAGAGCCCACACCGGGCCGCGCGAGTCGGCGTTGCGACGCTGTTCGTCGCCCCAGGGATTGCCGATGGCGACGACTGGATCGCCGACTTGTCCGCTGCCAGGACGCACGGCTTGCAACACGGGGGCTCTGAGGCTGGTCGCGAGCTCGAGCAGCGCCAGGTCGAGGCTCGGATCCCACGCTACGACTCGCACGGGACGAGAAGTGCCGTCCGCCAGTGTGACGTAGATGTTGCGTCCTCCTGCGACCACGTGGAATGCGGTTGCGATGTGACGATCAGAATGAAACAGGAAGCCCGTACCCTGCCCTCGTTCGGTGCTGACCAACACGATGCTCGGACGCACGCGCTCGTACAGCTCATTGGCCCACCTGCTCGACACGCCGCTGACTGCAGGTTGCGCCATGGCGGGCGACGGTAGGCGCGCCAGCACCAACGCGAAGAGCACCAGTATCGAGAGTCGAGCAATCACGCTCATGCACTGGGTTTCGTGCGTCGCCGACCAGTAGACAAGTCGTAGCTGCCGCAAAGTCGCAGGTGCGGAACATCAGGCCGGGGGCCGCGAACTCGTACAGCCGCTCTGCAACACTTTTGTTCGCGGCGCGCTTCAAAGCCGAGCACAATTGCGTCCGCCGCCATGAGTACCCCCTTGCGACGAACGTTGGGACGCCTGCGTCCACGCCGCCGTCTATCTCCAAGCGGCGTCGAGCGCTTCGTCGGGGGGAACACCGTCGAGTTCGTGACTGACAGCGGACGCGGCCTCGAACTCATGCTCGAGGCAATCGTGCGCGCTCAGCACGACGTTCGCCTCGAAATGTATTGGATGGATTCCGATAGCACGGGTCGGCGCTTCTTCGACGCGTTGCGCGACGCTGCCAAACGGGGTGTCGCCACCTACGTGATGTACGATGCGTTGGGGTCGTTTGCCACGGAGTCGCATCTGTTCGACGAGCTCCGCGGTGCGGGGGCTCAGGTGTTGGAGTTCAACCCACTGCGCCCAATCCAACTGCGAGCGCGGCTCTCGCGGCTGACCGTGCGCAATCATCGGAAGCTCTTGGTTGTCGATGGGGCGATCGCGTTCATCGGGGGGGTCAACCTCGCCGATCAGTGGATCTCGATGGATCGAGGTGGGGAAGGTTGGCGCGATGATCTGGCGTGTACGCGCGGCCCCATCTTGGCAGATTTGTGCGAGTCATTCGCTGATAGTTGGTATGACGAGAGTGGTCAGCGAGTAACGCTCCCCATGCCTTCGATCGTGGAGCGTGGCGAGATGCAGGTCGCGCTGTTGGCGCAGGCCGGCTACGCCGAAAAAAGACAGGCACTGGAGGCGTACGTGCAGCGCATCTGGCAGGCGCGGGAGCAAGTGTGGATCGCCAATGCGTATTTCATTCCCAACCTGCGCCTGAGGCGTGCCCTACGTCAAGCGGCTCGGCGGGGAGTTGACGTCCGCGTGCTCCTACCAGCGCGCAGTGACGTGGGTGCGGTACGCTTGGCAAGTCGCGCGACGTGGAAGACGTTGTTGGCTTCAGGGGTTCGAATCTACGAGTACCTCCCCAGCATGCTGCACCAGAAGACGGCAGTGATCGATCACCAGTGGGCAACCACTGGAAGCTTCAATCTCGATGCCATGTCGGTGCGCAACAATCGCGAGTTGAACTTGTCCGTGTTGGATGAACATTTCGCCGCGCTGGTGAGCCGTGCGTTCGCCGCAGATTTGGAGAAGAGCCGTGAGGTCCACATTCACGAGTTTCAGTCGCGGCCAGTTGCCGACAAGTTGGCGGAGCGCGTGTTGTATTGGTTTCGACGTTGGCTGTGACCATGAAGCGCTGAGGGGGCTTCAGTACATGTCGAAATCGGCGTAGATCGGCAGGTGATCGGAGGCCGTTCGGGCGAGTCTCGAGCGCCCCACGTACGCATCTCGTACGACCAAGTCGCCCCTGTAGAACAGGCCGTCCAACGGGCGAATGGGGTACGCGGCGGGAAAACTACTGTACAACTTGCCCGCGCGAGTCAGCCCTCGAGGCGTGAGGTAGCGTGGCCCCAGGCTACCCCACAAGTCGTTCAAGTCACCCCCGACGACCATTGGTGTCCGCTCGTTTACTCGGGTGAACGGGGAGCTGCTGACGAATCGTTTGAGCTGCTTGCCTCGCTCACTGCCTGCCAGGCCCAAGTGCAGGTTGTTCACAATCAGCGTGTCAGTTCCCGCAGTACGTGGTACCCGGACCTGTGCTTGGATGAGCCCACGTCGCTTACGCGACCCAATCGTCAGGTCGACGTGAGCCGTCTCGTCGACAGGCCAGCGAGAGAGAATCAGATTGCCGTAACCGCCTTTGCGGAACTGATGCTCAGGGTGAAACGCGGCGTGTCCCCCTAGGCCGTTCACGAGCTTTTGCACTTGATCGTCGCCGCGCAGACTCGGCATGTTCTGCGCGACTTCCTGCAGAAGCATCACGTCCGCGTCGTAATAGGTGAGCACGTCGATCACTCGGCTGAGGTCGTAGCGGCGATCGATCCCGCCGATGCCCTTGTGGATGTTCCAGGTCAGAACCCGCAGTCGAGTACTTTGAGCTGCATGTCGCGTCGGCTCCACCGAACCGTAGTTTGATGGCCAATTCCCTCAACCGCGAGGAAAACTTGGGAGCAGCGAGCTGGGTCTTCGCGGATGGCCCGTGCGGTGCTAGACCTGCGCGCGTGGCGAGCCTTCTGCAAGAAGCGCAAGAGCGGGTCGCGCGGCTCGACCTAGCGTTCAATCCGTCGGGCGTCGACGCGTATGGTGTGTCGAAATCGCACTTGGCGCAGGCCGCGGTGGTTTGCGGTCAGGTCTATCGCCACTACTTCCACACTCAATGCAGTGGCGCGCATCACGTGCCAACGCGGGGCCGCGCGATGTTGGTCGCCAATCACTCGGGTGGCTACGCGATCGACGCTTTCATGCTCGCGACCGCATGTTTTTACGAAATGGACCCGCCACGCCTGGCGCACGGCATGGCGGATCGTTTCATCGGCCAGCTGCCGTTCTTCTCCGAGTGGGCCACACGCGTTGGGCAGATCAATGGGCTGCCCCAACACGCGCGACGCTTGTTGGAGGACGAGCGGCTGCTCATGGTATTCCCTGAAGGAACCCGCGGGACGGCCAAGCTGTTCAAAGAACGTCACTCGCTGGTGCGCTTTGGGACTGGCTTCGTGCGTTTGGCCCTGGAAACCAAGAGCCCGATAATACCGACAGCCGTGTTGGGAGGCGGCGAAGCCGTTCCGACTGTGGCGAATCTGCGCAAGCTAGGGAAGCTGATCGGAATGCCCTATGTTCCCATCACGCCTTACCTCGTCGCTTTTCCGCTTCCCGTGCGCATGATGATTCGCTTTGGCGAGCCGATGCACTTCGACGGAACGGGGCAGGAAGATGACGCGACAATCGGGAAGATGGTCGATCGGGTCAAGCGACGCATCTCCGAACTGATCGAAGAAGGAAGGCGCGAGTACAAGGCGTTATGAAGGTGGTCGTCACAGGGATCGCGGGCCGCTTGGGGCGACTGATCGCGGTTCAGCTCGCCAGCGAAGGGCACAACGTCATCGGTATCGACCGACGTGGCTGGCGTGAGGCACCCGACAACGTGGAGGTGTTCGAGGTCGATTTGCGCAAGCGCCCTGCCGAGGATGTGTTCCGCACCCACGAGCCAGACGCGCTCGTTCACATGGCTACAGTGAGCCACTTGCACGTCCCAGAGGCGGAGCATCATCGAATGAGCCTCGGGGGGACGAAGGCGGCCATCGACTATTGTGAGCGTTACGGGGTCGGGCGCGCGGTGTTCGTTGGGCGCCACACGTACTACGGCGCCACGCCAGACTCGCCACTCTACCACACGGAAGATGAGCCACCGATGGCGGCTGATGACTTTCCTGAACTGGCGGATCTCGTTGCTGCAGATCTTTTTGCGGGCTCCGCGCTTTGGCGAACACCGCAAATAGATACAGCAGTGCTGCGCCTTTGCTACACGCTCGGGCCGAGCTGCCACGGTACCCTGGCGGACTACCTTCGAGGTCCGAAAGTGCCCACGGTTCTCGGTTTCGACCCCCTATTCCAGTTCATGCACGAGTCGGATGCCGCGCGTGCAGTGGTGGCAGCGCTCACTAGAGGTTTACGCGGGGTGTACAACGTCGCAGGGCCGAGCCCGATGCCGCTGTCGAACCTGATCGCTGAGGCCGGGCGTGATCAAGTTGCGCTCCCCGAGTCGCTGATGCCCATGCTCCTCGGCAAGTTCGGCCTACCCTGGCTCCCCAGGGGGGCGTTCAGTCACCTCAAGTACCCACTTGTGGTCGACACCCGAGCGTTTCGCGAACAGACGGGTTTCATTCATGAATTCGACGAGTACGACACGTTGGAGGCGTTCTGTGCAGAACAGCCGAACGCGCAACCGACGATTTGAGTCGGAAATCTTTCCAGCGGCTCCCGCTTTCCGAGGCCGCGCGCTAGTATGATCGTCAACGGTGTTTGGGGCAGTTCGTACGAGTGTGCGGGTCTCGGGCGTGACTTCAGAGGTGGATTGATGTTGCACGATCAGCGACGCAGCGGGTCAGCGGGCGAGTCGTTTCTGCGGGGAGATGGGGCCACCGCAGCGAAGGGACATTCCAGCGCGTCGAGGCGTCCAGCTGAGTGCAGCGGGCGAGCAGACGTGTCGCGTGTCGGCACGGCGGAAGCGCCTGTTGTCGGTGCGGGTTCGGTTGGCGAGGGAGGAGCGAACGGTGCGTCGGCGGGGGCTCCCGCGAGCGGCTCAGCGTCGCCCAGCGCCCTGACTCCGCAGGGGCACGGCCATGTTCTTGTCGTGGATGATGAACCGTCGGTTGCTAGACTGACCGGGTTGGTGCTCAATCAACAGGGCTTCGACGTGGAGGTCGCGGTCAGTGGGCGTCAGGCCCTCGAGATGATCCAGTCGCTTCCTGGGCGTTTTCGGTTAATCCTGGTCGACCTCAGCATGCCCGACTTGAGCGGTGTCGAGGTGTTGCAGCAGGCCCGTGCCCTTGGTTGCCCCGCTCCCGTCGTGCTCACGTCTGGTTACAGTCGCACGGAGACCGCGCAGGTAGTCGGCAGCGCGGAGTTCGCCGGGTACTTACAGAAGCCTTACCGTTTGGAAGCTCTGCTAGAGGTGATCGACAGCGCGCTTGCAGGCTGATGAGGCCCCGCACCGAGTCCCCAGCATGGGGTCCTCTGGGTTTACGCATCTGGGTTTACGCATCTGGGTTTACGTATGTGGGTTTACGCATGCCGGCCTTGCATTGGTGTAGCGCGGCTGGCTGGTGCGCGCTCACTCAGCGATAGTCCTCGGAGCGCAGTTCGTAGCGCTTCATCCAGCGTTGAATTTGGTTTCGTGCTTTGCCGAGTTCACGCGAGATGGCGCTGACGTTGCCGCGATGCTTTTGGAGTAATTGTTCGACTTCCTGGCGATGGACGAGTTGTTCTTCGGTCAGTTGTCGCTGTGGGCGCGCGACGTTCGGAGCCTCGGCGGTCGCGGGCAGGTGGCTTCGCTGAATGGGGTCACGCCCGGCCAGCAGCGAGGCGGCAGTGAGTACATTGGCAAGCTCTCTGACGTTCAAGGGCCAGTCGTACTCGTACAGTTGAACGATCGCTTCAGGGGCGAAGTTCACGCCGCCAGGCTCGTGGCACACGGACTCGATGAGCTGTCCGATCAGGATCCCCAGGTCATCCTTGCGTTCGCGTAGCGGCGGCAACTTCACGCGAAAGCCCGCGATTCGCGCGAACAAGTCGTGGCGAAACCGACCTGCGGCTACTGCGGCGTCCAGGTCCTGGTGCGTCGCGGAGATCAAACGGAACTGAACCGGGTGCGGGCGTGTCGCTCCGATGGGAGTGACTTCGTGCTCCTGGAGCACACGCAACAACGCCGCTTGAGAGTCGAGAGGTAGGTCGGCAATCTCGTCCAGGAAAAGGCATCCGCCGTCAGCGCTGCGCACGAGTCCGATGCGGTTGGCGTTGGCGCCTGAGAACGCCCCCTTTACGGATCCGAACAGTTCACTCTCGACCAAATTGGTTGGCAGCGCGCCACAGTTGACACCGACGAAAGCCCCATCGACCTCAGACCAAGCCGCGATCTGGCGCGCTAGCACCTCCTTGCCCGTCCCACTCTCACCCTCAATCAAGATGGAGATGCCATGAGACGGAGCGATGGTGCGGAGCTTGGCGTAGGTTTCCTCGAGTCCCGGGTGGAGCGTGAGTGGCGCGCGCTCTTTCATGGTGTCGAAGTCGGGGGGGCCATCCGCGGGAGCATCAGTGCGAAACACGAGTACCGTGCGACCAACCTCAATCAGATCGCCGTCTTGAAGCTCCTGCTCCGTGATTCGTTCACCTCCGACACGAGTTCCGTTTCTCGAGGCGCTGTCCTCGATGAACCACTTGTCGCGAACTCTGGCTAACACCGCGTGCCTCGACGACATTCGGGGATCTGGGATACGCAGGTCGATCTGCCCGGCGTGCGGTCCTTGGGGGCGACTGGCCGTGCGTTGAGAGCCTCTTCCCAGGATGACCTGGCTCGCGTTCGCGAGTGAATGTCGTGACGACTTCGCGAGTGGTCGGTCGCCCTCGAGCAATACGATCAACGCTGCGCCACGCTGGCGGCGAGCTGGTAGCGACTTGGGGGACCCGTCGTCTTCCAGGGTGTGACCGATTGTCGTACCCATGTCGTCAGTATAACCGAGTTGGTGTCGAGGCGTGCACCTGTCAGCTCCTCATGGTTACGGCTGATCGGCGATGATCTCTGGGACCGTCTCTGCGGTCAGGCGTTCGAGCAGAGTCGACAGGTCCGCTTCCGTGGGGACTTCGATTCTAGGCCAAATCCTGACCGTCTCGTCACCGCTACCCGTAGCGAACCATTGGCCGTCGGGTGAGAAATCCACATCGAACACGGGAGCGGAGTGCCCTTGATATGAGCGGTACTCACCCGAAGCGACATCCCAGAGCAATACGTCGCCTTCACCATCCCCGCTCGCCAGCACTCGGGAATCTGGTGAGAAGCGCATTCCCCGCACCATGCTCTTGTGCGCTTGTAGTTCACGGCAGTCGTGAGCACCCAGCTGGCAAACCCACAGATGTGGAGTTGCGCCGCTGACGGCAATCCAGTTGCCGTCAGGGGAGAACTCGAGCATGTGGGCACCTTCGAGTCCCGTCCAACGCTGTGTGCGATTGCCGTCGAGATCACGTATGACCACGGAGCCGAACTTGTCGGCGGAAGCGAACGAACGGCCGTCGGGTGAGTAGGACACATCGAGTACTTCACCCTGGTGATCCGCATACTCGGCGAGCTGCTCCCCAGTAGTCGCGTCGAACGAGCGTATCGTTCCTGCGCGGCTCGACGTCAGTAGTGCCCGACCATCGGGGTGAAAGGTCACCTGGGTAACGGCGTGGTCGTGAAACAGCACCTTGGAGTCGCCGCTGTCGACCTGCCAAAGTCGCGCGGTGTGATCTTCTGATGCGGACACCAGTTTCGTCCCGTCAGGGGAGAACGCCAGCTCTTCGACGTCGGCCTCGTGACCCTCCAGCACTCGAACCTGACCGAAGTCGCGGAGCGACCACAAGCGAACGGTTCGATCGTCGCTGGAGGATGCGAGCAGGTCACCATCGGGAGAGAAGATTACTCGGTACACGTGGTCCGTGTGCCCGCGGAGCACGCGGTGTGTCTTGTCCAGAGCATCCCAGACGCGCACGGTGTCGTCGTGACCGCCGCTTGCCAGCAAGCGACCATCGGGTGAGAAACGTACACTGTGTACGCCAACCGTGTGTCCCGTGAGTACACTGCGGAGATCGTGCAGCTTGTCTCGAAGGGGCCAGACTCTGAGCGTCTTGTCCCACGACGCGGTAACCAGATGACGCTCATCAGGTGAGAACGCGAGGCCGCTGACCACGTCCGTGTGTCCTCGCAACCGACGAGCGAAGTCGTTGCCCACGTCGAACACGTGGACTTGGCGGTCCCAGCCCCCCGACGCGATGAACCTCTGGTCAGGGGACACGGCCAACTCCAACACGCGTTCCATGTGGCGCATGCACCGCGTGGAACGCCCCGTAGCGAGGTCAATTTGGTAGACATCACCTTGGACTGTGGCGGCCGCCAGATAGCCTGGTGCATTGGCGCGAGTGGCCAATGCGGTAACTTGTGCCCCGACGTCTGCCATTTGTTCCAAGCTGGAGCGAGTGGAGTCCCACTGCACAATCTCACCGGCAGTGGTGCCCATTACCACTCTGTTCGGAGAGTCCCAAAGTTGTGCAGTGGTCACGTCGCCGACCGCGCGTGGAGAGGTGAGAAATCCCCCGTCTGGTGTCCACAACCGAGCTCGACCATCGTGCGGACCCGAGACCAGGCGATGAGCGTTTCGGAAGTCCAGTAGCGGCCAGCGCACATTGTCTGCCTCGTGTTCCGTGTAACTCTGGTCTGCCAGGTGCCAGAGTCGAAGCTTGTCGTTCGCGCTCGCACTCGCGAGGTACTGCCCGTCCGCGGAATAGGCGATCGATTTCACTGCCGCGCCGTGGTTTGGCAGTCGCGTCGGGTGAAGCGTGTCCAGTGGCCACAACGTGACGTAGCCGTCGTAGCTGCTAGACGCCATCCAATCCCCTTCGGGAGAGAACGCGCAATCCGTCACTCTGTCGGTGTGATGTTCGAGGCTGCGGCCGTCGACCGATCCGAAAGACCACAAGAACAACATGTGGTCTTCTCCGCCAGAGACGATCTGATTGCCGCTCGGCGATACATCCAGACAGTTGATACTGTCGGTGTGTCCACGAAGCACCCACCGAGCGACGCCGTACTCTTGTGCCCGTGCCGCGACACTGGCGGCGGTGGTAGGTGGATCCTCGAGTTGCTTGAGCGAAGCAACCGCCGCGGTCGGGTCGGATTCGGCGAGCGCCCGGGCTCGGGCCACGATGAGCTCGCTGGCTCGGCTTCTTGCCAAGCGGAGCTGACGCGTGGCTTCTTGTTCGCTCACCCTGGCAGCGTCGCGCTCGGTTCGAATTTTGCCGACGCTCACGGTGCCTAGCACCAACATGAACAAGATGGCGACGGCTGCCGTGAGCACCGCGGCCGTGTTGCGCTCGACGAACCTCCGCAGCAGATCTCGCAGGCGGTAACTATACGCGCTGACCAGGCGGCCGCGCGTGAATCGCTGCAGCTCTTGAGCCATCGTGCTGGCGGTTCGATACCTATCACTCGGGTCACGAGCCATGGCCTTGTCGACCACGGCCAACAAGTCTGGCGGAAGATCGGGGACCAAGTCGCGTAAAGGGGTCGGGGGCACCGTGCGGATGGTTTGCAGCAGGTCGGCGCCCCGAGTTTCGAAGTATGGAGCTCGTCCAGACAACGCTTGGTACAAGATGGCGCCGAGTGCGTAGACGTCTGCGGTTTCGTCCACCTCTTTGCCCCAGGCTTGTTCTGGAGGCATGTAGGGTGGCGTTCCGACGACTAGCCCCGAGCGCGTAACACCCTGGCTGATGGGGCCATTCTCCGCGACATATTCGGTCGGGACACCGCTTCTCACCAGTTTGGCGAGACCCCAGTCGATGACGACCGTTTCGCCGAAGCGCCCGACTAGAACGTTCACGGGTTTCAGGTCGCGGTGCACGACACCTTCGCTGTGAGCGAACGCTGCTGCCTCACACACGTCGAGGATCGTCGGTAGTAGCGCCAAACGTGCGGAGAGGCTGTCCGCAGAGTCGATTACGTCGAGCAGCGTCTTTCCCGCGACGAAACTCATCGCGTAGAACAGCTGACCATCAGGCCAGCGACCCGCCTCGTGTAGGGCCACGATGTTGGGGTGCTGCAGCTTGACGGTCGCTTCGATCTCCCGCAGGAACCGTGCCTCGCTGGCAAGCGTCGGCTTGAGAAGCTCTTTGATCGCCACCATGCGATTGAGGCGCAGGTCTCGGGCTTGCCAGATCCGGCCCAGGCCGCCCTGCGCGATCTCGCGACGAAAGTCGTAGCTGGAGCGTGCGACCGTCGGCAGCTGCGATCGAGACGGAAAACTCGTCGGTCCCTCGGATACTGGCTCACGCGGCTGCGTCGGCTCGGGTGAAACCAACGTGGCGTGAGGAGCTGGTTCGGCGCGGGTTCTCGGCGTCAACTCCTCGTCGAGCGTCTGTCCAGCCGCGTGGTCCTCCGCGGTTTCTTCGAGTTGCTCTGGCGGCATCAGGACCCAACCGCGGGTAGGCGTCGAGCGCAGTCGAGTGCAGCACGTGGTGATGTGGACTCCGCGTCGAGGAATTGGCTCATAGGGGGCAAACCGCTGGAAGCGGTGATTGCTTCCGAGCAGCTCCAGTGGCTTGTGCCATGTGCACGCGGACTGGCCACGTGGACAGGCGCGATCGGCGCAGCATACTGGAGACGGCTACCCTCGAGCAACGCCACTGGCGCCCGTTGGCCCGCACTCAGCTCGTACGCGCCGCGATTCCATGACGAGTTCCAGGACACCCGCCGTCAGATAGGACGCCGTACTTGCTACGTCCAACCCTCGAGACGTCCACCTTGGGCTACGGGCCCGGCGCGTAGTCGGAGATCAGGCGTTGAGCCAGGTCGCGCATCTCCGGGATGTCTGTGACGCTCGGTGCGCCAGCGTCGAAGGTGGCCAATTGCGTCGCAAGCTCCGCTTGGTGCCGTTGGGAGAGCCGTTTGGTCATTTCGAAGATCGATGCATGTTCGAACTCGACGTGCGCGCGCATTGCCTCCTGCAATGCCTTCAGTTCCGCCAGCAGGTGGCGGAAGGCTTCTGCATCGTAGGCGCGTTCCTGCGCGGCGAGATGCTCGAGTGCGCCGACGAAATAACGCTCGTGTCGGTGCTGGTCTCTGGCCCGACTCAGCGCGCCACCTTCCCAAGAGGCACCACGGTGAACCAAATACGGGAATAGGACGTCTTCTTCCTTCGTAACATGATGCACGTCGCAAAATACCTTGAAGAACGTCGTGAAGCGTCGCAAGTCGCGTTTGAGCTTCGGGCTCGTTGATGATGCGTCGCGAGTGAACGCGTCGAGCGCCGCGAGTACGCGGCTGATGAGTCGATGGTCTTCGATGAGCGAGTCGATGCACGCCATGCTGGTCCTCCCTGGTGAAAGTGGACGTTCAGCCAACCCCTGCGAACGTCACCACGCAGTATAGTACCGCGCCCGCGCGGCCCGTGTTGCGGAAGCCGTGCGGTTGATCTCCGCGGAACACGACCACGTCTCCCGTGCGCACCGAATAATGCGATGTGCCGACGTTGACCGAGAGCTCCCCTACTTCACAGATCGCGTACTTATGCGTTCCTTTCGGGTGAACTGCGGGGCTCAAATGAGATTTCGGCGGGAGTGAAAGCCGTTCCAGTTCCAGGCCAACGACGGGTTCTGGGAGCAGTTCGCGCACCGCCACGTTGCCTTTGCGCCGGGACTTCAGCACCTCGGCGGGAGTCACACGCGCGGCCTCTGGTGGGGGACGGAGGAGTTTCTCAACGTCGACGTTGAGTGCCGATGCTGCTTTGACCAACACCGCGATGGTGGGGTTGGACTCGCCAGACTCGAGGTTCGCCCAGGTCGGGCGGGGGACCCCAGCGATGCTGGCTATCTGTTGCTGACTCAGGCCCAGACCGTCGCGCAGGCGCCGCAAGTTGGCTGCCAGGTTAGCCGCTATCGTCGTCATGACGGAACGCAGCATGACGGCTTGCCATCAAGATAGCAACATCGACAAGTAATGAGCAGGCAGTGCGCGTATCGAAGCCCCCGACCTCCTCAGTGGCGCCGTATCACGGCAGCAGCACCAGGCGTATGCCCGCGCTGACCCAACCATGCACACCAGTTTCTGGGAGTCCTCGCTCGACGCGTCGTTCGTCGATGGGGCACAGATCGGAATCGAGGCAGGTCGTCGTTTCCTCGTCGTAGGCGCCAAGCGCGAAACTGAAGTAGGGACCCACGCCCAGACCCGCCGTCGGCTGGAGTTCACTTCCGAACTGCAGGTTCGCGAACTCCCAGCCAGTCGTGCTGCGCGCGCTCTGTTCCAGGTCGTCGATGGCGACGTTGAGAAACTCTCTACCGACGCCCAGGCCCACCCACAAATTGTATGTCGGGCGTTCCACGAAACGGTACTGCGCTTGAAGTCCCGCACGGATCCAACTGTACTGACAGTCGGGGCAGCGAGACTCGGAACTCGCTCCTTGAAAAGCCAGGCCGTACTGAGCGTACCCCCCAGCGAACCAGCGTCGATTGAAACGATAGCCGACGTCGAGCCAAAGTGGCAGCGCGCCCGCTACCTCTGCGCGGATGCGATGACCATTGCGAATCTTGCCGAAGGCACTGGCATAGCCCACGCGCACGCCTAGTTCCGGACCAGCGTCGACCGCCTCAGCAGACGCGGTCACTTCGTGGCTCTGGTCCTGGTTGGCGCGAGCTCCGGGCTCAGCGTCGCTCGCTCCCACAGCGGCTTCGCAGAACGTGAGCACGAGCCACGCGGCTGTCGTGGCCAAGCTTCTTGAAGTCACAGGCTGCAGCTTAGAGCACAACCGCGAGAGAGGCCGCGATCAAAACCACGATCGCGGCGCCGAGAGTTCTGAGTGATGACGCCGTCTCACGCGCGCGATTCAAGACGAGTGCTTGCTGGTCATTTCTGCGAGTGCTACGGGATACTGCGCTTCTACGGCTCGCAAGTGCGCCTCGATCTTGGCCAGTCGATCGGGCATGTCATGCACGGGCACCTTGCCGAGTTCCAGTTCGAGCTTGCGGCAGATCACGGCCACGGCCGTCACGCCCACGCTCAGACTGCTACCCATCAACGTGTGAGCAGCGCGGCGTTTGGACTCCGTGCTCGCGTCGTGCCGCAACGTGTGCACCTGGGCGCTGGCGTTTTCCAAGTAGGTCTGAAACAGCCGCTCCAGAAAGGCCACGTCGCGGTCGTCGACCAGGGTACGCAGCTGTCGCCAAGTCCCGGAGTCGAACGTGATGTGCGATCGTGGCATGTGCTGTGAGCGATCCTTGTGGTGTGCGGGGCGACCGACTAAATGAGACGGCACGAGCGAGCTGGGCGTTGAGCTTGGTCAGCGAAATCCCGTCGCTTCAGTCGCACTGCAGTGAGTTGACACTATGGAATTTCAATGGCTTGAATCACCTGCGGTGACCAGCCCCTCAGGCTGGTCGGCCGGGGCGGCCTACGCGGGGATCAAAACGTATGGCCCCGCCCCGCGTTTCGATGTCGGTTTGCTGGTCTCCGAGCGGCCGTGTGCCGTCGCGGGGGTGTACACGCAGAATCGCATCTGTGGCGCGCCCGTGGCTTTGACGCGCGCGCGTGCCCTTTCGGGAAGCGCTCGAGCACTGATCGTCAACTCGGGTTGTTCCAACGTGGGGATGGGGGCTCGGGGCGAACAGGATGCGCGTCAGATGACCGCCCTCGCGGCACGCAAACTGGGGGTGGAAGAGACGCAGGTCCTCGTTGGTTCGACTGGCGTCATCGGGCGTCCCATTCCCATGCAGAAGATCGAGCACGCGCTGGCGCAAATCGAACCATCCGCAGCTGGTGGCGTAGCGTTCAGTCGCGCGATGATGACCACGGACAGTGTCGCGAAGAACCGTGCCGTCAGTTTCGAGCATGATGGCGAGCGCTACGTCGTTGCTGGTACAGCCAAAGGCAGTGGCATGGCGCACCCGAACATGGCGACGGTGTTTTGCTTTCTCACCACGGATGCGGCTGCGGATTCGCAATGGTTGCAGGCAGCCCTGCGTCGCGTGGCCGACCACACCATCAACATGGTCGACATCGACATGGACACGTCCACCAGCGACATGATGCTGGCGTTTGCCAACGGCGCGCGAAACCCGAAGCCGCTATCCGCGAGTGCCGCAGGCGCTGAGAAGCTCGAGGCGGCGATGTTGCAAGTGTCCACGGCGCTAGCGAAAGATCTCGCGCGCGATGGAGAGGGGGCGACGGCGATGATTGAAGTCAACGTGCGCGGTGCGGCATCGTTGGCAGACGCACGCAAAGCGGCGCGTACCATTTCGTCCTCGCCACTGATCAAGACGATGGTCACCGGGCACGATCCCAATCTCGGGCGCGTGCTCATGGCCCTCGGACGTAGCGGTGCTGAATTAGCGCTGGACAAGTTGTGCGTGTGGATTGGCGAGCATCAGGCGTTCGAGCAAGGGGTGCCGACGACTTTGCCGCTCGAGGTGATCAGCGAGCAAATGAAGGGGGAAACGGTGGTGCTGTCCGCGGACTTGGGGATGGGCGATCACGCTGCGACCGCGTGGGGCTGCAATCTCACGAAGGAATACGTGAGCATCAACGCAGACTACACCACCTAAACTCGACCTCGTCCGTTCCGTCTGCGCCGCGGCTCGGCACATCGTGCTCCCACGCAAGTGGCGCGATTTCCACACGTTCCGTCGTTTCAAGGTCGGTCGCCGTCCTGAAGTCGCAAAAGTTGCCAGCGCGTCAGAGTCGTATCAGATACGCTTTGGAGCTCTAGGAGCGACGAGAAACATGCTTTGGCAGGAGTACGAGCGGTGCACTTGACGATGGCAGGGCGACAACGGTCGGATCTCGCTCCGGGTTTGCTGGTGGCGGCGCCCCCGCTGGGTGACCCGAATTTCGAGCGGTCGGTAGTCTTGCTCGCGGCACACGGCGACGATGGCGCGTTCGGCTGGGTGATCAATGGTGGCGAGCTGATGACGATGGCCGAACTTCTCGAACGAGCGGAGTTTGCTGAGCGCGTGAGTCAGGCGCCCACGGGGTCGGTGCGCTCGGGCGGCCCGGTGGGGTCGGACCAAGTCTGGCTTCTCTACCCCACGGCGGAGAAACCGGCGGATCTCGACGACCAGTTCGACTTGGGCTGTGGTGTGACCGCGTCGTCCTCGCGCCGCCTGCTTTCTGCGTTGGCGAACGGTCGGGCGCCGCACCCGATTCTCGGCGTTGCAGGTTACGCAGGTTGGGGCCCCGCTCAACTCGAGGAAGAGATCCGACTCGGCGCCTGGCTGCCGACGGATGCTGACAGCTCGATGTTGTTCGACTGCGATGCCAGCGAACTTTGGTTGCGTGCATACGAACGCATGGGGACCAGTGCCATCGCGTTTTCTACGCGCGTCGTCGGTTCAGCATGATATCGCAGGTGTCGTGACGAGTTGGCGAAGCGCCTTGGGCGCCACCATCGTTTGGGTCTCGTGCGCTGCCGTGGGGGCACTTGCGTCGAGTTTGAGTGGGGCGGTGCACGCTGCCAACGGGCGCTGTCCTGCGGAGATGGTGCTCGTGGAAGATTACTGCGTCGATCGACACGAGACGACACTCGTGGACCAGCAAACTGGGTTCGAGCTGTCGCCGTTCTATCCGCCAGAGCGGCGGATGTTGCGTTTCGTTCACGACCAGTGGAGCCTATTGCGGTTCAGCGTCGGACCCGACCCCGTGCGCGCGATGCCGCTGCCAGTTCTCAGCGACTTTCAGCGTGAGCGTGAGACCACGCCACTGGCGAAGAGCCGTGCTGGACGGGTCCCCCATGGCTACCTTTCCTACTACTCGGCGAAGCGCGCTTGCGAAACTGCTGGCAAGCGCTTGTGCACGGACGCCGAGTGGGAGAAAGCCTGTCGTGGTCAGGACAACACGGACTTTCCCTACGGCTCCAGTTATCGGGCGACCGCTTGCAACGTGGGTTCACAGCTTCACCCGGCCGCGATTCTTCATGGGTTATCCTCCAGCGGTCATCTCGATCCCCGTTTGAATCTGCTGATGATCGCAGGAGACGCACCCGTGCTACGGGTTACTGGTGAGTCGCAGGCGTGCGCCAGCCGTTGGGCTAATGACGCCATCTACGACATGGTGGGTAATCTCGACGAATGGGTGGAGGACCCGCGAGGCGTGTTTCGCGGTGGGTTCTACGCCCGACGCACCACACGTGGGTGTTCCGCCAAGATCGAGAGCCATTCCGCGACCTACTTCGACTACTCGACGGGCGCTCGCTGCTGCAAGAACGCGCGCTGAACTCGGCGGGAGCGAGCGCGAGCTGAACGCGAAAATGGACAACACGGAATCGTCGAATCTGGAGTCGCTGGGCATACCGCCGACTAGCTCGGGCGCAGTGCAGCGTCAGCTGGAAGTACACGGGCTTCGAGCGTCAGGCGTCGCGCGTCCGCCACCGAATGTGATTGGTTCACATAGCCAAAGTGTGTCCGTGAACATTTGCCCGCCCAGTGCGGCGCGCCCCTATTACACGCTGTTCACCACGAGCGCGCTAGAGTGCCCGGCGAGTGGGGCGAACGCGGCTTGCGTCGAGTCGACCGAGCTGATGCTGTGTTTGCCGCTGGACTGGCCCCTCACCGAACCCGAGCTTCTCTCCGATATCAACTACTGGCCTGTGCGCTTGCTCTACGAATTGGCCGTGCTTCAGCGGCGGCGTTCACTTCGCTGCGGAGAAACCGCATCGAACGGTGAGCCCGCGGAACGTTTCGCCCGAAGTACGGCGCTGTGTGGCGTGCTGTTCGCTCAGCCTCGTACGCTCCCCCGAGAAGCCTGGGAGTTTCGAGCGGGACCGATCGGAGTACGTGTCCTCGCGGTGGTTCCCATCTACGAATCCGAACTACGACTGGCGCAATCAAACGGTGGGAAGGCGCTACAGGATCGGCTGGATGCGTTTTCCATCAACGAAGTCGTGAGTCCGGAACGCGCACCCGCCGTACCCCGTCGTGTGTTCGGCAGCTGAGACTTCGCGGCTGCATCACGCGTGGCCGATGGCTTCGGCGACTCCAGGCAGGCGCGCGAGCGCGGGATCCAGCGCTCGAACGATGCGAGCTTCCTCGGGCGTAGGGGCTCCCCAAGTCGACCAAACCAGCGCCACGATTCTGTTCTCCGCGAGTGTCGGGCTTGGGAGAGTCCTCATCTGCAGTGTTGCCTCGCCCGCTTCAGCACAGGTCAACCCCACGTCGCGCCCACTCACGTTGGCGATGACTCGACCAGATATTTGCGGGCCACCTGCTAGCTTCATCACGTAGCTGTCTCCCGCCGCTCCGAGGGTTGCTGCACTCGACCGTGGGGTCGTCTCAGTGAGCCAGCGGTCGCGCAAGATCGGTTCCGTCAGCGCCAGGTAGATCAACTCGGGTGATGCAGCGAACTCCGATACTAGCCACTTCACTCGGCGCTTTCGGCCGGGGTGACGCTCCACGCAGTGGCCCAGTTGCGCTAGCGCGAGGGTCCACGACGAACGTAACCCGTCGGGATCGTCGAGCTCGACCTCATCACGCTGCACGACCGTCAGCAGACGATCTTGCAGGTGGAACTCGACGTTGCTGGTGCCTTGCTTGAAACAGAGCTTCCGCGACGGCTCCCAGGTCGTCACTTCCAGCTCGACGCGCGCGCCGAACGCTGCCCAGAACAGTCGCAGTTTGCCACCGACTCGCACTTGGCCTTCGACGTGATCCGCCTGCCAGTTCGCGATACCTTCGGGGGTTGCGCAGGCGCGCCAGATCGACTCGCGAGGGGCGTCGATCCGCTGTTGGACTTCTACCTCCCGCGGCATCTCGTTTCACCCTGCCTGAAGCCCGGTTTGCGACGCAAGGCGCAAACAATCCGACTTTTCTCGGGCTCGGTTGTTGACCCATCAGATGCCGTGGTTAGCTTCTGCCAGTCGCGAAATCCCCCGCTTTTCATGGAGCTTTTGAACGAAACCACTCAGGCTGACGACCCTCGGGGCGTCAGCGGTCAGGCCCTCCAACCGGGGTCTGGAGCGAATTCGAGCTGGCCGTTCGGGGGGTGAATGGCTCAGTAGCGGGTTGGTCCCGCGCATCCGATCCCAGGTGGGGCGGAATGGACTAGAAGGCCTGCCGGGCACACCTGGCACGCTCGCAGGAGAACACACAGATGGCAGACAGCGGAAAGATCATTGGCATTGATTTGGGCACCACCAACAGCGTGGTCGCCGTGATGGACGGAAGTGAAGCGACCGTCATCGTGAACGAGGAAGGCTCGCGCATCACGCCCAGCGTGGTGGCTTGGGACGACAAGGGCGACGTGCTCGTCGGTCAAATCGCCAAGCGTCAGGCCGTTACCAACCCCACCAACACGGTTTACTCGTCGAAACGCTTCATGGGCGCTCGCTTCGATGAGCTCGGCGACGAGATCAAGCGCGTCCCCTACGAGGTCGTCAAAGCGAAGAACGGCGGGGCTTGGCTGAAAGTGCGCGGCAAAGAAATGGCGCCGCCCGAGGTCAGCGCGCGCGTGCTCGGAAAGCTCAAGAAGGCCGCGGAAGACTACTTGGGCGGTCCCGTCACCAGCGCGGTGATCACGGTTCCTGCGTACTTCAACGATTCGCAGCGCCAAGCGACGAAAGACGCGGGCAAGATCGCAGGGCTCGAGGTCAAGCGCATCATCAACGAGCCCACCGCCGCTGCCCTGGCTTACGGTCTCGATCGAAAAGAGAACGAAGTCATCGCAGTGTACGACTTTGGTGGTGGTACCTTCGACATCTCCATTCTCGAAGTCGGCGACAACGTCGTCCAGGTGATCTCTACCAATGGTGATACGCACCTCGGCGGTGACGACATCGACGACGCGATCATGCAGTGGTTGGCCAGCGAGTTCAAGAAGACCTCGGGCATCGACGTCAGTTCGGACAAGATGGTGATCCAGCGTCTGAAGGACGCTGCAGAACAGGCCAAGATCGAACTCTCTTCGACTCAAGAGACGACCATCAATCTGCCGTTCTTGACCGCAGACGCCAGTGGTCCGAAGCACCTCCAAGTTACGCTCACTCGCTCCAAGTTGGAGCAGATGATCGGCGGGTTGATCGACCGCACGATGGGTCCGGTTCGCAAAGCGCTGGAAGACGCCAAGAAGTCAGCCAAGGACATCGACGAGGTGGTTTTGGTAGGCGGATCGACGCGAATTCCCCTAGTCCAAAAGACCGTCAGCGAGTTCTTCGGAAAGGAGCCCCACAAGGGCGTCAATCCCGACGAGGTCGTGGCGATCGGTGCGGCTGTGCAAGGCGGCGTGCTTGCAGGTGACGTGAAGAACGTCGTGTTGTTGGATGTGACGCCGCTCTCTCTCGGTGTGGAAACGCTGGGCGACATGATGACCGTCATGATCCCGCGCAACACCACCATCCCGACGCAGAAGAAAGAGATCTACTCCACTGCCGCCGACAACCAGTCATCAGTGGAGATCCACGTGCTGCAAGGTGAGCGGGCTCAAGCCGGGCAAAATCGTACCCTGGGCAAGTTCAAGCTCGACGGCATTCCCTTGGCGCCACGTGGTGTGCCCAAGGTCGAGGTAACCTTCGACATCGATGCCAACGGTATCTTGAGCGTGACCGCAAAGGACACCGCGACGGGTAAGGATCAGAAGATCACGATCACCGCGAGCAGCGGTCTGGACAAGTCCGAGGTCGAGCGCATGGTCAAGGATGCTGAAGAGCACGAGACCGAAGACAAGCGTCGTCGCGAAGAAGTGGAGCGTCGCAACAAACTCGACAACCTGTGTTATTCGCTCGACAAGCAGATCGCGGAGAACAAGGACAAGTTGGACGGCGTCGATCTCGCCCCAGTCGAAGGCCTGATCAAGGAAGGTCGCGAGGCTGTGGAACAGCAAGACGACACCAAGGTTCAGAGCGTGCTCGAGCGGTTGGAGAAGGAAGCTCACGCGATTGCCGCCAAGTTGTACGAAACGGGCGGACCCGGGGCCGCTGCTGGCGCAGACGGACCAGGCGCTTCGGCTCCGCCACCACAAGGCGACGTGGTCGACGCCGAGTTCGAAGAGACCAACTGAGCTCGTACGACGACTGAGTTCAACCGAGAGCTGGAGGCGCGCGGCTCAGTCACGCAGCTGCACGTGCCCCAGCGCTTGCGGACACCTCCCCACGTTCGGGCTACAGAGCCCCACATCAGCTGACCGCCCGCGAGATCGCGTGCGGTCAGCCTGTTTTTGTTGCGGAACAAACTCGGAAATTGCCCAGCGAGTGATGGACTCGCGGACCCCCCGGCGATAGCGTCAGCCCCATGACTGTCGTGAGTTGGGTAAGGGTCGGGATTTGGGGAATACTAGCGGCCGCGTGTGGTTCGACGCCGCCGCCACAATCCGCGGCGGTAACCACCGAGGCGCCCAAGGCCGCCGCCAGTTCCGCAGCGGATCCCGACGCGGGTCCGATCGACGAGGTCCCAGCACCCAAGGAGCTGTTTCTCGTGGGGCGCGTCAGCGAGCCAGCCAAGCTCGTCGACACCGTCTCTACTTGGCTCAACGTTCCCGTTTCGGTCCAGGCCTTGGTCGAAAAGGAGATGCCCCTCCTCGGAGGCTTGTTGCGCTACGACGCTCCCGTCGACGTCGCCGCGGCACTCGACCCCGAAGCGCTCAGCAGTCCAGAGCCATTGCTCGCGGTGTCGCTACCTGTGACGGATTACCATGCCGTCGTGGACAAGCTGCGGGCTTCAGGCAAGCGGCTCGAACGGGTTTCGAGAGGGCGTCAGTACGTTTCCCTGGGTATGGATGCGCATTGCATCGTAGCGAGAGCCAATGGTCCTGCCGCCGCGAGGTTGGTTTGCGGCGACGCGCGCAAGGATGTCGACCTGCTCGCGCCGTACATGGTCAGTCGCATGCCGAGTGAGGCACTGACGACGGATGCGGCGTACTTCGAGCTTCGCGCGGAACCCGTTCGGGCTCGCTTCGGCAAGAAAGCTCACATGATGAAGGTGGGCATTCCGATCTTCTTACGAGAGGTGTCTCTCGGGAACCCTCGCTTCGACTCGGCTGTCGCCGAAGCTGCTCACGCGACGGTCGCCGATACGCTGGCGCTGATTCAGGACCTGGATCGAGTCGTGGTGCGAGTGAAGCAACAGCCACAGCCTGAGAGCCTCGACGTCGAGTTGGGCATCGTCCTACGTTCCCAGACTGCGTGGGTCAGTCAAACACTCGGCGCGAGCGTTGCCGATAACGACAAGCCACCGGGCATGTTCTGGCAGCTCCCTGCTGACGCCGAGTTCGCGAGCTACAGCGTGCGAGACTCAGATCCGCAGCGCTTCGCTCCGATTCTGAAGTCGATCTCCGAGATGGCGGGCGGCGCGTTGGAACACTTCGATCTGGCTACTCCGAAGTTCGAACGATTGATGGACGCGTTTGCCAACATCTCCAGCGTTACTGGCCCCACCGTTCACGCCCAAGGGCCCGGTTTGAGCCCACTCGTCGAACCGGATGCGCCGTATTCTGAAGTGTTCTCCACGTTGGCGCAGCTCCCCTCGTATACGTTGTCGGGCATCGATGACTCAGAAGGGCACTACGCCACCCTGGTCGAGCGTTTCGTCGACGCGTACAACGACGCAGCCTGGCGCAAGCGTGTGCCCAAGGACTCACCCGCGAGCCCACTGCGTACAGCGCCGAAGATCAGCCAACGTGCAGCACCTGCGTCATGGGGCTTGCCCCCTGGGTCCAAGCTGATGGAGTTGTCGCTCCCGGGCAAATGGCTCGAAGAGTTCGACCTTGCGAAACCAACCAACCGAAAGTCCACGACGCCATCGCTCGAGTTTGCAGCCGTCATCGCGAAGCAGGGCAGTCAGACGTGGCTAGCGTACGGTGCTGACGCCGAACTCGTCGGCAAGAAAGTGCAAGAGGTGATCTCGGTCAAGAACGGAGTGCCGCGCCCGGAACTCGCGGCGTTGGGCTCTCGCTCTGCCTTGAGTGGTGCGTTCTGGTCCATATTGTCGATCGTCGACGGAGCGGGACGTTATACCTTGCGCGACAGCGAAAACGGCATGAACCGAGAACAGTTGCTGCTCGCGATGCCGAACAAAGCGAAGACGCCCGTCATCGTTCAGCTCGAGAGCAAGGCCGATGGACCAGCCGTGTGGTTGACGATGACCGTGGAGCGAAAGGCCGCAGAGGATCTGGCCGCAGCGTTCGTCATGCTCGCAGCTCAGGGGATGTAATGGTCAGCTGCAAGCTGCGTCGAGCGTGCTGAACGCGCGAATCTTGCCCGAATGGGTTCGGGCAGGGTAACGGCTCGGGTAGTGTCCTGCCCGTCTCGTTTTTTCGTTGCTATCGCCACTGTCGTGTTCGCGTGCTGTTTCAGCGCGCAGGCGCATGCTTGGGTGAGTCTCGTGGTCAAAGCTGACAACGTCGAGGTTCAGGTCGAGCGTGACGGCAGCGCGCTGGTCACGCATCAACTGCTGTTGCGGCTTCGAGGTGGGCCGTTGAAGAGCCTGACCATCAACGGCGTCGACGAGGATGCCGAGATGGTTCAGGAGGCAACCATCACCCGCGCAATCAGCGGCCGAGCAGCGGGTCCTCCGATCTTGCTCGTGCCAGAGAGAGATGGCCAGCTGCTGCACCTCGAGCTGAGCACGAAAAAGGGCGTGCGCACGGGGAGCTACCTCGTTTCGTTTACCTATCGCACCGAGCTCCTCGGGCGCGGACTGATTCACGCGGTAGATGGTCATGCCGAGCTCAGCTGGACGGGGCCTCTATTCACCGAGGGGATAGACTCACTCCAAACCACTTTTGTGCTCCCTCGCGCGGAGACACCTCCGCACCTAGCTGACAGTGTGATCGGAGAGTCCAGCGCTATCGTCGCGACGGGCGAGGGGGTGTTCCTTGGTGAACTGCAGCGCACTGCCGAGTTCGACCGTCTGCAACTGTCGCGCCCCCACGTTCCCAAGAACGAGCGCGTGACATGGAAAGCCCGCGTCGATGCCGAGCTGTTCCGAAACCTGGAGGCCCCTGTGAGTGTGGTCATGAGCCGGGGGGAGGAGGCCGACGCCGAAGTAGCTCAACCAGCTGCTACCAGAGCCGCGTCGTGGGTTAGCGTTTTGGCCATGGCACTGACCAGTCTCGTCGTCACGCTGTTCGTGGCGCTCAAGAGGCGCCTGGCGAAGACCACGTTCGTATTGCCGACGAAGCTTCGCGTGCATTACCTGGCACTTTTCGTTTCCTTGTCTGCGAGCTTCTGGTTCGCGATGGTCACTGAGAGTGCGACGCTGGCTGGCGTGTCGTTGCTGATGGCGATGCTGCTAATGTTGCAGCAGTCGCGACGCCCGCTAGTCGAACCCAAGGGGCCGGGGCGCTGGCGGTCGGTCGACCTCGACGAGTTGGAGCTGCCCAGCGTTCAGGGGGCACCACGTGGACTATGGTTGGACGCGTCGGGCGTCAAAGGGCTTTCGTTGTTCCTCGTCCTTCTCGTCGGGTTTGCGGTCGTGGGGCTGCGCTTGATTGGTAGTTCGCCTTACCACTCCGCCATGACCCTAGTTTACAGCACGGTCTTGGTGCCGCTGTTCTTCACTGTCGGGTCGCTCAATCACCGTTCGCTGCTGGAAGAACAACAGAGCTTTCTGGTGAAGTTGACGAAGCGCCTCGGGCGACGGCGTCACCTGAGCGTGGTCGCGTGTGGTCGCTACGCGCGGGATGCGGAGCTGCCTGACGAACTTCGCGTGCGCCTTCAGTGGGAGGGCGTGATTCCAGGGCTCAATTCGTTCGAGGTGGGTCTGGGGTTTTTGGACACGACGCTCAAGCGGCTCTTGGTGCCTGCCATCGTCGTTCGGGTGCGAGAAGGTTCGCCCGCGCACTTGGCGCTACCGCGCGACGCGCATTGGAGTCGCGGGCGCGATGTCGACGAGCGTGTCGCGGTGATTCGTCCCGCGTTACCGCTGCTGACCTCGTGCGTGGAGACGATCGTCGGGCTGGTCGAGCGCCTGAACGAAAAGTACCAAAGCAAAGAGCGCCGCGGACGTCAGCGCAGTGGTTCTCCCAACAGCGCCAAGAGGTCGTCGGGAAGACCGCGCTCCACGACGAAACTCGGTACGTCGTCGCTGCCTGCCCAAGCGATGCGGTGAGCGTGTAGCGCGTGCCGCGCGAGCCGTGGGTGAGCGGGACCCCCGTACAACACGTCCCCTATCAATGGCCAGCCGAAGTGCGCCAGGTGAGCGCGCACCTGGTGACGATAGGCGCGGACGACCTCCAACTCGACGACGCTGAAGCCGCGCGCAGGGAGAACGCTGACGATCCGAGTGCGCGCTGTACGGCTGCGACCCCGCGTGTCTCCAGACACGGTTACCTTGTTGCGGTGGTGCTTTTGCGCGCCGATTCGTGTCTCGACGAGGCGGGGGGCGAGGTCGCACGCCTCAGCGACCACGGCGAGATAACCCTTGCGAAGTCCGGGCTGCTCATCCGTCATGCCCTCTCGGATCTGCTCGAAGGCTGCGGCGTTACGTGCCGCGAGCAGCAATCCTGAGGTGTCCGTGTCGAGACGACTGAGCAACCCGGCGTGGCCTGGGGTGTGACCGATCCCGCGCATTTCGGGATAGGCTTCGAGCAGGGCACTGGCAACCGACTCGGAGTCTGTGTCGAAGCGAGGCGCGCTGGGTTGACCCGCGGGTTTACACAACACGACGACCGCGGCGTCCTCGTAAGCGATGTCCAGAGGGGGGCGGGCGACTGCGTTGTGCGTGGTTTCAGGTGAACATACGGTCACACTGTCGCCACCGCTCAGGGATTGACCCTTGCGAGCGATGCGTCCGTTTACGCGAACGAGTCCCTGCTCGAACGCCTCACGGACCTGCGTGCGTGAGGCAGCATGTAGCCGCGAGCCGACGATCTTGTCGGCTCGTTCGCCCGCTTCGCGCCCGTCGACGACGAACTCGACAGGCTTCACCACGTGCCCGCGAGGCCCAGACTCCAACCAGGCTGCCCGCCTTCGACGGGCGGGGCGAGTTGCGTGATGGTTGGTTGAACGCGCACACCCGAGGACGTGGAGGTTGGCTCGGTGATGATGTATCCGAGTCCAGCGCCAGCCAGGGTGCCGAGCAAAATGCTTCCAAACCAGATCCGGGTTTCCGTCTCGGTGACCTCATTGCCCACGATGACCGGGGTGGCGACAGCAGCGCCCGTCAGTCCCCCGAGGAAAGCACTCAAGTCGACGTAAACCAAACGGTCAGGAGGGAGTCCGGTCAGCTGCGTGGCGAGCACCCCTGCGACCACGGTGCCCGCGCCTAGCCCAGCTCCCAGCCCGAGCGTCGGACGTTCGTCTATTTCGGCTTCGATCAAGCGTTGGGTGAGGACGCCGAACAAGCCGCCGTACACTGCGCCCGAGTGAACCAGCAACGCGCCGCCCTGATCGATCTCCGCGACGCTAATCGCGAGAGTTCCCAAGCTCAAACCACTCGCAGTGCCCAGCAGCCCGTAGGCGTGCCGCCGGGTCGGAGTGCGACTTGCGTCCCCCATGGCCGTGCCGTCAGTCATCAGCAGGGCTGCGGCGGTCGACCACAGAGTTGTCCCCGACAAGTAAACGGCTTCTGGCGTGGAGACGTGCCACTCCTCGGCCGCGATCAGTGAGGCGCCGACTCCGATGCCTGCGCCGAGGGTCATCAACGGGTAGGTCAGGCGTGCGTCACTCGACCCCGCGATGTGTTCCATCGCAAACCCGACGTATCCACCCACGAGTGCGCCTGTTACGGCCAGGTACGCACGACCATCCGTCGAGGGAGAGGGTAGCGCCTCTTGCTCATCGGGTTTGGAGTCCCGAGCCTTGCTCGATTCGCCTTTCGCGTGCAGTGAGCGCAGTACGTCACGAAGGAATCGCACGACGCTGAGCTGGATCTGAGACTCGTCGACGGTGACACGTTTGACTCGAAGAATGCCCTCTGCTGGAGGGCACGCGAGCAGACGCAGCGTCAGCTGGCCATTCGAACGCGCTAGCTCGGCGGCCAACACCCATCCCGCTTCGGCACGCTTGACGAGCGTCTGTTCATCGACTTCACCCAACGCCGTGACCGTGGTCAGAACTGGGGTGAGGCCGAAGTCTTCGGCGCCGTCACTCAGCGCGCGATGAGTCTGACGTCGAAGGCGCCGCATCTCTCGGCTCGACGTGGAGCGCTTCTCAGGCCCTGCTTCGTCGACTTCGGTAGTCACAGGCGGAGCCTCCGTGGTGGCCTCGGTCTCGGTCCCTGTGCCCGCACCTGGGACGTCGGTCTGCTTCGGCTCGACTGGGTCAGAGCTGGGTGCGGGGCGTCGAGGTGCAGGAAGCTCAGGGGCCGGGGAGGCGTCGGAGGGAGCGGTTTGCGGTGGCACGGGCGGCGGTTCCGTCGCCGAGGCTGGTTTCTCCTCTGTGGGGCGTTCAAGTCCAGTGGGTTGCTGGACTTGCGCCGCCAGATTGGACGCAAGGAGTAGCGTCGCTATCATCGCCAAGGTGCTGCTCCGCCTGGACGCGGGGCTGCCAATCGAGGTGGACTGCGCGCCGCGCCAGGCCGAGGGCCAGACGAGCAGCTGGTTCTTGCGGAGCGTCGTGCTGGGCATGCCGCAGCTCGCCTCAAAACATCACAGTCGCGCCGAGCCAAGCATCGATACCGAAGGACGAGTTCACACGAAAGCGACGCCCCGGCGTGTTGATGACTTCGCGATAGTTGGCGTTGGGGATACCTGTGGGCGTCAGCGTGCTCCCTCCAGCGTTTCGGCATGGGCCCGCTCGACCGATGTCCCCCTTGATATCCGGGTTGCAGGGTTGATCGTAGGTGATGAGGTGTCCTTGCACGAAGGTGTACGCGCCGCCCAGCGTGAACTTCAGCATCTCACTGGCCATCCAAGTCGCTTGAGTGCTCAGCGTGTAGATGCCGTGCGGTTGCACGTCAGTGATGCCGGTCATGTAAATCTTGGATGACTGTTCATCCACGACGGAGGGTACGTCATCTGAATCTGGGCCCGTGTTGGCTTCGTAGTGGGAGTACCGCGGCTCGCGCATCGACGTGGCGCTACTGCTGCCCAGGGCATCGAACAACTCGGAGTAGTCGCGTCCTTCGGAGCGATACGTACCCGAGAAGCGAAAGTCGAGCTCCACTCGTTGGAACGTATCGAGTTGCTGCCACGGCATCACGGCGAGGCCCATGACCAGCGTCCCCTGAAAGGGAGGGTGATTGACCAAGGCGCCTTCGACGTCGGTGATTCCGAAGTCGCTATTGGCTGTCTGAAACTCGAACAAACCCTCGATGCCAGCGTACGGCTCGATGTAGCCGATGCGTTTGGACATGTAGGTGTAGAAAGCCAAACCAGTCGTTCCTCGCGATACGCCTGGGTCTCGTTGCCCCGAAAAGTTATCGCCCTCGAAACGTGACTCGCTCGGGGTGCCGTCTCGATCTACGTCGGACGGGTCCGCGCACGAGACCTCGCCAGCCGACGGAGAGTCGTTACACGCATGCATCGGCTCACTGACGTTGAAGCGCCCCTCCACGCCCACGGTCCAACTCGGCTTGGTGGCGTCTCGCCACTGATTCATCAGCCCTAGCTCGAGGCCTGCGGCCAGGTACTCGATACCACTTCGTGTCGGCGAGTCGAAGGGCAGGCTGAACAGCGTCTCTCCTGGAAAGCCCTGCAACGCGATCGCCTGTCGAGACTCGCTACCGTCCAACCCCACGAGTTGGCGATCGTTCGACAAGATGATGGGAAGGCGTAAAAAGAGCGCTAGGTCCTTGTAAATGCCTGCGTCGATACGTGGGAGTAGACGAGTCGTAGCTTCGGTGTACTTCGCTACGTTGAGCGTGCTGGCCGTGTATCCGCCGCTGGAGAACTCCGCCTCCGTCAAGTAGGTCTCTCGGGTTATCTCCGAGGTCTTCCAACTTTGTTGGAAAGCGATGCTGATGTGAAGGTCGAACTCGTCTTGGTCGTCGAACGCGTCGACGACCGACACGATCTCTGCGGGTTCGCGAAGAACGTTAGGTTCGCCCACTTTGCGCGGCTCTTCGGCCGACGCACACGGTGCCCAAGTCGAGACGAGAACAGCACAACTCGTGGCGAACGACGCGAGCGCTCGGTTGCGGCACCAGGGCTCACTCATCCATCGGTTGTCGTCTGCCATCGTCAACTGCCGTTCGAAATCGAGCTACTCTGAGGCCCGTATCAGGGACCGCGTACCAGAGACCCCGCGCCAGGGACCCCACACAGGGGATTGAAGCAGACCTGAGGTACGACCGAGCCGCCCTCGGACGCTAACCTATACTGGCGCGAAACTGCAACGGAACTCGACCCTCAGCGGGGGGCGAAGGTTAAGCGTTCGTCGCTCGGTTTTCGTCGACGTGGGCTGTCCGGGGGCGAGCGCCGAGGGCGCGAGTAGGGACGCAGGTCGTCGCCTAGTGCCTGGCGAACACTCGGTGGTTTTCAACTATTTGCAAGTCGTTCGCTGCCGCGATCGCGGTCCCTCTGCGCTCAGTCAGCGTCGGGACGCGGCGG
Source organism: uncultured bacterium (assembly GCA_965651905.1). Classification (GTDB taxonomy): domain Bacteria; phylum Myxococcota_A; class Polyangia; order Polyangiales; family Polyangiaceae; genus SZUA-265. Next base: position 57,798 of record CBFGUG010000024.1, on the reverse strand, counting down.
CAGCTTGTTGGTGAGTCGATCATCGTCGACCTCATCGTCGTCTTCGTCACCCGAAGCGGTAGGGTCGAGCCCGACCTCGCCCTCGTCCACGACGTCCACGACGTCCACCATGAACAGTTCCTCGGTGATGTCTTCAGGTTCGATCTCGGCAGCGAGCTCGACACGAGCCTGACCCAGGTCTCGAGTGGTCTCGGCCAGGCGGTCTGCGAGCACGCCCGTGAACTGCCACAGCAGCTTGACCGCGACGCGAGGTTGACTGCGCAAGATGTCGAAAAACTCCGTGCGATGCATCACCAGCATCTCGCTTGCGCCGCTGGAGATGACGCTGGCCGACCGCGGCTGATTGCGGATCAGTGCCATCTCGCCGAAGTGCTCACCTTCCACGAGGTTCTTCACCGTGGCTTCGCCGCGCACGACGCGAACGGTCCCCGACAACACGATGTAGAGGCTTTCACCCCGTTCACTCTCGGTGATGATGCGCTCGCCGTCGGCGAACGAGATGGTTTCCATCACCTGCAACACGCGGCGTAGCTCCCGATCATCGAGGTGCGCAAACAGCGGAACCCGCGACAGCACCTGCTTTTGATGTTCGAGGCGTCGCAATCGCTCCTGATCGTGAGCGCCCGAGTTACCTATCTCCACTACCAGCGCAGTGATGTTGTCCTTGCCGCCTCGATCGTTTGCGGTGTCGACCAGCCTACGTACGACTTCTTCGGGTGTGCCCGCACCCAAGACCTGCCCCAGTTCGCCGCTGCTGCTGTGCGGTGCTTCGAAGTACTCACTGAGTCCATCAGTGCAAAGCAAGAAGCGGTCACCTTGCGCAATGTCCATCACCAGGCACTCGGGTTCACAGCTCTCGTAAACGCCGATCGCGCGGGTGATGGCGTTCTTGGGCGCCAGTTGCGTGACTTGTTCGCGAGTCAGCTTCTTGCGTTTGATGAGTTCGTTGTAGACGTTGTGATCGTCGGTGAGCTGTTCGAGCTTTCCTGAACGGAGCAGGTACAGACGACTGTCCCCCACGTGAATGATGAACGCCTGGGCGCCCAGGATCATCACAGCGACCAGCGTAGTGCCCATGCCGCGCTTGGTCGTATCTGCTTGGGCAGCTTCGTGAACTCGGCGCGAGGCTCGATTGGCCGCGAATTCGAGCACGTTCATGATCTCGCGCTTGCTCACCCGCGCGGCGCCTTGTTTACCCGCAACGTAGTCCTGAAGAATGTCTTCTTCTCCGCGGATTTCCGCTTCGATGGTCTGCACGGCGATCGCGCTGGCGACCTCACCTGCCGCGTGACCCCCCATGCCGTCGCACACCACGAACAGCCCGATCGATTCGTTGATCAGGTAGTTGTCCTCGTTGTGGTCGCGCTGCCTACCGACGTCAGTGACTGCAGCTGAGTTCAGGATCGCGGTATCCATCGCCCGCAGGATACCCAAGCCTCCGTGGGCTGGCGAACAGGTTTCTGCAGCTGAACGTCACGCCGCTCGGGGTAGGTGCTTGCACTACTAAATTGAAGCTCCGTACAGTCGACGGCGCAGGCGTCTCTCAGGCTGCGTCCAGTTCTCCCAGCGTTGCTATCGAAGTGCAGCCCGCTTTGGCCACGACGACATGATCCAGGAGCGCGACGCCGAGCACATCGCAAGCCTGGGCCAGTTGACGTGTCATCAGCAGGTCTTGATGGCTCGGCGTGGGATCTCCGCTCGGGTGGTTGTGCACCACCACCACCGCTGCGGCCGCATTGCGAACGGCTGGCCTGAGCGCGTCCGCGGGGGTGACCGCACAACCAGCGATACCTCCCTGGGCCACGCGGTCCGCCGCGCGCAGGCCGTTTCTGGCGTCCAGGCTCAGGACCCACAGCTCTTCGTGATTGAGTGGCAGGAGGCGCGGGGCCGCCCAGCGCATCACGTCGTCCTCCGAGATGATGCGCGTCGGAGTGTGCTCCAATGCTGCGCCGCGGCGACACAGTTCCCGCGCGGCCAAGAGCCGAGCCAGAGTGGCGTGCCCCACGCCGGGCAGCGCCGCCAACACCTGGGCGTCGGCCTGCAACAAACGATCGAGCGAACCCGCCCAATGCAGCAGAGCCGTCGCGGGGTCATCCCGCGTTCGTCTACCCAACAACCGACGCAAGAGTTCGAGTTCCCCCACTTCCGAAATTTGCATGCACGCGAGTGAGCACAGACCGTGCCGAAGACGATCACGCGGTTTCTACCTCGTTGCGAAGTGGCCGTCGTCACTTTGGCCTGGCGGCGGCCGCATTGGCCACGCGGGGTCGCTTCGCAGTCCCGTCTCGTGGGGGCCCGACGGGAGCTCAGTCCATGCGTTGCGGCTCGCCCTCGGGCAATGCCGCGAGCAGGAGTACCAAGGCGGCTTCCACATGCTGCTCGCTGGGGCTATCGAGCGTTACTTTGGTGGAATAGCTCGGATCGAACCACTTCGGGTACGAGCCCACCTCCACGTCGGGATGCGTCTCCACCACCGCGTCGAGGATCGGCTTGAGGTACCCCTCGTCGAGCTTGGTGTAGATGGACCGCGTGTGAAAGGTGACCGGCCCACGAACGTTCTCGCGCAGGGCAACGAGTTTGGCGCGGAACAATTCGGGCACGCCAGGTAGGATCCACACGTTGTCCAGCACGACCGTTGGCCAGGTGACTTGTTCGCTCAACTCGAGCCTCGCACCTCGCGGAACACGCGCCATGCGCAAGTGTGCGTCCGTCAGCCGCTGACCGTAAACCCGTCGCAAGAGTGCTTCGAGTTTCTCATCCGACTCCGTCGGGACGTCGAAGGCTCGGGCCACCGCGTCGATGGTCACGTCGTCGTGGGTTGGTCCGACACCTCCACTCGTGATCACCAGGTCGTAGTGGGCTTTCGCCTCGCGCAGCTCCGCCACCAGCACGTCGGTCTCGTCGGGGACGACTACCACTCTGCGCAGCGTGATCCCCAGCGAGCGCAACGTGGTGGCGAGAGGATGCAAGTTGGCGTCATGCGTCTTGCCGCTCAAGAGCTCGGTGCCGATCAGAAGCAAACAGGCGGTTTCGACGATGCGCACGGTAGGCTACTCCCCGTCGTCGTCCACGTCGAGCTCTTCGACGATGGGCTCACCGCTCTTGTCGTAGCCGAGCAACTGCTCCACGCGTTTTTCGGCGGCGTCCAGGGTCTTTTGTGAAGCCCGTGCCAACCCAATCCCCTCCTCGAACAGTTTCAAAGACTGCTCCAGCGGCAGCTCACCACTTTCGAGCTGTTCCACGATTTCCGCGAGACGAGAGATCGACGTTTCGAAGTCCGCGGTGGGGTTTTTCGTCTTGGTTTTGGTCTTGGCTGCAGTCGCCACGCTACTTCCTTCTTTTGTCGTTAACTTTGGCCGAGGGTGCCGCGTCGTGCGTTTGGACTGACTCGTCGTTCTCGTGGCGCTCTGAACTTGCTGTCCCCGTACTGCGGAGCGCGAACGGACCATCACTGAAACCGAGCACTACGAGGCGCTTGTCTGGCGGAACCAACGCAGCGAAACTACGCCCGGCGTCATCCGTCACTAGGACCAAATCGCCAGGCGAGTGGCTCGTCAGGTGCAACCACAGCACCTGGCTTCCGCCCAGTCGTCCAGCGCGCGCTCCACTACTACCGAGCGCCGTGCGCGCCAAGCCGCGGACGCGTGCGTCGGGATCGTACTCGCTGGCCCAAGCGAGCGTCCGCTCGCGCGTGCCGCTCAGCTGTCTGCGTCCGAGTCCTTCAATCGCTGCGGCACGTATCTTCGGCTGCACGGACTCTTCGTAGGCTCGTCTCAACTCGCCGAGCGTTGCGGGGTATGGGTGATCGCCCAGTCCGCGTAGCGCTTCCGAGCGAACGGCGAGATCCGCGGAGCGCAGCAGGTTGTCAGTCCTCGCTGGAAAACGTTGCTCGACTCGAGCGCTGAGCGCGGCCGCTGCAATCAAGCTGAGCTCAGGGCGCGCGTTCAGCCAGCGGTGGAGGGTCGAACTGTGAACTACAAGCGCTGCGTCGCGATCGTTCAGGCTCGCCCCGAAAGCTGCTGAGAGCACCACGTCCTCCTCGCGATCGAGTCGCCCAGCTGCGCGCTGTAACACACCGCTGGGCTGCGTGAGCAACGTCGCGGCCACGCCCCACGCGCTGACTCCTTGCCCCTCGCGTATCAACTCGACCGCGTGATCCGTAGAATACACGCTGAGCCCCCAAGCGCCCAAGTAACGCTGGGCGTCACGTTTACTCTTGGAGAATGCTTCGAGGCGTTCGATGAGTTCGCCACTCCAGCGGCCGTTCCACCAGGCGCGGGTCACGAGGGCGCGCGTCGCCAAGAGCTCGGTCGCCCGCTGATTCGCTGCATTCGACAAGATGCGCTCGGCGGCTTCGTCAGGGCTCCGCGCGAGCGCGAAAGCGGCGTCATCCGCCGTTCGATCCCGCGTCAGCCGCTCCTGCAAGGCTTGCATCGCGTCGCGTCCGCCGCATACGCCCAAGACGCGAGCCAACGTCGGGTGCGCCCGAACACCGAACTTCCGCTCGTGGGCGAGCAGCAGCTCGGGGAGTTTGGCGTGCGGAAAGCGTGATGCCAGCGCCAGCGCCGCGTCGGGATTCAGCCCAAGCAGCGTTTCGAACGCTGCAGGCCCTTGCTTGGAGCGGGTCGCGAGCAAAATCTCTGCAGCGCTGTTCATCAGGGACGCCTGCTGCCTGGCGTTCTTGGCCCAGTACTCTGCAAGCTCGACCGTTTCCAAGTGCCCCATCCGAAATAGTGCCAAGGCGGCGCGCGCCTGCACCTCGGCGGTTCCCGTACGCACCATGTTGCGCAGCGGGTGAAAGGCCCGTTGATCTCCCAGTTCCTCCAGCGTCGAGATCAGCTCCAGGCTCCATGAACCTGCCGCCTCCAACACGGGTTTCAGATCTCGGGGTGGGTGGGCGAGTAACGCGGCGCTCGCGATTTTCGAGCTGCGTGGATCTTGTCCGAGCGCTCTGGCGATCGCCGCTAGCGCCAGGGGATGCCCGGAACGGGTCAACGCGGTGGCTGCCGTCGCTCGTGTGAGCTCGCTCAGTTCTACCTGCTCGAGACCTTGCAGCTCCGCACCGCTGAAGATGCGTATCAGCCACTTTTGCGCCTCTGCATCTCGAGCGTGGGGTGCCAGCGCACGACAAGCCTGCAGCCACTCCGCGGCTTCCAGATTGGTTTCGTCGAGCCATTGGGTGATGGCGCGGACGGCTGCACGGCTGCCGATGGCTGACAAGCGTTCCAGCGCGCGCCGTTGGCTTTCGAAGTCGCGGTCCAGCTCATCGGCGAGGCGCTCGAGAGACGAACGGGAGCGAAAGGACCTCGAATCGTCTGGATTGCCGCCAGTGTTGCCAACTTCGCGAAGGGTCCGCCCTTCAGCGTCGGCGAGGACCAGGCAGAACATCAGCGCTGCAGCGAGCCCCACTGGGCGGCCTCGTACGCTCGCTGCTCTCCCGACGTTCCCGACGCTCACTCGGTGCAGCGTAGAGCGTTGCCCAACGAATTGACATGCCCAGCTCGGCGCGCCCAGAACGACGGAGGGGTCGCTGTTCGCTACGTCCCGTGCGGCTTGGGAAAAGCCCGAAATTTTGGCGGGTTCAGCGAAGCGAATGGCGAACTGCGGACGGCACACTATGCGGGTGGCCGGTCGTCAGGCGCACGCCTTGCTTGCGCTGGGGCCCGCGCTCGGCGTACGCGCCAGTGCCAAGATGGACGCGATCCGAGTCGAAGGCGGTAGATCTCTCGAGGGGACCATCACGGTCGGCGGAGCAAAAAACGCCGCACTGCCGATCCTCTGCGCCACGCTTTTGTCTGACGGGGGCAGCCGACTGCGGAACGTTCCAGATCTGCGCGACATCCATACGACCGCCGCGCTGCTCAGGTTTCTCGGTCGCGACGTGACCGTCGACTGTCCAGAGGTGCGCATGACGCCCGCGCAAGGGGACGTCCGCCCCGAGGCGCCCTACGAACTGGTGCGTCAGATGCGAGCCAGCGTGCTGGTGCTCGGGCCACTCGTCGCACGGTATGGTCGAGCCAAGGTTTCGCTGCCTGGCGGCTGCGCGATTGGTGCGCGGCCCATCGATCAACATCTGAAGGGGCTGGAAGCGCTCGGCGCGAAAATTTCCGTCGACCACGGCTACGTGAGCGCCGAGGCGCCGCGCCTCGAGGGCGCGGAGTTCGTCTTCGACCTACCCACGGTGACGGGCACGGAAAATCTGATGATGGCTGCTGCCCTCGCTCGGGGGGTAACCACGCTCGTCAACTGCGCGCGTGAGCCAGAGGTCGAAGAACTGGGCCGCGTACTCAACAAGATGGGCGCTCACGTCGAAGGGGCGGGCACCAGCATCATCACCATTCGCGGCAAAGACGCGCTGGATCCGTTCGACCACGCAGTGATCGCCGATCGCATCGAAGCGGGCACGTTCATGGCCGCGGTGGGCGCGGCGGGGGGCGACGTGTTGCTGGAAGGTGCACCTCTCGAAGACCTCGAGCCCGTCGTCGTGAAGTTGCGTCAGGCGGGGCTGACCATCGAACGCGAGGGCGACAAAGTGCGCGTGGCGCGCCTCGGGCCCATCAAGCCAGTGAACGTGACGACAGCGCCGCACCCGGGTTTCCCCACGGACATGCAAGCGCAGCTGATGGCAATGATGTGCGTATCGAATGGCCGCAGCGTGCTCACGGAGACCATCTTCGAGAACCGCTTCATGCACGTGCCCGAGTTGCAACGCATGGGCGCGCGCATCGAAACTCGACACAACACGGCTATCGTCGACGGCGGCGCGTCGCTTCAAGGCGCGAGCGTGATGGCAACGGATTTGCGAGCGAGCGCTTCGCTCATCATCGCCGGGCTGGTCGCGGAAGGTGAAACGTTAGTACGACGCGTGTACCACCTCGACCGAGGCTATGAACGCATCGAACGCAAGCTGGGCGGAGTCGGCGCCAAAGTCGAGCGCATCAAACTCGAAGGAGGGTTGCCATGAACCCCATCACCATCGCGATCCCGAAGGGCCGCATCAGCGAAAATTTGATCCCCCTGTTCGAACGCGCGGGCTTCGACTGTGAGTGTTTGCGCAAAGAAGACCGCACGCTGGTGCGCACGACCTCCGACGGCTCGTTGCGTTTCTTGCTGCTCAAGCCCGACGACGTGCCCACCTACGTCGAATACGGCGCAGCAGATCTCGGCGTCGGAGGGCGCGACACGTTACTCGAGCGCGGCTACGACCTGTATCAACTCGTCGATTTGGGCATCGGCAAGTGCCGCATGATGGTCGCCGCCAAAGAGGGCAGCACGCTGCCCGACATCCCGCGGGTGGCCACCAAGTTTCCCAACATCACCCGCAAACACTTCGCGGGCCGCGGCGTGAACCCCGAGATCATCTACCTACAAGGCTCCGTGGAACTCGGCCCCATCACTGGCCTATCCGACGCAATCGTCGACTTGGTCGAAACGGGCTCGACTCTGCGCAAGAATCACTTGGTCGAAACCGAGTTGATCTGTCACATCTCGAGCGTGCTGGTGGCGAACCCCTCGCTGTTCAAGTTGCGGCGCGACGAGCTCCAGCCTGTGGTCCAGCGCCTGCGCGAAGCCGCTCTCTGAGACGCTCCACACACCGCCCCTGAGAGCCCGCCCAGCGATTCGCGCTGCATCGAGCGTTTTCTCGCCGCGCTCGCGTTTCGCGCTGCGTGCGCGAGGGTTGCGCGGTAAAACCTCGCCGTGGTGCGGTCGGACGTCACACGGGCAGCGCACAACAGTGTCGCGAGTTTGTTTTTTTCTGGGTCACGCGTGCACCCCGAGCGCGTCGCGTGCGAAATGGGGCCGCGAAAGTCGTCGTACGGCGAGTTGGCGGAGCGCGTTTCGAAGCTCAGCTCTGCGCTGGTCGAGCGCGGTGTGAGTCAGGGCGACCGCGTCGCGGTGCTTTCGGAAAACCGTCTGGAGTACCTCGAAATCATGCTGGCCGCGGCCAGTCTCGGCGCGATCGCCGCGTGCCAAAACTGGCGCCTGGCGCCGCCCGAGCTGCAGCACTGTATCGATCTCGTAGCGCCGCGTGTGATCTTCGTCTCCCCGCGCCATCGTGACAAGCTCCATCAGCTGCAGCTCGAGTCTGCCGCTCTCGTCGTCGAGTTCGGCGACGAATACGAACAGCTCCTGCAAGGGAGCGCGGAGCCACCGCTCGTCGACGTCGATCCCGAGTCGGGGCTACTCATCCTCTACACCAGCGGCACCACGGGTTTGCCCAAAGGGGCGCTCATCAGTCACCGCGCCGAGATCGTCCGCAACTTGGTCGTTCGCGCCGAGTTTGGCGTGGCAGCAGACGAGGCGTTCGTCGCGTGGTCGCCGCTGTATCACATGGGCGCCGCCGACTGTGCACTCGGCGCACTGATGTCGGGCGGCCGCGTGATCGTCGTCGATGGTTTCGACCGCCCGACGCTTGCCGACATTTTGGAGCGTCAGCGGCTGGGGTGGCTATTGCTGATGCCCGGCATGGTGCGAGAGTTCGCCGACGAACTCGAGCGTCGGGGCACGAAAGTGCACGGCGTGACCGTGTGCGGCGTGATGGCGGATCTGGTTCCCCCCGAGCAGATCGCGCGCATCACCACGCTGCTCGGCGCGCCCTACGCCAACACCTTCGGCGCGACCGAGACGGGCTGCCCGCCGTGTTCGTCCAGTTTGCTCGAAGTGGGGGTCGTGCCCCAGTCGCTCGCCAAACGCCAAAGTCCGTTTTGCGAAGTGCGCCTGGTCGACACGAATGGCCACGACGTGGCGGACGGAACCCCCGGCGAGCTGTGGATGCGCGGCCCCACGTTGTTCAGCGGCTACTGGCGAGCCGAAGACGTGAACGCGGAAGATTTTGCCGATGGGTGGTTCCACATGGGCGACGTGTTCGTGCGTAATGCAGACGGCAGCTTGAACTTCGTCGACCGCGTCAAGTACCTGATCAAATCGGGTGGCGAGAACATCTATCCTGCGGAACTCGAGCGCGTGTTACTCGCGGTGCCGGGTGTGATCGACGCCGCGGTCGTGCGCTGCCCCGATCCCAAGTGGGGCGAGGTGCCCGTCGCGTTCGTGGCGCGCGAGCACGACGGCGTGGACGAGCAGCTACTCACCGAGCACTGCCGCACCCAGCTCGCGGGCTACAAACGTCCCAAAGCCTTCAACTTCATCGAACCCGACGCGTTTCCTCGAAGCACCTCTGGTAAGGTGCAGCGTCACGAACTCGAAAAGCGCCTCGAACCTCGACACTGAGGTTCGGCAAGGTCTGGAGAAGCTCCCACATGTGCGCGATGCCCAAGCAACAGACGACCCATATCGCTACGTCGAACGCGGAAGATGTGTTCATCCGCGGCGAGAGCTTGTGCAAGCAGTTGCTCGGGCAGCTCAGCTTCACCGAGATGATCTACTTTCAGATGTTGGGCAAGCGACCGACGAGTGCGCAAACCCGCGTGATCGACGGTTGCCTGGTAGCGCTGATGGAGCACGGACTCACCCCGAGCGTGATCGCGTCGCGGCTCATCTACACCAGCGCGCCAGAGGCGATGCAGGCCGCCGTCGCAGCAGGCCTGATGGGCGTGGGCAGTTTGTTTGCGGGCACGATGGATGGCTGCGGGCAACTACTGAAACGCCTCGTCGCGTCGAGTGACGTGTCGAACGAAGCTCGGGTGATCGCGGAAGAACACCGGTCGTCGCGTACGGCGTTACCCGGATTCGGGCACCCCGAACACAAGCCCGACGACCCCCGTTCGCTGCGCCTGCTCGAGTTAGCCAAAGCGGAAGGTGTCCATGGCGAGCACTGCGCGGCGCTGGAAAGGTTGGGTACGGCCGTAGACAGCGTGTACGGCAAACACATCACGATCAACGCCACGGGGGCGATCGCTGCGCTGTTGCTCGACGCCCAGGTTCCCGCAGAAATCTTACGTGGGTTCGCCTTGATCGCGCGCTGTGCAGGGCTCGTGGGGCACATTCACGAAGAGCAGCACAAGCCCGCGTTGCTGCCGCTGTGGGAAGGCGCGCGCGCCGCGGTCCCGTATTCGGAGGGCTGATGAGCGTCGAGAATAGCGTTCCCCATGAGGTCTACTCGCGCATGGTGGGGCTCAGGCGCGATCTTCATCGTCATCCCGAGCTCAGCGGTGAAGAAGCGCGCACCGCGCAGCGCATTGCCGACGAGCTATCGCAACTCGGCATTGCGTGCCGAACGGGCGTAGGCGGGCATGGCGTCGTCGCGGAGCTGCCCGGGCGTGAACCTGGTCCAGCCATCGCCCTGCGCGCCGACATGGACGCCCTGCCCATCGTGGAACAGACGGGGTTGCCGTTCGCCTCCGAAGTGCACGGCAAGATGCACGCGTGTGGGCACGACGGGCACGCCGCGATTCTGCTCGGCGCTGCGATGCTGCTCAAGGAACGGCCTGTTGCGACCCCCGTGCGCCTCATCTGGCAGCCCGCGGAAGAGACGGCGTCGGGCGCCGAGGCGATGTTGCGCGATGGGGTGATGGATTCGGTGGCGATGGTGTTCGGCGGACACCTCGATCGCAACTACCCGGCAGGGACGCTGGCGATCAGCGAAGGCCCAGTCAACGCCTCGACGGACATGTTTCGAATCGAGATAGCAGGGCAAGACGGACATGGCGCGCGCCCGCACGAAGCATTGGACGCAGTGGTCGCTGGCGCGCTGCTGGTCACGGCGCTGCAAACGATCGTGTCTCGCGAGTTGGATCCCGCGCAGGCGTCCGTGGTTTCCGTCGGCAGCTTTCACGCGGGGACAGCGCCCAACGTGATCGCTGGACGGGCAGTGCTCGAGGGTACGATTCGCGCGCAGCTGCCTGCAACTCGCGAACACGTGCATCGCGCCATCGAACGCATCGCCAGGAGCGTCGGGCAGCTGCATGGCGCAAGCGTGGATGTGAACATTCGACACTGTACGCCAGCGCTCAGCAATTCGAAGGAAATGGCCGCGCTGGCACGACGAGCCGCGGCGACCTGTTTCGGTGAGGGAAGTGTCGTGGAGCTGCTCACAGCGAACATGGGTGGCGAAGATTTTGCCCACTTTCTGACTCGGGTTCCCGGTTGCTACGTACGTTTCGGGAGCGGCGGGGAAGGGCTGAACCAACCCGCGCACAGCAGCCGCTACGACTTCGACGAGCGAAGTATGGCGGCCGCTGCGGCCTGGTTTTGCGAGGTCGCGCACCAAGCGGCAGCAGTCACCACAGGGGCACGTCGCGATGGAGGTGTAGGGTAAACGTGGTTGAAGTCGAGGAAGCAGACGCAGTGCAGGGGCAGGTGGTCGTCAGGGTAGCGACCGAAGACGATATCGCGGGCATGCAGCGGGTGTTTTTGGACACCTACGCCAGCGACTACCCCTACAAACACTTTTTCGAACCCGCGTGGCTGCGCCGCTCCATCTACGGCGATGGCATCCTGATGTTGGTGGCCCAAGACGAAGAGACGTCCGAGATCCTCGGGACCGCCTCGATCGTCCTCGACGTGGGCGCCAACTCGGACCTCGTGGGCGAGTTCGGGCGTCTCGCCGTTCACCCAGAGGCGCGCGGGCGCGGTATTGCGCGCAAGCTGATGCAGGCTCGGCTCACTCACGCCGAGTCGCGGCTACACGTTGCAGTCGTCGAGGCGCGCACAGCGCACCCGTACTCGCAGAAGATCGCGCTGTCGCACGGTTTCGTGCCTGTCGGCTTTCTGCCACAGAAACACCTCTTGGCAGAAACGGAGTCCGTGCTGCTCCTAGCGCAACACTTCGGCAGGGCGCTCGAGTTGCGTCGCAACAACCCGCACCTGGTGCCCGAGCTCAAGCCGATCGCTCACGCGGCATTGAGCGCCTGCGGCATTGCGGACGACACCGTCGTCGACGAGTCCGCGCCCGCGTTTCCCAGCGGCGGTAGTCACGCCATCGAGGAGCTGACCGCGGACCAATTCATACCGCTGTTGCGCATCGCGCGCGGCCGCACCCGGCAGAGAGAAGTGTTTGGCGCAAAGACCCTGCAACACGGGTTTTTCAAACTCAGCGAGAGCCAAGCGCAGTACCTGGTGGCAAGAGGTGAAATCGCTGGCGAGCTGGCAGGGGCCATCGGCTTCATCCACCAAGAGTTCGAAAAGACCTTGAAGTTGTTCGAGCTCGTGTTCAACGACGAGGACGCGGTCGTTCCACTGCTTCAGGGTGTGCTCGAGCGAGCTCGCACGTGGGAGGTCCGTTACATCGAAATCGACGTCAACTCGGCGGCGACCTCACTGCAGCGAACGTTACTTCAGCTCGGCTTCGTGCCTGTGGCGTACATCCCCGCGATGGTGTTCGCCGACACGGAACGCCTCGACGTGGCGCGTTTCGCCCACCTCAGCGTGAGCATGGCCGGGCACGACGCGGAGGTGGTGCCGAGCGCCGCCACTTGCGCGAGCCTCGTGCAAGCCGAGTTTTCGAAGCGGCATGTGCTGCCCGCATTGCGTGATGCCATCGAACACCTCGCACCGTTCGAAGGTGTCACCAGCGAGCAGGCGGAGCGCATCATGGCGGCGTGTGAACTCGAACGTGTGGCGCCAGGCGAACACTTGTTCGAGCAAGGTGGACCCACCGATGGGTTTTACGTGGTGCTGGAAGGGAGCTTCGAAGTCGAACGTCACGGCGCTAAGGTCGGTACCGCAGAGGCAGGAGAGTTGCTCGGCGAGTTGGGAGTGATCGCTGGCGGTGAGCGTTCAGCCACGGCGACCGCACGTGACTCGGCGCTGTTGGCGCACCTCTCGTCGGAGGCGTTGGATCGGTTGGTGCGGGTCCGGCCCGACATCGGGGTCGTGCTCTACCGCAACTTCGCACTTGCTCTAGGTATCAAGCTGAGACGGTTGGACGATGCGTTCGTGGGGCTATGACCAGACCCCGGCGTGCTCGAGACGCGCACTGATCGCGTCATTTTCGGCGCTCACGCTGAGCATGGGATGCACATCGCAGCTCAACTGTAAGCACGTAGAGGGACGTGAACGATGTGTGCAATCAGGAGGTTCGGGCGAAGCTGCAGTGACGGGGGCCGCTGCGGGCGCGTTATGGCTCGGGGGCGGCGGCTGCGCCATCGCGGGTTGTCGTCCGCCGATGACGTGCAACCAGCAAACGGGGCTGTGCGAGCACCTCAGGTGTGGTGAGGGCGCCGGCCGTTGTCCCGATGGGACGCGCTGCGACTCACAGACTCACACTTGTCGCTGACCGAGTGTTTGGCGGTCGCAGCAGCGCGGGATGGGTACGCTCAAGGCGTAGCGGCGGGAGCGGCTGGCTTGGGCGCTGCGGTTTGCGGCGCGGAGGGCGCAGGCTTTGCGGCAGTCGGCTTCGGCGCGGCGCTCGTGCTCGGCGGCTCAGTCTTGGGCGTCGCCTTGGGCGTTGCAGGGGCCTTGGGCGTCGCTTCAGCCTTCGGGGCCGCGCTCTTCGGCGTGGCGGCCTTCGGATCGCTCGGCGCGGAGTTCGTCCCAGCGGCGCTGGTGTCCTTCGGGGTGCTGATGATCTTGACGAGCTCGATGTCGAACACGAGTACGCCCGCGGGCGCGCCTGGACGCGTCGGCTTCTCGCCGTAGCCGAGCTCTGGTGGGATCCAGAAACGGGTCTTCTCGCCCTCGACCATCAACTGCACGCCCTCGGTCCAACCCTTGACGACACGATCGAGCACGAAGCTCGACGGGCGGCCGCGCGTGACGGAGCTGTCGAACATCTTCCCGTCCGTCGTCCAGCCCGAGTAGTGAACACTGACCCGCGAGTTGGAGGCAGGGTGTTCGGTACCAGTGCCCTTCTGGAGCACGCGATAGGCGAGCCCACTCTTCGTCTTCTTGGCGGTGGCTGGCGGAGCCGCAACGTCCTCGGGCGTTTCTGGTGGTTTGATGATTTCGAGCAGCTCGACATCGAACGTCAGTTGCCCGGCGGGAGCACCCGGACGCTTGGGCGTCTCGCCGTAGGCTAACTCAGCTGGGATCCAGAAGCGGCGCTTCTCGCCGACCGTCATCAGCTGCAGCCCTTCGGTCCAGCCCTTGATCACTTTGGTGACGCCAAACGACGCAGGACGTCCACGAGTGACCGAGCTGTCGAACATCTTTCCGTCCGCCGTCCAGCCCGTGTAGTGCACTTTCACCTGATCTTCGGTCGTGGGCTTGTCCCCGCCGCTGCCTGCTTGGAGCACGACGCTGGCTAGCCCACTGTCGGTCTTTTCGGCGTTGCCTGGTGGGGCAGCGACGTCCGCAGGAGCGGGCAATTCGTTTTTCTTGGGGGCTTCGGTCGTCGCAGTGGCTTCCTGGGTGGCGGTGGCTGCCGCAGTTGCCGAAGATTCCGTGGCCGCTTCGTCCTGCTTGTCCTTGTTCTTCGCCTTGTGACAGGCGGGCAGGGTGAGAACGAATGCGAGCAGAGTCAGGGTCAGCGCTTTCATGGGTGCGGGATTCTGGGCGAAAGGCCATCACTTGAACAGGCCTTTGTGCGCGTCGAATGCCAGTCGCCTGCCGTGCCCTGTCGCCGAGCGGACGACTGCCCCTTCGACGCGCCTCGTCACTGCCGCCCCAGCTCTGGCGGCGCTGTCGGCCGAACGAACGAATGCTCGAAAATCTGGGCGCTGGGCTCCTGACGCTCGAGAGGCATCAGGAGCCCGCACGACTCCGTCATCAGGCCGCATTCACTCGACTAACGAGCTTGGTTTCGAGCTGCGTCCAGCCCGGCGGGAGACGCTGGCTGTGGCGCTTTCGGTGCAGCGGCTGGCTCACTCGGAGGTGGAGGATCCACGACCAGGTGCGGCAGCATCTTTCGCAGACTCTTGACGCCGATTCCCCGAACCCGCAGCAGATCGGTGGGTTTTCTGAAGCGCTTGATGCGCGTCCTGAGTTCCACAATCTTCTGCGCTCGCTTTTGACCCACACCCGGGAGCCGCGTCAGTTCGTCCACACTCGCCGTGTTGAGAATGACTTTGCCATCCGGGGTGACGCCAGGCGCTGGCGGCTCGTCGTCACTTTCTTCGCTCGGGCCGCCCCCTGGTTCGTCGTGCGTCGGCGCATCGAGGACGGGGTCACCGAGCGCCGAGGCTGCAGAAGACTCGGAAGCCGTGCGGACCAGTGACGTCGTAGTATCGGGTGAACCCGACACATGCAGCGCGTCGGTGCGGCGTGCTTCCTGAACTGGGTTCGAGGTCCGCATGCCCGCCGTGCTGGCGGCTTTGGCGGCAGGTAGGCCCATCCCCGCTAACCACGTGGCCTCCTCGATGGTGGCGATCGGTGATGACTCGTCGCCCGAGCTGAGCTGGTCTTGCGGGTCGGGCGCGTCCAGTGTGGAGAAGATTCCGATCGCCGCCAGCCCAACCATTCCCGCGCACACGCTGAGCGATTTGATGATGACGGGCTGCCACACGGAATCACGCCAGCGTGCGCGTAGATTTTCGAAGCGCCCGGAGGGGTTACCTCCGGGCGTCCGTGGGACCCACTTCGACGTTCGAGCCTCGGCTCTGTCGTTGGATTCCTGCATGATGGTGCTCCGCGGCTCAGGCGACCTGTGCGTGCTCGGAGTCCATCGAGCCATTCCAGCGACCATTGCCGGGTGCGGATTCGTCACGCGGGACGTAGTCCCGAATGTGAATCTCACCGTTGACGGGAACTGACTCCAACTTGACGTTCAGCGATCCGTCGTGATTGACGAACGCCACGCCGCAGCGGTTCCAGAAGCTACGCCCATTGCGCTCACTGATCACGTACACGATTTTCATTTTGCTCGAGTCCATTGCTTTCAACCTCGCATGTTGACGACGCCCCGATGGCGTCGCTGGCAGACATTGCGAGCGCCGTGCCGAACTTCGCGTGCGCTGCGCGTTTCGTCTCGCGCCCTGTATTTGTGGTAGGTTACGCGTGCACGCCGAGTGAGCGTTCGTGGCGCGTAGTCTGGCCGCGCCTGGCGCCCGCTGGCGCCTGCCAGTTTCGCCACCACGGCCAGCCTGCGGAGCCGTCGTGTTGACTCACGCAGCGTTGTCGCTCACGCGCCGTCAGGTGTGCTCAATCGTTCAGCCCAAGCGCGACGAACCTGCAGCTGTCGGGGGCAGCATCTCGGCGCCTGAGCCCGTTTCCGCTGCGGGGGCCCAAACGAACGGGTCCCGCGCGGCGGGTGGCTTCGAGCAACGCAAGCGCCCCCAGGCGCCGAGATCGGCGGGCGCAAACCCAGCCACCGAGCATGATGGGCGTGTCTGCTGCCATGCTAGCCAATGGCGCAGCGATGCGGAAAGACGATCGGACCAATGCTCAGCTCTGCGGGGGAGCCATCGAAGAGCGCGAGCAACAACGCGACGAGGTAAACGATCAAGCTCCCCGTCCAGAGCAACGAGCGGACTCGCAACCCGGCTCGGTACCCCCAGTATGGCGCCAGCAACGCCGTCGGCGGGAGCAACGACAACCAACCTCGGCGTTGGAGATCGTCGCGTCGTATCAGCCCGAAGGCCAGAGCGCAGTGGGTCGTCACCAGTGTTGCCAGCGACGTGACCAACACGGCAGCGAGTACGAGGTCGGCGGTCATTACATGGCTCGGCGTGACGGACGGCGGACCCACACACTGTCGCTGCCCGATGACTTCCCGGCAACTGCTTTGTCCTACACCTGGCCTCGCGACATGCTTGGGTCTAGTCGGTAGACGGCGTGCGGATTGCAACGCCGCTCAGCAATTGGGGGCTAGGCGATCCGGCGGCGAGTGTTAGACTGGCCTCCCGTGCACATCCGACACCTGATCCCCTTGGCCATCGCCTTGGGCTTGCTCGCAACCTTTCCTCTTTCATTGGTGACCGCGGCGGAGGGGACGACCGCCAGGCCCGACGTGATCAGTGTCGATGAGTTGAAGCCGGGCATGAAGGGCTACGGCCTGACTGTGTTCGAGGGCACGGAACCCGCCAAGTTCGACGTCGAGGTGATCGATGTCCTACGCAACTTCCGCCCGCACCAAGATTTGATCCTGGTCAAGACCGACCACCCGCGCCTGCAAGTGGCCAAAGTCGTGGCGGGTATGAGCGGTAGTCCCATCTACTTCGACGGCAAGATGGCGGGAGCCTACGCGTACGGGTGGTCGTTTGGCGCCGAGCCTGTTGCGGGCGTCACGCCCATCAGCAGCATGATCGAAGACCTCGAACGCCCCGTGCCGAAGGTCTTGTATGGCTGGCCGCTGTTCTCGAATGCCAAGCCCGTGGCCAAGCAGGCAGCGCTGGGTAATCGCCCTCAGCTCGACGGCAACCGCTACGCGGGTGATCTGCTCGATTACGACTTGCAGCGACATCGCGATCAGATCCAGCGTCGCGTCGCCCCAGCGACCGACACCAACATGCCTATTCAGCGTGCCAGCACGCCGCTGTTGTTCGGTGGCATGACCGAAGACGCGGTGGCCGCGGCTGCCGAACTGCTCTCACCGCTTCATCTCGACGCGATGCAGGCAGGCGGTGCGGGCGCTGGGGTCGACGCCAACGCCCCCACGCGTTACGTCGACGGCGGCGCAGTCGGCGTGCAGATGGTGCGTGGTGACGTCAGCGCGATGGGCCTCGGCACCGTGACTCGCGTCGAGGGCGACCTGGTGTCTGGCTTCGGTCACCCGATGATGAACGCGGGTCAAACTGCGCTTCCGACGAGCACTGCACGAGTATTGTGGTTCCTCGCGAGTCAGGCGCGTTCGTTCAAGATCGGTATGCCTGCACGCCCTGTCGGAGCTCTGGTCAACGACCGTCAAGCGTCGATCGTGGTATCCCACAGCGCGCAGGCGCCCGTGATACCCGTGCGCGTCCGGATCCACGGCGCGGAAGGCGCACCCTACACGGATTGGAACTTCGAGACCGCGCACGAGAAGTTCATGGCGCCCTCGTTTGTGGCGCTGGCCGTCGGCAGCGCGCTGCAAGCCACGGCCAGTGAGAAGCAAGACGTCACGTGGTCGATGAAGAGCACGCTTCGAATCAAAGACCACGGGGAACTGGAAGTAGACGACTTCGGTGTTGCGGTCGGGGGAACCCCCGAGGTCCGCACGCTGTCCCGCTCCAATCTCGTCGGTGCGGTGGCAGCCCTGCTCAGCAACCCGTGGGAGCCGACCTTCGTCGAGCGTATCGAGGTCGACATCCGAATCAGCTACACGCGCGACATGTATCGGCTGCGCGGGGTCGAGGTGTTGGATCCAGAAGTCGAGCCAGGCGAACCCGTGCGGGTCCGTTTGACGTTTCAGACGTACGCAGGTCCCGAAGTACGGCGCACGATCAAGCTACGACTGCCGCGACACTTGGCTGGTCAAAAGTTGAAGATCGACGTCACCCCTGGCTATCGTGTGAAGAAGGAGAAGGCGCCACCAGAAAACTTGGGTGACTTGGTCAATGCTCTGCGCGACCCCATTTACGAACCACGCTCTGTCGTATTCTCCTATTCCACTGGTCCTGGCGTTGCTCACAAAGGGCAAGTCGCTGGCAACCTACCTGTCGCCGCTTTGGACATGATCAGCCCGCAGTCGACCAGCCTCGGCCCGAGAGAGTTTACCTCTGAGACTCACCAAGTCGTCGACCTGCCCGCGTTCATGACTGGCGACGACAAGTTCGTCATCGACGTGAAGTCGGTCGTCGAATGAACGCATGGCCTCACTCGTCAGTCTCTCCGACCCGGACTTCCACTTCTCACGATCATCAGACCAGGTGCGACAATTCACTGGCCTTCACCTGGATGCCGCGAACCGCAGCATCCATCCCAAACAGAAAATGAAGCAAATACTTCTCGGAATCTCGTTCGTTTGTGCCTTGGTTGGCGCGTGGTCCGTCACTCCTGAGGCGCAGGCCGTCGGCACGCGGCGAGTTGCGCTTCGCAGTGGATCCGATTTCTCCTCGGGAGAACTGGAAGGCGTTGCGATCGATTCGGTCGGGCGTGTTCGGGCGGGATTCAGCTTGGGCAGTGTGGCGGTTCCCGACGCGACCACCGCGTGGTCCGTGTTGAAAACCCGATCGGGCAGTGTTCTGATCGGCTCGGGCAACGACGGTCGTTTGCTCGAGTACTCGGGTGGAGCCGTCAAGGAGGTTGCCAAGGTGGAGGCTTTGGCCATCACCTCGATCGCGGAAGCTTGGGGCGGCAGCATCATCGTCAGCGCGCTGCCTGGCGGGAAGCTCTACGAGTACAAGGCTGGCAAGCTCAGCGAGTGGCTGGACATCAAAGAAGCCGCGCACATCATGGAGCTGGCATACGACGCACAGAACCAGGTGCTCTATGCTGCTAGCGGCGCCGAAGGAAAACTCTTCCGCGTCACGCGCGACAAGAAGGCTCAGGTTTACTTCGATTCAGAAGAAGAGCACCTGGTCAGCGTGGCGGTGGGCAACGGCAAGGTCTACGCAGGTGGCGGCGACAAAGCCAAGCTATACGAGATTACGGGGCCGGGTCGCGCCAGCGTGCTTCACGACTTCGGGCGCACCGAGGTCCGCGCCATTGCCGTCGGCAAATCGGGTGATGTTTTTGCCATCGCCAACGAACTGAAGACAAAACGCGCGTTGCCCGACAAACCCGACGACGGCGACGAAGCCAAGCCGAGCAGTCCTTCGCGCAGCGCGCCAAAAGGCAAAGGCACGTTGTTTCGCTTCGACAAGAACGGTGCGCCAGAACAACTCTTGGATGATTCGTCGGAGCACTACACCAGTCTCTCACTCGACGCCGAAGGCAACCCGTACGTCGGCACTGGGGCTGAGGGGAAGCTCTACACGGTCGACGGCAATCGCAACTCGGTGCTCGTTGCTGACGTAGAGGAACGTCAGGTGACTGCGCTGCTCCTCGCAGGGCAAGAGCGCATCGTATTCGCATCGGATCCGCTCGTGGTTCGACCAGTGCGCGGCGTCGGCACCGACGCGATGTGGACCAGCGCGGTGATTGATGCGGGCTTGAGGGCTCACTTCGGGCGACTCGACTGGCGTGCAGACGGGCAGCTCGAGCTCTCGACGCGTACGGGTAACTCCGAAGAGCCCGACGACACCTGGAGCGATTGGAGCCAGCCCTTGCTCCAGGCAGGTGACATCAAGAGCCCCGCGGCGCGATTCTTTCAGGTGCGTGCGCGTTTCAGCCGCGATCCGAACGCCGTGCTCAGTGAAGTCGAAATCCCGTTCGTGACGGACAATCTGCGCGCCATGATCACGTCCGTCGAGTTCGAGAACACCGCCTCCAAGGCGCTGTCGTCCCCCGACGACAAGCTGGTCGCTTCTGGGGGGCCGCTGACTGGCAGTCCCGACGACGAGGTCGAGATCAAGTGGAAGGTCGACAACCCCGACAAAGACGAGCTGCGTTACTGGCTCAAGTACCGCCAAGAGGGGACGTCGGAATGGTTCGATATCCTCGAGCCACGCGAAAAGCTCACCAAGACCAGCTACTCGTGGAAGACAGCGGACCTGCCCGAAGGACGATACCGCGTGAGCGTCATCGCCAACGACTCGCTCGCCAACCCGCCAGGCGCAGTCCATTCCCATGAACTGCAGAGCCATGTCGTGTTGATCGACAACACACCACCGCAGCTCACGGGCCTCAAAGTGACAGGTCGTACCGTCACTGGTACGGCCGTGGATGGTGTCGGCCCAATCGCTCGGATTGAGGTTGCCGTGGCTGGTACGGATGAATGGGTACCTGCCGCCCCCTTGGATGGGGTGTTCGACGAGGCGCAGGAAGAGTTCAGTGTCGATCTGAGCACTCTCGTACCTCCAGGCGCGGCGTTACTGACCGTGCGCGCATACGACCAGGAGAAGAATCAGGTCGTGGGCAACGTGAGCGCGCGCTGAGCGACTCGCGGTCGCGAGTCCGAGGGGGGCGTGACGAGCAGGTTGCCGCTGGTTCGGCGATCAGAGCGCTGCGCGAAACCCGGCCGAATCGCGTCGACGACGGGTGCTGAGCACGGGTCGGACGGCCACACGGTCGGGGTTTAGCCAATGTGAACGTCTTGACGTTTGCTCAACCCGCGCGGCCTCGTGGTGACACAGAAACGAGACGCGTCGTGGATCGGGTGCTACACCTGAGATGTCCGCTCTTATTTAGTTTTCTTAACCAGTCTTAGTTCCTTACATGCTCGCAAAGATCCCTACATCTGGTTGGGGCGCTGCGCTGGCGGTAGCCCTGGTAACGTTCAGTGGCTGCGTGACGCAGAGCCCGGCCGAAGCCGACTCGTGCGCGGGCGGCCCCAACTGCGTGGACGCTGGAGAGTCGGCGGAAATCGCGATGCGCGAAATCGTGGGAGGGGACCGCGACGCATCGAGTGCGGCTGCGCCGCCCGAGCCAGACGCCGCGCCAACGCAACTCTGCCCAGGCCTGTGCGTTCCCGACAATCCGCTGGCGTGCGAGGCGGAAGGTGAGTTGGAAGTCGCTCCGCTCGAACCGAACAACTCGTCGATTTTGATCCCCGCGCAGAACCCTGACCAGGGGGCGGAGACCGAGGTGAGCGGACGTGTTGCGCTCAGTCCGACCGACGCGGGGGCGCAGGACCTGGCCACTGCTGGTGAGGCAGAGACTCGCGATGAAGCCGGGAGCGCCGCGTTGCCGGGTTCCGAAAGCGATGACGTGGCGGACGCAGGCAGTGCGCCCGATCCGGATGATGATTCGGACGAAACTGGCGACAACGCCTCCGATGAACCACCCCGTGACGACGGCGCCAGCGATGACGCGACCAGTGACGACCACGCCGACGACGGCATGACCGCAGATGATGCTGCAGCGACGGACGACGAGAGCGTGGCGAGCGGAGGTTCCGAGAGCAGCGACGCAGGGTTGGAAGACTCACCCGACGCTGCCACCGCTCTGGACGTCGTGGAGGTCGACGCGGGGCCGGAGGCGCCCGAGTCCCCCGCGGAAGCGGCCGGATTGTCGTGTCAGCTCTCGCCCAGTGGTGACGGTTTGAGCAGCTCCTGTGCTCCCGCGGGGGCGGGGGAAGCGGGGGATGCTTGCTCTTCCGCGCGGGATTGCGCCCCCGGGCTCGGCTGTGTGGGCAAGCCAGGGGCTGGTCAGTGCCTTCCCTACTGCTGTGAGGGGGCTGACTCGTGCGCGTCGGGCACGTACTGCACTCAGCGCCCGCTGCGCGCGCCAGGGCTCGACGAGACCTCCGAATTGGTGGTCCCCGTGTGCGCACAGTCGCAGCAGTGCGACTTGATGCAACAGTTTCCGTGTCCTGTGGGGGAGGAGTGCTCGTGTCCTAGTGGCCAGGCATGTACCGCCGTCGGCGTCGGTGGAGCCAAGGCGTGCGTCGAGCCGGGCGATGGGGTGGAAGGTGAGTCCTGTCCGTGTGCTGCAGGTTACTTCTGCTCTCGAGCGCAGCAGACTTGCTTGAGGTTGTGCCAGTTCGGTACCGAAACCTGTGGCGCGGGCATGTGTCAGGCGGTCGGCGGCTTTCCCGAGGGCTGGGGGCTGTGCGTAGCAACCTTCGACTCGATGTCGGACGACGAGCCGTGAGCTGACAGGGGCGATGTTTCGGTCGCGGTATTCACGGTCGATCGAGGCGTTACACGCTCGGGCACGAGCGTCGGTGAGCGTTGTGTGATTGGCGCGGTGTCGGGCGAGAGCGACACGGAGCGCCGCGATTCGACCGCGATTTGCTCCTCCAAGTAGACGTTCAGCTCAGCGCCCAAGAGTAACGCCAGGCTGCAGATCCAAAGCCAAGCTAGAAGCACGGCGACCGCGGCCAGACTGCCGTAGTACACGGCGTATTGGGCTAACCGCCCAGCGTATGTTGCGAAGCCGTATGACGCGGTGGAGCCGATGCTCAACGTGAGCACGGTGCCTGGCCAGACGCGGCGCCGCGGCATGTCTCGTCGCACGGCAATGCGAAAGAACGCGGCAACGAGCAGCGTGATGGTGACACTGCTCACCACGAACCCGATCGTCTGTGCGGTGTCGATGCGTACCTCGGACGCATCGATGACGCCTCGCACGACGTCGCTGTGAAGCAGGGGACTACCCGTCGCACGCAACGACACCCAGGCGGCCGAGCCGAGTGAACCCAGAAAACACGGCACGCAAAGGATCGCGATGCCGCGCCTCACCCACCACGGACGCGGATCCGAAGGCCCCGTGCGTTCGAACGCCGACATCACCGTGTCGAACGCGCCTGATCCCAGCCAGATGCCTCCCACCAAAGCCAACGGTGCGATGGCTTTGCCGCTGAAGCGCTCGGCGTGTTGGTTGATCACGCGTTGCACGTCGGTGGGGGCGAGGTTCAGTAACGCCGACAGATTGCGCATCGTCGCCGTGTCGTCCTGTAGGACCAAGGATACGACCCAACCAGCCAGTGCCAAGAGCGGCACCAGGGCGAGGAACATGTCGAAGGCCATGGCGCTCGCCAGTTGCAAGCTCTGGTGTTCGATCAGCTTGTCGAACAGGTCGCCCGTGACTCGACGAATGGGACCCCGCGAGAAAAAACTGCGCGTGGCGCGCCCCGTGGCGTCGATGAGTTGACGAGCGGACTGGACCTTCACTAAGCGCTCGGTCTACCCCTTCAACTCGACGGGCACAAACCTGGAAAATGGCACATCAACAACTACACGTCGGGACGAGCGGCAAGGGCTTCATCAACATCACGCTGCAGCTGCAACGGATCGTGCAAGACAGCGGCATTCGAGATGGTCTGTGCAACGTATTCGTGAAACATACGTCGGCCAGTCTCACGATTCAGGAGAACGCGGATCCGGCGGTGTTGAGAGATCTGGAGGCCTGGATGAGTGAACTGGCGCCCGAGAGTCGGCGTTGGGAGCACGACGACGAGGGCCCCGACGACATGCCCGCGCACGCACGCACAGTGCTCACACGCACGTCGGAATCGATTCCCATCGTCGGCGGCCGCTTGGGGCTCGGCACCTGGCAAGGGGTCTATCTCTGGGAACATCGTGCTCGGCCACATCAGCGCACGGTGATCGTGACGTTGCTTGGAGCTTGACGTTCACCCCGGACTCCCGATCGCGGCGAGGTGCGGTGATTGCCACTCGCCAAACATGAGGGTAAACACGCTGCCGTGCTGGACCTACGCTCCAAAACGCCACCCCAGTGGCTCGACGTCGTGATGGCGGACTTCGACTCGTTCATTCTGGATCACACGCTGTGTGAGCGAAAAGCGAGCGCGATGGGCATGAGTCTCGTCGCCAAGTATCCCGATCGAGCACTGATCCTCGACGATCTGATCGCGTTTTCGCGTGAGGAGCTGGAACACTTTCACATCATGTACCGTGTGGTCGCTGAGCGGGGGTTGGTACTCCCGAACGACGAACGGGACGTTTACGTCGGTGAACTGCGCAAGCTGATCAAGGGACGAGACCCTGACGAGTTGTTTCTCGATCGTTTGATCATCCCCGGCATCGTCGAGGCGCGGGGCTGCGAGCGCTTGAAGATGGTCACGGACGTACTCGATCCAGGCCCCCTACGTGATACCTACCTGGAAGTGACGCGAGCCGAGGCGCGGCATCACGCGTTGTTTTTCAGGTTGGCTCGGCACTACTTCAGTGAGCAGCAGATTGCCGCGCGAGCGACGCAGTTGTTCGAGCGCGAAGCGGAAATTGTTGCCGCGTTGCCACTGCGCGCCGCAGTACACTAGGTCCGCCGCGGGGCGATCGAAGATGAGCGACGCAGCGATCGGCAAGTACTTGGCGCGGTACGCCGAGCCTGAGGCAGCGAGCCTGCGTTCACCTGAAGGGGTGGAACATCTGAATCGGCATTTTGGTGACCTGCGCGTATGGCAAAGTGCCGTCGTCGTCCCAGCCTATCGCGAAGAGCTCACGTTTCTGGACGGCCTGTGCGTAGCAGCGTCGGCATCCTCCGCGGGGCGCGTGCTGACGATCGTCGTGGCCAATGCCCCACGCGACGCCAGCGCGGCCGACGTCGAGTGGGGCGAGCGCTTTCTGAGCGGGTTCCGCGCCACCTGCGAGAACTGGACCCGCCTGGTGAGAGACGACGCAAATACTCCGCCGCTGTTTGCGGGGACTTTGGCGGAACTCGACGTGATCCTCGTCGATCGTCGGGCTGCTGGATACAGGCTCGCACGCGAGCACGGAGTGGGCTTGGCGCGTAAGATTGGCAACGATGTCGCGCTCGCGTTGTGGAGTCAGCGCCGCGTGCTCACGCCATGGATATTTCAACTGGACGCGGACGCCACGCCACCGCTCGACTACTTCACACAACCGCTTCCCGAAGCGGAAGGGGCCGCAGTCTTTCCTTTCAGCCACGTTCGGGGGAACGACGAACTGACCTACGTCGCGACGCTCAAGCACGAAGCTTGGCTGCGTTACCACGTACTCGGGTTGAGGTGGGCGGGCTCGCGTTATGCTTGGCACGCGATCGGTAGCTGTATGGCAGTCCACGCACGCACTCTTGCGATCGTGCGTGGCTTTCCCAAGCGCAACGCGGCAGAGGACTTTCATCTGCTACAGAAGGTGTGCAAAGTGGCTCCCGTCCACCGCTTGCAGGGCGCGCCAGTCCGTATCACTTCACGTCGATCAGATCGCGCGCCCGTTGGCACGGGCGCCGCAGTTGCTCGAGCGCTCGACGACCCTGACGTATTCCTCGACAACCCCGAGTGTTACGCCATCCTGAAGGCGTGGCTAGAGCAAATGGAACGGTTCACGCACACGCTCGACGTTCGCGACTTGCAAGAAGCGGTCGCCAGGTTCGACTCGCGCCAGATTGCGCTGGGTGAACTTCGGGCCATGGGTTGTTTCGACCGCTTCGCCGTGCTGTCGTCCGAAACCACGAGTCAACCCGACTTGTCGAGGCGGGTTCACGATTGGTTCGACGGCATCAAGGCGCTTCACCTGATACACGGCTTGCGGCGAGCTGGTTGGATCAAAGTTGCTGCGTCGCGGGCGCTGGCGCTCGCTCCCTTCACGTCGTTGCCCGGCCCCGTGCAGCTCGATGACTCGGCAGATTGGCGTCGCGCGTGTGACTTCCTGGCGCGTCTGGAGCAACCTTCAGCCTCGGGGGACGCCCCTGGTGCGTAGGCTCGGGAGGGGTGGAAGGCCCAGGGGTGCGGCTAGGCCCATGTTTATAGGCGGAGTTGCGGGCTGCTGCGTCTTGGGCTTGGTCTTTTCGGGTTGGGCAGAGCCCACGAATGCTCCCCACGCTCGCGCGGAGCTTGCTGCAGCGGCTAGCCTGGAGCCTTCAACCGCCGCGACGGGGTTGCGCCTGCAGAGTGCGGAGTTGCAGCTGCCCCAGCCACCCAACTGGCCCGTTCCGATTTGGCATTCCGTCGCACTGATGACGACCATGCGCGCCAGTGAAGCCTGGCTGTGGCCGAACCCCTTTGCAGAGACGGATCTCGGGGTGATCGGCGATCGTTACTCCGAAGCGTTTACTCGCCCGCCGAAGTGGGACGCTAGCCGCAAAGCGTTCGAGTGGGATGGAGATCGGTGGTGGATTAACGCCGTGGGGCATCCGCTGTTTGGCTCGGAGCTCTACTATCGTCCGCGTAGGTGCGGCCACGGACCGCTGGCGGCTCTGGCCATCGTCACAGCTGGCTCGACGCTGTGGGAGTACGGTTACGAGGCGAACGGGGTCAGGCCGAGTGGTTTGGACTTGTGGTTCACTCCGGTGTCGGGCGCGTTGCTCGGAGAAGCGCGCTTTTTGGGCTACTCCGCTGCCTCACGCGTCTCGCAGCCCGCCGTGCGCACCATGTTGAAGTATCTGTTCGATCCCTTCGGTCAGATCGAGCGCGCGTTCGGTACGCCTTGTTGAGCGTCAGCTTCGACATCAGCGGCGTTGGTCTCGAGGACCCATCGCATGCTGTGGACCCCGGGGCAGCAAGATCGGCTTCGCCCGCGTCGAGACTCACTCGTCGTTCCGCGGATCGACGACCCTGACGCGCGGCATCGGTTTCGTTTCAGCGTCGTCAGCTGCAGGGGCGCTCGAAGTTTCGTCGGATGTCGACTGTTCACTTTCGACGGGCGCTTCCGCTGTCTCGCTGTGACGACGTGCTCGTAGTTCCTCCAGATCTCGCTCGAGCTCCCGCCGAAACTGGTCGACGCCTTCGCGGAACTGCTGCCGAGCCTCGGTGGCGAACTCCTTCAGGCGCTCATCGAAGTGACGTGCGCCCAGTTCCTGTCGAAGTTGAGCAAGACCCGAACCCAACTCGTTGCGCGCCTGTTCGCTGAATTCACGTACGTGTTCCGCCAGCACGCTGGAGAGCAGAGGCAGTAGCGGCTTTTTCTCCGAATCCGTCATGCGCGTATCCTATCTCCCACACGCGGGATTGACTCGCCAAATTGCGTTGCCCGCTTTGCGTCTTTGACGTCGCGCGCCACAAAGGGCAAAAGGGCCCGTCATGAGCATCAACTGGTTTCCCGGACACATGAACAAGGCGAGGCGCCAGCTCAAGCAGCGCGCAGCCAAGTCCGACATGGTGCTCGAAGTGCTGGACGCCCGGTTGCCACGTTCGAGCCAGAACCCGATGTTGTCCAAATGGTGTGGCGATCTGCCGTGCTTGCGCGTTTTGACCAAGGCAGATCTCGCCGATCCGTCAGTGACGGACGAGTGGATGAAGGAGCTCGCGGGTGACCGCATCAGAGTGCTGGCGCTCGTGGCGACTGAGCCGCGTAATGCCAAAAAGATCGTTCAGGCCTGCCGCCAGCTGGTACCGAAGCGCGGCACGCCAGGCTTTCCCGTGCGAGTGATGATCGCGGGCATTCCGAACGTCGGAAAGTCGACGATTTTCAACTTGCTGGTGGGCAAGCGCAAGGCCGCGGTGAGGGATCAACCAGCGGTCACCCGCGCCGAGCAGCGCATCGATGTGCCAGGCGGATTGGCGCTCGTGGACACTCCCGGCGTGTTGTGGCCGAAGCTCGATGACCAGCGCGGCGCCCACCGCTTGGCTTGCTCGGGGGCGATTCGCGAAACTGCGTACGACGCTCTCGATGTCGCGCGGTTCGCGGTCAGCTGGCTGCGCGAGGCTCACCCCGAAGCACTACGCAGGCGTTACCGTTTGGAGCGCCTCGCCGACACCGACGACGCCTTGCTCGAGCAGATCGCGCACAAGCGCGGCTGCCTGACCCGCGGAGTGGGGGCGGATCTGCTCAAGGTGTCGGAGCTGCTGCTCGTCGAACTGCGTGCGGCGAAGCTGGGGCGCCTCAGTTTCGAACGGCCTAGCGACTTTACGCGCAAGCTGCGAGCCGAACCCGCGTCGTGAGGTCGCCTCGCACTGTGCTGCGGGTTATCGACGAATCTCGCGTCGCACGCGACGCATGGCGACGGCCAAGCCCAACCCAAACCAAATGACCCAACGATTGGGCGCCATGGGCGTTGCCTCGGAGGAGCAACTCAGCTCCCGCTCCGCTGGTTCGGCAACGGTGCATGTGGCATCGAGCGTGAGCGCTACTGGCTGCGTAGCCATCGCTTCTCCCGCAATGGTCGCCGAGAACACCACGTCGACCGCACGAGCCGGGATGCATTCCACGTCATTTTCCCGAACGCAGCGTGCTATTCGCAAGATGGACGTCGCGTCGTCGGCAGAAAGCGTGCCGTAGTGCGCCACGACGAACGGACGCTGCTCCTCCACGCTCACCCAGATTTCGAGCAACTGCGAGAAAGCACGACTCTCGTCGCTCAGGGAGAGTTCCATCTCCAAGACGTCGTCTCTTCGGCAGTCGGGAGCGGATCCTGACTCGAAGCTCAGCTCTCCCAGCTCGATGGGCAGTGGGGCCGCTGGCTCGACCCGCAGGTCCACGCTCAGCTCGTGGCTTCCTTCGTCACTCTGGCACACGTAATCTACTTGATACGTGCCAGGGGTGAGCACCTCGTCACTGGTGGCAGCGCTTGCCGTGCCGCTTTCGAGAGGGTCGAAATCGAGATCGATCGAGCGACCGCTCTCGTCGACGAGCGTGGCCTGTAGTGTGCTTTCCGAACCCGCATGGGCGACGAAGGCAACAGTGCCCTCTGCCACGACCAGCTCACCGCGATGCGCGGCCGGCACCTGGCACTGACCTGGGGGCAAGAGAGAGCCAGTCTGTCCCCCGTAGTCGATACCCGCACCATCCGAAGCGTCGTCGCTGGCGCAGCCGATTACCGCCGCTCCCAGCACAAGCCAAACCCAGCGCGCCCGCAGCATGACGACTGATATGCCCGATGAAACCAAGCTGGTCGAGTACAGCATCGAACATTTCATGGCACCACGCGGGGCGTCCGCGTACGATGCTGTCATAGATGGATCACGAAACCCTTGCTTCGCAGCTGATTCGCGCACTGCGAGGCAAACGCTCGCAAACCGCCTTCAGTCGGCACCTCGGGTACAAGTGCAACGTTCTGTACACCTGGGAGTCCGGGCGTCGCTGGCCGACGGCGGCCACGTTCTTTCGGGTTGCTCAGCGTGCGAAAGTACCTCTGGCCCAGCGGCTGCGGAGCTTCTTGGGGAGTTCGCCTCAGTGGTTGAAAGGAGATGTCACGCGGCCCGAGGTGGTCGCGAGCATGCTCGACGAGCTGCGTGGCGGCATGACCCACGTCGAACTTGCGCGTCGCGTGGGCAGCAACCGAGTCAGCGTCTCACGCTGGCTGCGCGCCCAAGCTGAACCACGCCTGCCAGAGCTGCTCAAACTGGTGGACGCGTCGTCGTCACGGCTGCTCGACTTCGTGGCCATGTTCGTGGAGCCGAAGAGTCTGCCTGCCTGCGAACGCGCCTGGCGAGTACTCGAGGCGCAGCGTCAGGTGGCCTACGGATTACCGTGGAGTCATGCGGTACTGCGCGTGCTCGAACTCGCGGAGTATCGGCGATTGCCGCAACACGTGGACGGCTGGGTCGCGTCGCGTTTGGGCATCGACCTACGACTCGAGCAAGAGTGTCTGGCGGCGCTGGCGAACTCGGGGCTGATCGTGCGCAGGCAAAGGCGCTGGGCCGTGGGTCGCGTGCTCACCGTGGACACTCGCGCGAACCCGAGTGCAGGACTCGCGCTGAAACAGCATTGGGCAAGCGTCGGGCAGACGCGCTTGCCGCAGCTCGAGCCCAACAGCGTCGACTTGTTCTCCTACAACCTGTTTACGGTCTCCGAAGAAGACTGGCAGCGCTTGCGTGAGCTGCACATCGCCTATTATCAGGAGCTGCGCAGCATCGTGGCCGAATCCAAACCAGCGGACCGCGTGGTGCTGGCGAATCTTCAGCTACTGAGGTTGGACGAACCCGCCTTCGTACCCGGGCCGGATGCTGCTGGGGCGGACGCGACAGATTGAGGGCGCCATCAACGCGTCGACGTAGGGGGCAGCGCTTCTGCCCAGTGTACCAGCAGCCGGAACGCTTTGAAGACCAGCGAGTCTATGCTCATGGGCGTGCCTGGTGCGCCTTCAGCATCGCCAGACAGATGTCGTAGTTCGTAACTGTCGTCACTCTGCCGCACCAAGAATGCACCTGGCTCACTGAGCAGTCGCTGGTTGTGCGTCAGGCTGTCCTGACGACTAGGCAATAGGTGAACGTGGATCAGTCCTCCAGGGGTGTGGCTCGAGTAAACGTGGACGCGCGCGTGCTCGAGTTTCAGGCACAAGAACCGAATCTCTGGACCGCCTTCGGGCACGCTGATCGGCGGACCACTCGGAAACTCGACGTCGAGGGTGTGCCCCGTGCGCTCCAGAAACGCCCGCGAACGCTCCTCCGCGACGCGACACAAGTCGCTCATCAGTTGGGTAGTGGAGCGTCGACTCCACGCTTCGAAGTCTTCCAGTGCCGCGCGCTCTTCGGCGAGGCGCCGCTCTTGTTCCGCGCGCCGGGATTCCGCTCCGCTGTACTGCTGGTACAGCAGGTTCCAGTTGATGGGCTCCGTATCCGACACTGCTTGAAGCTTAGATGAGCGTACGACAATCGCCAAGCCGCAGACCTGCACTCGCCCACCACCGTTTCGCGGTAGGTCCTGCGGGGCTCATGTTTTGCGTCGGCCGCAGACTTGCTGTGACCTAGATCGCAACAATTCGCGCGCAGCGCTGGCCGCGGCCGCGGCCCTCACGGGCTGAATAGCTTGACGACCAAGTTGAAGGCGCCAAACCTGACCTTGTCGCCATCGCGGATCTCGCGCGCGCCTTGGCCCGCGATCGACTTGCCGTTGAGCAGCGTGCCGTTGGCGGATTGGCTGTCTTCCAGCTGAAACATCAGGGCATCTGGATCGATCTTGAGCACGGCGTGGTTGGAGGAGACCGTGGGGTGATCGATGGAGATGGCCAAACCATCTGCCGCGCCCTTGCGGCCCACGCGAAGTTGCCCCGTACGTAGTGGCCACATTTCCCCTTGTTCGTTGCCGTCGTAGGACACGAGCACACCCGCCAACTTCCCGGCGCCAGTGCTGCTGGGGCGATCCGCCGGGCTCGCGCTGGGTGCGGAGTAATTGGACTGCGGTGGTGACGCAGGCGGTCCCCCAGGAGGAGCTGCGTGGGGGGGCTGAGCTGATTGCCCGCCCGGAGGCCCTCCATACCCTGCAGGTGCGCCGTAGTGTCCGGGGGCGCCGCCCTGCGGTGCGGGTCCCGGCTGACCACCCTGCGGTGCATGACCTGCCTGTGGTGAATGGCCAGCCTGTGGTGAATGGCCAGCCTGTGGTGAATGGCCAGCACCGTATTGACCTGGCGCTCCAGGAGGTGGCGCGCCTGCGCCAGGTGGCGCCCCATAACCCGGCTGGAGGCCGCTTCCGCAGCCGATACAGTTCTGGTTCGACGGAGCGTTCGCCGTACCGCACCTCGGACAATGAATCATGGCGCGAGAGTACCCCGACTCTGGCGCTGCGGTCGAGTCTTTGAATGCGCCTTCGTCCAGGCGCTGGCGCGTGTGATGCGCTCGCCCCCGTGCGTTGGTGGTTCCAGTGTATGTCACTGAGGGCGCGGCTGTCTGGCGGAAGGGTTATCGAAGCGCTGCCCCGCCTGGAACTCGTCGATTAGTTCCGAAGCCGACTGCGTGTTGGACGGCGCATGGGACTCAGTTGAGCCACTGAGCTCTGCCGTTCGGAATCAGAGAGTAACACTCGGCGACCAGCATCTCCACGCTGGCCAGTTCCCAGGTGCACTTCTCGTCGCTGCCTTCGATGTAAACCCGAAGCAGCATCGTCGACAGGTAGGTCACGAAGTCCGTGAACTTCGCCTCGAGGGATGACCCCGGGTCCAGTTGGGACTCATCACGCTCGGCGAGTGACCTGGCCAAGGTAGCGATCTGGATCGCTGCGACGTCCACCTTGGATTGGCGGTGTCGTTCTGCGAGCTGCGCCAAGCGAGCAAGGCGCTCGGAGATCTCTTGCCAAGGTAACTTCGAGCCCTGCACTAGAGAAACCAAGTGCTCGACCTCGTTCAACGCGTCGGTGATGAAGCGCTTCAAGTTACGGTTGGAACGCACCAGGATGACGCGGGGGTCATCACCTTCCTCCTGTGTCGGATGGGTGATTTCTTGGAGAAAGTGATCAGCAATACCTTTGTTCATGTCTGTTTAACCGAGTGCCAGAAGCGTGCCGTCGCCGACGAACCACGTCGGTGGCTGTTCCGAATCCGTTCATCGTCTGCGGTCGAGAGCAAAAGTCTGTTTGATTGTCTGGACTTGGGCTCAGAGGCACTGCAGTCAGTCGCTGGCTCGATGAGCGGCGATGGTGTCGTCTTTGGTGGGCGATGCGAGCCCGTTTGCTTTCGGGGCTGAGGTGAAAATCTCAGAGCTGAAACGGTCGGGCCTCGTCGCCGCCGAAGTGTTTCGCATGCGGACGCTCTTCACGAGTTCGGCCGCCCGCCTCACTGCCCGCGGCGTCCCTGAGCATTTTGTGCTCCCTTGCCGCGTATACGGGCACAAGTGTGTGCACGTAGTTCGAGCGGGGTGACGCATCACTCTGGCTAGCAATGGCGCAGGTTGGCACAGGTAGATCGAAGGTTCTGAACGACAGACGTCCAGATCTTCTTTTAATAACCGTATGTTAAACGGCTTCAGTCAGTTGGGCATGAGCGTTGCATTGCGACCTCTGCCGACGCTGGCCTGACTGAGAACCGGGCCGCGGAGTCGCTTAGGAAAATTGGGCACGAGAGGAGCAAGGCAATGGGTCCGTTAGAAGCAGTAGAGCGCAGCACAGGTTTGGCTGAAACATCGGGTGGCATCGTTTCTGGGGTGTATTACTTGCACCCGCCGCAAACGGACGTGGCTCTCACGGATGCCGACGCCGTCGCGCAGGCCTTGGAGAACGTGAGCACGCTGCATTCGCTGCAAGCGGCGCTCGAGGTGGGGCAGATCGTGTTCCAGCGGGTATTCAAGTCGGACGAGCGCCTGCTGCGGGCTCGCGGTAAGAAAAACAGCTCGTTTCGAAAGTTGGCGGCGCACCCCAGGCTGGGCATGAGCCCTTCTTCACTTTGGCGCGCGGTCGCGATCTTCGAGTTGTCGCGACGATTTCCCGAGTTGACGCAATACGCGCACACGGGGGTCGGCCACATCAGCGTGTTGCTCGGATTACCCGAGCCCGAGCAGTTCCGTCTATTGCGTGCGACTGAGGCAGGGCGCTGGACGCGTCGCCGCCTGCAGAAAGAGGCCGCGGCGGTTCGCGGCGCGCAGCAGCAAGACAATCCGCTGCCGCGTCCCCGGCTGCTGGACAAGCTCGCTGGTCTCGAGCTACTCGCTCGCGACGCCATGCCCGACGACGTGGCGGAGATTGCTCCCAATGAAGCCAGCGAGGCGCTCGACAGCCTCGCGCGTTTGCGCACTCAGCTGGAAGACGCCGAACAACGCATTCGCCGCGTCGCTCTGGCTGACTGAGCATCTGGCTGATTGAGCACCTGGCTGATTGAGCACCTGGCTGATTGAGCACCTGGCTGATTGAGCCGCTCGGCTCGCTCACGCACCCGGCATGGCCCGCTCAGCGGGCAACGCCGGGCATCGTGTAGCGCCCACTGATGAACCCGCCGAAGTAGGTGTCTGAGGCACCTGCTGCCACGGCGTTTGAGAGCCCGGGCGCGCCTGGGAAAGGGGCGTTGTTGCCTTCGACGATGTTGCTGTCGGCGCTGCCTGAGTTGGCGTCGAGGGCGTAGTAGCGGGCCTCGCCGCCGATCTCGAGGGACAGCGTTTCGGTGAGTTCGACACCGACGCTCAACTGAGCGTCCAGCCCAATGCCCGCAGCTTCTGGAAACCAACGGTTTTCCGAGAAGTAGCCATCGTCATCCGCGATGCTGATCACTCGATAGTACGCACCAACGTTGATTGGCAGCCCAAGTTCGAAGCCGACGTCAGGCCCAAAGCGAAAGTAGGTGTACTCGGCGTCGGGCACGACACCCGGATCGCCGCGCTCCTGCCCCGCGAAGGTCTGGTTGTCGCCGTCTAGCACCAGCGACTGAAACCCCCAACCGCCGTTGAGTCCGAGTTCGACCGTGCGAAAGGGGATTCTTCCACGCAACCCGATGTTGAACTCGGTGAAGCTGGTCGTGAAATCGTTGGACGTGCCCCCCGCGTTGACCGCAGTGGAGCCGCCAACTGTCCGATAGAAGTTGAACATCACGCCCGTGTGCGCGAGCACACCATCGAGAACGTGTGCGCCGGGGTACCAGGTCAGGCCCAGTCTCAGGGAGGGCGCAGTGAACTGATGCGGTTGTAGACCGTGTTCGTAAACATCGCCCACGGCCTTGTTGTACTGCAGCGTGCGCTGGACGACGCCGACGCCGAGGTGCGCGTCCAAGGGGGATGGCGGAGGTCGGGTCCCGTCCTCTTGGGCGGCTTTGGGCTCGATCGGCCCATCGGACATGCTGTTCATGTCCCCTTCTGCGACGAGCGTTACTTCTTCGACGTCCGCGGCGTCATCCCCCGACTTACCCGGTACGGAGGTTTTAGCCAGCGGCCCCTCCAGGACCCCCATCAAGTCCGCGTCGATCTTCTTCAGCAAACCCGGGAGCCAGCCCGCCTTCATCAAGGGCTCTGCGATCACCTCGCCGTTTGCGCCGTTGCGCACTTGGAGTTGCAGGTGCCACGACGACTTGTTCATCTTCACGTGGCCGTGAATGTACGCCTTGATTTGGTTCTTGCGCGCCACTTCTACGTACGGTTCCGGGGCGTCCGCGAGTTTCACACCTTCTTCGAAGCCGGCAGGGATCATGATTAATCCAGCAGACTCCATGGCTGATACGACGGCTTTGGTGACTCGTTGGCTCCTCGCCCCAGTGAACGGGCGAACCATCACGCCAGCTTCCATCGTCGCGTCTGCGGGCGCACTCGCTTCACCCTCCTCGGTGAGGACGACTTCTTCAGCGTGCGCGATACTGGGTACGAGAGACAGCAATGCTGCCGCGAGGGCCGCGCTGAGCGAGCGCGTGACCGTGGTCTTGGGATCGATGCTGGGTCGCATGGGGGCTGCGTTCCTCGAGTCAGGTGGTTTTTTTCGTCACTGCGCGGCGGCGGCAACCGCGCGCGTCCATTCGATGATGCAGTTGCGCTCTTCGTCGCTGATCGTGCCGCCCGCTGGCATCGGACTGCCGCAGGGAGGGCTCTCACTCAACTTCGTGATCAGCAAGCTGTTGTCGGGATCGTCAACGTCGACGAGCGGATAGTCAGCGCAAACCCCTGTGCCATTGGAAGCGGGCAGGCGAGTCACCAGGTCGTCGGTCATGTTGCCGAGGTCGGAAGCGGCCAGCGGCGCGACGTCGGGGGTTCCGTGACATCCAATGCCGCCGCACTTGAGTTCGACCCCGAAGATCGCGGTCGGGACGTCCTCGCAACCAGGTGGCGGTACGAACATGCCGCCACCCGAGTCGTCGGTGACCGTGTCGTCCATGGTGGAATCGTCGGCAGCCGAGTCATCCATCGTCGAATCATCCATCGTCGAGTCGTCGGCTGTCGTCGAGTCGTCGGTGGTGGTCGCATCGTCGGCGCCCGTGCCGTCGCCAGCGCCCGGGGGGGGCATATTGGGGGTGCGAGGCAGATCGTTGACGGCGTTGCGTAGCCGCTCGCGATACTCGTCTTCGTCTTCGAGGTCTTCGTAACAGCTCGATGCCAGCACTGCGCCCAAGCAGAAGACCAGCAGCCAATGGGGTCGCGTTTGAGTCATGAGAAATCGTGGGGACGTGAAATGTCTGGATGAGCACGCGCGACGCGGCCACTTGGGGAGCAGTCGTCGGTCTCGTGGGTGGGTGCGCGAGAGCGGCACAGCCTATTTCAATTGTCGAGTGGTGCCCAGTTACGACGTCGGCTTTTTTCGCGCGTTTGTGCCCAACGAGACTGATCTCCGAATCGCCGGGTAGTGGTCGGGACCTTCGGCGAAAATTGCGACTCGAAGAATTTTTCAGGTGAGTGAAAGTGCATCCGCAGCCATTTCGAGACCGCAGCCCAGTCAGATGCGTTCGATGCGCGATAGTCGGCTCGAGTTGACGTTCGCGCTCCCTCGAGCCTGTCCGAGCCGTCAGTCGGTGAGGGGTGCAGTGTCAGACAGTTAGGAGCACTCGAGGGGCCGCTCGCCGAGGAAAACTTGCATGGCGCCTTCAGACGTCGCAGAACGCGCGCATTCGACTCCTGAGCAAAGCATGGCCAGCCTTCATTGCGCTGGCGGCGTGTGCCGCGTCCCCCACGACCCCCGACTCGCCATCGACGGGACCCGAAGCGCCTTGGAAGTCGCAGGATCACGCTGCGCACCAAGTGAATCAGTCGCGCGCGGCCGAGCCCTCGGACTCCGCGACACGGGCGGATGAGCGCGGGTCAGGCGTCGATCCAGCGGCGCCGACTTCGGAACCCATCGACGACGACCTGCCCGACGCCCGCGCCGACGCGCAGGCGCCACCCCGCGTACATCCCTTGGCAGGAATGTCTGACGCGCAGTTGCTCGCCGCGCTGAAGGAAGACCCGGATGCAGCGGGCTCGCTGAGCATTGGAAAGCCCAACGCGGGTGCGCTGTATGGCGGCGTTCAGCTACCCGACGACCCGAACTGGGTGGTCGTCGATCCCAGCCATGCCTACGGCACTGCCGAAACGGTGGACTACATCCGAGCTGCGGTCGAGCTCGTGGTCGAACGTTTCCCCGACTCGCCGCAGCTTCACATCGGCCACATCAGCGGTAAGCGGGGAGGGCATTTGAGCCCGCACCGCAGCCATCAGTCGGGGCGCGACGTCGACCTCGGCTACTACTACAAGGATGGCAGCGAGTGGTATGCGCGCGCGACCGCGTCGTCACTGGACGTCGAGCGGACGTGGGCGCTCGTCAGGGCGCTGGTGACGGAGACCGACGTGTACTTCATCCTGATGGATCACTCGGTACAGGCGCTGCTCGAGGCTCACGCGCTGGCTGTCGGCGAGGACCCAGCGTGGGTGTCCGATCTGTTCCGCGGTACCAAGGGGAAGCGCCCAGCTTTGATTCGCCACGTTGCGGGCCACGCGACGCACATGCACGTGCGCTTCTACAACCCCATCGCCGAGGAGAGCGCACGGCGCTGCTATCGCCACCTGATCGACTTGCGTTTGGTCACGCCGCCAACGCACTATGTGCAGCACAAGGTGAAGAAGGGCGAGACGCTCATCGGCTTGGCCAAGCGTTACGGCACTACCGTGGCTGCCATCAAGCGGGCCAATGGCTTGCGCTCCAACACGATCTTCGCGAGAAAGCAGTACAAGATCCCGCGCAAGGGGCCGGCACCGATGCCCCCGCTCGGCGCCGTGCCGCCGCGGCGCACGCCGCCCGACGAGAGCGGTCGACGGAAGCTCAGCTCACAAGAACCTTGACCTTCTCCGCTCCCCCCAAAACAGTACGGGTCGGATGCAGCAGTCACTTCTCGCCCGCCTTGCGTCCGCCACTGGCAGCGGGTTTCTAGACGTCGCCCAGGCCACTGGCGCAATGGGCGTACTGTTGGGGCGGTTGCTCTACAGGCTCGTGCGGCTCGACTTCGACAAGGGCGAGCTGATCCGCAACCTGTATCGTATGGGAGTGCACTCGCTGCCGATCGTGATCGTCACCGCGCTCTTCGTCGGAGCCATCATGGTCGTTCAGGCAGCGCCGCTGGTGAACCGCTTCAACGCTCGCGCGTTGCTCGGTTGGGCTGCGGGATTTTCGACGCTGCGCGAGATCGGGCCGCTGCTCACGGCGCTGATGTTGTCTGGGCGTATCGGAGCCAACAACACCGCCGAACTCGGCACGATGGTGGTAACCGAGCAGATCGACGCGCTCAGAGCGTTGGCGATCGATCCTTTGAGTTATCTGCTCGTCCCGCGCTTCGTGGCGATGATCATCACGTTTTTCTTGTCGACGGTTTTTTCGGACGTGCTCGCTTTGACTGGCTCAGCGGTGGTAGGGCAAGTCGTGCTCGACGTCGATACCGTGACGTTCTTTCACGGCGTGACAGGTGACAAGCTGACGTTTGGTGACGTGATGCACGGTCTGACGAAGAGCATCGGGTTCGGCTTCGTGATCGGCTTGGCTAGCTGTCAGTACGGCGTGTCCACGAGTGGCGGCGCGCCCGGCGTCGGGCGCAGCGTGACCACCAGCGTGGTCGTGAGCGCGATTGGTGTATTTGCGCTCGACTACTTGATGTCGTTCCTGATCGCCTGAGTCACGCCGACTGAGGCAGGCGCTCGCTCAGAACGCTTTGGGTAGGCCGAGCACCTTCTGCGAAATGTAACTGAGCAGCATGTTGTTGAAGACGAACACCGTGCTCTCGCGCAACTTGCGTTCGACGGGCATGTCGCTGGCGAGCGCCCAGCCGCCAAAGGTCGTCATCGCCGCACGCGCGGTCTCCCACGCGGCCTCGGAAGACAGCACCTTGGCGAGCGCCGAGCGCGGCCCCGCTTCTTCACCCGCGGCCAGCAGCCGAAGTGCATCCCAGCGCATCAAGTCGGCGGCCTCGACTTTCGCGTAGGCGTTCGCCAGCGGATATTGCACGCCCTGGTTTTGCCCGATCGCGCGGTCGAAGGTTTCGCGGGTCTTGGCGTGTTCCAAGCTCTTGTCGAGCAAGAAGCGTGCGTTGCCGATGGCCTCCGCAGAAGCGAAGATGCGGCGCGGAGCAAACCCACCCATCAAACACGCAAGCCCCTTACCGACTTCGCCCACGCGGCAGCTGTCAGGCACCCGCAGGCCGTCGATGAACAGCGTGGTCGTCATGCGGTTGACGATCATTTGCTGCGGATGAATCTCGATCCCGCTCTGCAACTCGCGGGTGTCGAGTAAAAATACGGTCGGGCCAGCGTCGGTGTTCACGAGCAAGAGTAACAGGTGCGTGTGCTCCGCCATCGAGATGAAGATCTTCTTGGCGTCGAGCACCCATTCTTCGCCATCCGGACGTGCGCTGCTCGACAGCTGACTCATGTCGGCGCCGCTGTCGTTTTCCGTGGCCGCGACACTCAAGCAACGCAAGCTGCCGTCGGCGATGCCGGGCAAGTACGCTGCCTTCTGTTGCTCACTGCCGTGGCGCACCAGCGTGCCGCAGATCGCCATCTGGGCGTTGATGGTGGCCGCGTCGCCGCCTGCACGATTGATCTCTTCGATGATGACACTCGCGACCGCTGGCCCCGCGTCGGTGCCGCCGAGGGCCTCGGGGATCAACGTGCCGAAGTACCCGGCCTGCGCCATGGTCGAAAAAAACGCCTCGGGAAAGCTACGGTTGGCGTCTTGCGCTCGCCAGTAGTCGGCGTCGAAGCGGCGCATGATCGCGCGCACGGCGGCGCGCACATCGCCTAGTTGATCCGTTTCGAACGAGTCGCCGTTTGGCGCGCTTTCGGGC
The DNA here is from genome assembly GCA_965651905.1 of uncultured bacterium. Lineage (GTDB taxonomy): Bacteria > Myxococcota_A > Polyangia > Polyangiales > Polyangiaceae > SZUA-265. The sequence continues at coordinate 18,225 of CBFGUG010000024.1, read as the reverse complement.
TGCACGATGGCAGTGTATTCACAGCCGAGCGGGCAGGGCAAAGCCTGCGTTCGTCAGTGCGGCGCAGCCCACGACTGGGCTCACTCGACCCGTGCGCTGAACTCGGCGGTGGCCATTTCGCCCGTCAGATCCCAAATTTCGAAGCCCGCTTGCACGCTGAGCAGATACCAGTCGTCGGTCAGCTGCACGTCGGTGTGTTCGGAGACGGCGTCGATGAAGTCTCTTAGGTCCACGTCGAGCCGATCGGTGTGCTCGCTGTGGCGGAAGGTGACGACGTCCCAGGTGCTGCCGCCGCCGAGGCCGCGCCACACTTCCCATTGGTCGTCGCCGATTTCGGCCCAGCCCACGCGACTACCGATCGGCGAAGCGCTGCGGAAAGTGAGCCAGATCATCAGCTCCAGCCCCCCGCCGGGACCGCTCGGGTTTGCTTCCGTTGGGTGGAGCCACAGATCGTACGCGATGTTGTACGAGCCCGTGCGCGGAGCGTTCACCGAAAACACTGAGGGCACGGCGTCGATCTCCCCCAGCTGTTTGGCTTCGGTGTAGCCGCCGTACATCTCTCCGAAATGCCAGCCCAAAACGATTGACGGGTACGACGCTGGCGCCGTGTCGTTGACGAAGATGTTCGGCTCGGTGGAGACGAGAAAGCCCGCTGTTTCGGTTTCCGCGTCCCACAGCGGGGTGACGCACTGGCTGCCTTCGGCGGCGTCGTTCCAAATGTTGTTCTGCAGCATGTACTGCCCAGCGATGTCGGCAGTGCCGAAAGTATCGCACACTGGATCGCCTGCGGCGGGGGGCAGCGGATAGTCGACGAAGCCTAGGTCGACACCCGGGTTGGCTGCCGCCTGATCGGGATCCGCCGGGCGTGCGTCGCGTTCGCCCGATCCTTGAGAACAAGCGAGCACGCACACGAGCGCCGTGCAAATGGCCAGGGGGGCGAACGCTTGGGTACACAGGGGGCCCGGCGGAAGTGAGCGCAGCGGGGGCCAAAACGACGATGAAAGACTGAATCTGAGCGAAGACAAGAGACGAAACATGGTGGCAAGCCGCGTTCGAAGCGGCAGAAGGCTTTAGCGCGGACGCCAGCGAGCGTCACCCGAAGCAAGACTCCGCAGTCGGGGGCCACGGCTCAACTCGCTCCCGAGCTGCGTTCCCTTCTCGGGGGAGCAGCCAGCTGCTCCAGCCTGGGGGGACCCTGTTTTGAGCAGCTGGCTGCTCCCGAGAGGGGTACCCCTCCTGTTTCGAGCAGCTGGCTGCTCCCGAGAGGGGTACCCCCCCTGTTTCGAGCAGCTGGCTGCTCCCGAGGGAGCAGCTGTTATCATTTTTTGCAGCCAGCTGCTCATTATCTGCATTTGGCGGCGCCTGGGACGCAGCCAGCTGCTCGAAAGTCGCTCGAGGGGGCAGTCTTGAGCAGCTGGCTGCTCCCGAGAGGGGGTCCCCCCTTGATTTGAGCAGCCAGCTGCTTTTTGACAGACGGCCCCGTTTCGAGCAGCTGGCTGCTCCCGAGAGGGGTGACCCTGCCCGGAACAGCTGGCTGCTTTTCTGACAACCGACCCTGTTTGAGCAGCTTGCTGCTCCCGGGAGGACGACCCTGCTTCGAGCAGCCAGCTGATCAGGGCCGCTCGCTGGCGTATGGGGGAGTGGGACAAAGTTGGCTGTTTATCAACATTTGGAGCCTTCGACGTGGATCGTCGCCTCAGAAACCAAAGAAGTGGAATGGGGAGAGGCTGCGGAAGCTGCCACGCCGCGTCAGTGTGGCCGAGGGGCCAAACTTCTTCGATGAATGTTACAGTGTGAAACTTCGCGCGAGGTCGCGTGTCCCAGCGCTCATGGCTGAAATTGAACTTTCGGAAGTCGACCTGTTGAGCCCTGAGGGCAACGCGCGTTTGGATGCGTCGGGGCTGCGTTTGGCGCTGACCTTTGCGTTCGCGCAGGGGCAAGTGGGCGATGCCTTCGAGCGTGTGGTCGATGCGGCGGCGTTACCCGAGTCGGACTGGGACCCGGCGTGTTTTTCGCGGGACTTGTTCGTGGACGTGTTTCGGACGCGGTGTTTGCGCATCAGTGTCGAAGGCGCACAGTTCGCCCCGGGCAGCAAGTGGATGATGCGCTTGCTGACGCAGCCGCCCGCCGACTACGCGACGGTCGCCTTTCGTCAGCAGGTGTTCGCGGAGCTGAGCGAGCGACCCGAGCTGCAGGCGGCGCTCGGCGACGTGTATCGCAAGTGCCGACACTTGCGTGAGTTGCTCTCGCGCAGTGGCGGCGCTGCACAAAGTGAACCCGATCAGCGCCGTTTGGACGTGCTGCGTGCGATTCATCGCATCGGGCTGTCGCTGTCGGCTTTCGAGAGCGCGGAGTCTGGGCTGCGGCGTTTATCGCGACTGGCAGACAGTTTGACGGGATCGGCTGCGTTCACTCGCGTCGGGCAGCTCGTGGACTTCGAGGGGCAGGCGGCGCAAGTCAGTGCGCGGGTCACCTTGGGTTACGATGGCCACATTCGCAGCTGCACCCTGCTCGATGCGTCGTTCAACGCCGATCACCCGGCGCAGCTGTCCGCGTTTGGGCGTTTCGTCGAACGTTTGCGGCTGCTGTTCGGAGGCTTTCGGACCTCGCCGCTCGAGCTGCTGCGGCACTGTATGATCGAGCTGTTCGAACAGCTGCTGCCCCAGACGATGGCGCTCTTGCAGTTGATTGGCGATCTGGAGTTTTACCTCGCAGGTATGTGGTTTCGTGATTCGTTGCTCGGTGCGGGTTACCCTGTTTGCTTGCCGCGCTTTCACGCGGGGCGGCAAAGGCAGATCCGTCAACTGAGTAACCCGCTGCTCATCGCAGAAGGCGTCGCGGTGCGGCCGTGTGACGTGCGCACGCCCGAGGGGCAATGTATCACCCTCATCACAGGGCCCAACTCGGGCGGCAAGACGCGCTTGCTTCAGTCGCTTTCGTTGTGTCAGCTGCTCGGGCAAGTGGGGCTGTTCGTGCCAGCGAAAGAGGCGCTCTTGCCGTGGACTCCAGGCCTGTTCGTCTCGTTGATCGAGCAGACGGCTGCCGATCAAGCCGAAGGACGCTTGGGCACTGAGCTGCTGCGTATCCGACACTTGTTTTCGGTGGCCAAGCCTGGATCGCTGATTGTGCTCGACGAGTTGTGTTCGGGTACGAACCCGCGTGAAGGCGAAGAGATCTTTCGCATGGTGCTCAGGCTGCTGGGAGAGCTGCGCCCCGATGCTTTCATCACCACGCACTTTCTCGACTTTGCCGAGCGTTTGGAGCGGAGCGATAGCACGCTCAACTTCTTGCAGGTCGAGCTCGACGAGCGTGAGGTGCCGACGTATTCGTTCGTTCCCGGCGTGGCGAAGACCTCGCTGGCGCACAAGCTCGCCGAACGTTTGGGCGTCACCGAAGGGGACTTGCGGCGTTTGATGAACGTCGGCGCGTCGCCCAGCGAGGCTGCGGCGCTTCGGGACGCGGACGTGAGGAGTTACGCACGCGCTGTATGAGCCGAGCGCGGTTCCAAAGACGACGATTCAAGCGCTGATGCCGTCGAGCATGCGTTCGTGCACGGCGTCGACGAATGCGCGCACGTCGCGCTCACCGAGGTCGAGTTGACCGCTGATGAGCAGCGACGCGATGCCGTGAGTGGTGACCCAGAGCGTGATGGCTTGCTCGAGGATGTTCACCTTTCTCAGTAGTCCTGCCTGCTGCCACTGACTCACGCAACGTTTGAGCCAACCGAAGCCGATGTCCAGTGGAGAGCTTTCGTCCAGCTGTTCCAGGGTCGTCGGGATGTGGCCAAAGAACATCACGCGGTACAGGTTTGGCTGATCGAGCGCAAATCGTACGACCGCATACCCCGTGTCCAAGATCTGCTGACGCGTGTCGTTTGGAGCCGCCGCGTGCGCGTCGAGCATCCGCTGTTGCAGCTGAGCGAGCCCAGCCATGCCGACGCCCATCAAGAAGTCTTTGCGGTCGGCGAAGTGGCGATACACGGCAGCGTGGCTCACGCCGCAGCTGGCCGCCAACTTGCTCAAGCTCAGCTCGTCTGGGCTGGTGCTCGTGAGCTGCGCGAGCGCCGCTTCGATCAGCGCGTTCGGGAGATCTCCGTGATGGTAAGGCATGCCGAGCAGATCGAGTGTACCGCCGTGAGGCGCGGAATGGCCCCCAATCGTGCTCGGTGCCGAGCGCGAGGGCAGATTCACGCGGCGACAATCGCGTCCGCTTCGACCTCGATCAGCATGGCAGGATCGATCAGCGCCTTGACTTCGAGCATGCTGGTAGCGGGCGGGTGCTCTCCGAACACCTCAGCGTGAGCTCTGCCGTACTCTTGCCAACGAGAGATGTCGGTGACGAACATGCGCGTGCGAATCACACACGAGGTGTCGGCGCCGAGCGCTTCGAGAGCGCGGCTGATCAATTCGAAACAGCGCCGCGCCTGTCCGTAAGCGTCACCCGCGGCGTGAACTGCGCCGTCATCGGTGAGTGACGTGGTACCCGTGACCGCGATGGTCGAGCCACGTTTGATCGCGCGGCAATAGCCGACGCGTTTCTCCCAAGGCGCGTTCGAGAAGGTGCGTTCGCTCTTCACGTCGAGCAAGATAGTCTGCCCCAGCCCGAGTCCGAAACGGAATCGTCGTGACCCGCGCGGGGGCAGGCGTCGCGTCACGCCGCTTCCACGACGCGGCTCGTGCTCGTGCGGCCGATGGTCAGCGCCTCTGGCGCGAGGCGTCCCTTGGCGGTGGCGAGTTTACCTTTGGCCTCCACCAGCGGTTTGACTTTGCCGAGACCCAGCCGCGGCATGTTGCCGTAGGTGCACTCGTAGTGGCCTGCGGGCACGGCGTAGGTCTCGTGCCAGATCCCGACGGCTTGGTTGTCGAAGATTTTCTGGTAGGTGCGTTTCGCGGTGGGCTTGTGCTCTCGTCTTGGATCGTTTGCGTAGCGCAATAGGTCGTCTACCGAGCGCCAGTATTGGACCATGCCGCCAAACCCGAGCTGCTGTGCGCCGAGGAAGCCAGATTCAGGGTCGCGCGTCAGCTCGGCGAGCATCTTGTTCATGCGACTGAGGATCGGCAGCGAAATGGGCAGTAGCCACCATTTGTTCACGCGCGCGCCGATGATGAAAACGACGATGTCTTGGTCGTTGTGTACGGTTTGCCTGCCTGGAACGATTTTGGTCATGGGTCTCTCCTCGGGGAGCGGGTTGGGGTGCCTGGTTTGAGTGTTTACGGTGTTAACTTCGTTGTCGTGAGATGGCTTCGCGAGCGGCAGTGGCCTGGGTCGCCCCTAGCCAAGGGGTCAGCTGGCAACCGCACGGAGCAGCAGCTCGAGCTGCTGTTCCACCAACTTTCTATTTTCTTCGGGACCGACGTCGAGGCCACCGCTCAGCATAAGACTGGCCAGGCCGTGTACGGTCGACCAATAGTAGACCGCCAGCGCTCTGGTATCTCCCGCACGCACGACGCCGGCGTCTTGGCATTCTTTGAGGCGGTCCATCAGCATCACGAAGGTGCCGTCGATCTCCTTCTTGGCGTGCTCATCGAGCTTGGAAAGGCCCATTTTGCTGCAGTCGAGCATGAAAATGACCTGGTACTCATGGGGCCGCTCGAAGGCGAAATCGAAGTAGCGCTGCCCCATGACGCGCAGCCGTTCACGTGGCGTCGGCGCTTTGAGGGACTGCATCAGGTAGGTGCCGAACAGACGGAATCCGTCGACGACGGCGGCGCACAACAGCGCGTCCTTGTCTTCGAAGTGGCGATAGATAGCTGTTGCTGAAACGCCGCAGCGCGCCGCGACGCGACGCATCGACAGGCCGCCGAAGCCCTCGTCGATCAGTAGCTCCTGCGCGGCGCGCAGCAGTGCCTGACGGGTGTTGGTCGTTTCCACGAGCACGATGTTAACACCGTTAACCCTGGCGTCAAGCACGAGGCGATTCGTGCGGTGAATGGCACCGAGCGCTGGTGCGGCTCACGCCTTCCCGGCGCTGAGGTGTGCGTGGGGGTAGGCTACGAAGTGGGTAACAAAGACGCGGGCTTGCGCGTGTCCCACGGTCCGTCAAACTAGCCCATTGTGCTGCAGTGGCTGCCCGTCGTTCGTTGCTTCGCCGGGCGGATGGCGGCGTGGCTGAGCGCAGTGGTTGCGCTGCACACAATCCTGACCCGGCCAGCCTTCGCCCTGGACCCGAGTCGAGATCTGGAGCAGTACGCGCGGGAACGTTGGGCCGCCCGAGACAGCGTGGTGCAGGGCGGGGTGTTGTCGTTTACCCACGGCCATGATGGCTACTTGTGGCTCGGCACGCAGTCGACACTGGCACGCTTCGACGGCTCTCAGTTCGTAGTGTTCGAGTCGGGCACACGTGGCTTGGGTCAATACAGCTTCGTCAGAGAACTGTTCGAAGACGCGGCGGGATCGGTGTGGGCAGCCGCCGTGGGCGGTGTGATCCGACACTCGGACGGGCAGTTCCGCGTGTTCGACCAAAATCACGGCTTGAAACACCCGTTCGTTTACTCGGTGGTCGAGGATCATCAGGGGCGGCTCTGGGCAGGCACGGGTGGGTCGGGGGTGTGGCTGTTGGATACGGGGCGGTTTTCGAAACATCCCGCCTACACCCGCCCGGGGTTGCCTGCACAGATTAACGACATGACCGTCGCTCTCGACGGTACGCTGTGGCTCGCGACTGACGACGGTGTGGTCCAGCTTTCCGAGCCCGTTACGCGGTACGGACGCGCGGAGGGCCTGCCTTCAGCGGTCGTTCATACGTTGGAGTTCGACGCCAACGGGGCACTCTGGGCGGGGACTCGGCGAGGGCTTGCCGTTTGGCGAGGTGAAGACTTCGAGGTGGTCGCGGCAAGGCCACAGCTCACTCACGACGGGGTCACGGCGTTGCTCAGCGATAGCAATGACAACCTGTGGGTGGGCACGGAAGACGGAGGTGTACATCGCCTCAACGCCAGTGGCCTGGCTCGCCCTCGCGTCGAACCTTCTGATGGGCGAGTCTGCGCCATCTTCGAGGATCGGCACGGCGCGCTTTGGGTAGGGACGCTGACAGGCATGGAGCGCATCTCGGACGGTGCGTTCGTGACGGCGGGCGAAGCACAGGGTTTCGCTGCGGATCGAATGTTCAACGTGACGCCACGTGCCGCGGGGGGAGTTTGGGTGCTCGATGGCAGAGGTGCCATTTCGGTCTTCGAGCGGGGCCGCGTTCGACAAGTAGCGCCACCTGGAACGATCGCGGGTGAGGGCATGCTCGACATGCTCGAGACCGACGACGGGAGCCTGTGGGTGGCGGGGAGGCAGCTACATCAATATACGGACGGGCAGTGGCGTCACTATCGAAAACCTGGCGGTGAGTTCACCACGCTCACGGCGATCGACGGCGGATTGCTCGCGGTGCAGACTCAATCGAACGGCGTCAGTACGTTGTCGCGTCTCGTCGATGGGCGTTTCGAACCCATACCCATCGAGCTTCCGATTCATCACGTGCAGCGTGTCGTGGTCGATGAACTAGGGCTGTGGATCAGTACGTCAGGTGATGGTTTGGTCCATCTGGGCGATGCTGGGCTGACCCAATACCTGCCGTCCGATGGGTTACCGCATGACGTCGTGTACGGCCTGGAGCGAGACGAGAACGGTGAACTCTGGATCGCGACGCGCGGTGGATTGGCACGCCTTTCGATCGATGGTGTCATACACAGCTACGCGGGGGTCGAGGGAACACCGCAGCGTGCTCCCGTTCAGTTGCGTCTGGATGGAGCCGGTTTCTTGTGGGTGTCCGCAGACGACGGCATCCATCGATTGCCGCTCTCTCAACTACGTGAGGTTGGGGCGACGCGCGGTCGGGTGGCGTCAGTACGCTATACGCAGGCTGACGGCTTACACAGCCTCGAGACGTCTTGGCGCGCCTCAGCGGTTGCCCGAACGCAGGATGGACGCCTGTGGTTCGCCACCAGTCGAGGTTTGTCCGTAATACAGCCGTCTGCGGTTCCGTTCGATGTTTCCCCGCCGCCCGTACAGCTCGAGAAGTTGCTTCTCGGTGGGCAGCGCGTGGCGCTGGGGTCGCGCATCAGCCCAGAGCAACGCGGAGAACACGTCAGTATCGAGTATTCGTCGCCGTCGATCGCACGGCTCGATCGCATCGACTTTCGCTATCGTTTGACTGGTTTCGACCAGGAATGGCTCAGCGTCGGTCAGGAGACGGTTGCGCGCTATACGCAACTGCCCGCAGGAGAATACCTGTTCGAAGTAGGCGCTCGTCGTAATGGCGGTGAGTGGGGGACCGCGTCGCAAAAGATGCGCCTGGTGGTGGAGCCGTTTTGGCACGAAACACGTTTGGCGCAGGCGGCGTTCATCGGCGGCTTGTGCCTGCTGTTGCTCGGTCTCTACAAGTTGCGGGTTCGCCAGCTCCAGCAGCGCGAACGCGAGCTCGTCGAAAAGGTGCAGGAGCGTACGGCTGCTCTGAGCAAAGAGGTTGCCGATCGACGGGAAGCGGAACACCGCGTGCGCGAGCTGAACGAGGAGCTCGAAGGGCGGGTCAACGAACGCACCTTCCAGTTGGCCACCATGAACGAAGCGTTGCTGGCTGATGTCAGCAGACGCCAGAAGGCGGAAGCCGAACTCGCCTCCGAGAAGGAGCGGCTTGCGGTCACCCTCGGAAGTCTCTCGGAAGGCGTCATCGCCACGGACGTGGATGGCAACGTGGTGTTGATGAACGCCGTCGCCGAGCAGTTGACGGGGTCTCGCGGGGAAGATGGTACAGGACGCCCCATCGCCGAAATACTGAGCTTGGTCGAGCGCGGCACCCAGAGCTCCCTGCCGAACCCCGCCGTTCAAGTGTTGGGAACGGCGCCGGGGGCTCGGTCGGAAGTCGTTCGCGCGTTGCTCGACGTAGGAGCTTCCGAACAGCGATTGGTAGACGTCTCAGCCGCTCCAATTTTCGACGAGCGTGAGCGTTTGGTCGGCGCCGTGTTGGTGCTGCGCGACGTGACTGAACGCACGCACTCGGAAGAGCGATTGAACAAAGCTCAGCGGCTCGAGTCACTGGGGGTGCTGGCAGGTGGTATCGCACACGACTTCAACAACCTGCTCACAGGAGTGTTCTGTCACGTCGACATGGCGCGACGGAACTTGGAGCAAGACGCGCCCGCGCGGCGCTGGCTCGACGACACGATGACGGTACTCGACAACGCGCGCGGCCTCGCCCGACAGCTGTTGACGTTTTCCTCGGGAGGAGGCCCGACGCTCAGCTCGCACAGCTTGGGGCACTTGCTGCAAGCCAGCGCGCGTTTCGTGCTTTCGGGCTCGAACGTGACGGCTCAGCTATCGATCCCCGACGACCTGTGGCCATGTGACGTCGATCCAATTCAGATCCGTCAGGTGGTCGATAACCTGGTGCTCAATGCGCGGCAAGCCATGCCCGAGGGCGGTCGAGTGTTCATCCACGCTGAGAACGTCGACAGCGAACCGCGCCAGGTGGAGATCAGGATTTCGGATGAGGGCTCGGGGATTCCCCAGGACGTCGCTGATCGCGTGTTCGATCCGTTTTTCACCACCAAGGACACGGGCAGCGGGCTCGGTTTGGCTACCGTACATTCCATCGTCGAGAAACACGGGGGAACCGTAGAGCTGGGAGCCGCCGAAGGGGGAGGCGCTCAGTTCCGAATCCGCTTGCTCGCGGCTGACGAGCCGTCGGTCTCGATTTTTCCCGCCGCTGCGGCAGAAGTCTCGGAATTCGTCCAGGCGCGGGTGCTGGTGATGGACGACGACCCGGCGATCCGCCGCGTGGCAGAGTTCGCCTTGACGCAAGCTGGGCACGAGGTGGTGACCGCCGTCAGCGGGGAAGCGGCCATCGAACTGCTGCGGGAGTTGCGGGACGGTGGGAGAGGTATCGACGTCGCGATCTTGGACTTGACCGTGGTCGGAGGCATGGGCGGCGCCGCCGCACTGTCCGGGTTGAAGGAGATCGAACCACGCGTGCGGGCCATCGCCTCCAGCGGTTATTCGAGCGGCACGGTGATGGGCGATCCGAAGACTCATGGGTTCGACGGCGCGTTGCCCAAACCGTACACCGTGGAAGAACTGTTGGCGGTGGTGGCAGCGATGATCCCCGTCGAGTAGCCCAGCGTTGGTCGGAACGTCGGCGCGCCAGCTATCGCGTGCCATGCGGCGGCGGGCCGACGCCAGTTTGACCTGCTTCTGCGCCTTTTGTTTCTGAACGCGTTATGACGGGACGTGGTCGCGTTGCCCTCGCTCGTGGTTCGTCATCGCCGGCGGCTGATCGTCGCGGTGGCCTGCGGACTCGCCATTGCTGCGCTTCCGCTGATGACCGATCAGCACGTGAACGGGCGCGTGCTTTCTTGGCGAGCACTGCTGCCGACTGCACTCACGCTCGGCACGGTTCTGGTTACCGGGCGTATCGTGCTGTCGCTGTTTGTCGGCGTGCTGACGGGCAGCGTGTTGTGTTTCGGGTTCGTCGACGCTTTGCCCTCGGGCTTGCGGCAGTTCGTCTGGTCGAACGTGATCGACCCTTGGCATCTCTACATCTGTGGGTTCGCCCTGCTGGTGCTCGGGATGGTGAAAATCATCGAAGCGTCGGGGGCGCTGTTGGGTCTGGTTCAACTGGCTGGGCGCAAGCTCCAGAGTGCCAGGGCGACCAAGCTCGGCAGCTTCGTCGCAGGGTTGTTGGTCTTCTTCGACGACTACGCCAACACGTTCTTGGTTGGCTCGTGTGCGCGGCCCCTCGCCGATCGACATGGCGTCAGCCGGGAGAAGCTGGCGTACATCGTGGACTCGACGGCCGCGCCCGTCGCGGGTTTGGTCGTGGTTTCCACCTGGCTCAGCTACGAGCTTGGCTTGCTGGAGGCGAACACCGTGGGGCTCGAGTTGGAGCATCGTAGCTACGCGCTGTTGTTGCAGGCGTTGCCGTTTCGCTTCTACTGTCTGTTCGCGCTGTCACTCGTGTTCATCTCTTCCGTGTGGGAGCGTGATTTGGGCCCAATGGTGCACGCCGAGCGCCGCGCGGCGCGAGAGGCGCCCAAGAGCAGCGTGAGTGGGACGAAGCACTCCGCTGAGCAGCAGCTCAGCTTGCGGGGCGCCTCGGCGGCGGTACTGCCCATCGTCGTGCTGGTGGTGGGCGTCGTGGGCGGCATGCTTTACGATGGCGCCTGGCTTTCGTCGCCGCTGTCGTGGCGAGACCCCGCGCGCTTCGGGCAGGCGCTGGTGGGGGCGGACCACCCCGAGATCGTGCTGTTCCGCGCCGCACTCGCGTCGCTCGGCGTGGCGCTGGTCACGACGTTGTGGTGGACGCCAGCAACGCTTCGACACGTGGCCTCCGCTTTCTCGACAGGCGTGCGGACGGGGGCCAAGGCGTTACTGATTCTGTTTGCGGCGTGGGGGCTCGGTGACGCATCCAAAGAGTTAGCCGCGGGGCCGTTTCTGGTCGCGAGTTTGGACGGCGTGCTGCCCGGTCAGTGGCTTGCCGTACTGACGTTCTTGATCGCAGCGGGCGTGGCGTTCGCGACGGGCACGTCGTTTGGTACGATGGGGATCTTGCTGCCCGCGGTGCTTCCTCTGGCGCATGGCATTGGCGGGGAGCAACTGTTGATCCTGGCGCTGGCTGCGGTGCTCGATGGCGCGATCTTCGGCGACCACTGTTCACCAGTGAGTGACACGACCGTGCTCTCGAGCACCGCGTGCGAATGCGACGTGATGGCTCACGTCAAGACCCAGTTGCCCTACGCGCTCTTGGCGATGGTCGCCGCGGGGTTGGCACTCAGTACGGCTTCGCTGAGCCCAGGGGTTCCGTGGTGGGCGCTGTACCTAGGAGGCGTCACGCTGTTGATCGTCGGACTACGCACGCTGGGCAAGCCCCTGCAGCCAACTTCAGAGCGCGTCGACACCGCGGGCTGAGCCGTCAGGTGGCGCGCCGTGATGAGCTCGGGGACTCACTGCAAGAGTTGGGTGTCGAGCCAAGCGACACGTTCGAGTGTCCAATCTCGCATGGCGTCCACCTGGCCTTGCCAATCTTCGGGGACTGTCGGCTCTGCGGGCTCTTCGTCTTCCGCGTCACCGCCGCCGCCAAATCCACCGCCGCCGAATCCACCGCCGAAGAAGCTCGACTCGCCCACAGGCCAGCGTTCGAGGTCGCGGGGGCCGGCGTTTACCAGCGGCGCGGAAACCGTGGCGATGCGCTCGGCGATCGCCTCGTTCGAGAGCAGAGTTTGCCTCAGCTCAGTCCAGCGCACTCTGACTTCGGCGAGAAAGTTGGCGTCGGGACCCAAAATTCTGAACCAGTCGTTGGTGCCTGCGCGGCCGTCTTCCCACTGCCAACCTTCGAGCTCTGTCGCGAAGTTGCCGAGGGAAAAGTTGTAGTCCCAGATCGGGCCGGCCTTCAGTGGGCTTTCCCGATCCTTGTGGTAGTAGTGGCTGCGGATATACGCGTCCACGTCACGAGTGATCTCGTTGATGATGAAGTGGTCGACGAAACTCCGCATGTCGATGTACTGCGCGTAGTCACCGACGGGCTCTTCGTGCAGCGCATCGTGAAACAGCTGCAGGTAGCCTTCGATGTAGGCGAGCTGTTCCTCGCTGATCGGGTCAGGATCGACCAGCTCCAAGTCGGACCAGCAAGTACCACCCATCGCATCAGGATCTGCACCGCCACCGCCGAAGCCCCCACCGAAGCTGCCACTCATCAGAGGCTCGGAGCCCGTACACTCGATCACGGTTTCGTCCTCGTCGACGGCAGCCTGATCGAACTTGAAAATGAAGCCTCCCGTTATCGCGGGTTCACCCGTGACACTTGGCTCGAGCTGGGCGAGGTCGACACGAGTCTTTTGATTCTTGATGGTTTGGGTGACCGCGTAAACCCCCTGGTAGTCGCTCTCTTCGAGGGGGCCTCCGTCTTGGTTGATGAACACTTCGGCGAACCTGAGATCCATTGCTTCGAGGCCCATCTCACGGCTGAGCGAGTATACGAAGGCGTTTCGGATCAGGGTCTTGTCCGTGTAGGGACCGATCATCGCCCAGTCGGCCTCCGCTGGCATCCCCAACATCGGATAGTCAGCGTCTTCGTTGGCGTTGTCCCATAGCTCGACGCGGTACGGAGCCTTCTCGAAGCTGGCCGAAGACTGGCCACGAATGTGGTAGCCAGCGCGGGTAGCGAGCGTCGGGAGGTTCGATAGCGCGGCGGTTCCGTCCGCGGGTTCGAAGGTCATGAACGCCAGATCCACGAAGACGTTCTTGTCCTCGGGTTTGCCACCTGCGTAACCCTCCATCACCACGATGGGAATGTCCGACGAATAGTCGAAGGTGCGACGCACGTAGATGGCCGTGCTGTCCAGGCCCGCGACGGATCCATCGAGGTACGCCAACGCCCGCAGCTGGGTAGTTTCCGTCAGCAACAGCGCGCTGCCATCGTAGGCAGTGGAGGTCGATGACGGGAGCGTGCCATCCGTGGTGTAGTAGATCTGCGCGCCTGCCGTGGCCGACGTCAACTCGACGCTGAGTTCGCCTTGGAAGGTCTGGCTGGGCACCGAAAACTGCACGTTCCCGATCAGGCTGGGCAGCGAGTCGGGTTCGCTGGTGTCATCGTCGGGTGTCCCCTCGTCGGTGCTCGAATCGTCCACACCAGAGTCGTCTGCAGCCGAGTCGTCCGTAGCCGAGTCGTCGGTTTCAGCGCCGCCAACGTCGGTGCCGTCATCGTCTTGGGCAGCGGCATCGTCGTCAGACTGGGACGGTTCGCTGTCATCAGTTTGACCAACGCCAGGTACGTTCGCGCCCGAACCACCAGGACTCGCGTCATCCGTGACGGGCGCGGTCCCCATTCCTGCACTTCCCCCGCTGGTGGGGCCGCCCGTGGGCGAGCCTGATGCCGCGCCGTTCGCACCCGTCCCGACGCTCGGAGTGGTCGTAGCGCCATTGTTTGTATCTGCGCCAGGGACAGTGTTGGACGTTGCTGGCGCCTCGCTGTCGCCGGACCCGCCGCTCGAGCAGGCAAGGCTGACCGCGGCTAGGGAGAGGAAAGTCAAGGAGTAGCCGGCTATCGATCGCGCGACGCGGAGTCGGCTGGGTGCTGAATTACGCTGAGAATTTTCCATGAACTTCTGGTGACGTTGACGTTACGATAGTGTGCTTGGCTTGACGGAACCAGGCAGTGCACCCCCCAAAAACGCAAACAATTCGAATGCCCGTCTAGTAGATCGCAGTCGCCCGTCGCATGTCCCCGGAATCTTCGCGCTCGACAATGAAAGTTACTCCGTCAGCACCCGAGCCGAACTGCACGGCGCACCGATACGGTGATCGACACTGTTTCATCGCAAGTCGCAGTTTCATCGCGAATCGCAGTTTCATCGCGAGTCGCAGGTTCATCGCAAGTCATGGCTTTATCGCAGGTCGCAAGTTCATCAGAAACTGCCGCTTCGTTGCCTGTTACCGTTTCAACGCCAGCCGCAGTTTCGTTGCCCGCCGCGAGCCCAGCAAGGCGCCCAAGTTTCGGCGAGGGCGACGTTTCGTCAGACACCGCAATTCGGCGGGGGCTGTCGTGTTCACTGTTGACCATAAAGCCACCTCATCGTTGGCGTGCTACAAACAGCCTGCGAGGTTTCGGCGGCCCCAGGTACGGTTCTAAGCGGTGTGAAGACGAGGCGTGAAACACTCGTTAGCCTACTACACGTTGTTCCCTGTATCCCATCGTATCGCCGCACATACCGACTCGTCGTGCCCACTGCATCGCATTCGCCACCAACGACATCCATGATGCCTTCAGACCCCCCAGCCATCAGGAGCCCAAAGTAAACGTCATGTCTTCCCCCCGACTCATCGCGTTCGAGGGCGTCGATGGCGCTGGCAAAACGACAGTGCTCTCGCTCGTGGCGCAAGCATTGCGGCAGCGTGGGGAGCGCGTGTTCTTGCCACGAGCGGGCAAGGAGCACTCATCCCAGCCGACCCGCATGATCCGCCGACTCACGCGGGATGCTCGCAACTTCGAGTTGGGGGCGGCGTCTGAACTGCTTTTGTATTGCGCACGCGAGGCGCAAGTCGTCGAAGAGTTGATCCGCCCCGCGCTGGCCGACGGTCAGACCGTGCTCGTCGATCGTTCGTTTCTGACTCCGATTGTGATCGGCGCGTTTGGACGTGGCCTCGAGCGGCAGTGGTGCGAGTCGACAGCGCGCGCCGCCAGTCTGGGCTGTTGGCCTGACGTGACTTTGTTGTTCGATGTACACCCGCGCACCAGCCGCTTGCGCAAGCGAGTTGAAAAGGTCCGAAGTCACGCCGAGAGTGATCGCGGGCGCAAGGGGCTTTCGGGCAGTGGTTTCAAGGAACGCATTCGCGATGGCTATCTGCAGATAGGCAGCGAAGCGGGGTATCCTGTCTTTCACGCCGAACGCGCTACTCCCGACGTCGTCGCAGAGCGGGTCGTGCAGTTTCTCGTCTCGGGAGTGCGTCCCGAAAAGTCCGAGTCACCAGACGATGGGACTCCAAACTGGATGGTCGACCCCGACTCTAGTTTTTCCGAGGCGGTCGATGGGTTACCAGCCCCCGTAGCGTTGTTCATGAGTAACGGCCTGGCTGCTGGCAGGCAGCTCCGCGCACGCTACCAGGAGCAGGAGCCGGACCTAGTCGCCTGGGCACTGGATGCCACGGACCCCTTGAGGCGGCAGCTAGTGGTCTCGCAACCCGAGTACTCACTGCGAGGCCTCTCGCGTTGTCCGTTGGGTGACGCCAAGTTCGGGGGGCCTGAAGATCTGCGCTTGTCGGCTCTCGCAAGCGCCCCGGACGCCGCACTTCGCGGCTTACGAGGGGTGGTCTGCGAGGCGTCGGATACGCTACGTCGGCAGTACGCCGTTACCCAGCCAGGCGCCGTGCTCGCGAGCTTGGCGGGTAGGCAAGATGCGCTGGCGCTGGCGCTGCGTGCCGAGTGTTGGAAACCCGCGGAGCTGTTGGATCGAGTGGCTGCGCTGGTGGGCTGCGATGATGAGGATGCGTGGCAGCGACGCGAGAAGCTGTTCGACAAAGCGCCGCAGCTGGCGGTCGACACGTTGCGCTGGTTGAGTGGGGCGCGAGTGAACGCGCACCTGGAGCGCCTTTCGCCGTATATGCCCAAGCTGGTATTGCGGGCGATCACGGGACGTGACGACGAGTTCGCGAGCGCGCTGCGTCGCGACCTGCAAGGAGCTGGGCGCGAAGTGATCGAGAGCACCACGGGGGTGGGGAGTGACGCGGCTTGGGCACTACGCGCCGAGTGGGCGGAGAGTTCTCCTTCGACCGTCCTTCAGAGCATGCGTGGGTTCGAGCGCGATCCGCGTTACGCGACGCTGTTAGCTCAGTGCAAACAGTCTGGTCGCGGTGACATTCACACGCTCAGGCGTGTACAGTCGCTGGTCGAATATCCAGACTTGCCCCAGTGGAAGCGGGGGCAAGCTGCAGCAGCGCCGACGACCGAGCTCGAAAGTTGAGAACCCCAATGCCGTGCTCTACGTGTGTTCTGGTGCGTCCTATGCGTGACAGTCGCGTGCCTTTCTCGGCTCGTTTCCGTGGCGGGTGGAGCGTGGTGAGCGCGCTCTCACGGGCGTCGTTGGGGTTAGCCTTGCTGTCGTGGCCTGGTGTGTGCTGGTCACAGGTGAATGACTCGTCCGACGTGACGGGTGCTGGCGAGCATGCCGAGACACCCCCGTCGGATTCTCAGGAGGCGCCGCCCGGGCAGGTCGCCGAGACACGCCCGCCGGGTTCGGTGGAGGCGCCGTCTTCGAAGGACACCGAGACCCCCCCGTCGCCTTCAAACGATGCTCGGGCAGGCGAGGCATCGCCTCGTGAACTGGCGCCTGGCGAACTGGTGCCTGGCGAAACGGCCTCGGCTGGGTCGGGTGCGCGCGCGTCTGGCGGCACGGCGTTGCAGTCGGGCGCGACTTCGGCCACTGGAGACGCGGCACCCTCGCCAGGGGGTGGCGAGGCGTCGGCCACCAGCGCGGAAGCAGCGGCGCGCCCCGAAGAGAACGAAGTCGCGATACGAGTGGATGAGGTCGAACTCGAGTTCAAAGCCCGCGCGATGACGGGTTGGGAGTACGAAAACGAGCGTCCCCGCGGCGGCCAACCTGGTGAAGACTCGTCGAGTTTCGGTTTTTTCCTGCAGCAGGCGCGCGTAGGCGTGGACGCGCGCATCCGCAAGTTTTTCAGAATGCAGGTGGAGCTCGAGTTGACGGATGCCGCGACGCGGCTCGGCGGCGTCCGCGACGTATGGGTGAACATGCGCTTCTCGAAGCGGTTGCAGCTTCGTGTGGGGCATGCGAAGCGGCCTTTCTCTCGCCTAGAGGACCTGGGCGTTTCGGACTTGCCGATTCGGGGTCGAGGTCTCGGCAACGACCTAATCGTGGAAGATCTCGGGTACGGCGACCGTGCGTTGCTGGGTGAGCTGCGTGGCAGGGTCGACGCGCTGGGATTGAAGTGGGCAGTTTCGGCCAGTAACCCGCCACCGAATCAGCCAGGCGTCGACCTTCATGGCCGGGTCGAGGTCGACGCGACCAAGTGGCTGGAGTTCGGCGCCGGACTAGCCCACAAGATCGCCGATGACCCGGGAACGCTTCAAGATGACTTCATTGCTGGCCAGGCATACAACGTCGACATGCGTGCAAAGGGCGGTGGCGTGTATGTCGTGGTTGACGCCATCGCGGGTGAAGATCTGAGGTTCCCCGAGCGACCTCTGGCTGGCTCGCTCGCGGGTTACGCGAGCTATGACATCGGATTGAACGATGACTGGACGCTGCAGCCTGTGGTGTTCGGTGAGTGGGCGGACTCGAACCTGGAATTTCGGGAGTCGGAAGCCGTTCGCACCATCATAGGAGTCAACGCGTTGTGGAACGACGAACACCTACGGATCATGCCGCAGATCGAACTGGTTCGACCGCTCGACGTTTCCGCGAATACTATTTGGGTGGCTAGCGACGCTGCATACGTGTTTCTGGCAGGACAGATTTGATTATGAATTCGACTATTTCTTCAAGAACGTTTCTCCGACCCTGGGTTGGTTGTTTGGTTGTCGGCCTGGGGTTGGGCACTTTCGGTTGCAATCAGGCTGACCCGAATGATGTCGACGACAGCGCGACCGACGACAGCGCGACCGACGACAGCGCGACCGACGACAGCACGACTGACGACAGCACGACTGACGACAGCACGACCGACGACAGCACGACCGACGACAGCACGACTGACGACAGCACGACTGACGACAGCACGACTGACGACAGC
>CBFGUG010000023.1:0-100724 GCA_965651905.1 uncultured bacterium | reverse complement strand
TTGGTTGCGCGGACAGGATTTGAACCTATGACCTTCGGGTTATGAGCCCGACGAGCTACCGGACTGCTCCACCGCGCGGCGCGAAACATAGTCTTTGACGATGTGGTGTCAAGCTTGCTGAGCAGTTGGCGAAAAACGGCCAGCTAGCTGCTTTGTTTGTGGTTTTGGTGGGCCGCCGAGTCGTGGGGCGGGGTGTCGCTTGACAGCGGCTCACGCCAGGGCTAAGTCGCCCGGTATCAACCCTCACCCTTGTGTAAGGGTTACTGTTGGAGCTTTCGCTACAGCTGTGCACTTGTGCAGCTGTTGCAGCGTCAGCCAGAGAAAGCCGAGCGTCGGCCGAGTCCGAAACCATGCTGTACGAGTCCAATTCCTCTCCATCCGCATCCTGCGGAGTACGTGCGTCCACAGGACGCTCGGTGAGGTTTGGTGCGTGCTTGCGCGACTCAAGTCGCGACTTTCAAGGGCTTTTTGGGGGCGTTCGTCGAGGCGGTGGCGACGGGGTGCCGATCGCGTTTCCACAGAACTCCCAGCTTACCCACAGTCAGGGCTTCGCTACAGAGCGCATCCGTTCGCTTTTTGCTGCTACTGGTGCCCAGTCCGGAGCTGGTCGCTGTCACTTTCGCTCCGCGAGTGCGCAGCTTGGAGGCCGCCGTGGCTAACTCAGAGCGCCGACGCCTCGCGATCGCACCCGACGCTGAGCTCCCTTCAGCGCCGTCACTCGACGCCGCGGCGGACGATCTACTGCAGGTGGGCGATTTGGCGCGCAGTACGGGCAAGACCGTGCGCGCGATTCATCTGTACGAAGGGCTCGGGTTGATCGAACCCGCGAAACGCTCCAAGGGGCGCTATCGGCTGTTCTCTCCCGACGCCAAGGTGCGCGTGCGCTGGATCAGCAAGATGCAGAGCCTGGGTCTGTCGTTGACGGACATTCAGGCGATCGTGCAGCGCCGTGCTTCGTCGGAGTCTGCGCGTTTGGCGGCAGCGCAACTGCGCGACGTCTACAGCGCCAAGCTCGCGGAGGTGCGCGAATCCATCCGTGAGTTTCAGGCGCTCGAGTCGGAGCTAGCGGCCAGTGTCGAGTTTCTGGACACCTGCGATAGCGATTGCACGAGCAACGAGAGCCCGGCGGGCTGTTTTCAGTGCAATCGCCACGACAGTTCGACTACCACGCCCGAACTCGTGCTCGGTGCGCGGTTAGATGCTCTCGCCCAACCGCGTGGGCGCGAGATCCTGAGCGCACGGCGCTCCAGCACTCCTGCAACAGAAGTTACAGCAAACGAATCATGACTCTTCAGTTCCCCATCTACATGGACAACCACGCCACCACCCGCGTCGACCCGCGCGTGGTGCAGGCGATGCTGCCGCACTTCGACTCGCAGTTCGGCAACGCCGCCAGCCGCACCCATCGGTACGGCTGGGAGGCTGAAGCTGCGGTCGAAGACGCACGCGACCAGATCGCGAGCTTCATCGGCGCGAGCAGCGGCAAAGAGATCGTCTTCACCTCGGGCGCGACCGAGAGTGACAACCTGGCGATCAAGGGCGTGGCCGAGTATTACAAGAGCCGCGGCAATCACATCGTGACCACGACCATCGAGCACAAGGCGGTGCTCGATTCATGCAAGCGCTTGGAGAAACAAGGCTTCGAGGTCACGTACGTCAGCGCGGGACCCGACGGCATCGTCACCCCCGAATCGATCGCCGCCGCCATCACCGACAAGACGATCCTGGTGAGCGTGATGCTCGCCAACAACGAGGTCGGCACGATTCAACCGCTCGAAGCAATTGGCAAGATCACACGTGCGAAGGGCGTCTTGCTGCACACGGACGCCGTACAAGGCGTGGGCAAGACCGACTTCGACGTGGAGAAGATGAACGTCGACTTGGCGTCGATCACCGCGCACAAGATCTACGGGCCCAAGGGCATTGGCGCGCTGTACGTGCGACGCAGCAAGCCGCGCGTACGCCTCACCGCACAGATGGACGGCGGCGGCCACGAGCGCGGCAATCGTTCGGGCACGCTCAACGTGCCAGCCATCGTGGGCTTCGCCAAAGCGTGTGAACTCATGCAGAGCGAGCGCGCCCAGGAAGAGCCGCGGATTCGTGCGTTGCGCGACCGTTTGTACTCGCGTCTGACGAGTGCGCTCGACGAGGTGATTCTCAACGGCAGCGAAGACAATCGCCTCCCGGGCAATCTCAACGTCTCGTTTGCGTTCGTGGAAGGCGAAGCGCTGATGATGGCGATCAAAGACGTGGCGGTGTCGAGCGGTTCAGCGTGCACCAGCGCCAGCCTGGAGCCCAGCTACGTGCTGCACTCCATGGGTCTGGACGAGGATCTGGCGCACTCGTCGATCCGCTTCGGACTCGGGCGCTTCAACACCGAAGAAGAAGTGGACTTCGTCGCCGACCTGGTCATCGGAAAGGTGAACAAGTTGCGCGCTATGTCACCCCTGTACGAAATGCACCAGGAAGGTGTGGACATCAAATCGATCGAATGGGCGGCACACTGACCGCCCCAGGCTGGAAACGCCCGGGCAGAAACCCTACGGAAACTCCCTGCCTCGTATGAGCGTTCAGCCATTAACCTTCAGCAATCCAACGATGAGCAAAGACCAATGGCCTACAGCGAAAAAGTACTAGAGCACTACGAAAACCCACGCAACGTGGGCACCCTGAACAAAGAAGACGACAGCGTCGGGACTGGCTTGGTTGGCGCCCCAGCTTGTGGTGACGTCATGCGTCTGCAAATTCAGGTCAACGAAGCCGGCGTGATCGAAGACGCGAAGTTCAAGACCTTCGGCTGCGGTTCGGCCATCGCCTCCTCGTCGCTGGCGACGGAATGGATCAAAGGCAAGAACG
Source organism: uncultured bacterium (assembly GCA_965651905.1). Lineage (GTDB taxonomy): Bacteria > Myxococcota_A > Polyangia > Polyangiales > Polyangiaceae > SZUA-265. The sequence goes on along the minus strand of CBFGUG010000023.1, from coordinate 97,868 downwards.
TCGACGAGGCAGAGAAGCTCAGCAACAGTCAAATCGCCGAGGAGCTCAACTTGCCGCCCGTCAAGATTCACTGCTCCGTGCTTGCGGAAGACGCAATCAAGAGCGCGATCGAAGACTATCGCAAGAAGCAAGCCGCCAAGAAGGCGCTGGCTACCTGAGCTTCGAGGCCCATTGAGCTTCGAATAGGCCGTTCCCCCTCTCCAGGTTTCAAATGCACACCGCGACACCAACCCCCGACGCAGCCCCGAGCACGCCGCCCAGTTCGCCCAAGGGCGAAGCAGAGAGCAGTGCACCGCAGAGCGGAGCGCGCGCGCCTTCGCGGCAAGGGGTGAACATCTCGCCGGCTGCCGTGGAATACGCGAAGAAACGTCTGAACCAGCGGGGTACCCCCGACGCGGCGGTGCGCTTGGGTGTGCGCGGCGGAGGTTGCAGCGGCTTCAACTACGTCATCGAGTTTTCGGACGATCCGCCCCGCGCGCGCGACATCGTCAGCGAGTACGATGGCGTGACGTTTTACGTCGACAAGAAGAGCCTGATCTATCTGGCTGGCTCGACGCTCGACTACACCAACTCGATGATGTTCCAGGGGTTCAAGTTCCTCAATCCCCAGGAAGCCACGAAATGCGGTTGTGGTCACTCGTTCACGGTCAAGTGAACGTGACGTGGCTCGCATTCGAGTGATGGAGGTCGCGTGACCCCCAACCCATTTTCGACGCTGGGCTTGGCGCCGCAGTTTGCGCTCGACCGCAAACTGCTCGACGCGGCGTATCGGCAACTGAGCAAGAGCCTGCACCCAGACCGCCACGTTGAGGCCGCCGCAGCCCAACGCAGGCGTGTTCTCGCCAGCGCGATCGACGTGGGCGACGCCTACCGTCTGCTCAAGGATCCATTGCGTCGCGCCAAGTGGCTGATCGAGCGTGCGGCGCAGCTAGCTGGGCAACAGGCGAGCGTGATTCAACAACTCGAGCGAGCCGATCCCGAGTTTCTGATGGACATCATGGAGCAACGCGAAGCGCTTTCTGCAGCGCGACGCAGCGGCAATTTGTCTGAAGCGTTGGCGCTAGCTGGACCCATCCGAGAGCGTGAAGCCGCGGCGCTCTCGGAGCTATCAGAGGCGCTTGACTCGGGGCCCGTAGCTCGACTACTTGCGGACAGCGCGGCTTTTGACGATTCATCCCGAGCCAGCAGCGAGTCCAAAGCCGTAGACACTAATTCGGGCGCTTCTTCGGACCCGGCACTCGCCACTGCACTGTCGTCGGCTGCGGCGTGCCTTTCGCGCTTGCGTTACCTTCGGCGTTTCCTCGACGAAGTCGCGGCGATAGAGGACGAACTCGACTGACGGCTCCCTTGCCGTTTACCTCGCAACTGCACCGCCCTCGATGGCAGCGCGCTGCACAACACGAATCCACGAGCCTAGATGCTGTTAGATATCTTCGACCCCAAAGCCCCGCCGAAAGCCGTCGGCATCGATTTGGGCACCACCAATTCGATCGTGGCGAGCGTGCGCGACGGGCGTCCGTTTGCGCTGACGAATTGCGACGGCGGGCAGTTGTTGCCCAGCGTCGTGCACTACGGCGATCATCGTCAGGTGGTGGTCGGTGCATCAGCGGCGACTTACCGCGAACGTGAACCCGAGCGCACCATCGTCAGCGCCAAACGCTTCATGGGCAAAGGCGCCGACGACCCCCAGACGCGCAACCTGGGCGCGTATCGTTTCGTCGAAGCCACGAACGACGAAGAACGACGTTTGGTGCGCTTCGACGTGGGCGGACGAGTCGTCACGCCCGTCGAGGTGAGCGCTGAAATCCTCAAGAGCTTGGCGCAGAGTGCTCGTGAACAACTGCGCGCGATTGGCGGCGTGGTGATCACCGTGCCCGCGTACTTCGACGACGCCCAGCGCCAGGCGACCAAGGACGCAGGAGCCATCGCGGGCTTGAAGGTCCTGCGATTGCTCAACGAACCCACCGCCGCAGCGTTAGCTTACGGCCTCGAAAAGCAGAACGACGGGACGTTCGCCGTGTTCGATTTGGGTGGGGGAACATTTGACGTCACGGTGCTCGAGCTCGACGATGGGGTGTTTCAGGTGCGCAGCACGGGGGGCGACAGTGCACTCGGCGGCGACGACATGGACCGCACGGTCGCAGAACACATGCTCGAAGCCATGGGCTTCTCCCGCGGGGCGAACGCCGAGCAGGTGCCCGCCGAGGTGGTCGGCTTGGTGCTCGGCGCCGCGCGCGACGCCAAACACGCGCTCACGGACGCCGAACGCGTCGTCGTCGAGTTGCCGAAGAAGGGCGGCGGGCAAGTGGAGTTCGCGCTCACCCGAACCGAGTTCGACGAGTGGATCGACCCGCTGCTGCAGCGAACGGGCAAAGCATGCCGTCGTGCGTTGCGTGACGCGGACGTCGGCGCGCTCGATGGCGTGATCTTGGTCGGCGGCTCGACGCGCGTGCCCGCGGTGAGGCGCTACGTCGAAGAGGTGTTCGGCCGCCCGCCGCTGTCGGACATCGATCCAGATCTAGTGGTGGCGTACGGCGCGGCGCTGCAGGCGCACTTCTTGAGTGAGCAAAACGACGACGTGCTCTTGCTCGACGTGCTGCCGCTGTCGTTGGGGATCGAGACCATGGGCGGCGCGGTCGACCGCATCTTGCCGCGCAACACGACCATTCCCACGGGCGCCAAGTCGACGTTCACCACGTACGCGGACAACCAGACGGGGTTCGAAGTTCACGTCGTGCAAGGCGAACGTGACTTGGCTGCAGACTGTCGTTCGCTCGCGCGTTTCACGCTCAAGGGGATCCCGCCCATGCCCGCGGGCCACGCGCGGCTCGAAGTGCACTTTGGGGTCGACGAAAATGGGCTATTGCAGGTCGATGCGCGTGAGCTCACGACGGGCATCGAGCAGAGCGTCGAGGTCAAACCGAGTTACGGCCTCGACGACGAACAAGTCGAAGAGATGCTGATCGCGGCGCTCGACCACGGTGAAGAAGACTTCGAAGCGCGTCGTTTGGTGGAAGCCAGAGTGGAGGGGTCACGCTTGCTGCTCGCGACGCGCAAGGCGCTCAGCGATGATGCCGACTTGCTCGAAGAACCTGAGCAAACGCAGATCGAGCGAGCGATCGCCGAACTCGAGAGCGCGATCGCCGAATCCAAGAGTGCGTCTCGCGTGCAAGCGTGCGTCGAAGCGCTCGATCACGCTACCCACGGGTGGGCGGGGCGCCGCATGGACCGCGCCATCGGGGGCGCGCTCGGTGGCAAGGCGCTCACGGCAGTCGCCGACGACGTGTCGAAAGCGCGCGGCGTCGACGCCCACGTCGCGGAACATCGAGCCAACCGTCAAGACCACGAAGCCCACGGTTCGGTCGGCGTCGTCATCGAACCTTCAGCAGACGGCGAGACGCCCGACCCGAACGCGAACAAGGAATTGGAACAGAGCTGACCATGGCTACCATCAAGTTCATCGAACAAGGGCTCAGCATCGACGTCCCACTCGGCACGAGCCTGCTTCAGGCGTCGAAAAAAGTGGGCGCGCCCGAGGGCGATGCCTGCGGCGGAGTGTGCGCGTGCTCCACGTGTCACGTTTATGTGCAATCTGGAGCCGAGCACTTGAGCGAAGCAGAAGAAGACGAAGAAGACATCCTCGACAAGGCGTTCGACGTGCAATTGACGTCGCGCCTGGGGTGTCAGGCGAAGTTGATCTCCGAGGGGACCGTCGAGGTCTTGATCTCGCGCGAGAGCAAAGACGCCTTCTACAACGAGCACCCCGACGTCGAACGCCCCGCCTGAAGTCGTGGTGGGACCGAGCCTAGACACACTCCAGTCGAGCAGGGATCAAAAGACTGCCTGGGCGGAGCTGAGATAGCCTGGAGCGGCTAGTCGACGTGACTCGTTCCGCGAAAAGCCGTCCAAAATCGGGTCGAGGAGGCGGAGACGGAGCACTGCGTCGATGAAGCTTGCACTCGGGCGGGGCGCGCAGTACCACCCCGGCATCTTCGAGTCCCCTCGCGGGGTGGTTTAGTCTACCAAGGGAAGCCGGTGAAATTCCGGCGCGGAGCCGCCGCCGTAACTGTTCAGGCGTGCTTACGAAGCCACTGGCTAACGCTGGGAAGGCAAGCACGCAAGAGGCAGAAGCCGGAAGACCTACTCGCGGACGCAACCTTTCGCTTGAAAGGGTTGCAGTCTCGAAACAGCGCGAGCTCGCTCGTTTGAGAGGAGAGAGTGAACCTTCAGCCCTACCTAGACCCGTGTTTTCGGCCATGTGTGCGTTCGCAGTCGCCTGCCGACTCGCGTTCGACGGCTCGGGCGTCATGGGGCGGTTTGGCTGCAGCCATGCGCGGGCGATTGAACGCGCATGCCAGGTTCGGCGTGCGCAACATCCGCCACGACTCTCACCTCTCTAACGGACATGAAGACTCGGCTGAGAGCCGGGTCTCGTCGTCGTGGGGCGCCTGAGGTACGTCGCGGCCACGCCGCGTTGGCTCCGAGTCCGACTGGCGATGAGTGCGGCACTGCTCGGAACGCTGGGCTTGGGGCACGTGCGCGCGCAGACCGTGATGCCGAAGTCGTCAACGGCCTCGAGTCCGCAACAGGGGCAGGGGAGCGGCAACACTCGGGTTGAAACCAAGGCGAGCCAAGTAGCTGCAGACGTTTCAGCTGAAGACGCTCGCGGACAGGCTCCCGCGCAGAGTGAAGTCATCGTCCGTGGTCGACGTCCACTACTCGTCAGGAGCCCGCGGGTTCCTACGGGCGCATCAACCGTGCTCACCAGTGAACAACTGTCGCGACCGGGGGAGAGCTCTGCGGACGTGCTTGCGCGCGTCCCCGGCGTTCATGTGCGGCGCACAGGGGGAGCTGGCGAGACCGCGACTGCGTCCATTCGTGGTACCGCCGCCAGTCAAACCCCCGTTTACCTCGCGGGCATACGACTGAACGACGAAATCACGGGCGGAGCAGATCTGTCCACGGTTCCACTGTGGATGCTTTCGCGCATGGAGGTATATCGCGGTAACGCGCCATCGGGCGCGTCGCGACTCGGGCTCAGTGGCGCGGTGTTCATGGAGCCGAAGCGGGCTTCGGACACGCGACTCGGGGGAGCGCTGCAGGCGGGGAGTTTCGGCGAACGCGGCGCTTGGGTGGCCGGGCAGGTCGCCAGTGAACGGGCCAGTACACTGGTGGCGTTGCGCCGCAGTCACACGGACAACGACTATTGGTTCTTGGATGATCAAGGCCAGCGTTTCGAACTAGACGAGCAAGAGCGGCGGCGCCACAACGCCGACGTGAGCGAAAGCGACGGGTGGGTCGTCGGGCAGTATCGGTTCGGCCGCGCGCGCGTGGTCGGCGTATTCAATGCGTTCGATCGGGAGCAGGGCGTGACGGGGGTTGCCACGACACCAGCACGTCAGGCGCGGCGGCGCTTCCGCAGATTGCTCAGCGGCGTATCCATTGCGCATTCCTGCGGCGCAGACTGTGAGATCTCGTCTCGCACCAGTGCCATCGTCGAAAACGCCGCGGTGACCGATCCTGCGCGCGAGCTGCGCACGCTGCGCAGTGACTACCTACACGCGCATGGCAAGCGCTTCGGGCAGAGTTTCTCGCTCGACTGGCAGGCGACTGATGACGTTGCTGGCGGGGCGAACGTGGAGTTGGCAACGGCTGAGCTGACGATTGCGCCGCGCGGCGGACAGCCCAGGTACGCCGATCGTAATTCGCTTTCTGCCGCGGGGGAAGTGAACGCATGGGCGCTGCCGTGGCTTCAGACTCACGGACTGCTAGCGTTGCGGTGCGAAGCCACCCACGGAGAGTTCTTGCAGCTGAGTCAGTTGCGTTCGACCTCCAGAGATTACTGTACAGCCTCACGCCCGGATGCGCGGTTGGGGGCACTGGTGGAGCTCACACCGAGTCTGGCATTGCTCACGAACCTCGCCCGCTACTCTCGTCCGCCGACGCTCGGCGAACTCTACGGGACTAGTGTGGTAGTCGACGGTAACCCAGAGCTGCGTGACGAACGCAGCATCAACTACGACTTGGGCGTGCGAGCCAGCTTGGGGGGAGAAAGCTGGCAGGTCGACTTGGATAGCTTCGCGTTCATGCGCTGGGCGGACGACTTGATCCGTTATCGCCGCACCAGTCTCAACGCCTTCTCGCCATACAACGTCGGGAGCGCGAAGTTTCGCGGCGTCGAGGCAGCGCTTGCCAGCACACTGTTCGACCACGTTTCACTGCGCAGCGCGCTGACGCTCGTCGACGGGCGCGAAACCACAGCTCGAGGCACGGCCAACCCGACCGCCAACGACATCCTGCCGCTATTGCCCAGGCTGGTCGCGAACCAAGTAGCAGAGATCTACGACCGGTTTCCGAGTCTCGGGCTGTCTCGGGTTGCGCTGGGCGCTACCCACTTCTACCGATCGAACCGTTACGTCGACCCCGCTGGACTAGTGACGCTGCCCGCAAACCAGATTTGGGGTGCCCACGCCAGCGCGGAGTTCAAGCAGCCCGAGATGCGCCTGTCCGTCAGCGGAAACAACCTGCTCGACGCCCGCGTGCTCGACATCATCGGCCTTCCCCTGCCTAGCAGGAGTTTTCACGCCTCACTCGAGGCGTGGTGGTGACCCATCGAGGAGAATGAACATGACCTATGAACAATCAAACGCGTCCATCGCACCATCTTTCCCGCCTAGCGGCTCTGACTCAGCTCGTGCCCTGGGGTTCGGTGTCTTTCGAGGAAGCGCGCTCTGTCTACTCGTCTCGCTGGCGCTAGCGCCCACTCTGTTCGCCTGTGACGTCGATGAAAATGAGCCCGAGACGTCTGGCGTCGACTTTGGTGATTCCGATGAAGATGCGGGCCGGGATGATGGAGACGAGACCGACGCGGGTGCGGACGCCGACGGCAGTGATGAGGACGCTGGTGCCAACGACGACGGCAGCGAGGACGCAGGCGCGAGTGACGACGAGGAACTCCCAGCCGAAGGCGGCACGCAAGAGGAAGCGGGAACTGACGACAAGGAGCCTGTCGAGCCCAGTCCGATTCGCGGCTATGTGGTCGTCAACAGTGACTACAGCTCCTCAACCGTGAGCGTGCTCGACGCCGAAGGTGACGTGCTGAGCAACGCGGTGATCACGGCTGGAGCAGCAGGGGCCGGCCTCTCGCAGCCACTCAGCAGTGATCTCGTCTTGCCGACCTCGGTCATCGAGGGCGACGAGCTCGTGCTGATCGACCGTGAGAACAGCGTCATCACCTGGGTTGACTTGGAGAGCGCTGACGTGACGGGACAGCTCAATGTGGGGCCTGGTGGGTTCGTCGCCAACCCATACGACTACGTGCCGTACGCCGACGACAAGGCGTTCGTCACGCGTTTCGCCAGCAATGGCGACCCAGGGCAGGCCGACTTCGACGAAGGCGGGGACGTACTGATCATCGATCCCAGCGAGCGTGAGATCGTCGGACGGATCGATCTGACTGTCACCTTTGACGAAGACGAAAGCGCAATCCAGCCGCGCCCCGACACCGCACTGGTGAGTGGCGGCACGCTGTACGTTATGGCCGTCGGGATCGACGCAGACTTTGCCGTTTATGGAGCGCCGCGTCTGATCAGCATCAACCCGGAGACCGACGAAATCACGGACGTGCTGGTGATTGACGGCATGCGAAACTGCGGGGAGCTTCGACTCTCGCCAGACGAGCAGCTCATGGCGATCGGCTGCTTGGGCGACTGGACTGATCCGATGGCTACTTCGGGAATCGCGCTCCTCGATCTTTCAGGATCGGTCCCCACGCTGGTCGAAACCTTCGGCGCAGACGACTTGGCTGAGCTACCAGTCAGCGCAGTCGAGTTTGCAACGAACGACCTGCTCATGTTCCGGGTTACGGGCTCGTTCGACGAAGACTTCAACCCCGTCTCTGGTGATCAACTGCACTGGCTGAACGTGGAGTCCGGCGACTGGTCGGAATCGCCAGTGATCGAGACGGTGGCTCCGTACAACCTGGGAGAGTTGCGCTGCGCGCAGGTCGAGGAGACCTGCCTCGTGGCGGACGCTGAGACGGAGTATGGCGTAGTGCACTTGTTCGAAATCGAAGACGGCGAGGTGGACGTTGCATCGCAGATCAGGATCGACGATGGCGTCGGATTGCCGCCGCGCTACGTCGGCAAGTTCTGAGGAAGCCAACGCGCGCTGCTACCGAGGTTGCGACGTTGCAGCTCTCGGTAGCGGCGCGAGGTGTACGTCGTCGAGCGGTTGGGTGAACTGGAGTGGCTAGTCAGCGGGGAGAGATGGCGACTCGCCGTAAACTCGCGCGTGAATCAGCTCGGCTGACGGCAGCATCATCGGACCCGGGTCGTTGATCAGCGCGTCGGGTAACTCGACGATGCCTTCGCGAGAGTTGACACACGCGCTGAGTGCCTGCAGCGCGGTGTTGGAGCAGATTGCAGCGCCCATGCCGTCCCTCGTGACGATGACCTGCGGGTTCAGCCCTAACACTTGTTCCGCGCTGATCGCTGGCCAGCCGTCGAAGTGTCGAGCTCCGACGTCCAGCAAGCCCGCTGCGGTCAGCACGTCGTTGTAGCTCGTGTCCCTGCCGCTGCTGTAGATCTTCTTGCCGTAGAACGTCAGTTGCATGGCTGTCTTGCGCTGCTGTTCGGGAAGGTCTTTGGCAATCGCGCGCATGCGTCGTTCGAAGCTTTGAGCGTACAGTTCACCCAACTTGGGGCGCCCGAGCAGCACCGCCAGAGCGCGCGCATTGTGTAAGAAGCTCTCTTGACCGCGCATCTCGCCGAGCACGAACACGTTGAGGCCCGCGTCGCGGAGGCGCTGCAAACGCGTTTCGGCCGACAGCGTGCTGACGATCAGTAGATCGGGCTCTAGCGTTAGCAGCCGCTCCATGTCTTTGAGCGCGTCGATTCTAGGCTTGTGGGAAAAGCGGTGACCGAACAGTTCGTTCTTCTGGCTGTACTGAGTGAACGCAACGATGCGGTCGGGAGAGACGAACTCGAGCAACAGTGTATCCGAGATCGTGCTTGCCGAAGCGATACGCTGGTAGTCTTCCATGCGCACGAGTCTGCCGCTGCGATCCAGTACCGCTCGCGTTCCGTCGGGTAACGTTTCGACATCGATCTCTAGGTGGCGGGGTTCAGCGAACGCGCTGCGCTTGCCGCGGTCGAGATCACTCGCCGATGCCGCAAACGCGGCGATACCAGAGCCAAACGCCAGCATGACACCCAACGCGTTGAGCCAGTGGATCATGGCGACTCCTGGGGGCTGGCCACGCGCTCATAACGCCCCTCGGCGTTGGCGCGCAACTGAACGCCGAACACTTCAGCGACCAGCGTTTCGGGCAGCTGGGCTGACCCTTCGTACACCAGGCGGCCTTGGTCGAGCACCAGCGCGGCGTCACAGAAGCGTTCAGCCTCACGCAGATCATGCAGCACCGTGACGATGGTTCGATTCATCGCGGTCAGTTCGCGTAGGCGCTCGAAAAAGTCGAGCTGGTGCGCGACGTCGAGTGACGCGGTCGGTTCATCCAGCGCGATGATGGGTGCTTCGGTCGCCAGTGCTCGCGCGAGTAACACGCGGCGCTGCTCGCCGCCCGACAGCGTCGGGTAGCTGCGCTCTGCGATGCGCGTGACGTCGGTGAGTGCCATCGCACGACTGACGGTTTCTTCGTCGCGTCGTGACGGCGCGCTGTACGCAGCTCGGTGGGCGTATCGTCCCTGCCACACGACGTCCGTCACGCTGAGCGCTGATTGCAGCAGCGAGCGTTGGGGCACGTAGGCGATCGCGCGTGCGTGTTCGAGCGGGCTGAAGTTGCGTGCGTCGTTCCCTGCGACCGTGACTTGCCCTTCGAAGTCGAGCAAACCGACGATGGCGCGGAGTAGCGTCGTCTTGCCAGCACCGTTCGGTCCCAGGATCGCGGTGTGACTGCCAGCGCGACACTGGAACGCAATGTCTTGCAGGATCGTCCTGCGCGCCAGAACTAGCCGCTCGACACGTATGTCGAGTGTCTGCGTCTCAGCCATAGCTCCCCATTCGGCGATGTTTCACGAGCAGCGAAAGAAACACGGGCGCGCCGATCAACCCCGTGACCACACCCAGCGGCAAGTCGGCTTGGCCCGGGACCACACGACAGATCACATCGCTGAGCACGACGAACACCGCGCCGCCCAGTGCCGCGGCAGGGATCAGCACGCGATGGCGCACGCCGACGAACGGACGGAGCGCATGGGGTACGACCAAGCCGACGAACCCTACGTTACCCGCGACGCTGACCACGGCGGCCGTCAGCACGGCGGTCCACACGATGGACCACAATCGTACGCTGGCAACGTCGACTCCCAGGCTCTTGGCTTCGTCTTCACCACTCAACATCATGTCGAGCGAGCGCCCCCAAAACCAGGCGTACCCGACCGCCACGAGTACGATCGGCGCAACCAGCAGCACGTGACGTGGTCCGCTGCCGCCGAGATCTCCCAGTGTGAAGGCGATCACCGCACGACCCAGCTCCCAGTTGTCTTGGGCCAGGGTGGTGAGAAACGACCCGATGCTCAGAAACAGTGACGACAGCAGAAACCCGGTCAGCAGCAGCACGAGCAAGTCACTCGACATTCGCGTTACCGCAAGCAAGATCCCCAGCCCTAGGAACGAACCCACCAGGCATCCGAGCGGCAAGAACACCTCGGCGGAAAGCCAAAGCGGAGCGCTGTCGGAGAGCAGCCAAGCATATGCCAGCAACGCGACCTGCCCACCTACGCTGCCCGCGGCCGAGGTGCCGAGGATCGACGGGCTCGCCAACGGGTTGCGAAACAGGCCCTGTACGACCACACCGCCGACAGCAAGCGCCGCGCCCACCAGCATCGCCACTGCCGTGCGCGAAGCGCGAAGCTCGAAAAACGTCTGGGCGAGTTCGTCGCTGGTTGCCGTCGTCTTGCCGGCGTAGGCGGACAGCCAAGCTGCGCCGACCAACAACAGGCCGAGCACCAGCAGTGCGGCTTTCGGATGTTTAGGCATACATCCTTTCGCCCAGCCAGTTTGCGTAGACGCACCAGGGAAGCAGCGCGCAGACTTCGCCCAGCTCGATGCCTGCGCCGCAGACGTCACCCGTCAGGCCACCGAACGCTCGGCGCGCCCTACGCGCGAGGACGAGAACGATTGCACCCGAACTGGAGAGCGCAGCGAGCGCCACCAAGCAGGGGAGGGCAATGTTCGACGCGGAGAACTCGCCGGAACGTGCAAACGTCAGCGACGATGCACCCGTGACGAGCACTACGATTAGCGCGAGGCCCATCCAGGGCGCAGCAGCGTGACTACTCTGCCCCACGCTGGCGGCCATGCCCGACGAGCGTGCAGCGGGTTCGGTAGTCAGGCGTTGAGCAACCCAAAACCTGGAGCACACACCTGCGCACAGACAAGCGGGGAGCCAAATCTGTAGCGTAGGCTGGGCGACGAGGCTGGTCAGTAGCACGAACTTCGACAGCAGCAGCAGTACGACCGCCACGGTGCCGTGGGCGCCGATGTGGCTGTCGCGCATCGCGGAAAGGCCGCGGTCTGGGCTCGAGTGAGCGGCGGAGAAACCATCGGCAGTGTCGGCGACGCCGTCGAGGTGGAGACTTCCAGTGACCCAAGCCAGTGCTAGCGTGCACGCGGCGCCCGCGACCAATTCGGGTAATCCTCGAGCAGCGGCCCAGCCAACGCCGCACACGACGAGCCCGACGGACGCCCCGATGGTGGGAAACCAAAACAGCGTGTTGGCTTCTCCCAGACGCCGGCCGCTCATCGGGAAGCGCGTGAGTAGGGCCACAGCGGAAAACAGTCCAGACCCGCTCACGCGCTCGCGCTCGTGGGCGCTTTCAGTCATCGCGCCTCGAGACTTCTGCGCCTTCGAACGTCGCCATTTCGCTGTACACGCGGTGCGCGGCTTCGAACAACGGGAGCGACAGTGCGGCGCCAGAGCCTTCGCCCAGACGCAACTCCAAGTCGAGCATGGGACGTTGACCGAGGGCGCGGAGCACGAGCGCATGTCCTGGTTCGCGTGAAACGTGGCTGGCGAACAGGTAGCCCGCAAGCGCTGGTTGCAGGGCAACTGCTGGCAACATCGCGGCGCTGCTGATGAAGCCGTCCATGAGCACGGCGAGGCCGCGGCTAGCGGCGCCAATCGCAACGCCGCACAGAGCGCAGACTTCCAGTCCGCCTAATTGTTCGAGCACCCGCCAAGGGTTGCTCGGATCAGGTGTGTGCAGCGCCAGCGCACGCTCGACCACCGAGACTTTTCTGGCGAGCGTCGGGTCGTCGATGCCCGTGCCTCTGCCGACGACCGAGCGGGGAGTGTTTTGGGTAAATGCTGCAGTCAGCACAGCGGCGACCGTGCTGTTGCCGATCCCCATCTCTCCGAGGCCTACGATGTTGACGCCCTGGCGCGCCAGGTCCAGCCCTAGATCGCAACCGCGTTTCACGGCGGCCCGCACTTCGGCGGCGGTGAGCGCCGCTTCGCGCGCGAGGTTACGGCTGCCTTCACGCACCTTGCCGTCGAGTACGCCAGCTGGAGTGGGGCCCAGCGTGCCGACGTCGATGACGACGAGATTGGCGCCTGCGGCGTTACACAACGCGTTGATGGCGGCGCCGCCGCGCGCGAAGTTGAGTAGCATTTGACGAGTGACGGCTTGGGGGAACGCCGAAACGCCTTCTTCGGCGACGCCGTGGTCGGCTGCCGCGACGACCACGGTGGGGCGGGGCGCGGCGTGCCCCAACGCGGCCCAACGAGCGGCGACTTCCTCCAACCGACCAAGGCTGCGCGCGGGTTTCGTCTTGTCGTCGAGAACACGCCAAGCTTGCTCCAGGGCGAGCGACGAGGGGGCAGAAACGGTGGGGAGCGTGAGGTCGTTCATTTGTCGTTCGGTAGAGTGAGGCTGATGGTCTCGACGGGCCCAGGCTTGAGACGCAAACCGATGCCCGAGACCATGAAGTAGAGTTCACTTGCCGCGGCAGCCAAGGCTTGGTTCAAGCGCCCGTGCAGGTCGCGGAAATTGCGCGCCAGCGGGTTCAGCGGCACGATGCCGAGACCCACCTCGTTGGTCACGACGATGACGCACCCTGGGTGAGTGGACAGTGCGGAAACGAGCTGATCGAAATGAGCGACGAAGCCGCGGTTGCGTTCACTTGCGGCATCACTCGACTCGTGGTGCATCAGGTTCGACAAATAAAGCGTGGCGCAGTCCACGACCACGACGTCGTAATCGCGAGTCGACGCCAACGTTTCGGGAAGCTGCAGCGGCGCTTCGATGGTTTCGAACTCGCCCTGTCGATCGGCACGATGCCGTTCGATGCGGGCCTTCATCTCGCTGTCGTGGGCTTCCGCGGTGGCGATGAAGACGCGCCGGACCCCGCGTTGTCGCGCCAAGGCCAGCGCCAGGTTGCTCTTGCCCGAGCGCGCTCCACCCGTGACCACGACCAATTGGGCCATCAGCGACCACTCGGCTCGGCGTGTGTCGCGTATCGGGCGCGGTACGGCGTGGGACTCGAAAGGGACTGGCGCATGGGTTTGGGGCGGTCGTCGGGTTACCGAGTGGTGAGCGACCGGGCCCTCGCCCTGGTTCACCGTTACCACGCGGCGAGTGCAGTGCGTCCGGATCGGACGCGCTCTGGGTAGGTCTCCTGGCTCGTAGATTCTGGAGGACAACCTCCGACGTCTTGCCCCCCTTCCGCAGTTCGACCGCGTGGGCTGGGGTTCGACTCTCTACTTACAGTGGCGTGGACCGCGCCGGCTCTTACCCGGCTTCCCTGTCATGCCCATTTGGGCACCCAGAACGCTCACGGAGTAAAGCAGCTCCGACGCAGAGTCAAGCGCGGTATCGCGATGCGTCACGCAGAGTTGTGACACTTCTCTAGAACTCGATTCCGCGGCGAGCGCGAATCCCAGCCTCGAACGCGTGTTTGATCGGCCGCATTTCCGTGACCGTGTCGGCTACTTCGAGCAGCTCGGGTTTGGCGCCTCGCCCCGTCACGAAGATGCTGAGTTCCGTCGGCTTGTTACGCAGCGCCGTGACCACCTCCTCGATGGGGATGTAGTCGAACCCGAGCGCGATGTTCAGCTCGTCCAAGATCACCAAATCGTACGCGGGTGACTCGCCACGGCTGGCTTCGATCATCTCGACCGCTGCTTCCCAGCCGCGGCGTGCGGCGGCGATGTCCTTTTCCTTGTCTTGCGTGTTCCAGGTGAAACCTTCGCCCGACACCACGTGGGTGATCTCCTCGAAGCGCTTGAATGCTTCGGCCTCACCCGTTTTCCACGTGCCCTTGATGAACTGTACGATGCCGACCTTTTGCCCGCAGCCCGCGGCGCGCATCGCCGTACCAAACGCAGCCGTCGACTTGCCCTTGCCGTCACCCGTGTTGACCAGAATGATGCCGCGGTCGATGTTGGCTTCGCGCACCTTGCGGGACTGCTCTTGCTTGAGCTCCTGCATGCGCTGTTTGTGTTCGGTGGCTTCGTTTTTCTCGGTCACGCGTGCATGGGGCCACGACTAGACGCTCGACGCAAGGGTTGGTCGCGATTGCCCCGGCGTTCGTGCGGGTTTTGGCAGTACGCTGGGCCCAATCGTCGTCTGCGTTTGGAGGAGCGCTAGCAACCTCGTCGTTTGGGCGCTAACCCTGCAGCGCTGGGGACCCCAACGATGAACGACGCCAACTCACCACTTCACGACTCGCGCGCCTTGGCGGTATTCGGCACTGCGTCGAGCGTCGGCAAGAGCACGCTGGCCGCAGGCATCGCGCGTGGCTTGCGCAACGCTGGCGTAGACGTAGCGCCGTTCAAAGCGCAGAACATGTCCAACAACTCCTACGTCGCGGGAGACGGACAGCGCGGCGGCGAGATCGGGCGCGCGCAATACGTGCAGGCGCTGGCGTGCAAGATCGAACCTTCGGTGCATCACAATCCCGTGCTGCTCAAGCCAGAGGCGGACGACAGCAGTCAGATTGTGCTTCACGGTGAGGCGGTCGGGCGCACCAACGCCATCGAATATTTTCGTTCCAACCTGGGCTTGCGGGCGGCGGCATTCGACAGCCTGCGGCTGCTGCAGGAGCGGCATCACTACGTGGTGATGGAAGGGGCAGGCTCGTGCGCGGAGGTGAACCTGCGCGCGCGCGAATACGTCAACTTCCCCGCCGCGCACGAGGCGAACGCGCGGGTCGTTCTGGTTGCCGACATCGACAAGGGTGGCGTGTTCGCCCAAGTGGTCGGCACGCTCGAACTCATGTTGCCAGAAGATCGCGCGCGGGTGAGCGGAGTGATCATCAACAAGTTCCGCGGCGATCGCTCCTTGTTCGACGACGGTGTGCGGTTTTTGGAACGCCGCACGGGCGTTCCCGTCTTGGGAGTCGTGCCGTTCGACTACGGACTCGATCTGGATTCGGAAGACGCCCTGCCAACGTCGGCTCGTGTCGATCCACCGCCGGGCAGCGACGACGACCGGTTGCGGCTTGCGGTCATACGTTTGCCACACATCTCGAACTTCACGGATTTCGACGCGCTCGGCCGTCTCGATGGCGTGGCCGTTCACTTCATCACGCGAGCGCGGGATCTGTCGGACTACGCTGCCGTGATCTTGCCCGGGAGCAAGAACACGACGTTCGATCTGGGGTGGATGCGAGAGCGCGGCCTGGACACCTGCGTGCTCGAGCGTCACGCGGCGGGAGGGCATGTCCTAGGCATCTGCGGTGGGTTCCAAATGCTGACCCAGCAGCTCAACGATCCTGAGGGCCATGACGGGAGCGAACAGGAGATCGAGGGCCTGGGGTTACTGCGCGGGCGAGTCGTTTTCGAGCCGCCCAAGGTCGTGCGGCGAGTGCGCGGTCAGCTGTCTGGGACGGAGACTCGCGTTGGCGGCTACGAGATCCACGTCGGGCGGGTAACCTTGGACGATCACGAACCGCTGCTTCTGCTGAGTGAGCCCGAGGCAGAGCCCGAGGGCGCGCGAGACGACGCCGCACGCGTGTGGGGCACGTCAGTGCACGGTTTGTTCGACGACGCGGGGTTCAGGGATGCGTTTCTCGAGTGGTGCAGTCCAAGCTGGCGTGGGTCCGCGCACGTGCCGCATCGTTTGGCGTGGCTGGACCAGCAGCTCGATACCCTCGCAGGGCACCTCGAGGAACACCTCGATTGGTCGACGATCGAGCGCTGGGCAACGGCGGGATCCAAGGATCGCAGCTGAGCGTGTAGGCGTCGTGATGTCCGCTGTGAGGAGTTCAGGGCGCGGTGGGCACGCCAGCATCCAAGGCGGGTTCCAGCCGTTTCGTCGTCGCCAGTTCCGGCACTTTGGGCTCTCCACGCACGGGCTGCGGCTCGAAGTCCGTGAGCTCGTGGAGCATGCGACCACCCGCCTGCGTCAGCTCGCGCCCCGCGCGCTGCGCTTCGGGCGTCGAGAAAATGGCCCGGGTGTGCTGCCAGAGCGTGCGCTCACCCAGCGGCACGAACACGAACGTGTACAGCGCGGCAAGCAAGATCACGGCTTCGAGAGCCCTTTTGCCCAGACTGAACACGCCCGCAGCCTAGTCTCTGACGCGGTTCGGGGCGAGATTCTGGCCCTGATGCGTTGGCCGGCGACTGCGGGCACTCGCAGACGGTGACTTGCAGCACCCGCCGAGCGCCGCATCGGCAGGGTCAATCGCCTGGGGTACGGACGTGTATTGCAGCGACGGACGGCGGGGGCACCCGCAGCAGCACGAGGGGCCCGACTTTGGCTCGTAATTCCGCGCCATCGCAGTTGCGCTCTTCGCTAGCTCTTCGCGGCACGACGAGCCACTGGGCGCGGTGTTGCTCGAGGTAGTAGCGACAGCGCGCTTGGGCGGACGCGAAGTCTCGCTTCGGATGACGCGGATCGCCCTCGGCGATGCCTGACGCACGCCATGGCTCCGCGAGGCCTGCGATGACTGCGAAGTAGCCGTAGTCTCCAACGTCGACCAGTAGGCGTTCACTCGCGCCCATTTGTCGTCGAGCTTCTTCGCCGATCGCCAGCTCACTCGAGCGATCGATGAAGGCGTCCCGATGTGTGAACCACGAGCGGATCGTAGAAAGACCCACGACGCACAAGCCGAGCGCCGCCAGTGCCCGAGGGTGTCGCGTCAAGAGCGTAGGAATTGCAGCTCCCAGTGCCAGACACAACAGCAACCACAGCGTCAGTAGCGGACGTTCGGGGTGGTGCGTCGGCGCGCCGTCACTCAGATCGCCCCAGACCAGAAACGCGAGCAGGCCTGCCCCTGCCAGCAACGCGCGCTGCAGCCCGCCACGCAACTCGGGGGTATGTGCGCGGCGCACGCCCGGGATGAGCAAGAGCAGTGCCGAAAGCATCAACTCCGGCTCTGCACGGATCAGCACTAGTGGGTAGTTGAAGACTGATTCGAGCAAGCTGGCGGGGGAGCGCCCCAACATACGGCGGTAACCTGCGACGCGTTCGACGAAAAAAAGCGGGTCGCCGTGATTGACCCCGCCATGCACCAACCACGCGACAGGCCCCAGCAGACTCGCGACCGCCAAAAGCGCCAAGTTTGCCCGATGCGTTCGCAGGCCATCCAGCGCGTTGAACGCGGCGAGGATCGCCGCAATCGCCCAAGCTTCGTAGCGACACAAGCACGCCACGGTCACGAACCCGACGCCCGCAGAGCGCACGCGAGCCGAGTCTCGAGCCAGGCTGGCAATGGCGAGGACACACGAGATCGCCGTCAACCCCTCGGGCACGGTCGCGTAGTTGAGCCACACGGCATGCGGCAGCATCGCTCCCAGTAGGCCTGCGATGACTGCGCTAGTGCGATCGAGGCCCAGCCACGTACCCGCTAGCAACATGGCCGCGGCGCCCGCAAGCGAGAGCACGACCGAAACTGCTCGGGCCACCGCAAAGTCCGCGCCGAAAATCTTCATTGCCAGACCGTTCACCCAAAACGGTAAAGGCAGCCAGCTGCTGCCACTCGGATCGAACGAGGCGTCGTGTGCGAAGCTCTGGGCGATCACCACGCGCGCGAAGTCGTCGTCGCTGATCGCGAAAAAGCCCATCGCGACCGCGACGGCTGTGGCGAGCAATCTGACGAAAACAACGGCGGCGACGGGAAGCGCCCAACGGCGTAACGCGACGCCAAACATGCTGCGAGGCTCCGCAGCAAAGGCGTTCACTGCGCGGGCGTGGCTGGCGCTGGAGTGGCTGGAGGCGCGACGGGAGCGGGCGCCTTGGGCGCAGCGTTCGGAGCAGGTGCCTGGGGTGCGGGAGCCTGGGGTGCGGGAGCCTGAGAAGTCGGAGCCTTTGGCGCGGACGCCGTCGATGCTGGCTTGACGGGAGTTGGTGTGGGCTTGGCTGCCGTAGGCTTGGGGGCTGCAGGCGCAGCTGGTTCAGGCTTTTGGGGCAGAGGCGCTACTGGACTGCGCGGAGAAGGCTGGGTCGGCAGGGGAGCGGGGGTTGGCTTGGCCGCGGGTGCCGCGGGCGGCTCTGGCGTCTCGGGCCCAGCTGTCTCGGGCTCGGTTGGCTCGGGCTCGGGCTCGGTTGGGGTCTCGCTGCCTTCGGTGACTTCGGCGGCTGAGTCGTCTTCCAATGCTTCTTGGGCGTCGTCTGTCGCGGTCGCGTCGTCAGCCGTAGGTTCAGAGCTTTCGCTGGCTTCCGAGCTGTCATCAGCGGCGGGGGCCGTTTCTTCTGAGCCGCTACCCGCGGCCTCATCCGTCGCGGGAGCGTCGTTTCCCGTCGCGACCGCGGGCAGCTGAATCACGTCTTGGGTACGCGCTGCCAAACTGTCGTCAGCTGACGACGACAGGTACGCCAGCGCCATGCTGGTCAGAAAGAACACGGCTGCGCTGACCCAAGTGATGCGCGACAGGAAGTTACCCGCGCCGCGCCCGCCGAACACCTGCTGAGCACCCGCACCGCCCAGAGCCGCGCCAATTCCTCCGCTCTTTCCCGGCTGAATCAAGATCACCAGGATCAGAAAGAAGGCCACGAAGATGTGGAGTACCGTCAGCGGAGTTTCGAAGAAGTCGAGCATTGTCGTTCGGGTCGCGGTGATTGCCTCGCCGTGCCTGGGGAGACCGCAGTCGTGCCCTTGGGAGCGAGGGGTGGTGCTATAGGCGCTCGCGCCGTAACACGCCAGACGCGTATGGTACAGATCCGACCCGCTGGGCTAGCGGGCCGGACGTGGCCTGTTGCTGGGCGACCGGGATGGCCCTCGAGGCAATTTCGACGGGTCTGATCGAGTTGATCGTCACTTTCCTCGGGGCAGTTCAGCCCGCGGCGGCGATCTGAACGAAGCCTTCGGCGTCGAGGGATGCCCCGCCAACGAGCGCGCCGTCGATGTCTTCGCAGCCGAGCAGCTCAGCTGCGTTGCTGGGCTTGACGCTGCCGCCGTAGAGAACTCGCGTCTGCTCCGCCAGGTCGGGGCTTGCGGTGCGAAGCTGGGCGCGGATCGCTGCGTGTACTTCTTGCGCTTGCGCTGGGGTCGCGACTTTGCCGGTCCCGATGGCCCATACGGGCTCGTACGCGATCACGGCGACGCCCGGCTGGGAACGCAGATGCTCGATGAACGCGCCGAGTTGTCGCGACACGACTTCCATCGTCTTGCCAGCTTCGCGCTCCTCCAGCGTCTCGCCGACGCACACGATGGGCCGAAGCCCCGCCGCTAGTGCAGCTTTCGTCTTGGCGGCGACGCCCGCGTCCGTTTCGCCGAAGTATTGGCGTCGCTCGCTGTGCCCGAGGATCACCCACGAGCAGCCCGCGTCGCGGAGCATCTCCGAGCTGACTTCGCCAGTGAAGGCACCGCTGGGTTGTTCGTGCATGTTCTGGGCGGCGACTTGCACGGGACTGTCCTGTAGTTCGGCGGCAACTGCCGCCAAGATGACGAACGGAGGCGCCACCACCAAATCGGCATTCGGTGCTTTGCTCGCCTGGGCTGCCACGGCCCGCGCCAAGTCACGGCCCGCGCTCGTGCCTTGATTCATTTTCCAGTTGCCCGCGATCAGGGGCCGCTTTCGCTCAGTCATGCGGCCCTTCTACTTTGGGTCGCCGAGCGTTGACCACACAAAATCCGTACGATTTGCAGCTGCCACGCGCGGGGCCCGGCGGAACACGACGTCGCTGAGGCAGAGAGTTTCAGCGAGGTATGCGCAATGCGTCGAGCGCAGGCAGTTTCTCACCACGCAGCGCCATCAAGACCGCTTGCCGAGCAGTCGAGACGAAGGCGGCTGCTTTCGCTCGACGCGGTGGCTCCGCCAGTTGATCTGCGTCGCTGGGTTGTGGCGCATCGCCTGGTTGGTCGGGCGAGGCTGAGGCTGCCGCAGCGGTCTCTGCGGTCGCTACCGCTTCATCCGCCGCCGACTCACGAAGAATCGCGGACGAGGCCGAGTCGGCCAGGATGTAACTCCCCGCATGTCGGGTTTTCGTCGCCGCAATCAAGCGCCGCGTGCCGTGCAGTTGACGTTCGTCGGAGCCGACGCTGTCGATGAGTGCGACGCGGGACGCACGCGTGATGGCTTCCACATACTCTTCGAGGGTACGACTACCCAGGTCGACGATGACGTCACGCGGCGTGACGTCGTCCAGGTTCCGCTCCAGGAGCTCGCCGTTAGTCTTGCACGACCAGTCCTTGGGCAGAACGATCTGCATGCCTGCGTCCTTCGCCTCACCCAACCAACGGGCGACGCGGGACATCTCGCGTTCATCCTCTGGACACGGTCGGCTGCGGCCGCCAGTAGCGGCGAGCAGCGTCGCTCCCAACTTCGCACCCGTCAGGACGCGCCCCCTGCGCTCGAGTGCGCGTTCCAGGGCAACGCGACGCTCCGAGAAGCTGCCGTTGAATACCCAGGTCGTCCCCGCGCCCGCGTCCGAGACCGCCTTGAGTTGGGAGAGCTCTGCTTGCAGACGTAGCCCCATGACCCGCGCTTCGCACAGTTTCGGGAGCAAGGTGAGAGAGGCGAACCGCTCGGACGCGAACAGGCCGTCCGCGACGTAGATGTCGACGGGAGCCGACAACTTTCGCGCGTAGTCCTCGTCGGCCTGCAACTCGCCGTCGTCGTCCGCGAGATTGTTGAGCAACAGAAGTTGCTTAGGGCGCTGCTCAGCCATCAATTTGTCGGCCATTGGCCCCAGGTTTTCGTCGGGGATCGCAATCTCGACGTTCAGCAGCTCCGCGAGTCGCGCACCGCAGGCCTCGATACTCGGGTTTGGAGGTCGCTTCGTCGGTCCGAGGTGTGCCGCCAGCACCACACGAGCTTCCCGCGCGAGGAGCCAGCGCAGCGTGGGCGCAGCCGCCATCAACTTGGCGTCGTCCAGCAGTTCACCGCGTGCGTCGAGGGCGCCGTCGAAATCTGCGCGCACGAACACACGTCGGCCCTCTACCTCGAGTGCAGCCAACTCTTCGATGTCGTCGTATTGCAGCATGCCTTTTGCTCCTGCCCATAAACCAGTGCCCCCCAGCGAGACGAACTCGCTGAAGGGCAACCGTTGGCGCCGTGGTCGCGCCGAAGCCCGAGGTCGGGCTCGTAGTGCCGCTGATGCAGCGCTTACTTGCTCGTCACCAGTTGGATCAGGTCCAACATGCGATTGGAGAAGCCCCACTCATTGTCGTACCAAGAGAACACCTTGGCGAACTTGTCACCCATGGTCAGCGTCTGGGTGGCGTCGAAAATGCTGGAGCCAGGGTGGCCGATGAAGTCGGAGGAGACCAGCGGCTCGTCGCAGTAGTAGAGGTAACCCTTGGAGCCAGGCGCTTCCGAGGCTTCCTTCATGGCTGCATTGATCGCGTCGACCGTGACGGACTTGTCCGTGACCACGGTGAGGTCCACGAGTGACACGTCGACGGTAGGAACGCGGATTGCGCTGCCGTGGAACTTGCCAGCGAGCTCGGGAATCACCTCGGCGACCGCTTTGGCTGCGCCCGTGCTGGTCGGAATCATGCTGACGGCCGCAGCACGAGCGCGACGCAGGTCTTTCTTGTGCGGCAGATCGAGCAAGTTCTGGTCGTTCGTGTAGGCGTGAACCGTGGTCATCAAGCCGCGCTCGATGCCGAACTTGTCGAGCAGCACCTTGGCGACGGGAGCCAGGCAGTTGGTGGTGCAGGATCCGTTCGAGATCACGTTGTGCTTGGAGCCGTCGTATTTGTCCTGGTTGACGCCCATCACGACGGTGAGGTCGTGGTCTTTGGCGGGGGCGCTGATGATGACCTTGCTCGCGCCCGCTTTCAGGTGCGCGCCCGCTGCCTCGCCAGAGGTGAACAGACCCGTGCACTCGAGCACGATGTCGGCGCCCATTTCCTTCCAGGGAATTTCGGCGGGGTTACGCACTGAGGTGACACGAATGGGCTTGCCGCCCACGACCAGCCCATCGGCGTTCGAGTCGACGCTTGCGGCCTTGAACGTGCGGTGGACCGAATCGTACTTGAGCAGATGGGCCAGTACACTGGCGTCGGTCAGGTCGTTGATGCCGACGACCTCGATGTCCGTGAGTCCACGCTCGTACAGAGAGCGCAGCACGCAGCGCCCGATTCGGCCGAAGCCATTGATGCCAACTTTGGTAGCCATGATGATTCTCCTTATTGTGGTGTCTGAGCTTCGGCGGCGTTCGATGATCGAACTCGCTGTCATTTCGTGCAGCTGGGTTCGGCGCTGGTTCGATGTACCCGTGACGCGGATGTTTGCTCGCGAGATGTTCGCTGGGTGCTGTTACGCGGTTCGGGTATTGGGCCGAGCCAAAATCGCGGGGAATCTAGCCCCAGGGTTTTCGCAGCGTCAAGCCGCAAGAGCTTCTTGAGCGTGACGATAGGTGATGACTGGTTTCTGGCGGGTTGCAGGTCGAGGCGTTTGCGGCGACACTGCGAAGTGATCGGACGAATCACCCTGGGTGACGTGTCGAGCGTTCCTGCGCCAGAGCGGGTCTAGAGAATGAGCGGCGACCAGAGCAATAGCGGTGGTTTCAAACCAAGCACAGAGCCCCGACGAGAACTCGGTGGTGAGTCGGCGAGCGAGAAGCGGCGCAAGCTGGAGTTTGCGCGAACGGTCGAAGCACCCGCCGTGAGTCCGAAAACCAAACCCGTCGATCCTTTCGGCAAGACGCTCACGGCCATTCCAGTGAAGCCCGCTCCAGAGGAAAGCCCAAAGGAAAACCCAGAGAGCAAAGTCGGGCGGGACCAAGACGTCTCCAAATCGGACGCATCAACCGAGTCGCCGAAGGCGGGCGACGACTGACCTCTGCGGTCTCAGCGATCCGTCGGGGCGCCGACCGTTTCTGGCACTGCGACCGACGTGTTGCGCGCGTTAATCTGGAAGATAGGGAAGTTCTCGGACTTACCCTTGAGGGAAACCGCGGGCAGCTTGGTGTACGCGAATCGTCCGCCGAGTTGATCGAGCGTAGCTTGGCTGACCAAGATCTGCCCGGGTTGCGCGACGCCGCACAAGCGCGCGCTGGTGTTCGCGGTGTCGCCGATCACCGTGTACGAGAGCGCGCGCGAGCTACCGATGTAGCCAGACACGAGTCGCCCAGTGTGGATGCCGACACCAATCGAGAGCGCGGGGAGGTTGCTGCCTGCGCGCTCTCGATTGAATTGCTCGAGCCGCGCCATTTGGTCGAGCGCACAACACACCGAGCGGTAGGCGTTGTCCGGGTGTTCACCAGGCGCGCCCCAGAGCGCCATGATCCCGTCGCCCATGAACTTGTCGAGCGTGCCATCGAAGTCGAAGATCGATTCCACCATCGCCTCGAAGTACTGGTTCAACATCTCGACGATGGCTTGGGGGTCGGCACCTTCGCTCATTTGAGTGAAGCCGCGAATGTCCGAGTTGAAGACTGTGCAGTTCTCGACGAGCTGGCCACCTTGCTTGATGACCATCTCCCCCGACATGACCTTTTCGGCGACGTTGGGTGAAAGTAGCCGTGAGAAGTGCTCGCGCGCGACGATCTCTTGTTCGACCTGCTTGCCCAGGATGTTGATCTCGATGAACATCGCGGCCTGCGCAGCGATGGCGGTGACCAACTCCAAATCCTTGACTTGGAACTTTGCGAGCGTGTGACTGTCGAGCCACAACACTCCGAGCAACTGATCCTTGTGCAGCAGCGGCGCCACGATGGCCGAGCTGATGCGCTGCATGATCAGGCTCTTGCTCTTCTCGTTCTGAAAGTCGACGGGGGCGTCGTGGGTGAGCACCGTTTGCTTGGTGTCCATCACCCGCCGCAACATCGTCGACGAGACGGTGATGGCGTCGGTTGCACCACTGCGCAGCAAACTCGCACCCGGCACCAACTCACCCGTTTCGTCCTTGAGGAAGATCACTCCACGGTCGGCGTCGATGAAGCGAAACACGCTCATCAAGATCTTGTTCAGCAAGCTGTTGAGGTCACGCTCTAGCGCGATCTCGCGCGACAGTTCGTACGACAAGCGCAAGCGTTCGTAGTCTTGGGCTAACTGTTGCGGCGCCTGGGCGACGCGGTCGTAAGGCAGGAAGCCGAGCGCTGTCGCATCGACTTGCTCGCCCACCTTGCCCATCGCATCGCTGAGGTCGATGCGCGTGCCACCGCCGGTCTGACGATTGACCTGTTGGGCGGCGAGAGCCTGCTTGATGGGTTGGGTTGCGCCGGGCGCGACGGGCAGAGGACCGCCGAGCCGCGGCGGAATCCCCGCGTTGTGCCATGCGGAGGTGCCGAAACCCGTATGTGGGTATGGGGTTGGCGGTTGTTGCGGAAACTCGGGGACGCGTGCCGTCGTGTTGGACTCGAAGATGCCGCTGATCTCGCCTTTGGGTGAACCGAGCCCAATGCGATCGCCGTTCTTCAGCGTGTGCGGCGCGGTCAGGCGTTCGCCGTTGACGAAGGTCCCGTTCAGGCTGTCCAGGTCACGCAGCACGAACTCGAGCTCCTGCTGGCTGATGACGCAATGCTCCTTGGAGACGAGCCGGTCGAGCACCTGAATCGAGTTACCTGGATGGCGACCCAGGGTGTTGTAGGGGCGCAGGTCGACGACCTGTTTTCCCTCCGGGGTGTCCAACACCAGCCTCGCCATCGACGTCAGGCTACCTTCCGCCCTGCTCGGCGACAAGCCAACATTGATTTGATACTCTGCGGCAGCGCAGATGCAGTCATACATTCTGGCGATCGATCAGGGAACGACCGGGACCACCGCGCTGGTGATGACGAGCGACGGCGAAACTCTCGCACGCAAAAACCAGGAATTTGCCCAGCACTTCCCCAAGCCGGGATGGGTCGAGCACGACGCCGAGGAAATTTGGCAGAGTGTCGAGAAAAGCAGTCTCGAAGCGGTCCTAGCGGCCGGTATCCAGCCTGAGCAGATTGGCGCTGTAGGCATCACGAACCAGCGCGAGACGACGCTGCTTTGGGAGCGCGAAACAGGCAAGCCAGTAGGTAGGGCGATCGTCTGGCAGGATCGGAGGACGGCCGACATCTGTGCTCGACTGAAGCGTGACGGTCATGAGCCGCGCGTCAGCGAGCTCACGGGGTTGGTGCTCGATCCGTACTTCGCTGGAACCAAAGCAAAGTGGTTACTCGATAACGTGGATGGCGCGCGCGCAGCCGCCAGCGCGGGGAAGCTTTGCCTGGGCACCATCGACTCGTACCTGATTTGGAGGTTGACGGGTGGGGCGCGTACTCAGGTGCACACGACCGACGCCACCAACGCGTCGCGCACCCTGCTGATGGACTTGCGCAGCTGCGACTGGTCCGACGAGATGTGCGAGCTGCTTACGGTTCCACGCGCGGCGTTGCCGAGGATTCAGGCGTCCGCTGGAGAATTCGGCACCACTTCCGGGTTCCGTGCAGTGCTCGATGGAACTCCGATCACTGGCGTGGCCGGGGATCAACACGCTGCGTTGTTCGGGCAAGGGTGCCTCGCGAGTGGTGACGTCAAGTGCACCTACGGCACGGGCGCGTTCGTGCTCGTGAACACGGGGGCCGAGCCACTGCGCAGCACATCGGGGCTTCTTTCCACGCTCGCCTGGAAGATCGGTCATGACGTGACCTACGCGCTCGAGGGCAGCTGTTTCGTCGCAGGGGCGGCAGTCCAGTGGCTGCGCGACGGGCTCGGACTCATCGAATCTTCTAGCGAAGTGGAAGCCTTGGCCGAGCAGGTTCCGTCGAGTGACGGGGTTGTGTTCGTTCCGGCCCTGGTTGGATTGGGCGCCCCCCATTGGGACCCAGACGCTCGAGGACTGATCGAGGGCATCACTCGCGGCACCACGCGAGCACACTTGGCTCGCGCAGCCCTCGAGGGCATCGCGCACCAGGTAGATGACCTGGTTCGGGCCATGGGCCAGGACTTGGGGAGTGAATTGAGGCGTCTCCGCGTTGACGGAGGGGCCGCTGCGAACAACCTCCTGATGCAGATGCAAGCCGACTTGTCACAGTTGCGTGTGGAGCGCCCTGCCGATCTCGAAACCACCGCCAGAGGCGCGGCGATGCTGGCGGGTCTGGGAGTGGGTATTTTTACGACACCAGCACAGGCTACTCAAATGATCCGGACCGATCGCGATTTCGATGTCAGGGTTAGTGAGTCGGAACGTGCCAAGGCTCGCCAGCGGTGGGCGCGTGCAGTAAGTCGCGCGCGACGAAAGGGAAGTGATGAGTGATACGAAGAAGGGCGAGGAGATTCGGGAAGTCCCCGTCGATTGGGAAGCGCTCGAAGATGCTTTTGAGAATAATGCCCCCGAGGTTCACAGCTACCTGCACTTGACGTCGGGCGAAGTGTTGCGAGTCGTGGACGGAATCGCCGATCCCGACATGCACTCGCGTATTTCGGGCGATACCCAGTACCTTCGTATCGAATCCGTCAGTTCTCGCGAGCAGTACCGCTGGATGGAACGATTCATTCAGATGGTCGACGAGATCGAACTACGCGGCGCGTTAGCCCAAGCCATAGACGGCAAGGGCGCGTTTCGGCGTTTCAAGGACGTGCTCATGAGTCACGCCCCCGAGCGCGAGCGCTGGTTCGCATTCCGCAGTGAGCGCCTGCGGGTTTTCATGGAGGCTTGGCTCGCAGCCCATGCCTTGACGCCCGTCGCCAGGCGCGTGTGGGACCGTGAAGCCCCCGAAACCGAACAAGCGGAAAGCCCTGCGGCGGGTCGCAGGCGCAGCGCTGACGGGTTGCGGCGCCAAATCAAAGAGGTGATGGAAGGGCTTGGCACGCGAGATCTGGACAGCGTTCTGGCGTTCGCGGAGTTCGTCAAGGCACGACGCGCCGCCCGCGCGCAGAGTCGGGGTGAGCTCAGCTCGGCACTGGGGCATGCACCCCCCGAGCCCCCTTCGAGCAAGGGTGACGACACTGGACCATCGAGTGAACCGCGCAAGGTTACCGCGCTTCGCTGAGTCCTGCGTGCGTAGGACCGCCGAACTGACACGAGGGTGGCGTGTCCGCTTTCGCTTGGTGCCGGCGTCGTTGGTCGGTTTCAGCGCCGCGCTCGCCAGCGCAGTTGCAGCGCAACCACCCAGCGTGTCCGACGTCGGTGCGAGACAGCCCTCGGTGCAATCGGGCGCCGCGACGACTGTGGATCGCGTCGTGGTCCGCTTTTCGGCACCCGAGATTGGTGGAGTCGATCGGCCGCGTTACGTCTACGAACGCGTGCTCGCCTTCGAGGCGCGCGTCGAGGCCCTGGCCGACGTCACTTTCGAACCGAGCGCTGAACTCCCGTATCGAGATGTGCATGTGCGAAGCGCATTGGAGCGGCACATCGCCGAGACCATCATGGAAAGTCTGGAGGTTTCGCCCCCTCCCAGCGCTGCCGATATGGAGAAGCGCGTGATGGCGACGCGTCTGGCGTTTGCGGTTCGCGCGGGGGGCGCGCAAGCGCTCGACGCCGCAGCGCGCGCAGAAGGGCTTTCTCCGCGGGAAGTCTTGCGTATCGTTCAACGACAAGCGCGCGCCAGCATTTACCTCGATCGTATGGTGGCACCCATGCTCGAGCCGTCCGACGCCCAACTGCAGGTGCTGCACCAATCTGGCCGCACGGAGTTTTCAAAGCGACCGTACCAGGAAATCGCCCGTGACCTGCGTCGCTGGTACGTCGCGCGACGCCTCCGCGAAGCGGTGATCGCCTATTACGAAAGCGCGCGTTCACGCGTGGTCCTGAGCGTCGTGTCGGCAGATCAATAGCTGAATAATGAAGTGCCCGCGGGTTTTGGCGCTCGTGTCGAAAGGTGTTCGGAAAAGGCGTTTCTCAGCCCCCTGCCGGGGGGAGGGAGCGTGGTGGTTGAACCCGCGCGGTCGTGGCGGCGGTTCGTCGCTGGCCGACGCGAGGTGTTTGGCGTAGCCTTCCAGGGTGCGCCGAACCGTTCTTCGTTTTCTGATGCTGTCGATCCTCGCGTGCTCCGCGGTGGGGAGTGCGCGGGCAGAAGACGATTCGATCGAGGGCAGCGAACTGCCAGCGAAGGTGACGTTCATCGGGTTCTCTCAGAACGAAGACAGGACCTCCCGCTTGTTCGTGCATTTTGCTGGAGAACCTCTGGGAGTTACTGATCGAGCGGATGGTCAGCAGGTCTTCTACAGTTTCCAGGGCACGGACATAGGGACGCGTAACAACCGCTACCCCCTGAACCTGGAGCACTTCGATGCGCTACTCACGCGCGCGAAGATGCGTCAAGTGGGTTCAGACGTGGAGCTCAGCTTGACGCTGCGCTCGGCTGCCAAGACCAGTTCGAGTGTGCATCGCCGCGGCGACGGTAGCCTGGTGTTACACATCGATTTTCCCGCGCCGCGTCTCACGAAGTCGTGAACCCGATTACCAGCTCAGCTTGACGCTTGGTGGTTGGATCTCGGTGGTCGCCCGCGACAACTCGACCTGCACCTTCATGATCGCCGAGCCGTGTTGTTCGGTGTCGATCGCGGTGGCGTCGACCCGTGGCACGACCATGTCGGGTTGCAGTGCGCGGACCACCTCTGGCGCGCCGCGCACCACCACATCGACCTTGGCGGGTACGACTTTCGCGCCTGGGATCCCCACCACGTCGACGGGCAGGCCAGGAAAGTTCACCGAAAGTTGACGTTCGCGGATTTGAACGGTGACCAAAACGACCTCTGTTCCCTCGAGGTAAACAGTCCCGTTCGGCGGGGGATCTAGCGCCAACTGTCGTCTGTAGGTCCCCGTGGACAGGCCTGAGGTATCGAACGGCGCTACCCGCGCCAACTGTGCGATGCGCACCGAGCTGGACGGGCCCTGAATGCCGACCACCTCGGGTTCGACGAGCATCGATGCCACCTCGTGACCACTTGCCACGTTACCCGTGACGGATGCTTGTACTCGAAGTTGGCGTGTGACCACGTCTTCCCACGACAACTGAAGAAACGGAGGATCGATGCCGCGTACGCTGAGCCCGGGTGGCAGATCGAACATGTCTGCCGAAAAATCGATGCGGTCGCGTTCACCTTTGCGCAGGTCGAGGTCGACGCTCGGCAAGCTGGCAGCCAGATCGTCGAGAGCACTCGAGCTGCCCTGGACAGTAACGTTGATGTGGGGAGGTAGCGGGGTGGTCAGCTGACGTCGCGCTTGACGTGTGGGGAGTTGAGTGTCGAGAGTAAACGCGATCGTGCGTGCCTTTTCGTCGGCCTGCCCGCGTTGGTACGCGACCAACAGGACAGCGCAAATCAGGCACATGAACTTCAGACCCAGGTTTTCCGTCAGCGCCCGACGCAGTCCTCCCAGAAAGCGCAGCGCGATGCCCGGCCTTCGACGCGGAGTCATGTCGACTCACTTCCTTCTGCACTGGGCGAGGAGACTTCACTGCGGGGCATGGGTACACTCGCTTCCGGCTTCAGTCCCGCGTTAGGGGGAGGAGACGACGGCCTCGGCTGCGTTGTCGACGTCGTCGTAGGGTCGGTTTCTCGGCGTGGTGGCAGACCGCTCACGACCGTGTCGCCGTCATCAGTCGTCGCCTTGGACGTTGCGGCTCGCGTGGAGACTTCGTCCGACGCATCACTCACAGTACTGCCAGCGGGAGTCGTCGCGGTGTCGAGCGGCGTTGCTGCTGGCATCGGGCGTGGATCGTCCACCTTGTGTGCGAATGGGGCGGGTTCCTTGCCGTCGCCATCCTCGCCGCGTTTGACGGCTGCCAGCTGTGCGTCTGCGAGAGCCTGGCCTCGCATCGACGGCGGCGGAGTGGATTGGTTGCGTCGCTCGGTTTTTTCAGATGAAGATTTGCGTTTGCGCAACGGTTCAGGGGCGATACGGGAGGGAACCGTTTTCTCCTCGGTGATGTCGACCGGCCTACGCTTGCGCAGCGGTTCGCGGGTGGAGCGCTGTGCGTCGTCGTGTTCATCGCGCTCGTCCTTCAGACTGTCGATTGGCTTGTCGTCTTTGCCTTTGAGCTTGCGCAGGGGCTGGGGGGTCTCGTCTGCTTTGGGATCGCGCGACGGCGCTGGAATTCGCGAGCTGGCGGGAACGGTGTCTGGTGAGATCTCGGAGTCTGGCGCTTTGCTGTTGACGAGCGAGGGCTGGGGCACGGTTTCCGGTTCGCTCGACTTGCCGCGCCCGAGCCGGGACCAAATCGACGTGGTCTTCGGTCTGTTTCTGGCGTGTTTGGAGACGAACACGCCCTCGAGCGCAGCCTTGAGTCTCGGGCCGTCCAAGTTCGGCACGATGTTGCCATTGAAGCAGAAACTGATACTCCCGCGCTCTTCACTGACGACGACCACTACGGCGTCCGTTTCTTCCGTGATGCCCATGGCCGCACGATGGCGTGAGCCGAAACTCTCGTCACTGACTCTGCCTTGGGGCATCGGAAAGAACACGCCCGCTTTGGCGATGCGCAGATCTCGAATGATCACCGCTCCATCGTGGAGCGCGTTCATGGCTTCTGGAATGAACAAGCTGACGAGTAGCTCTGCGGAAACCGCGGCGTCGATTGTGTGGCCTGTGTGGGAGCCGACGAACTCGTCCAGATTCGCTTCTTGCTCGAAGGTGATGATGGCGCCCGTGCGGTGGCGCGCCAACGCCGTCGCAGCTTCGACGACCTGCTCAATCACGCGTCCCTCCAGCGTTTGAGTGGAGCCGAATCTAGCGCGCGCACCGACACGCATCAGTCCGCGTCGGATGTCGTTCTGGAAGACCACGACACCGATCAAGATCGCACTGGACAGCACGGCGCTGAGCAGCGTCAGTACCGTATCGAGTTGCAGCAGTTGCGCGACGAGGTACAGCACGAACACGAAGGCCAAGCCAAACACGACTTGGATCGCGCGCGTGCCGCGCAACACCAGCGCGATGCGGTAGAAGATGTAATAGGTGATGAAAATATCCAGCGCGTCACGAGCCAGATCCGCCGGGCTGCGAGAGAACAGGTATAGGAGCAGATCCTCGGGCATCTCAGCCTCTGACGCTCCTGGTGGGCTTGATTCGCTGCCAAACGCCCAACGCTTGGCGAACGGCGGCCACGTCGTGCACCCGCAGCACGGCAGCGCCCGCGTTCGCACTCGACAGGCAAGCCGCCACAGTGCCACCCAGGCGTTCGCCTGGTGGACTGCCGTCGACGTCGGCGATGAAGCTCTTGCGACCCGGACCGACCAACGTGGGTACGCCGAGCGCGTGGAACTCGGAGAGTCTGCCTAGGATCTCGAAACAGTGTCGCGCGTTCTTCGAAAATCCGAGCCCGGGGTCGAACACCAATCGATCTGCCTGCATTCCTGCTGCAACCGCTCGTGCGCTAGCTTGTCCCCAGTCCATCATCACGTCTTCTACGATATCTGTGTAGTCGTCATCCGGCCATTGGGAAAAGCCGGACATTTCAGACATGGGTGTGCGGCTGTGATTGAGCACTAGCCAGCCCCCAACCGCCGCCGTTGCTGAAGCCAGCTTGGGCTGACTCAGGCACGACACGTCGTTGATCATGCGCGCGCCACGAGCCAGACAATACTCGGCAACCTCAGCGTCCGTGGTGTCCACTGACACGAACACACCACGCGCCACTGCTTTGACGAGTACGGGCTCGAGGCGCTGGATTTGTTCGACTGCGGGAACCACCCGACTTCCGGGTCTGGACGACTCCGCGCCGATGTCGATGATGTCGGCTCCCTCGTGAATCAGGGTCTCGACGCGCTGCGCCGCACTCTCTCCGTCCAAGTACTCGCCGCCATCGAAGAACGAATCTGGCGTGACGTTGAGGACGCCCATGAGCAGGGGTAGGTGCTGGCTGCGCCAATCGCGCAGTCTGTGCTCGACGTGCTCCACAATGATGCGCTAGCAGCCGCGCCTCACCTCAGCCAACTCTGAAAATTGGTACTGATGTCAGTATCTTGGAAAGTGAGCCGGGTGGAAGGTCGGAAGGTGGTGGGCGCCTGGCCTCCACTCGGACCCCACCGATTTCTCGAACTTGCCGAGGACCCAGGGGACCTGTAGCTTCAGGGGGGCGCTAACTGCGCCGTACACCAGTACACCGAGAGAACCCACCGAATGCGTACTCGTGTGAAGGCAGGCTGGGGCGCAGGACTGCTCCTGAGCGTCATTACCGCGACGGTCCTGACGCTGATCCAATTCGCCGATCTTTGGGTCGACGCGACGAAGCCCGTCATGGGCCGCACTGCGACCGTATCGATTCGGGTGCCATACGGCGCGGTTCAGCACCCGACGGGCAAATCCGCGTATTACGACAAGCACCACAACTTCGTGCCCGCGGGCACGTTGCTCAAGCCATCAGACGCTGGCCACCGCACGGCGGTGGACTACGAGTTGGGGCGACGTATCGCTTCCCCCTGGGGGATGGCTGGCACTTGGGCCCTGGTGTTCACGTTGTGCCTGTCGCTCGCCACCTACTTGCGAGGTTTCTCCCAGAGTCGGCTCAAGTTGCTGCGACCCCAGGTCGGCATTTTCGCCATGATTGCCGGGCTTTTCCTGATGGCGAAGCTGCAGCTGTTGTTCTCCCAGCTGTCCGAGTTCTGGATACCTGCGGCGGTCGTGCCCCTTTGGGTGGCCACGGCGTTCGATCGCCGCACCGCACTCGTCGTGACCGTCGTCACGGCCTTCTTACTGGCGTCGTTGTTGCGCTTCGATCTGCTCGTGCTGAGCGTGCTGCTCGTTCACGGCTGCGGTTCGGTTCTGCTGTTCTTGAACCGCAAGCGCACGCGTTCCATGTTGCTCTCAGGCACGCTCGCTGGGCTGAGTTCGGCGTTCATGTTGGTGGCCATGCTGCTCACGCTCGAGGGGCGGGTAGACATCCTGGCTGACTTGCAGGCGGGCGGTGCCTCCCGGCTGATCGGCTGCGTTGGTGCAGGAGTTCTCGGGGGAGGGCTCGGCGCACTGTTGCGTTCGCCCGCGGAGCGGCTCGTAGGGCACGTCCCGCGCGAGCGGCTGCACGATCTGACGGACCTCGAGCAACCATTGCTCAAGCACATGGCGCAGCACGCTCCAGGCTCATGGGAGCATTCGCGGGCCATGGCTAACCTGGCCGAACAGGCCGCCAGCGCGATCGGCGTCGATGCGCTCCTGGTTCGCGTTGGGGCGTACTATCACGACCTCGGCAAGTCGGTTCGGCCCAAGTATTTCGTGGAGAACCTGAGTCACGGCGAAAAGTCGCCGCACGGAAGTCTCAGCCCGTTCGAGAGCGGCGAGGTAATTCGCGCGCACGTCGAAGAGGGCGCGAAGATACTGCGCGAAGGGGGCATCCCTGAGCCCGTGGTGGAGTTCTGCTACACGCACCATGGGACTCAGCTCGTCGAGTACTTCTGGAATCGCTGCAAAGAAGCGGGCAACCCCGAGGGCTACACGGAAGAAGATTTCCGCTATCCGGGCATGAAGCCCCAAACGAAAGAGACGGCGATTCTGATGCTGGTCGATTCGATTGAGGCGGCCTCACGCACGATCGATCCGCCCGACCGCGAACAGTTCGAAATGATGGTGCAGCGGATCCTGTTCACCAAACTCCAGTCGGGACAGCTCGACGAGTGCGGCCTATCGACCAAGGACCTGAACGTGATCGTGACCCGCATGGCGGACACGCTGGTGAACATGAACCATCACCGCATCAAGTACCCCTGGCAGAAGAAGCAGGCCGAGGAGTTTGGCGTGCCTTCGCGCGCGGTATCCCAAAAGCCAGCTGAAGACACCCGACCTTCGGGGCCGCTCGATCGCCGGCGTCTGGGGTCGATCCCCGCACTACGCGCGGTCGACGTACAGGTTGCCCCGGAAGATCCGAGTACCGAGGAACGTGAATCGAAGACGGAAGTCGTCGGTGAGGCGGCCTCCGAACTCAAGCACTGAGATTCTGAGCGTCTGGTTTCCGGGGAGCCGGTTTCAGCGCCCGGGTCCTCGGTCACTCAGGGCTGGGCTTGGGATCACTGGTTCTGTGTACGTCGAGCTCGACGTTCACGATCCAACCGCGTCGGGTCCAGTCGGCGAACCAACTGCCTACCTCGGCTTCGATTTGCTCCAGGTGAGCGGGATCCGTGCCTGCCGCACGTTCACACGCGGTAGTGAGCGGCATGCCTGACGCCAAGTGACGCAAGAGCGATCCAGGGGCTTGGCCCAGGCGAACGTAGCGCAGGTGGCGTTTCGGACTACGAAACACCACGAGGAAGTGCGGGTCTGCGCCTGGAATCGAGATTGGCTCGCCAGCGTCGTCAGCTGCTGCATCGCGCAAGCGCCGACGTAACTCCGCCACGGGGTACGTCAGTGACAAGATGCGAAGTGCTGGCGCCAGATGCACGACCGCACGGGACCATGCCTCTTCCGAGGCGCTCTGAAGCCGGCTCACGTCGAGCGCCGGGCTCTCGGCGGCATCGAATACTTCGGTGTACGCCCACTCGAGCGTCGCCATGTCGAAGCAAAGCTGCTGGTGCGGCGTGCCGGCGCG
The DNA here is from genome assembly GCA_965651905.1 of uncultured bacterium. GTDB lineage: Bacteria > Myxococcota_A > Polyangia > Polyangiales > Polyangiaceae > SZUA-265. The sequence continues at coordinate 63,087 of CBFGUG010000023.1, read as the reverse complement.
TCCTGCGATGTGTCTTGCGAAGTCACGGCCGAGGTCGCGCAGCGTCCAGCTTCGCGGCGGCACTTCCGTGAGGTACGATTCGGCAAGCTGCTCCCATTCGTGTTGGCCGAGGATCCCACTCACGCCCGGGTAGTCTTCGAGGAGCGCCGCGGTGTGCCGCAGCCAGAACTGCTGGCGGTAGATCTCGAGCTGCTCAGCGGCGCTCAAACGACTGTTACCCGTCAATAGCTCGTGCGCGCGCTCTGCCGCCTGGGGGCGTTCGGGAACCGCGCTGAGTTCACGCAGCTCGGAGGCGACGAATGCTTGCACGGCGTCGAGGGGGCTCGGCTCGTCGCTCATGAGCTGGCTCGCGCGGGCTCTTGGGCAGCGTGTTCGCGCTCGCCACCTTGTCGCCAGCCTGACGTCTGGGGAGAGTGGGGTTCAGTTCGTTCGGGTTGGGGAACGAGTGAACGCCCTTCGACCCAGCTGGTCGTGTGCTTCCCTTCGCGGGACAGCTGGCGCGCGCGAAGGCCTTCGTTTCGCGCCAGGCGTGCGCGCTCGGCCAAGGCCTGTAGCACGCGAAACTCGGGGATCTGGTCATCCCATTCGATCAAGGTGCTGACAGGGCCCGAGAGTTCGATCACGGCGCGATACAAATCCCACACGGGATCGATGATGTCGCCGTTGTGGGTATCGATGATCACTTTGCCCAAGTTCGTGTGGCCAGCGAGGTGGAGCTGCACGATACGTTCGTGTGGTACGTTGCGGATGAACTCGTAGGCGTCCAGCCCATGGTTGTAGGCGGAGACGTAGACGTTGTTGACGTCGAACATCAGACCGATGTCGGCGCGCTCGACGATTTCACTGACGAACTGCCACTCACTCATCTGGCTCTGGCGGTAGGCCATGTAGCTGGAGGTGTTTTCCAGGGCAAAGGGGACTTCCAAGTAGTCTTGGACCTGACGCGCGCGTGCTACGACGCGGTCGACGACTTCGCTGGTGTAGGGTAACGGTAACAGATCGTGCAGGTTCGCGCCCCCTGCGCTGGTCCAGCACAAGTGGTCACTGAGCCACGCGGGGCGAACGCGTCGCACCAGGCGCTTGAGTTTGTCGAGGTAGTCGCGATCCAGTGGACCGGGCCCGCCGATGTTGAGCGAGACGCCGTGCTGGATGAGAGGGTAACTCTCCAGCACCTGATCGAGGTGGTAGAGGGGTTTGCCGCCATCGACCATGAAGTTTTCGCTGATGATCTCGAAGAAGTCGACGCTCGGGCGCTCGGCGATGACGTGTCTGTAGTGGGGCACGCGCAGCCCGACTCCGATACCGAGATCGGGCACATCTAGTTTCGGATTGACCATCGAACTACAGGGTAGCGTGTTCGTGGCTCGGTCGGAAACTCCCGAGCCCGCTCGACGCGAGCCGCGGCAAGGGCCGACATGATCTCAGCGACGGCCGACCGTACGTTCGCCGAGCGAGACGCGCAGGCGCATTCGACGTTTGCCCATGCCTGAGGCATGACAGGGGCATGTCGTCGTGGCCGCCATCCAGTCCAACGCAGTGTTTCGAGCAGCGGCGAGAGCGCCTGCTCGCCAAGTGTCGCTGGCCCTGCGCTCTGGGAAGTGGCGTCGCGCGCCTACGGAACTTCGAGGGCAATCGCTTTCCGTTTCGTGCCGAGAGCCACTTTTTATACTTCGTCGGCTTGCACCTGCCCGAAGCGCTGCTGTCGTTCGACGAGCACGGCGCGCGGCTGTTCCTCGAGCCCGCGGATCCGGGCGAAGCGCTGTGGCACGGCGCCGAGCCGAGCCTCGATGAACTCTCGGAGCGGCTCGGAATGTCTGTGTTGCCGCTCGACGAGTACGAGCCCCCCGAAGACGTGGCGAGTCTGCCGTCCGCGGACGTCGAGAGCACGGCGTGGCTCGAGGATTTGCTCGATCGCCGCCTCGAGCCTGGGGGAGGACCGAATACCGAAAGCGACTTCGAATTGGCGCGCGCCTTGATTGACGTTCGATTGCGACACGATGACTACGCGCTCCAGCAGATGCGTACCGCCGCGGAGGTTTCGGCGCGTGCTCACCGTGCAGGCATGGCCGCGACGCGCCCGGGCGCGCGCGAGACGCAGCCTCGCGCGGCGATCGAGTCGGTGATGACGGCTGCGGGAATGCGTCCCGCGTACACGTCCATCGTCACGACCCATGGCGAGGTGCTGCACCACGAGACGTCGCTGAACGAGATGCAGGCGGGCGATCTGCTGCTGGTGGACGCGGGAGCCGAGTCCCACGAGGGCTGGGCGAGCGACATCACGCGCACCTGGCCCGTGTCCGGGAAGTTTACGGCATTGCAGGCGGAAGTTTACGACGCGGTGCTCGCTGCGCAGCACGCCGCGATCGAACGCTGTCGAGTGGGCGTTCGCTACCGCGACGTGCACCGCGTCGCTGCGCGCACGCTCGTGAGCGGGCTGCGTGACGTGGGTTTGCTCCGAGGTTCGGAAGATGAACTCTCGCACAGTGACGTGGCGGCCGTGTTCTTCCCCCACGGCATCGGGCACTTGCTCGGGCTCGACGTGCACGACATGGAAGACCTCGGTGATCTCGCAGGTTACGCTGACGGCCGGACGCGCAGTCGCGGCGCGGGCGAACGCTTCTTGCGGCTCGATCGCGACTTGGAGCGCAATATGGTGGTGACGATCGAACCCGGTTTCTACAGAATCGAACAACTGCTTGGCGGCCCCGACTTCGACAAGATCCGACACTTGATCGATCTGGAGCGGCTCGCGGAGCTGAACGTACGCGGGATCCGTATCGAAGACGACGTGCGCATCACGGACGCTGAACCCGAGGTGCTGTCCGCCTCCGCGCCGAAAACCCGCGCCGAGATCGAAGCCGCCATTGCCGCGTGACGCCCACGCGGACAGGTGAGCTTCTGCGGTCGGCGTTCAGCAGGTTGCTTTCGACAGTGGCTCGCGAAGTGCGCCGAGCAACTCGCTCGGCGCGCTGCCGACGGGACAAACTAACTCGATCAACTCGTTCGCGCTGGCGTCTGCCAGCAACGCTTCGCGTGCGGCGCTCGACCCCGTGAGCAGATCGAACGCCAGCCTGTCGCTCTCGAATTCGTAGGCCTGGGTGCGGAACTCGAACTGTTCGGGCGCTTGCGCGCGCGCGGCGTGGAGTAGCGTCAGATAGGTCGCCACGGGGCGGAAACTCTCGGCGTGAGTCACGTGTAGCATCACCCCATTACACAGCTGTCCGGCGTGTTTCTCGAAGCTGGGGCGAAAGCGGAATGGCCGTGCCATCACGCCAGGCAGGTGCGCGTCGCTGAGCGCGCTCGCCAGCGACTGCCCATCGAGGAACGGTGCGCCGATCGCGCGAAAGGGAAACGCCGTGCCGCGACCTTCGGAGAGGTTCGTGCCCTCCACCAGACAGCCTCCCGGGTACAGCAGTGCCGTCTCCAGCGTCGGCATGTTCGGGGAGGGGGGGATGAACGGGCGGTTCCACGCCGCCGCGGTCTTGTTTCGTTCCCAGCCCTGACAACCAACGACCGAGAACGCTGCGTCAGCGCCCGGCTGATGACCGTCGCGCGCCAGAAAGTGCGTCAAGATCTCGCCGATGGTGAGCCCGTGCCGAATGCAGATCGATTCGAGCCCGACGAACGATAGAAACCCTTCGTCTTGCGGCTTGCCCTCGCAGTGTTCGGGACTGCCGCCGAGCGGGTTCGGTCGGTCGAGCACGATGCAGTGCACGCCTCGTTCCAGCGCTTTACGGGCAGTGAGTAACGCCGTCCAAACGTACGTGTAATAGCGGCTACCCACGTCGACCAAATCGATCACCAGCGTTTCGATGCCGTCGAATTGGGCGTCAGTGGGCGCGAGAGATTCCTTTTCCTCGCCGTACAGGCTGACGACGGCGGGTCCGTCTGCAGAGGCCTCGACGGGTGAGCTCACGCTCTCCTCGGCTTGTGCCCAGCCATCGAAGCCGTGTTCGGGGGAAAACACGACGGACGGCGTGACCCCGAGCTCGTCGAGCACCGTCAGTACGCCGCGGCCCTTGCGGTCGGTGGCGGCCGCGTGGCTGAGCACGGCACAAGCGCCGTTGCGCAAGCGCTTGCGTGTGGCTGAGAGTTGGCCGCTCGAGAGTCTATCGATGCCCCACATGGAAAAGCCTTTCAGAATTCAGTCCCTAGCTTGCAACGCCAGGAAACGACGCACGGGCTAGAGATAGCCCGCTGCGCGTAGCAGAGGTGACCTGGGCGAAGCAAGTGCAGGTGATTCCGGCTCAATCGCTACTTCTTGCGTAGTAATCAGTCATCAGCTAGCATTTTTTTCCTAGTGAAACGCGTTCTGGTAGTCGACGACGAGGAAAACATCCGCTTGGTGCTGCGTACGCTGCTCAAGCGTAACGGTTACTTGGTGGAGACGGCGGACAGTGGCGAGCAGGCGCTGACGTTGATTGATTCGTTCGGGCCAGACGTCGTCATCACCGACGTGCGCATGCCCAAGATGGGCGGTCTCGATCTGCTCACCACGCTGCGCGCCAAAAACGATCCCGCGACGGTGATCGTGATGAGCGCGTACGGCAACACCGACCAGGCGCTCGATGCGATCAAAGCGGGCGCCTACGACTACATCCAAAAACCGTTCAAGCCCGACGAAGTCGTGCTGCTCTTGCAAAAGGCCGAAGAGCGCGAGCGCTTGCGGCGCGAGAACAACGCGCTTCGCCAGGAGATCCGCAAAGAGCACCACTTCGAAGACATCCTCGCCAAGAGCGCGGCGATGCAGAACATCTTCCGCACCATCGGCAAGATCGCCGACTACAAGACCACCGTGCTCATCACTGGCGAGAGTGGTGTGGGCAAAGAACTCGTCGCGAAGGCGATCCACTCGCGCAGCAGCCGCGCCAATCATCGATTCGTCGCGGTCAATTGCGGCGCGATTCCCGAAAATCTACTGGAGAGCGAACTGTTCGGGCACAAGCGCGGCGCGTTCACCGACGCCATCTCCGATCGCAAAGGGCTGTTCGAAGTGGCTCACGGCGGCACCATCTTCCTCGACGAGATCGGCGAGTTGCCGTTGGGGTTGCAGGTCAAGCTATTGCGTGTACTTCAGGAAGAGACCATTCGACGTCTCGGCGACACTGCCGACATTCAGATCGACGTGCGCATCATCGCCGCCACGCATCGCGACCCGCACGCCGAGATGAAGGCCGGGCGATTCCGGGAAGATCTGCTCTATCGCCTCAACGTGCTCCCAATCAACGTGCCCCCGTTACGCGAACGGCGCGAAGACGTCGCGTTGCTCGTCGAACACTTCATCGCGCGCAACAACGCGCGCCTCGGCACGCAGGTGCGCGGCCTCGACAACGAATCACGCAGACTGCTCTTCGAGTACCCGTGGCCAGGCAACGTCCGCGAGTTGGAGAACACCATCGAACGCGCGATGGTGCTCACCGAGGGCGATCTCATCGTAGCTGCTGACTTGCCCGAACGCGTGCGCGAGTCCCAGGATCCCGTCCAGGTGCATCTGGCAAGCGGCGAGCTCAGTGTCAAGAAGACCACTCGCGTGATCGAAGAGATTTTGATTCGCCGCGCGCTGCAAAAGACCAAGGGCAATCGCACCAAAGCGGCCGAGTTGCTCGAGATCAGTCATCGCGCGCTGCTCTACAAGATCAAGGACTACCACGTCACCGATCTGTGAGGGGCGCGTGTCGGCTGCGCGTGGTTCGCCCGTCGCCCGGGCGGGCAAGTTGTCTTCGGCGAGCCAGTAGTGCACTGGCGCAATTGGCCGCCGCCGGCCATCGTCGCTGCCCGCCGTTTGGGGCGTGCCTTCAAGTCCGAGTAATCGATTGTTTTTTGTGGGTCGAAGCTGACGGCACGGGGCGTGCACTTGCGACGACCTCATGAGCCAACCCACGCCCATTCGCTCGGTCGTCGAGAAGCCCGTCGGGTTGTGTGCCGTGCAGGCCAGCACGTTGCTCGGTTTGGAGCCAGCGCCGATCACCGTCGAGGTGTGCTGCTGCAGAGGGCCAGCGTTCTTTCAGATGGTGGGGCTGGCGCAAACGCCCGTGCGCGAAGCTCGCGTGCGGGTGACGAGCGCGCTCGCCAGGCTCGGAGTGCTGCTCGACGAATACGCCATCACCGTCAATCTCGCTCCAGCGTCCGTGCGCAAGAGCGACGCGGCGCTCGACTTGGCGATTGCGATTGCGATCCTCGGTGCGGTCGAGAGGTTACCCGAAGGGGCCACGAGTGGTTTCGTGTTGTTGGGCGAACTATCGCTCGATGGCCGCCTGCAACCCGTGCGCGGTGTGTTGCCTCAGTTGTTCGGTGCGCTCCAACGCGGTCTGCGTGGCGCGATCGTTCCCTCGGCGAACGCGCGTGAAGCTGGTTTGGTCGATGGCATCGACGTGCGTGTCGCGTCGACCCTGAGCGAAGTGGTCGACGCTCTCTCGGGGCTCAGTGCGCTGTCACCCGCGCCTGCGACGGACTTCACACCCGCCGCGTCGCCTTACGACGTGGACCTCAGCGACGTCCGTGGCCAAGCCGCGGCGCGTCGCGCGATCGAGGTGGCCGCCGCAGGTGCCCACAACCTGCTGATGGTCGGGCCACCCGGGGCTGGAAAAACCATGCTCGCCCGCCGCATGCCGACGATCTTGCCAGCGCTGAGCTACGAAGAGGCACTCGACACCACGAGCATTCACAGTGTTGCGGGCTTGGTCGATCCCTCGCGCGGTATCGTCGTGCAGCGGCCATTCAGAGCGCCCCACCACACGGTGACCGAACAAGGTCTGATCGGCGGAGGCGACACCCCACGACCTGGAGAGATGAGCCTCGCCCACAATGGGGTGCTGTTTCTCGACGAACTCGCCGAGTTTCGGCGCGCTACGCTCGAAGCACTGCGTCAGCCGCTGGAAGACGGCACGGTCACGATCTCCCGAGCCCGAGGTCGCGCGCAGTTCCCCGCCCGACCGACGTTGGTGGCGGCAATGAACCCGTGCCCGTGTGGCTACTTCGGGCACCCTGACCAACGCTGCCGCTGCAACGACGCGCAGCGCGCACGTTATCGAGCGAGGCTGAGTGGTCCCTTGCTCGATCGCCTGGACGTGCACGTGACGTTGCCGCCCGTCGCGGTCTCGATGCTCTCCGTTCCAGGCAGCGCCGAGACGTCCGCGACCGTTCGAGGGCGGGTGGAAGCTGCGCGTCTTCGGCAACTCGAACGTCGCCGTGCGGGGCTCACCGCGGCGCGAGTGAACTCGTTACTCGACGCACGGGATTTTTCGGCGGTCTTGCAGTTGACGGCAGAAGCCGAGCGGTTGCTCACCCGCGCCGCCGACAAGTGGGGACTCAGCGCTCGGGGTTTCGGCAAGGTGCTACGGGTCGCCCGCACGATTGCCGATCTCGAACAACGTGAGCGAACTGGCGCCGCGCACGTCGCCGAAGCCCTGCAGGGACGGATCTTCGATCGAGCAGTTTGACGTCCAACGCCGTGCCCGAGCACGCCCTTTTCGAATTGCCACCAATGCCGCAACACCCGCGCTTTTTTAGTTCGGTTCGCGCGGTTCACCAAACCCACAACAAGAGGACGCACGATGTCACAAAAACCCGAAACCAAGAAAAACAAGTCGAATACAGTGGCCGAACACGCAGCTGCGCCACGCGGCTCTGCTGCAAGCGAAAGCCGTTCGCCGAACAGCGCTACCGCGCCGAAACCCAGCGCAGTTCCATCACAGGTGAGCAGTGCAACGCCCAACAGCGGTCGAGCCCAGAAGGAGGGTGCAACTGCCAAGGGCGCCGAAAAACCGAGCTCGAAGGCAACGGTTGCCGCCCTCAGCGGCGTCCTCGGAGAAGCCGAAAAGACATTCGGAAAGGGTTCGGTGATGTTGCTCGATAACAACAGCCGTGAGCACTTCGAATGCATCCCGAGCGGTTGTCATTCGCTCGACAAGGCGCTCGGCATTGGCGGGTATCCTCGCGGGCGCATCATCGAGATCTTCGGTCCCGAGTCGAGCGGCAAAACCACGCTCACCTTGCACGCGATCGCCGAGGTGCAGAAAGCGGGCGGCGTTGCGGCGTTCATCGACGCCGAGCACGCGTTCGACGTGCGCTACGCCCGCGCGATCGGCGTCGACACCTCCAAGCTGCTCGTCTCCCAGCCCGATTGCGGCGAGCAGGGACTCGAGATCGCGGAGTTTCTGACCAAGAGCGGGCAAGTGCAGCTCGTGGTGATCGATTCCGTCGCAGCCCTTACTCCACGTGCCGAAATCGAGGGCGACATGGGCGACTCGCACATGGGGCTCCAGGCGCGTTTGATGAGTCAGGCACTACGCAAGTTGACCGCGGTTTGCCATCGTCATGGCACGGCGTTCATTTTCATCAACCAACTACGCCAGAAGATCGGCGTCGTGTTCGGCAATCCCGAAACGACCACTGGAGGAAACGCGCTGAAGTTCTACTCGAGCGTGCGCCTCGACGTGCGCCGGATCGGCAAGGTGACGGTGGGGGAGACGGTCGTCGGCAACCGCACCCGGGTAAAGTTGGTGAAGAACAAGTGCGCTCAGCCATTCACGGAGGCGGAGTTCGACATTCGCTGGGGCATGGGCATCGATCGAGCGGCGGACTTGCTCGAGTCAGCGACCCTGGCAGGCGTGGTGCAGAAGAACGGCGCGCACTACGCGCTCGAAGGCGTCGTAATCGGCCACGGTAAAGAGAAGGCCCGCCAGACAGTTGCCGACACTCCTGCTCTGGCGGATCAGCTCGAGCAACGTCTCACGCCAGCGACTGCGACGTTGAACGCGGCGTAAAAGCGAGGAACGCGGCGTCGAACGCCTGGCCCGAGTGCGGCGCGAAGTGATTCGGCGTCAACTCTGGCCGGCGTGGCGCGCAATCAAAGCCAAGAGCCCCCGAACCGTGCAGGTCGGGGGCTCTGCTGCCAGATACGGAGGGCCACACGTACGTAGGTCATCCCACGCGCTGGAGTGTTCTGGCTGCTCTTCAGCGCGCGATGCGGATTTTCTCTTTGTTGCAACCGACGTCGCAGCCGTCGTTGTTGGCGCGGTTGCCGTCGTCACACTCCTCCCCCTCGTCCGTGAAGCCGTCGCCGCAGCGCGGGCCGAGCACACAGGTTGCGGCGCAACCATCGTATTCGCCCGTGTTGCCGTCCGTACCGAGGTCGCACTCTTCGCCGAAACTCGGGTTGGGCTCGCCGTCACCGCAGTACGGTGGATAAACGCAGCCGGGAGCGCAGTCGCCGTCTTCGGCGTAATAGCCGTCGAGGTTCAGGCCGTTGTCGCATTCCTCGTCGCCGTTGAGCACACCGTCGCCGCAGCGGGGGCCGGGCGTGCAGTCGCTCTTGCAGAAGCCGTAGCCTGCGCCGTTGTTTTCGCCGTCATCGCAACGTTCGTTGCCCGCCACGATGCCGTCGCCGCAAACGCTACCACACACCGAGCTACGCTGTGCAAACCCGGAGAGGGTCAACTTGTAGTTCGATTGGCAGGTGTGGCGTTCAGCTTGGAACACCACTGCTTCGTAGACGTTGCCCTCGACCAGACCAAGTGGTTGTCCAGACAGATCCTCGGTGTCGGCGGAAAGGCCCGCGCACGCAGGTTGCTCCTCCGTGCCGTCTTCCAGCCAGGTGTTGCCGCACACATCGGCGCCGCGCGGTAAGTGAACACCACCGAGGTCTGCTACGAGACGACCCTTGATGAACACCCACACGTCGTCATCACCGCGGAACACCAGCTCCTCGCCGCCTTGGAATTCGAACCAATAGCGGACCTCACTGGTGAAGCTGTAGTTGTGTGTGTCGACCTCACCGTCTTCCGGGTCGACGTCGTTGACGTGGGTGCCACTCTTAGGATCCCAGCAGCCTTGGTCGAACCAGTCCGCCATGCGTGCGGGCTCGTCACCCAACCCGACCCAGCCGAGACCGTCGATCGGGAAGAAGAATGAATTGCTGTAAATGAACGTTCCGGGGTCGTCTTCGAACAGCTGTAGGGTGCCCAGAATCGGTCGGTTACTGTCGGCGGGGCGATACCACTCGTTGAACAAGGCTTCCCCGTTGTTCTGAAAGGTGTTGCCCGCGTAGACGGGCTTGCCGTCATCGCCCAATTGCACTTCGACCAGGCCCGGGGAGCCGTCGTCGTCCTTTTCGTCCCCACCGTTTTGGGAGTACTCCGGGTTTTCGAAGTCGGGGTGCCCGTCGGGCATGTACTCGTCGGGTTTACTCTGGTCGCCCACACCGATGAAGTCTCGGTACACGATCGGCAGTTCGAGCACCCCCGTATTCGCCTCGCTGACGATGTCGCACACGAAGCCATCTTCGATCTCGCAGTTTGCGCTGCAGCCATCGCCGTCGGTGCTGTTGCCATCGTCGCATTCTTCGTTGTCGGCGGGTAGCAGAAGGCCGTCACCGCAGTTGGACGTGCAGGTTCCGTCCGCCGAATCACAGTTGGGTTCGAGTCGGCAACCAGGAGAACAGCCATCGCCCGTGATCAGGTCGTTGCCATCGTCGCAGGCTTCGTCACCCTCGGCCACGCCGTCGCCGCACTCGGTGGGGTGGCAGCTTCCGTTTTCGCAAGCGAACCCCAGCTCGCGATTGCACGTTGCACTACAGCCATCGCCGGGCTCGGTGTTGCCATCGTCACAGGTTTCGAATCCGACCACCATGCCGTCGCCACAGTTCTCGATGCAGGCCGCCCCTGGTGCAGAACAGGTCCAGCCGAGTTCCAGCGTGCACGTGTCACTGCAGCCGTCGCCGCTGCGGGTGTTCAGGTCGTCGCACTCTTCTTCACCGTTGGCGGTGCCATCGCCGCACGCCACGGTGTAGACACAGGGTTCACCAGGAACCGTACACGCGTAACCTGACTCGACACCGCAGGTGCCTGTACACCCGTCGCCCGACTCGCTATTGCCGTCGTCGCAGGTTTCTGCCCCCGAGACGCGCCCATCGCCGCAGAAATCCGTAAGCGTGCACAACGTGCCGCCTGCGCAGATGTAGCCGGCCTCTACCGAATTGCAGTCCGCAGAGCAGCCATCGCCCGATTCGTTTCCGCCATCGTCGCAGGCTTCCGCGTCGCTTACCTTGCCGTCACCGCAGTCTGGGGCGATCTCTCCGCCGACGATGAGTGCGTCCCCGCCCTCCGTGACGAAACCATCGCCGTTTTCACCTTGGCCGATGGTGACCGTTTCTTGGTTGTTGGTGCCCGCGGGTGACGAGCTACCACTGCCAGGGTCGTCACCACCCATTCCGTCGCCTGATCCGTCACCCGTGCCTTGGCCGTTGCTGCCGTCGCCGACCACGGAGTCTCGAGTGCTCGAGTTTCCGTCATCCGTGCTGCATGCGACAGATCCGAGCGTGAGGCTCAGTGCGAGGCAGAAGTAACGCGCCAGCGGAGCTTCGCCAGAGCGAAGGGTGTCGGAGGGGAGGGCTTTCGGGTAACGGCCCGGGTTGCGAAGTATCATCATGAATGTTTGCACCTGGATATCGCGCACGTCAGCCACCCTCGGCGAGTGATGGCGTCGTGCGGGTGATCGGTGGTTGCGATGCGGACGGCGAGTTGGCTACCACCGTGGACGTGGATTTAGTGTGAAGCAAGACGGCCGGGGTTTCGGGCGCAAAACCCTGCGCCCGCATCGAAAGGCTGCCGGATGTTTGCCCTCTCGCCCCACGGTGGAAACGTTCAGTACGGTCGGCGAGTCGTCGTTTGCAGTCGTGTCGAGCGCTCCAGGCGATTCGGCGCAAGATCGCAGAGGTAGCAGCGACCGACGTCGACCGCCAGCGCGAGCATCGTTTCACCGCGGTGACACAATAGTTTGATTTTCTCCTAGGCCCGCTACATTGGGCCCCCGTGAGTCCGTTCCAGCCAGTCACATCGTTCTTGGTTCCCGAGCGAGCTGTCGTGAGCAGTCGTTCCCCCTCCCGAGTCTGCAGGTACGCGGCGCTGCTGCTGGTGTGGGCCGCGGTCGCGTTTGCTCCACAGCGCAGCGAGGCCCGCAACAAGTACCTCGGCATGGCGAAGGAAGTCTCATATGAGATCACACCCGCCTACCGCTACGCGAACATGAGTAACCGCGAGGCTCTGCGTGAACTCGATCGCAGGGGCATCCCGTACAAGCGCGTTCGCGACAAGATCCCGAGCGTCCGAGAGCCCGTGCGCCTGACGGGGGAGTTGTCGGGAGTGCTCATTCGCTCCAGCCTCCCCGAGCGCGAATGGGAGACGACCATCTTCAATATCCTCGACGCGCGCCTGGCGCTGGCTTTGGACGACCTGTGCCGCATTCTCGCGCAACACGACATCGTCGAAGTGATGCACTTCACGATGTACCGCATGCAGGGGCGAGAAACGGGCAAGCCGCGGTTCCGCCACCCTGGTGGCCTCGCGATCGATCTCGGTGCCATGAAGAAGCGCAATGGCGAGTGGCTCAGTGTGGGTCCACACTGGACGAGTTCGATCGGCGCCAAGACCTGCGGCACGGGCGCCCGCAAGTTGATTGGACGTCGTGGTCGCGAACTGATGAGCATCATTTGTGAAGTCGCTGACCAGCGCATCTTCCACTACATGCTCTCGCCCCACTTCGACGAGCCCCACTCCGACCACTGGCACATGGAAATCAAGCCAGGGGTCAAGTGGTTCTTGGTGAACTGAAGCGACATCATCGGATAGGACGGGCTTCGACAGGCGCGCCTCGGGGCTGGTCCGTCACGTGGGCGTTGCATCTGCAGCGCGACGCTTTTGGGATCTCCCTCACCCCAGGGTGAATGTGCTAAGCGCTCGCCCATGCGCCTGGCTCAGCTCATCGGTCCCGAGCTGCGGACGCTCATCGAGGAAAATCCCGCCGAAGTTCGGGAACTGCTCGACGAGATCCACCCGGAAGACCTAGCCGATATCGTAGACGATCTCGGTAGGGAGCGGGCTGGCGAGCTGCTCATGGAGCTGCCGCGTGACTATGCGGCCCAGGTCTTCGAGCGGCTCGACGAAGACCGCCAGGAAGAACTGGCGCAAACCCTGGGTGCCCACACGACCGCCGAACTGGCGGTTGAAATGGACGCTGACGATCGCGCGGACTTTCTCTCCGTCATCCCGTCGGATCTGAGCGACCCGATTCTGCGCGAAATCGAAGTTCGCGATCCAGAAGCTGCCGAAGAGGTGCAGGAGCTGCAGCAGTGGCCCGAAACCTCGGCCGGCGGTCTGATGACGACAGATTACATCGGGATCCGGCTCGAAATGACGATCGGTCAAGCGATCGAAGTGCTGCGCCAGTCCGCGGAAGACGCGGAAACCATCGACGTGTTGTTCGTCACTGACGCCCGAGAACACCTGCTCGGCGTCTTGCCACTCAAGCGCATGCTGCTCGCGAGTCCGCAAGACCGCGTGCCAGATGTGATGAGCCAGCACATCATCAGCGTCCCGCCAGAACTCGACCAGGAAGACGTCGCCAGCAAGCTGGCGAAGTACGATCTCAGCGCGTTGCCCGTGGTGGCCAATAGCGGTGAGCTGCTCGGCGTCATCACCGCAGACGACATTCTCGACGTGCTGACGGAAGAGCAAAACGAGGACGTGCACAAGATGGCCGCTGTCGGGCCACTGCGCGATGGCTACTTCGACACGACCTTTTTCGAGTTCCTGGGCAAGCGCGCTCCTTGGCTGTTCGTGCTCTTCATCGGAGGGTTTCTCACCACTCAAACATTAGCCGCGTTCGAGCTGGAACTCGCCAGCGTCACTCAGCTGGCTATCTACCTACCCCTGCTGATCTCCGCGGGAGGCAACTCGGGCTCACAGTCGTCGACCCTGATCATTCGGGGCCTGGCAGTCGGAGATATCGAAGTTCGCGACTGGTGGAAGGTACTGTTGCGCGAAGCTCTTCAAGGCGTGACTTTGGGTGCGCTGTTGGCGGCGCTGGGCGTGGGTCGCTCTTGGCTGGCGGGCGATGGGCTGGAGTTCGCCATCATGGTGGGCGCTACCATCGTCTCCATCGTGATTTTGGGATGCGTGCTGGGGGGGATGATGCCTATTTTGCTACATCGCCTCGGAATCGACCCGGCGACGAGCTCCGCCCCGTTCATCGCCAGTGTGGTCGACGTCTTGGGTATCGTGGTGTATCTGACGTTCGCGCGCATGATGTTGGAAGCGCTGGCCGCGGCGGCGCCCGGCTGAACGCGGGTGCCCACGCAAGGGACGCTGGTCAAGCGCGCGAAGTCCATTATGCTGTGAGGCCGGACGGCGGCGGATGGATTTTCGACGGGCACTGATCGAGGAGCAGGTGGCGACACCCGAGGAGCTGGAGCGGGCCTCTGCTCGACAGGAGCTCTACGGGGGAGATCTGGTCACGAATCTGCTCGACGCCCGTGCGATTGACGAACGAGGCGCGGCGCGTGCGTTGTGTCGTGCTCACGCGTTGGCGCCCGCGCCGCTGGGCGAACTGCCGTATGGATCGGCCCAAGCGATCGAGTTGCTGCCGAGGGAGACCGCGAGCAGCATGGGCATCTACCCATACCGCCTCGACGGCGATACTTTCACGATCATCGCTGGTGGACCACCCGACGCTGGTGACGTGTTGCAGTTGAGCGAAACGTTGGGTGTAAAGATTCGAGTACTGCTGGCGCTGACTCCGCGTGTGAAGCAAGCGTTGGCCCGGGACTACGCCCAACCCTTGGAGCCGCGGGTGCAAAAGGCGCTTGCCCGTCTGGAAGGAAAAACGCCACCGAACACCATTCCCGCCAGTCCACTTTTGGATGGTCCGAGTTTCTCGAGGCTTCCGCAGCCACCGTCGATTGCGCCTGTCGGGTTTCCGCGGCTGTGGGATGACGGTGATACTCCGACAGAAGCTCAGCTGAGCGCCGAAACGGCACCCGCACCGCCTGTGGTGCCCAGGTTTACGAGCGCGTCCAGCCGAAATCCCGTTCAGCAGACACGGCCCGCGGCGGCTCCCGCGCCAGCCTGGTCGGAGCCTGGTTCACCGTCTCACGCAGAAGCGCCCGCGCCACCTGCCGTCGCTCGTGGGCGGCGGCCTCGACATCGCGGGCCGTACACGGCAGCCGAGGCGACCAAAGATCTGACTGAGGCAACGGGCGTAGACGAGCTGTTGCCCATCTACTTCGACTACGCTGCCCAGTACTTCGATCGCTGCGCACTGTTTACCTTGCACCGAACGGGAGTACAGTTGAGAGAGCATCGCGGCTTGGGTTCAGTTGCCGCTGACGGTTCTGAGCACGGTCTTGCCAGCCATCCAACTCTGCAGGAGGTGGCGCGCAGCGGACGCTGGCTCCTGACGAATCTGGCGGAGACCGACCCAAAGCTGCATGAGCTGCTCGCGGCGCGCGGTAACGCCCAGTGGCTGCTGTTGCCGATTCGCGTACGGGGCAGGGTGGCCCTGGTGTTGGTGGGCGGCTTCGACGACAGTGACGTAAACTTGGTCGACACAGGGGACTTGATTGCCTTCGAGCCCGCTATGTCGCAGGCATTGCAACGTGCCATCGTCGCGCGAAAGCGTGAACAGCGCGCCGAGGCTGGACGCTCGAGCGCAGAGCAACCAGCAGTCCACCCGGGGCAGGCCAGTCTGATCCCCAAGCGCGCCCTAGCGACAGCCGCAGGCCAGGATCGGCAGCATGGCACCCACCAGTCCACGCCGCCGATGCCGATGACGCTAGGCGTCGAAACCCAGACGCCAGGTCGTGGTGGGGGCGCAGGCGTGTCCGGGCCTGGGGAGCGTGGCTGAAACCGCCGAAGAACGCTGTAGTATCGACGTGTTAGCAACGTCTGGCAGGCGGGGAAACGGGGCGTACCAGTTTGGTCGAGGTCCAGTCTGGGGGCGGTGGTCGAGCCCCTCGACAAGCGGAACATGCTTCGGTAGAGATCGCGGTTCATGAATCCGGATCCGCTCGACCCAGCGCTCCAGGCCGCGAACTTGGCCCTCAACGGGCGACGAATGCAGCGAGCCGCCAGTCGCTTTGCTTCGATTCAATTGCGCGGCATCGACGAGCCCGCGCGTTCCGATCGGCAGCACGTCATCTGGGAGGTGGCGGCTGTGGCGTCGATCGGCGTGGCCGCTGTGCTCGCCGTGTGCGGCGTCTGGATGCTCTAAGCCCCTGCACGACGCGGAACTACGGCCCTCGCGTCGACCCCCCTGATGTGTCGCGTGCGACGACGTCGCACGCGACCAGCCCCCCCGTACTTCTTCTTCTTTTATTCCGCGGCTGCCGCGTTGCAGGGCTTGGCGTCTTTGTCTTTGCCGTCCTTACACTCGGGGGCCTTCTTTTTGCCACCACTGAGTGCTTCCGCCACCGCGTCGTCTTCTTTGGGCATCAAGTCTTCCTTCTTGCCCGTCAGGTCGACCTTCCACGTGATCGTGTGCGACGCTTCGTTGAAGGGCGGCACGATGATGTTGTTGTAAGCCATCAACACGCACTCCTCGAGGGACGATCCGGCGAACGGAGAGTTGAGCGAGGTTTCTTGAACGGTGCCGTCACTCTTGAACGTGATGGTCACCTCACCCACGCCCTTGGGTGCCTTCTCTTGTGTGTCGGGGCAGGTTGCTGCAGAGAGGGTGGCGCGACGTACCTCGAGCTCGCCCTGTTTTTCGTCGAATGCTTTGACCTCTTCTTCATCTTCGAGGTCCACTTCCGAGTAGTCGCCGCTCTTTTCGCGCTCCAACTCGGCCTCGTAGGCCAGACGCTCCTGCTCCTGCAGGCGTTCTTCCGGCGTCATGACACGGTCGGGTTCGTAACTCGGCCCACAGGCGGCCAGGCTAGCAGCGGCGATTGAGGAAGCGATGATGACGAGCGTGGGCTGTTTCATGGCGCGGGAGTCTAGACAAGGTTGTGGGAGACGGGAAGCCCCAGCAGCGCGAAGCCAAACTCGACATCGCTCAGTCGAAGTAGGGTCGCGATGCGTGGACTGCTTGGCATCGAAACGCTTGGAAACCGCGGAAGGCGCTCACTTGGGTGGTAACGAGCCGGTAGTTTTCTGTGTTCGTGGATCGTCGTGGCGCTGATCGGCCGCGAGCACAGTCCGAGTCGCGGCCCGGGCGAGAGACTCCGCATATCGTTCGCTGACACGTCGAGCGATGACGTAGTCCTGACCCGTCCGTCCGAGTTCGACCCTGGCGCGCTGAGTGAAGTCGGAGGCGACGGCAAGCTGAGTGACTCGCACTTCCACGACGCGGGCGAGGTTGACCTGGGGCCAGTCTCGCGCGTCGGTAGTCGCGCTGGTGAGCAGCGCTAGGGTGTCGACGTCACGTCGATACAGAAAGTCCGGCGGCAGGCGTTTGCTCGTGTGCCCGCCCGGCAGGAGCGCCACCTCGGGGTCGGTGACTCCCGCAAAGTCGACCACTTCGAAGTCACCACAGGCGCCGACCCAACCGACGTCGAGCGTTCCCACCACGCGCGCCTCCGCCAGCGCGGGCCGGGCTCGTTCGATCAACTGACGTCGAGTCTCGAGCACCGAGCGCGCGCCCTGCCCATGACTGAGTTGGAGCAGCATACACGCTGTAGCCGCCACGGTGAGTTTGAGCCCTCGCCAAATGGGGGGCTCCAGATTCATCAGTCGGGCGCCTACGTAGGCCGCTAGAGGCAACACGGGAACGAACAGACGGAAGAGCGCCATCCAGTCACCACCCGCGGCTATCAGTGCCAAAAAGTGTGCGCCCACGGCCAGCCCATGAGCGATGGTCGAACGGTCTGCAACTCGGTACGCACGCGCCCCGAGCAGCAACAGGGGTAGGCCAGTCAGGACGACGCCACTTGCGACGTAGCTCAGCCCATGGCTCACATCCGATGGTTTCGCGAACGCTGCCAGGGGCGCGGCGTGACCGAAGAGCTGCAGCCTGAGTCCTGCCACGAACACAGCAGGCAGTAGCACCAGCGTCACCCGAGTGAGACGCTGAGCCGGCCCGGCTGCGCTCTGGCTGAGCGCCAGGGTGAGCGCCCAGGGAACTAGCTCGGGGCGGAGCGCGGCCGCTAGAGCCGCGCAGCTGAATCCAGAGACTCCGCCGAGCAGGCTGAAGGTGGTGAGTAGTGTTATCAGCGGGGTTTCCATCCCAGAGCTGGCCCAAGCTCCTAGGGGAAGGCACAGCGCAACTAGCAACGCAATCCCTACCACGACTGACCCACGTACCTGATCGCGGGCTAACGTGTATCCGAGCAGCACGGCGCTTGCCAGGTGACACGCAGCGCCCAACCAGCGTGCGTTCAACAGAGCCTGCCATGTACTCTCCGTCGCAAGGGGCGCTAGCAATACTGCCCACCCGAGGGGCGTCACACTGTCGGTGACCGGCCCGCCCGGGTTGAAGCGGTAGCCGTGTCCCGTTGCCAAATGGTGCGCGACGCGAGTGGAGATGAGTGCGTCATCCACCGTAAACCCCCAGCCAGCTATCAGGGCCGCGGCCGCTGCGGCGCCCAGGCAGGCCGCGTAGGAGACGCCGCGCGCGGAAGCTGGGACGAGCGGAGCTGGGCCGGACATGCAGGCGGCCTCATACCGCAGCCAACGCATCGAAGCCAGGGCGCCTTGGCGCGTACGCAGCAGACCAACGCAGGCCTGCTTGCCTCGCCACGCTGGCGACGGGAGACTCTAGCCGCGGGCTGCCGGGGGCTCTCTTGACGATGTCAGCTGGGCACTTCGAACCACAGCTCCTTGGTGTATGCTGGGCGCATGGCGCGGCAAACGTGTGCTGTGGCGCAGGCGTGCGGCGGGTGTCCGCTGATCGAGTCGTCGCTCGGCGCGCAGCGAGAGCTGAAGACAGCGCGAGTTCTGGAGACTTTTAGAGAGAGTTCGCAGCCGCCTCTCGACGTGCAGTGGGTGGCGTCGCCACGGGCGGAAGGGTATCGCAATCGTGTTCGCATGCGCCTGGACCACGGCGTTCCGCGCTTCTTCAACGAGCACAAGATCAAGGGCTGCGTGGTGCTTTCTCCTTCACTGAGCGAAGCGATCACGCGTTTCGAAGACTGGGCGTCGCGCCATGGGCGGCTGCTGCACGGCTACTCGCACATCGAACTGCGCGAGGCTGACCTGGACGGCTCGGCTGGGCTGGAGATCGCCGCTGCAGCACATGCTCCAAGGGCTGCGGACGGTGGCACGTCGTTGCAGAACGAATTACGTCGCGACCCGCCGCCTGGGTTCGAGTGTTGGATCCGAGGCAGCTGTGCGCCACCGCGGCAGCGCTTCGAGATTGTCCCGAGCGTCTACACTTACGTTCCCCTCGGGTCCTTTCGCCAGGTCAATGCGGGCCTGAACGCCCGCATGATTCAAACCCTACGAGCGTGGCTGGACGCTCTGGGGAGCGACGGATTCGGTGATGTGTACTGCGGTAGCGGTAACTTGTCGCTACCACTTCTGGCCTGTGGACAGCGAGGGTGGGGCGTCGAGCGAGACGTGTATGCGATCGATGCGCTGTGCCAAGCCGCTCGCGAACAGGGTTTGGGGGCTGGAGAGTTCGTCGCTGGGGATGCGGCGCAGGTGATACGTTCGGCAGACGTGCTGCTGATCGACCCCCCTCGGGCGGGCATGGGTCACGCGGCTGCCATCATCGAGCAGATTCGCCCCCACTTCGTCGTGCTTTTTTCTTGCTCGAACCGAGGGCTGCGACGCGATCTGCAGATGCTCTGCGCGGCGGGGTACCGACCCTTGCAGGTGGCATTGTGCGACATGTTCGTCCACACCGAACACTTGGAGGTGATGACGCTGCTGGGGCGTTCTGCTGGCGCTTGTTGACGCGCCCCCGTACGTCGCGCCTGGTGCGCTGTCTCCATGGGCTTCCATCGCAGCGGAAACAGCATGCGACCGCGTGCAGCGAAGGTGCGCGGGCGCCGTTTCTCGGTGTACAGTCGGTGCGCGTATGGCTGAGTCGGCTTGGACTTTTGCGCGTCGTTGGCTGTGGCAGGTGTCGATGCTCGCGGCGTTGGCGCTGGCGTTGTTCTGGTCCTTGTATTGGTGGGATCTGCGGGAACAGGCAGGTTCTCCGTTTCAGCGCTACGCCGCATTCGACGCGGGCTCGATTGGGGACGCCATCAGCTCGCTGTCTGGGTTGATCGCTGCGGTATTCGGGATCGTGATCACCGTG
Organism: uncultured bacterium; assembly: GCA_965651905.1. Classification (GTDB taxonomy): domain Bacteria; phylum Myxococcota_A; class Polyangia; order Polyangiales; family Polyangiaceae; genus SZUA-265. The sequence goes on along the minus strand of CBFGUG010000023.1, from coordinate 43,071 downwards.
GTCTCCATCATCGTCCAGTTGTCCGCCGATCGTTATACGGGCGTGACGAAGATGTTCTTCCGCGATCGCCTCAACCTAGTCGTGATGGCGTATTACATCGTGGTCTGCGTGTACGGGGTGTGGTTGGCGCCGTCCCTGTCCGAGGATCACGTGCCGAGCACAGCCTTGTTGGCGATGTTGGTGGCGAGCACCATAGGCCTGGCGATGATGGGCCCGTACTTCGGCTACGTGTTCTGGTTCCTGGAACCGATCAACATCATCGAGCGCGTTCGCAAACGGGCGGAGACGGGCGCTTTGGGGCGCGAGAACGACGAGGGGCAGTTGCGCGTACTGCAGTGTTTGGAGGAGCTCACGGACATCACGAGTAACTCGATTTCCGGCAAGGACAAGATCATCGCGAGCGGCGCAGTGGACGCGCTGAAGGACTTTGCCGTCAGTTACATCGGTCGCAAGCACGAAGCATCCAAAGATTGGTTCGCCATCGGTCCCAGCATCGCGACGAACCCCGACTTCGTGGCGATGGACGCCGAGTCACTAGGCGATCTCGAGCGTCGTCACACTTGGGTCGAGTGGAAGGTGATGCGGCAGTACCTCGGCATTTACAACGAGGCGCTCGCGAGCATGCGTGACATCAACTACTTGATCGCCATCGACACGCGGTACCTGGGTGAGGCGGCGCTGGCGCGAGGTGACCATGAGCTGCTGCGCTTGGTGTTTCGTTACATGAACTCGTACTTGCGCACGACGATTAACGCCAAGGACGTACGTACGGCTTACAACGTGCTCAATCAGTACCGCAAGCTGGTAGAGGTCACGATGCGCTCGGGCGAGGCTGAAGCGGCTCTCGAGGGGGTCGGCTACATGAAGTATTACGGCCACGTGAGCTATGGACACCAGCTGCCTTTCATCAGCGAAACTGTCGCGTACGACGTTTCGACGTTGTGTGAGGTGGCTCACGCCATCGGGTTCGAAAAGGCTGACGCGATGCTCGCGGAGTTTCTCGACCTCGATCGACCAGAGGAGAAGGCGCTGATTGGAGTACGCAAGGCCCAGGTCAAGTTGGCCTGCTACTACTTGGAGAAGGGCGAAGCCGCCAAGGCCCGGACCATAGCGGCCGACATGCGCGAAGACACGGACGTCGACATCCGTCGCTTGCGCGTGCAGCTCGAGAGGGTCAAGAGCAAAGACTTTTGGGAGATCATCGACCGCGGACGGAACTTCGAGTACATGCCCGCGAGCCAGCGAGGGCAACTAGGGCTGTTCTTTCAGTGGCTCGAGGAGGCTCGCTCGCAGGTGCCGCGGCTCGAACCGCCCAATGGCTGATCGCTGCTTTCCATGTCGGATGGACCGCGCGCCCAGAGCGGCGGGCCTTCTCAGTATGAAATGAGACCAACACTCACCACAGAAGCGTACTGGCACTCAGGCCTGCGTAGCCGCTGACAATCAGGTCGGCTTCGTCGAGATGGCTCTGATCTCCTGTCGGATCTTCCAGCGCGATGACTTGCATCCCAGCACTCTTGGCTGCGCGAACCCCTGCTTGCGAGTCTTCGAAGACCACGCAATCTGCGGGGGCGACGCCTAGTCGTTGGGCGGCAACCAGAAAGATGTCTGGCGCCGGTTTACGCGCGGTCACCGCTGGGTCGTCGCCGCAAACCTTGGGATCTAGCTGGCTCAGCCACGGATGGGCTGCCCATTTGATCGCACACAGCTCCGAGATGCTGCTGGTGCCGACAGCCACGGGGAGCCCCAGTGCGCGTAGCTCCGAGAGCCAGCCTTCGACGCCGGGCATGGCCGGCGCGTTCCGAAACAAGTCGCGCAGCAGCGTATTACGCTGCGTGAGGTACTCGTCCGCGGTCAACGGGAGCGTCAGTGCGTCGATCACCAGTTGCGCACCACTCACCGGGTCGGTCCCCATCGTTTGGCGCTTGAGTTCCCAACTGAATTGTTTTCCGTACCGTGACACGACCGCAGACGTGGCTTCGGTGTACAGCGGCTCGGTGTCGAGCAGCACGCCGTCGAGGTCGAAGATTACGGCGCTGGGTCGATACTTCAGCATGGTCGCGGGTATAACGCCCGACGCATGGAAGCACAGCCGACTTCAGCCGCGTGCGCGAAATAGCGTCGCTAACCTGAGCTAGACGTCGTGATCGCCGAGTTCTTGCAGCAGCGCATCCAACACGACTTCGTCGCGACGCACACTCGCGGCGTGAAGCAGCCGGGCTCGACGATCATCCTGCGGGAGTGTATCGACTAGACGCCGTGCTTGATCGACCTTGCTTGCGATGCGGTGGTTCTTGCGAACGACCACCGACCCAGTGTCATCGCCGTCCCCTCGGACGCGTTCGAGTGTCCCGCTCTCGTTCGATCGCTTTACCTTGGCGCTGTCGGCACCTGAACGAGGTGCTTCGGCCTCTCCGTTCCTCAGGGGCGTTCGACCCGTTGAAGCGGATGGCGCAACGCTCGTACCGTGTACGTCGCCGCTGTCGTCACCCAAATGGACGCTCGTTAGTCTGGATTCTTGGTTCACTGGTCCCCTCTCCCCGCCGACTACTGACGCTAGCAGATCGAGAGTCCGTTGCCGTCCATCAACGAGGCTCGGCTGTTCGAACGGTTCCGCGCCGAACCGAATCCGTACGCCGTTTTGCAGAACGTCCAGGTTGGCTCGCTGATGGGAGCCGCGGTGCGTGGGTCGAATCCACGTGGCGTTTCACTCGCCGGTCCGCCCGCGCTTCAGCATGATGGCTGGCAACTCGTAGATAATGTTTCTCTTTTTCGACAAATCGTGGCTGCCGTGCGTGGTGTTCGTAGCAGAACGTGTGGACAACCCAGGCTTCCAACACCCGACACTGGCTTGCCCTGTAGGATGAAAGTCGCCAACATGGTGCGACCGCGAGTCGAACGCGGGGTTGAGCGTCTCAGGGCAATTACCATGGTTGTGGTTACGAATCGGATCCCCGTTGCCGAAGGGCACGAAGCGGACTTCGAAGAGCGTTTCTCGAAACGGCGGCACCTCGTCGATCAGGCGCCCGGGTTCATCCGCAACGAGGTGCACCGACCGACTCCAGTCAGGTTCGACCACGAGACGGGACGATTCGTGCCGAACCCAGACGCCGAGGGCTACTACGAGGTGAAGACTTGGTGGCGCAGCTTTGCAGACTTCGAAGCGTGGACGAAGAGCGCCTCGTTCGCTGAGGCGCACCAGAACCGTCCGCCGAAGGAAATGTTTCGTGGTCCGAACGTGCTCGAAGTGCACGAGGTCTTTTCGAGTACCGACGATGCCAGCCAGGCGCAGCCTATCGAGCGTGAATGAGGGGACCGAATAATCGCGGTGGACCGCCAAGCAGCTTTCAGACCAGCGATGGCTCGCACATCTCAGAGCGCTACAGCATGATCCCCAGCTCCGCGTCCAACAAAGGGACGCGCATGTTGGTCACGATAGCTGCGTTGATCGTGCTGCTGGCGGGGCTCAAGGCTGCTGAGGAAGTGCTCGTGCCCGTGGTTTTCGCTGGGTTCCTAGCGGCGTTGACCGCGCCTGCCGTGATCTGGTTGCAGCACAAGCGATGGCCTTCCTTCTTGGCGGTGACGGTGGTGCTGAGCGCGGTCGTGATCGCGCTCGTGGCGCTGGGAACGGTGTTCGGAAGCTCCGTCAATGCCTTCGTCGCTGCCGTTCCCCGCTATCAAGCGCTCCTGAATCAGACCTTGGGGGAGTACACTGAAACCTTGGAGGCGTTTGGCGTCACGGTTTCGACGGAAAACCTGCGTCAGATGCTCAACCCTGCGGAGGTGATGGGGCTCGCTGCGCGTCTCGTCAGCCAATTCGCGTCGATCCTATCCGACACTGCACTCATCATCCTGACGCTTGCGTTCATTCTGCTCGAAGTGGCCAGCCTTCCGCGCAAGTTGCGACGAGCGATCGGCAATCCTCACGCCGACTTGACTCGTCTCGCAAACCTGGTCACCGAGGTAAAGCGGTACGTGGTGATCAAGACGTACTTGAGCGTGGCCACGGGCCTCTTGCTCGGCGTTTTTCTCGGTGTGATGGGCGTCGACTTTCCCGTGTTGTGGGGGCTGACGGCGTTGCTGCTCAACTACATTCCCAACGTCGGATCGATACTCGCGGCGGTGCCGCCCGTGTTGCTCGCGCTCGTGCAGTTCGGACCTGGTGGAGCTTTGGGCACCGCAACCGGGTACATCGTGGTCAACGCTGTCGTCGGCAACATCATCGAACCGCGGCTGCTTGGGCGTAAGCTCGGGCTGTCGACGCTGATCGTGTTTCTCTCGTTGGTGTTCTGGGGCTGGCTTTGGGGACCGATGGGAATGCTGCTCAGCGTGCCGCTGACCATGATCGTGAAAATCATGCTGGAGAGCAGCGATCAGTTCAGCCCGGTCGCCGTGATGATGGATCAACCCTTGTCGCAACGCGCACCGAGCATCGTCACGCCCCGTCCCACCGAAGTGGAACCCGCGCCGATCACCAAACGTTGATCGGTGACGTCAGCGTCGGCGGCGAAGTCCGGTCAGGCTAACGACAAAACCGACCAACGCGATTGCCCATCCGCTACTGGGTGCGGAAGGTGAACCCGTCAGCGAGCAGCCGCCATCGTCCGAACCTCCACTGGACATCATGTCTGCGCCTGCTGGGGCGGCACCCGGCATCGTCGTGCTGCTTCCGGCGGTATCCCCGGCGGTGCCCGTGGTTGGTGTTCCCCCTGTGCCAGCAGTTCCCGTTCCAGTTGCTGTCGGGGCGGGATCGGCACCCGAGCTGTCTTCTCCCGCTGGGGGGGCGACCATGTCCGCCTGTGGTTGCATGTCGTCAGGCGTCGCGCCCTCGGTGTCTTCGGGAGGTTGACCTGGTGTGTCGCCATCGTCGCCCACGGGGTCGCCGACGGGCACACCCATGTCGGGAGTGACGCCGACGTCGTCACCAGTGTTGTCGGCGGGCATGCCGTCTTCGACGTCCATTCCAAGCCCGCCGCCCATCCCCTCTGGCGCTGGGGTGTCGTCTCCCATCATCGGATCACCGCCTGCGCCACCCGCGCCGGGCTCCACTCCACCGCCGCCACCCATGCCAGCGGGTGCATCGTCACCACCGCCTCCAGAGCTGGTGATTGTGATGTCAGCACAGCGGAAGTAGATGTGGTTGGTGGGGTTCATCTGGTTGGGTGTCTTGTCCGTCATCAACTGGATTATCTGCAGCGTGCAGTTGTCGCAGTCGATGTCTGGGAGCGTGACCTCCACCGTGCGGGTCATGTTGTCGTCGTCGAGTTCGAGCAGCACCAAGTCGCCGTTCCCGTTTCCAGACCCCATCGCGTCCGGGTGGGCGGGAAAGTCCCCCGTGCCGTCACCGTCCCCGTCGAAGTCGTCCCCATCGGGGTCGAGACTGATCACGAAGGAACCAGGGTGGTTGATCGTCTCGTTCCACGTGACCGTGATCGTTTCACCGCCCATGTAGTCGGTTCGCATGCCTGCCATCTGACCGCCGCACGGCCCGGTCTTCTGGTTCCCGTCGCGCATCGGCGGCTCGGTCAGGTCGACGTGCGCAGAGGCGACGCCGCCGAGTGACATGGCAAAGGTAGCGAACGCAATGGCGGTACTGGTGCGTGACATGTAGGTGTTCTAGCCGACCCGTGCAAACGCGCCAAGCTGGCCCCGCGGAGGCGCCAGAAACGTTTCGCACTTCGCTGAATTATTCGGGCTGGGTCGGTTGAGGCCCGCCAACTTCCCGCGGCCGGCGGAGCTGGAAAGACGCTGGGTGATGAACTTGCAGCCGCAACCTGAAGGGTTTGCAGCCCAATCGAGGCTAGTTCGTCCGGCCCGGACACCTTGCAAAAAATGAACATCGAGCAGGCCTAGTGTGCCCGACGTCTCTTGATTGAAAGCCTGCGCACGGTTCGGGAGCGGTCGTGCGGTAGCACGCGTGCCCCGTCAGACGTGCGCGATGAAACGTTCGATGCGGGAGAACACTTCGGACTCGACTTGCGCTTGGGTCTTGCCCACTTCTGCCAAGTGCCGCTTCGTGCACTCGAGGGAATGGTTACCGCTCTCGACGACGAACAGTTCGTTTACCGCGGTCATCTTCTCGCGGACCTTCTGGAGTAGATCAAGAGGACACAAACTGTCCCTCGTGCCTTGAACGAACAGGATCGGCGTACGCAACTTTTCCAAGATCTCGTTGCGCAGTCCTGCGGTCTTGCTCATGCCCTTGAGTGGGTACCCCAGGCACACGAGGGCATCCACTGGTTGCTCCAGCGACAAATGGCAGCCGACGCGGCCTCCCATGCTCTTGCCGATGAGCACCACCTTGCCCGTGTGATGTTGCCTCGCGGCGGCCAACGCCTCGGCGTGCGCTTGCAACAGCTTCGGCATGCGGTCGGGCGCGCGTCGTCCTGCTTGCATGTACGGGTAGTTGAAGGCGTGGACTTCCCCAAACGTAGCCAGGCCGTCACGAAAGCGCTGCATCCATGGCGAAGCGGATGATGCCCCCGCGCCGTGGGCGAACAAGAATAGCGGCTTCACTGTCGCACAGTGCCCTGCAATCGGAAAGACGTCGAGCGCTGGATGACGGACTCGACGTGGCCTCTACGCGCGCAACGCGTTTGCGGAGCGGACCGTCGAGTACACGCCGCTGTGAAGGCGTTGCACTTTTCGCAGTTGGCCCGCGTCTACCACCCAACCACGACAGCGGCGAGAACCACATAGGCACTGGATCGCGTCCTCCGCGGGCCAGGCGTAGTCGATCGTGATCTGCTCACCAGGGCGAATAGTGCGGGTCACTTCGACCCACATCGTCGGCGGCTCGTCGCCTTCACCGTCCACCATCACCAGCTCGGCATTGGGTTCGCAGCTGTGGTTCAGGTAACGAAACGGGGCGGACGGATCGAGCGCACCGTGGTCTCCGAGATCGACGGCATAGTCGGGGTCGAAGTCATCTCCAGGAACGACGCTGCCTCGCATCTGGCCAATCACGGCGAGCTTCTTGAACATCCGAGTGGCGAACACGCCTCTACCGACATTGGTCTTGCGAACGCTGATCCCAGCAACGGAGTAAGCCATACGCGACTGAGAAATACAGATGTGTGGCGTGATGTGCAAGACACTAGCCCGTCGCGATCCACTTCTCGACCGTCGTCGTATCGAATCGAACCCGTGAGGTTGGAATGAGAGTGATGTCGAAGTGTGGTGTCACCTCAGCCGCGGTGATGTGGGTTGGTACGTGTAGGCCGCAAGTGGTTGCCACCCACGACACGATGTTGCGCGGGTCGACACCTCGCTCTCGCAACTGTTTGAGACTCAGTGAGAGCGCGCGCTTGGCCAGTCGCGTTCCCGTTTCGTCACACACGAGGGGCAGGTGATAGTAGTCGGGTGATTCGAGGGCTAGTGCTCTCGCCACGGCCATTTGTCGAGGTGTGCTCGCGAGCAGGTCGTCTCCCCGAACGACTTCGGTCACGCCTTGATAGGCATCGTCGACCACGACGCCGAGTTGGTAGGCGACGACCTTGTCGCGGCGCAGGATCAGGAAGTCGCCGGGGTCACTCCGCAGCTCGAATTCGTGGGTGCCGCAGATGTGGTCGAGCAGGCGGACTTTCGCCATCGGCACGCGGAAGCGCAGCCCCGCGAGTTTCCCCGTCAGCGCCTCAGCTTGTTCCAGGCTGTCGAAACGACCCGCGCAGGTGCCAGGGTATGGCGCCACGCCTGCTGAACCGTGAGGCGCGGAAACCGCGAGCTGGATGTCGCCACGCGTGCACACACAGGGATAAGCCAGACCCCGCCGTTGAAGTTCGATGGCGGCGGCGCGTAGGCGTTCGACGTGTTCGGACTGGCGCAAGATTTCGCCATCCCAATCCAGCCCGAGCCATTGGAGGTCGCGCTGCGCCAGCTCGTCGTACTGCTGCGAGGCTCGCGCCACGTCGAGATCGTCCATGCGCAGGCGAACCAGCCCGCTGCGCTGGCGCGCATGCCACCACGCGATCAAGAAACTTCGCGCGTGCCCGAGGTGCAGCTCGCCAGTTGGGCTCGGCGCGAGACGGCCTACGGGGCGGGCGTCAGGGGTGTGCATGGATATCTAGTCGAATATACGCCCGACGCGTCGCCGACGGCCAGCGTCGGGCCCGACCGCCGCGTGTTGCACCTGCCTGGGCTCACTTGACGGCGACGATGTACGCGACCCACCCCGCCTCGTTTTCGACGACTTTGCGGGGACGATACACTCCCGTGCCATCGCCGTCTTCGTCAGCGTCTTCCCAGTAGATGACTACGTCGGAGTAACCAGCTTCTTGGAGTAGCTCTCGGATTTCTCGCAGTGACCAGAAGCGCCACTCGTAGGTGAAGGCTTTGCGCAGCTTGGTTCCATCACGAAAGTGAAAATGAATGTGGTTGACGACCCGATTGCTGATCGGATCCACCTTGTCTTGGTGCCAAATGTAGGTGAACCCGCCGTCGATGGCGCGCGGCTCTTCGAGGTCGGGCTCATGGGACTCGTAGCCCCCATATGCATCGAGGAAGAAGATGCCATCGGGGTTCAAGCTCGAGCGCACTTTCTTGAAGTAGTCGAGCAGCACGGCGCGTTCGTCGAAACACCAGTAGCTGAAGTTGAAAGCGACGCACACGTCGAACTTTCCCTTCACGGGCTCGAGCACGTTCTGTGTTCTCAGCTCGATGCGCTGCCCTGGCTCGTCGAGGGGTGCGAGGTTATGTTGTTCTCCCCAAGCCAGCACTGAAGGGTCCAGGTCGACGCCGAGGGCGGTGCGTTGCTTGTCGCTCTTGACCCACGCTGCGCAAAACAGCGCGGTGCCGCAGAAGTCTTCTCGGATGCTCAACGGTTTGCGTCCGCGCAGTCGCTTGTAGATACGCGAGATGAGGTTTACCTCGAAGTCCGCGTCCTGCACGCTCAGCTGATAGAGGGTGTGCTTGTCGGATGTCTTGGCGCTGTAACGCGACTTGCGCTTCGGGCTCTTTTTCTTTTTGGCTTTGGAGTTCTTCGGTTGCGTCACACGCTCTATCCCTTCGTCGCTCGGGCACGAATGCTCGGTCTTGCGTGCCTTCGTTGCCCTGGGGCTCACGCGCTATACAACGCTTGCACTCGATCCGATAGACCCCTACGACTGGACCTGCTGCCGTGAGTCCATCAACCTCGCAGCGCCCGCGTTCTGTCGTGCTGATGCGTCGCTCAGCGAACGCAACGAATGCTTCGTGCCCACGTGCGGTGATCGGCGACGAAGCTGACCAACGCGCCGCCCGCGAGGGGCGCGATCGACAGATCGTAGAACGCTTTCGAGCGACTGAGTACGAGCTTCTGCTCGAGAGCACCATCGATGAATTCACCGAGCACGAGCTCTTGAGGAGACCCCGGGAGCGCGGTGCTCGGTCGCGCGAACAGGACAACCTGACGCTTGCACACGGTCGCCGCGTCCACTGGTGCGGGGTTGATGCCGTTGGGGTAGGGAACCCAAGCGACGTCTGGTGTTTTGGGGGCTTCGGGGGCGCCTAGGTCGATCAACTCCAGCCCGAAGTCGGTGATCCCTCGTTCCAGGGGGACCAGGCTGGTCAGCCCCCGGTCGGAAGGTGTGATGGCGCGCAGCTCGGTGGTGGGATTGGCGTTACCGCCTACCCACACGATGCGATGCTCCGCGACGCGCGGTGGCGTTTCGGGTGCCAGGCTTCGTAAATGCAGGGTCGACTGACCCGTTCGGGCCTCGAGCGACAGGACGTAAGGCATTCCGCCGCTTTCCAGCAGATCCAGGCTCAACGTCGATTCTGCCGCCTCCGACAGCGGCAGGGTGTTGCTGTTCTGCCCAAACCACAGTTTGGCTCGCAGCGGTCCATTCTTCACGGTAGGTAGCGCGATGTAACCCACCCAAGTCGGCCGTTTACCTGAAGCGGGGAGCGCTGAAGTGCGCGTTGCAACACGCGCGTCTTGCGCAAGGACGTCGAGTGGCTCGTGGGGAGCTTTCAAGGGACGGCGCAACAGGCGATGATCAGTCACCCAATGCGCGTATCCGTCGGCGATGGTGGGACCGCGACCCAGGTGCATTGCACCTGTCGTGTCTGGCAACGGCGCGATCGGCGTCTCGTCTGGCTTCTTCGAGTTGGAAAGCGGGCCTAGCTGGGCGATGAACATCTCATCGCGTCCATTGACCAGTACGACGCCTCGCTCGGTAGCTGTCGAGGGCGCAGCGACACTCACGTCGACCAAGCCGTCGATGATCCAGCGCTCAGTCAGGAGCGTGTCCTCGACTTGTTGCTCGTGCTCCGTGGCTCGGAGTGGCGCCGCGTTCGACGCGGACGCAAGCGGCGGCGAACCTGGCGTGCCCGGGATGACGCCAGGCGTCGAGGATGGTGGCGGAGGTCGTGTCGTAGGTGCCTTGGGGGCGCTCGTTTGAGCTTTGCGCGACGAAATTTCGGCTAGGATGCGCTCGGCTTCATCCTGCGTGAGATTCATCTCTTCGAGTGATTTTTGCTTACGCCCGCAGCTCGCAAGGCACAACAGCACCGCGCCGAGAATGGCCGCGCGGCATTGCCACGAGAGCCGAACGCACGCGGCCGCAGGCATCCTCGAACTCATCACGCGCTGGATCTGCCACAGTCTGAGCGGCGACGCTGAAATTACTTCGCGTAGTCCGGGTCTCGGCTACGAGGCGAGGGCTCGGGCTTGCATTCGAACGCACTCGTTCGTTCCGCTCGTGTTCCCGTCAGAGCTTCGCCCGCGCACGCGGGTTCGATTTCTGGAGCCCGGTCGGACGAGGGTTGCAGAAATCGTGGCCTTGCGCCGCTTCGGGGCCGACGTACCTCACCTCGACTGCTGGCGGAGAACGAGACCCGACGAACGCGCGGGCGAGGCTGTCGCGGGATGGGCGCTCCTCAGCCTATCAGGTGACCTTGACGCGATACTGGTTGAGCTTGTGTTTGGTGAGCAAGTCTTGGAGAGCCAGTTCAATCAACATCGTGCGCTTGACGCCCAGGGCGTCCGCGAAGCGCGCGGCGGTACTCGGTTGCAGCACGAGACTCGCGTCGTTTTCCACCTTGGCCACGCGTGACGGCAACATCTTGGCCGCCTTTGCCAGTTGACGAACGCTCGTGCCTTGCGCGTAGCGCAGACGAGCGACTTCTTCGCCCGCGCGAGGGCGTTTCTTGCCAGCTTTCAGCAGGCGAACGTCGAGCTGCAACCCAGCGCGCTCGAGCAGTGACTTGAGAATCGATGCAACCACGCGTTTGTGATCGAGCTTCAGGCACTTGCTCAACCTGGCGGACTTCGGGAAGCCAAGCAACTCAGAGCCCCGTTCGATACGAGAAATCCGGGAGACGGTGGTACGCGTCGCCTTGGCAACGTCATGCTGCGTCAATCCTTGAGTGTGGCGGCAGCTTCTAAGCAGGGTATCGAGGGATTCGGTCACGTCGCGTGTCTCCTGAGTGTCGCGTTGGATGCCGCAGCAGCGGGGGTGTGCTTGCCCAGCGCGGCGGGTGCACAGCCTCGATCAACCGAGGACTCCTGATTCGAAATCTAGTTCGGAAATTCCGTGCTCACCCCAGCCGTCCGCACGAAGCGTTGCGGCGCAGGGTCATGTTTTTCCAAGTGTTGCTCTCGTGCATCAAGAGGTTAACGCTCTGACGCCCGGGTGCTTGCTGCGGATTTATCACGCCCTCAACTGACCCGTTTGGGTCGAATTGGACGGGTGGAGAAAAAGCGTCGACTTGCTGCGGCGTGTCGTGGCCAGCGAACGATCGTAGAAACTCCCATGAGACGCCGACGAAGCGAGCCACTTCCGACTGGTGTCTGGAAATTACCGCGAAATTGCGAGCAATTACGTTCACTCGCTGCGCTTAGCGAAAGACCTCGTGAACGCTCGTTCGCCCTGCCTCGGACACTCCGCGATGGTCGCCTCCATTTCAGGGAGCGCCACCTTTTTCTACGTCAGTCGGAACTCGAGAACCGATACGGGACGCGACCCAGGTGCGAGGTGTTTCCACGACACTTCGCCGCCGGGGCCGAGCATGCGTCACTCGACGTCGCGTTCGAGTGTCCCACCTAGAACACAAAAGCCAAACGCCCAAACCCGGACCGGGCTTGGGCGTTCGAGCGAAGATGGCGGCGCCATCTCCTTCTGACTCACAGGCTGTAGTACATCTCGAATTCGCAGGGGACGGTCGTCTGACGGATGCGCGTGACCTCGCCCATCTTCAGGTCGATGTACGCGTCGATCAGGTCGTCACTGAACACGTCGCCCTTGAGCAAGAACTCGCGGTCCTTGTTCAGTGCGTCGAGCGCGACGTCGAGTGACGAGGCAACCGTCGGCAACTTGGCCTCTTCTTCAGGCGAGAGCGTGTACAGATCGATGTCCATCGGCTTGCCGGGATCGATCTTGTTCTGAATGCCGTCGAGACCAGCCATCATCATTGCGGAGAAGGCGAGGTAGGGGTTTGCCATCGAATCGGGGAAACGCACCTCGATGCGCGCCGCCTTGGGGCTGTTGACCCACGGGATACGAATCGACGCCGAGCGGTTGCGCGCCGAGTAGGTCAGGATGGTGGGAGCCTCGAACCCAGGGACCAAGCGGCGGTAGCTGTTGGTACTGGGATTGGTGAACGCGTTGATGGCGCGGGCGTGCTTGATGATGCCGCCGACGTACCACAGGGCTTCCTGCGACAGCCCGGCGTAAGCATCACCCGCGAACACTGGGTTTCCGTCCTTGGACAGCGACTGGTGGACGTGCATGCCGTTGCCGTTGTCGCCGACGAGGGGTTTGGGCATGAACGTTGCTGTCTTGTTGAACTGCTGCGCGACGTTCTGCACGACGTACTTGAGCATCAACACCTGGTCGGCCTTGGCCACGAGCTCGTCGCCGCCGACGCCGATTTCGCACTGACCAGCGGTGGCCACTTCGTGATGGTGAACTTCGACCACGAGACCCATCTTCTCGAGGGCGTTGCACATCTCGCTGCGGATGTCTTGCAGCGAGTCGACTGGGGGAACGGGGAAGTAGCCACCCTTGATGCCAGGGCGGTGACCCATGTTGCCCGCTTCGTAGTCGATGCCGCTGCTCCAGGCTGCTTCTGCCGAGTCGATGGCGAAGAACGAGCCCTTCATTTCCGTGGAGTACGCGATCGAATCGAACACGAAAAATTCGTTCTCTGGACCGAAGCGCGCGGTATCGGCGATGCCCGTGCTCGACAGGTACGCCAACGCACGCTTAGCGAGCGAACGCGGATCACGAATGTAGCCCTTCATGTCCGACGGCTCGACGACGTCGCAGCGCAGCAGCAGCGTGGGGTCCTTGAAGAAAATGTCGGGGATCGCCGTCAGGGGGTCGGGCATCAGAATCATGTCCGACTCGTTGATGTCCTTCCAACCCGAGATGGAGGAACCATCGAACATCTTGCCGTTCTCGAAGAACTTCTCGTCGACTTCGCTAGAGGGAACAGTCACATGCTGCTCTTTGCCCTTGGTATCGACGAATCGAAGGTCGACGTACTTAATGTCGCTCTCTTGAATGAGCTTGAGAACATCCGCAGGGGTCATCGTGTCTCCTTGAGGTTAACTTGGGGTTTCCGCCCGTTTTGCGTCGGGGTTGGTGACCGCGAAGAGGTCGTCGCTTGCTGCTCGACCGACATTTCGAACACAGTCGTCAGCCCGCGGCGGCCGACGTCGGGGGGTGTAACGAGCCAAATGTTTCGGGAGCGTGTCATGAGAGTTTTGTGGGGAAATCAGCCCCATACGGGTTGCCGCCTCAAATGGCTTGAACAAGGATCCAATGCCGCGCTGCGGCATTGGTCCGATGTGCCTGGCGCGTTTCGGCTATTTCGGGTGGGTGTCCCGTTCCCGCCCACGCTCTGCTACAGAATTGCCCCTAACTCGTCGCTGGAGACCCGTCCGAAGAAATGTTGGAGCTGACCCCGTTTTCAAAACTCGCCGAACGCTATCGAGTGATCTTCTTCGATGCCTACGGCGTGCTGAAGAGTTCCACTGGGCTGTTTCGCGGGGCGACTGACGTGCTCGCTTGGCTCACGCGGACGGGCAAGGACGTCTACGTCATCACCAACGACGCGTCGAAGTCACCCGCAGCGATGGCGGCTACCTATGCTCACCCCGAGTACGGCGAGCTCATTCCCGCGAGTAAGAACATCTCTTCGGGGCTCTTGGCCAAAGACTTTCTGCGTTCCAAGGTCAAGTCGGGCAACGTCGCGTACCTCGGGAAGGAGTCGTCGGCGTTCTACATCGAGAGTGCTGGTTTGAATCCGATCCCAGTGTCGCAATGTACGGTCGACGATGACCCCAAAGCGCTCGCACTGCTCGACGATGAGGGGTTCGACTGGTTCATGGACCTCAATCGCACGGTCAACCTGCTGCGCCAGATAAACATCCCCGTCGTGGTCGCCAACGCCGACACTGCGTATCCCATCGACGGTCAGAACATCGGGGTAGCGGTGGGAAGTCTGGCGACCATGATCGAAGGCATCGTCGCCAAGACGTTCGTGCGCTTCGGAAAACCCGACACCATGATGTTTTCGTACGCCTTCGCTTGCGCGGTGGCCAACGACGACAGCATCACCAAAGACGACGTGCTGATGGTCGGCGATACGCTCAAGACGGATGTACTCGGCGCGAACACGTTCGGCATCGACACCGCACTGGTGCTCTCGGGCAACACCTTGGCGAAAAACGCCGAAATGCGCATCGCATCGTCTGGCATCATTCCGACTTACGTCTGCGAATCCATCCTCACCTGACGTCGTGGCACTACACATTTCCACGCGAGGAGCGAAACTCCTCACCCAAGAGCTGCGGCAGCTCACAGAAGTCGAGCGCCCCAAGGTCGTGCGCGAGGTCGCGGAGGCTGCTGCGCAAGGCGATCGCTCCGAGAACGCCGAATACATCTACGGCAAGAAGCGCTTGCGCGAGATCGACCGCCGTTTGCGTTGGCTGATGAAGCGTTTGGACGAGACCACGGTCGTCTCGCTCGACGAAACCCCCGCCGATCAAAGTCGAGTCTTTTTCGGAGCCATCGTCACACTCGAGGACGAAGACGCAGTGGTGAGTCGCTACCAGCTGGTCGGGCCTGACGAAGCAGATCCCGCGCAAGGCCTACTCAGCTATCAGTCGCCGCTGGGGCGGGCGATCATGGGCAAGAGTGTGGGGTGGGTGTTCGACTTCGTGCGTCCACGTGGTGAAATCCAGCTCGAGATCGTGGCAATCGAATACGGCCGCTGGCTACCCGACGGTTGACCTCGCGCGCTTGCGGCTGGCACGTCACGCTGGCGCTCGAGCCTGCGTCGTTGTTTCGAAGCCATCGAGGCTGGTATGCCACTCTCGTGGCAGGGCTGACTTTCACGGCTGACGCGGCTATCGTGCCCGCGTGGTACGCGTTTGTTTCGTCTGCTTGGGCAACATCTGCCGATCGCCGACTGCGGAGGGTGTCATGATCCATCTGCTCGAGCGGCGCGGGTTAGCGAAGTTGTTCGAGGTGGATAGCGCGGGGACTGCCGCATATCACACTGGCGAACGACCCGACTCGCGCTCGCGCGCCGCTGCCAAGAAGCGCGGTGTGGAGCTGCCCGGCGTGGCCCGTCAGTTCCTAGCCGAGGACTTCGAGCGTTTCGACTATGTCCTCGCGATGGATGACGGCAACCACGCCGTGCTGCTCGGACACTCCGCCGGGCGTTTCGACAGCAAGCTGCACTTGTTGCGGGATTTCGACACCAAGTCGCCGAAAGGGTCGAGCGTTCCCGATCCTTACTACGGCGGCGCCAAAGGCTTCGAACACGTGCTCGACTTGTGTTTTGCGGCGTGCGACGGGCTGATAGACGACGCCGTCAAACGTCACGGTCTCGGGTGAACGGGAGACTGCTCACGTGACGACCCTCGGACGACTTCTCGAAGCAGAGATCGCGGCGTGTGTGGGATCTGACGTCGTCGGCGCGGCTGCGCTCGCTGGGGGCGACATCAACGACGCGTTCGCGGTGACGCTCGCCGACCGTCGCCGAATCTTCGTCAAGACGCGCGCGCAAGCTCCCGCTCGCATGTTCGAGACCGAAGCTTCTGGCCTCGAGTGGCTCCGCACGGCAGGTGCGTTACGCGTGCCTCGGGTGATTGCGTCGAGTGAGCGTTTCTTGGCGTTGGAGTTGCTCGATTCCGCACCCCGCACGAAGGATTTCGATGAGCATCTCGGGCGAGGTTTGGCGCAGCTGCACCGCTTTGGCGCTGGCGAGTTCGGACTCGAGTACGACAATTTCATCGGCACGCTCGAGCAAGCCAACTCCCCGTGCGCTACTTGGTCGGAGTTCTATGGGGAGCGGCGCTTGTTGCCTCAGATAGAACGCGCGGTGCGCTCGCGGCGCGTACCACCGAATTGGGTCGAGCGCTTCGAGCGACTGCTGGCGAGCCTGAGTGAGCGCATCCCCGAGGAGCCACCACACCGCCTGCACGGCGATCTGTGGGGCGGCAACTTGCACGTCGGGCCCGAAGGCGAACCGTGTCTGATCGATCCGGCGGCCTACGCGGGTAACCGCGAGGTCGATCTTTCGATGATGCGCCTGTTCGGAGGCTTCTCGAATCGCGTGTTCGAGGTTTACGACGAAGAGTTTCCGCTCTTGCCGGGTTCGAAGGAGCGCGTGGAGCTGTATCAGCTCTACCCGCTGTTGGTTCACGTCAATCTATTCGGCGGTAGCTACGTCGGCAGCGTCGAGCGCGTCCTGACGAAACTGAAATGAGTCTGCGCGCCGTAGTTTGGGACGCCGCGTAGCCCACCAGTTTCGGAGGCGCCAAGCCCTGTCCGCGAGTTGTGGCGCTCGCGGACTCGCTTCTGCGTCAGGTTCAATCCGCGTCGGGGATCGTCAGCTTCTGCCCGGGGCGGATGGCCTTTTTGGTCGAGATCCCGTTACGTCGCGCAAGCGCCGCGGTCGACACCTTGTGACGCGCGGCGATACCGCTCAGCGTGTCGCCCTTCTTGACCACGTACACGCGTTCTTTCGGCTTGGTGCTGCTGGGCGGTTTGCTCGCCGACGAACCGCTCTTGTCTTTGCTGTCCTTCTTGCTGCGAGGCGGGATCGAGAGGGTCGTGCCTGCGAGAAGGTTCTTCTTGACGTTCAAGCCATTCGCGGCGGCGAGCTCTTTCGTGGTCACTCCGTATTTCAGCGCGATGCCGCTGAGTGTGTCGCCCTTCTTGACTTCGTGGGTGCGTCCCTTGGGTTCGCTCTTTTCGCTGCCTTCGTCGCGTGACTTGTCCGAGTCTTTCTTGCGCGGCGGAATGACCAGTTCTTGGCCTGGTTGGAGCGCTTTTTTCGTCGTGGTGCCACTGGCTCTGGCGATGTCGCGTGCGGTGACGCCGTACTTGCTCGCGATGCCGCTGAGCGTGTCGCCCTTCTTGACGATGTAGGTTTTTTGTTTGGCGCCGCGGGAGCCTGCTTTGACCGTGACGAGCAGCTTTTGGCCCGTGCGCACGTGCGTCTTGGAGCCGATGCCGTTCTGCTTGGCGAGCTGCTCTGTCGACATTCCGTAGTGCAGGGCGATGCCGCTGAGCGTCTCTCCCTTCTTGACGACATGGCTTCGGGTTATCACTGGTGGCCCGATGTCGCGAACCCAGCCAGGTGGGTAGATCTCCACGAACGATCGCTTGGTATCGAGCAAGTACTTGGCTGCGGCGGCGCGCACGTCGGATCGACTGATGCCGTCGTACGCGGTGAGCTCATCCCGCAAGAGTGAGGCGTCTCCCCAATACAGTTCGTACTCACCGAGGGCGATGGCGCGGCTTCGATTCGTCTCGAGTCCCGACAGCGTGCGCCTGCGCAAACGTGCTTTGGCCTTCTTCAGGTCGTCTTCGCTGGGACCCGAGACGCGAAGTCGGGTGACCTCTTGGTCGAGCCAGGTCTGCGCTGCGTCGACGCTGGACTTCGGCGCGACCTCGTAGAAGATCGTGAAGATGCTGGGCCCGCGTCGTTCGCGAGTCCAGGCTGCCACACGGCGAGCGCTGGCCTTGTCGAGCACCAGGCTGCGGTGCAAGCGACTGCTGTCTCCGCCTGCCAGAACCTCCGCTGCAAGTTCGAGTGCACGGTGTTCGGGATCACGTGCGGGAGGGATTCTCCAACCTTGGTAGACTCCTGGCGTCTTTGCGCTCTCGTCGACCATCACGCTCAAGCGTTCGCTGGATTGGTACGCCGGGTAGCTGGGTTCGACGAACGGGGGAACCCCGTCATTCGGGCGGATGTCGCCGAAGTACTTATTGACGAGTTCGAGCGCCTGCTCTGGCTCGAAATCCCCTGCGATGCTGAGCACGGCGTTGTTCGGTACGTAATAGTCCCGATGAAACTCCATCGCCCACTCGTATTCGGCGTTGTCGAGGTCTTCCATGAACCCGATCACGGGGTGCTCGTAGGGCCAGTAGTTCTGATAGACCAATTGATGCAGGCGCAGCCGCCCCAGCGAGTACACCTTGTTCGAGTAGTTGCGTCGAAACTCTTCGAGCACGACCTTTCGCTGATTGTCGAAGTTGGCGCGGTTGAGCGCGAGTGAGCGCATGCGATCGGCTTCCAACCACAACCCGAGCGCCAGCTCGTGCGATGGGAGATCTTCGAAGTAATTCGTCCGATCCTTGTTCGTGGTGCCGTTCATGCGCCCGCCGCGTGACGCGATCAGCGAGAAGTGTTCACCTTTGGCGACGTTGCGACTGCCCTGAAACATCAGATGCTCGAACAGGTGAGCGAAACCCGTGCGGCCCACTCGTTCGTTTCGCCCGCCGACGTCGTAGGTCACACACACCGAGACGCTCGGCGCGCTGTGGTTTTCGTCCAGTACCACCCGGAGCCCATTTTCGAGGGTCAGCCGTTGTAACTGGCCGAGTGCCACCTCACTCGAAAGCGTGTCGCTCGGGCCCGCGTAAACGGGTTCGTCTGGCGTCGCGGGAGGCACCTGTGCTGCTGCGGGCATCGTGACGCCGAGCGGCAGCGCCACACAACACGCTGCCCACGCCAGCAACGTCCATGGCTGAGGCAGCCCTACCTGACCAATCGCGCTCCAAGGGCGGCGGTTGGCTGGCTTGGGTCGGCTTCGAGTCATGCCGCCGTGTCTAGCACGAGGGCGAGCGCTCCAGGCTCAATCTGGATTTCGGCCGGATGGTGGCTTGACGCTACCCGAGCGATCGGGGTTGCGAGTACGCCGCCGACAGCCGCTTTTGCGATAGAGTCCGCCCATGTCCACACGCGCCGTCAAGCGGGTTGCCGACTCCAGCACGACTTTGCATCGATTCATGATGCCAGAACACGCAAACCCCGGCGGCAGTGTTCACGGTGGGGAGATCATGAAAATGGTCGACGAGGCGGGAGCGATCGCCGCCATCCGCCATGCGCAACGTCCAGTCGTGACCATCGCCATGGACTCGATGACGTTCAAATCGCCCGTGCTCGTCGGGCAGCTCGTCACGTTACACGCAGAAGTGAGTTACGTCGGGCGCACCAGCATCGAAGTTGGCGTCAAGGTGCTCGCAGAAGACCCCGTCAAGGGCACGGTCACGCACACCAACTCGGCGTGGCTGGTGTTCGTCGCACTCGACGACCGCCACAAGCCGACGCGCGTTCCGGGCTTGGACCTTCAAACGGACGAAGAGCGCAAGAAGTGGGAGGCGGGGGAGCGTCGGCAGCAGCGGCGTCTGAACGAGCACACCTGAGGACGCTCGCTCGGGCAATGCCGTGCAGGAGAGTCCTCAGTACGAGCGGGGAAGTCTCAGCGAGTGCTGCGCGATGTAGTTGAGGATCATCTCTCGACTGACGGGCGCGGTGCGCAGCAAACGGGCCATACCCCACAGATCCGCCAAGCCGTATTCGCTGGCCAGGCCGTTACCTCCGTGGGTTTGAATCGCTGCGTCGAGAGCGGCCAGCCCTGCTTCGGCGGACGCGTACTTGGCCATGTTGGCAGCTTCTGCGGCGTCTTGGCCGTTGTCGTACTGCCAGGCCGCGCGGTGGGTCATCAAACGGGCCAGTTCCAACTCGATCTTGGCCTTCGCCAGCGGATGCGCGATGCCCTGGTGCGCGCCGATCGGCGCGTCCCAGACGACCCGCTCGCGCGCGTAGTCTGCGGCTTTGGCCAGCGCGTATCGTCCAAGACCATTGGAGATGCTCGCGCCCAGGATGCGCTCTGGTTGCAGACCGACGAAGACTTGCTTCAGGCCGTGCCCCTCGGTCCCGACCAAGCGCGCCTTGGGCACGACGACGTCGTCGAAAAACAACGTGAACTGTTTCTCTGGCGCGCGTATCTCGACGGGGATCGGGTGAGCGGTCAGGCCCTTGCTGGCGGAGTCCACCACGAACAAGCTCAGTTCACCTCTGCCCGTGTCTTCGTCGGTACCCGTTCGGGTCACGACCAACACTTGCTCGGCTTCATCGAACCCCGAGATGTAATACTTGGTGCCCGTCAGACGATAGACGTCCCCGTCGAGTACCGCGCGCGTTTCGATCTCGTGAGAGTTCGAGCCCGCGGCAGGTTCGGTGATGGCGAAGGCCATCTTCGCGCCCGTTGCGAGCTTCGGCAGAAACTCGCCACGCTGTTCATCAGTTCCGAAACGCGCGAGGATCGTCGCGCAAATGGCGGGCGAGACGAGCAGCAGCAGCAGCGGACAACCGAGCGCAGCGATCTCTTCGCTGACCAGCATCAGTTCGGTGATGCCGAGGCCAGACCCTCCGTATTCTTCGGGGATGTTGACGCCGATGAAGCCCGCGTCGGCCAACGCCTGCCACAGCTCTTCGGCGCGGCCGTCACTCGCCGACTGCTTCTGGTAGTACTCGTGCCCAAACTTGCTGCCGATGCGACGCACGCTCTCACACAGCAGTGCGTGTTCGGCCGTGCCGAAGTCCATAGCGTTCATTTGACCCCGAGCAGGGCGTCTGGCAAGCCTCTCATGGGATTGGATGCCGCTCAGCGAACGCCTGGGTGGCGGGTCGAAGTACCGTTCCTCGCCAACCCGTGAGCTCTTCTACCAGCAACTGTGGGTCGGGTGTCGTGAGCAACGCGGGCTTGACTCTGCGGAGCAGGCGGGCAGGGAACGCCACCTCGGGCGCTACGCGCACCTCGCGGCAGACCTCGGCGCGCAAGCTCGCGAGCCAGGCGTCGAGGGTGTGTTCTTCGAAGCTACCGTAAGCTGGGGGCTCCATCTGCTCGAACGCGTCCGTGTTCTTGGTGGCGGCGGTCAGGCCCCGAGCGAGAGCATCCGCTAAATGTTCGGGGAATTGAGCAGGTACGCCTTTGAGACGCTTCAGGTCTCGCGCGTTGGCGGGCAAACGACTGGCGATCGCAAGCAGCGTCTTGTTCGGTGGGCAGCGGTAGCGGTCGCGCTCGGACAGCCCGTTGTACCAGTTGATGATGAACGAAAGGGCTGCTTGGTTTTTCGGTTCGAGCTGCCACGCATTGCGGAACGAGTGAAGGGTCAAGTCCGTCAAAGGCTCTGGCGTTGGGCAGAGCACCTCGCGGCTGGCTTCGTCGATTTGGTCACGGCGCCCCAACGCTTCCAACCGCGAACCGAGCTCGCGATGGATTTCCGGGAGCTGTTCGACGTCGGACGCCGCGTAAGCCATCTGAGGTCGGGGCAAGGGACGGCGCATCCAGTCTTCCGCCTGATGCGTCTTCATGCTGCGGATGCCGAGCACCCTGTACTTCAAGTACGCAAGCGACACGCCTGCCTCGGGCCCTTGCATCGCCCAAGCAATCTGAGTGTCGAACAGGCGTGGGGGCGCATCACACCCGAAGCGCTCGAGCAAGAGTTCCACGTCTTGCAGCCCCGCGTGCAGCACCCACTCGGCATTTTGGTGAGTGAGAACACGCGCGATGGGACTCAGGTCACGCAAGCGGAGCGCATCCAGCAGATACACTTCGCCGCCAGCCGTGACCTGGATCACCGACAACGTGGTCTGCCGCTTGGTGGACTCGAACTCCGTATCGATGAAGTAGGTGGCGCCAGTCTGCGATCCGCTCGAAAGCGACTCGGCTACCGACGCGAGTTCGAGATCGTCATCCACCCAGCGCATCGACGCCAGTGCTAACACGATCGATCGAGCGACGGGGCAAGAACCGCGTCAGCGACGACCGTACTTCTTCAGCTTGCGGTACAGGGTGGTGCGGCCGATGCCCAGGTCGCGCATGGCTTGGGTGACGTTGTCACCCGTCCGCTGCAGCGTCGCTTCGATCGCCGCGCGTTCGATGTCGCGCATCTTCATCGGGGCTCGCGCGAGCATCTCGAACAACATGTTCTGTCGCTGTTGAAGCGAGTCGGGAGGAACCGAAGTGGAAGTGCCGTTGAAGTTGACGGGCGCTACCCCTCGAACGCGCGCGGGCAGGCAATCGAGCTCGATGCGCGAGCTGCCCGCGTAGTGCATCGCCCCAGCCAAGATGTCTCGAAGCTCCGAGAGATTGCCCGGGAACGCGTAGCTCTCGAGCGCGGTCAGCGCGTCCTGGCTGATGCGCAAGACGCCGCGGCCACGCTCACGCGCCAACTCCTCGAGCATGAACTCGGCGCTGGGCACGATATCCATCGGACGGTTGCGCAGCGGCGGAATTCGAATCGGGTGCTGCACGATGTGCGAGTAGAGGTCGCTTCTAAACGCTCCCGAGTCGAGACGCTGATCGAAGTTTTCTTTGGTGGAGGTGATCAGCTTGAAGTCCGATGAGGCGGGGTTGCGCAGCGCGGTGAGCAACTGCCCTTGCAGCTTGCTGCTCAGTTGTTCGATGTTGGCGATGTAGAGCGTGCCGCGGTCAGCGTCGTCCAGCGCGCCATTGCGGCGCAGTTCGGGGCCCCCGAGCGTAGCGTTCACCAGTGCCTCGGCGCTGAACGCCGTGTCCGACAGGTTAGCGGCGTTGAGCGCGATGAACGGTCCTCGCGCGCGAGCGCTGCGGTCGTGGATCGCCCGCGCAGCCAGGGCTTTGCCCGTTCCTGCCTCGCCCATCAGCATCACGTGCACGTCGGAGGCGGCCGCTGCTTGCAGTTTTCGGTACAGACGCCGCGCGGCCGCCGAGCGCCCGACGATGCCCAGAAACCCGTGACCGGAAGTCTCCACCTCGAGCTCCGCGATGCGCAGCGACATACGATGGTGCGCCAACGCGTGCGCGGTGAGCACCATCAGGTTCTCTGCGTCCACGGGGTGCGAGAGCACGCCGTAGTACCCAAAACGAATCGGGTTGAGACCCGCGTTCGGACTGGGCGTGAGCAGCACGACGGGCACGCTCTGGTGTCGTCCGCGAATCACTCGCAGCGTTTGGTCGAGCGGGCCCACTGCGGTTTCTTCGACGAAGACCACATCAGGCTTCTGATGCTTGAGCGCGATGCACAGGGCTCCGAGGTCGCGGCACTCGTGCACTTCGTGTCCCGCCAGGGAAAGATCGCGAGCGGCCTGGCCGTCGCCGTTGCCTGATACGATCAGGATTCGACCAGCCGCTGGGCCGGGCGGTGGCGCGCTCGACACAGGTATGCGACTCGCGACGGTCGACTGGTTTGGGGACTGCGGCGGGACTGACTCGGTGAGAATGTTCATAGTTGGCGCTGCGTGGTCGTTGTGGAACGGTAGTGTTTTTGTATGAATTCAATTGTGCGTTGGTGCAATAAACCCCGCCCCGAAACGCGCTGTTTTGGGAGAGGGCGACGCACACTGTGCCGCAACGGTCCACGCGTTCGGGGGTGCTTCGACGCACTCGAACGGCGTAGTTTCGGTCTTCGCTGTAAACAGGCCTGGCCGGTCGTCGAGGTGCGTCTGAGTCGTCGCAGTGATCAGCCAGCTGCCAGCGCTTGACACCGCGGGCTAGTTGGGAGAGCCAAGCCGCCGTGGCGGCTAGCTATTTCGATGTCGATGGGACGCTCATATCGAGCAATCTGGTCGACCCGACCCTTTACTACCTGTTCAACCAAGCGACGCCGCTCGCGTCCGCGCGCAAAATCGGCAGGGCGCTGCTCAAGGCGCCAGTCATGGCGGTGGCTGAGCTCGTCGATCGTCGACTGTTCAACGAGCTGTTGTTCTCGGCGTACGAGGGCATGAGCGACGACCGCTTGCAGATCCTCGCCGAAGAGGTGTTCGAAGCGAAGATCCGTCCTTCGCTGTATCCCGCTGCGCTCGATCTGGTGGAGAAGAGCCGACAGGCGGGTCACGAGATCGTGCTCGTGAGCGGCGCCCTGGACTTCGTGCTGGGCAAACTCGCCGATCACCTGGGGGGCTGCACGAAGATCTGTAACCGCTTGGAGATGCGCAAGGGCGTCGCGACCGGGAAAATGCTCAAGCCCGTCGTGGCGGGTCCCGAGAAAGCTCGCCTCATCCGCCAGCACGCGCGCGAGCGCGGCTACAACCTGGACGACTGTTACGGTTTCAGCGACAGCTATTCCGACGTTCCCATGCTCAGCGTGGTGGGGCACCCTGCGGCGGTCAATCCAGATCCTCGTCTAGCGCTTCTCGCGCGCGCCTACAGCTGGCCGACGTTCAAACTTTCGGAAAGTCCATGAGTCATCCTTGTTTGGTAACCTTAGACAATGACAGCGCTCCGCGAGTGCTCTTCGCGGGTGATCGCTTGGTCGAGGTCGACCTGCCTGCGGGCACGCGCGTGCTTTATCCAAAGCCGCCCATCGAGCCGCTGAAGGACGTCGACGCGGCGATTCGGCACGCCATCAACCACCCCTACGGCAGTGAGCCGCTCTACGCGAAGCTGCGCCCGGGCATGAAGGTCACGATCGCCGTCGACGACATTTCGCTGCCGTTGCCGCCGATGCGTAAACCCGACATACGCCAGCGCGTGCTCGAAATCGTACTGGCGTTGTTTGCGGACTACGGCGTCGACGACGTCGAGATCATCATCGCCACCAGTGTGCATCGCCGCATGAAGGCGCGTGAGATCCGTCACATGGTCGGCGACAAGGTGTTCAAGGCTTACTGGCCCGACCGCCTCTACAATCACGACGCCGAAGATCCATCGCGCATGGTCACGATTGGCGAGACGGACCACGGCGAAGTGGTCGAGCTGAATCGACGAGCGGTCGAGAGTGACCTGATCGTCTACGTGAACCTCAACTTCGTCCCGATGGATGGGGGGCACAAGAGCGTGGCGGTGGGCCTCTGCGGCTACAAGAGCTTGCGTGCGCATCACAACGCCAAGACGATGCGCAACTGCCACAGCTACATGGACCCGTCGAGCTCGGCGCTGTCGACGAGCGTCGAGCGCATGGGCAGGCTCACCAACCAGACGCTGAACGTGTTCACGATCGAGACCACGATCAACAACCGCATGTTCGGTGGCCCGCTCGACTTTTTGGCGAAGAACGAAGACGACCTGACGGCACGTGAGCGCACCATGCTCAAAGGCCTGGTGGACGCGACCGCGAGGCTTCCGCAGCCCGCGCGGCAAGCCATCTTCGAGCGCGTGCCCGCGCCGTACGGCGTGACGGGCGTGTTCGCCGGGGAAACCGAAGCCGCCCACGAGCACACGATGGCGCGGTGTAACGACCAGTACCTCGTACCGATCGACCGTCAAGCGGACGTGCTCGTCGCGGGCGTGCCGTACATCAGCCCGTACAACGTGGGCGCTTTCCTCAATCCGCTGCTCGTCAGCGTGATGGCGGAAGGTTACTTGTTCAACATGTACAAGGGGCAGCCGCTCGTGAAAAAAGGCGGCACGCTGATCATCACCCACCCGTGCACGGACAAGTTCGACCACGAACAGCACGCCCCCTACATCGACTTCGTGCACCAGCTGCTGCCCGAGACTCGGGACGGCATCGAGCTACACAAGCGTTACGAAGAGAAGTTCGCTCGTAACCCGGCGTTCTTGGAGATGTTCCGCAAAGGTCACGCCTACCACCCGGCGCACCCGTTCTTCATGTGGTACTGGGGCGAAGCGGGGCGGCAGCATCTAGGCAAGGTGATCGTGGTCGGGGCGGACAACGAATACATTCCGCGGCTCTTGGGCTACGAAACGGCGCCCAACATGTCCGAGGCGCTGTACCGCGCGCGCGAAGGGGAGCCCATTTCACAAGACGTGTTGTGCATGCACTTGCCCCCCATCGTGATGGGCGACACCCGTTCGATAGGGGCCGCAGGGTGAGTTCGCCGCCTTCGATTCCGCCATCACGTCGCGGACCGAGTACACCTTTGGCGTTGACCGAGACGCTGGCGGGCACGCAGCTCGTCGTGGTCGGGGGTACGGGCTTCCTCGGCAAGGTGTTTTGGGTTCTGTTGCTCGCCAAGTTTCCCGACATCAAGCGCTTGCACCTCGTGGTGCGCTCTCGGGGCAGCCAAGACGCCGAAACGCGATTCTGGAAAGACATCGCGACGGGCCACGCACTCGATCCGCTGCGCAAGCAACACGGCGACGGCTTCGAAGCGTTCTTGCGCGAAAAGGTCCAGATCGTCGAGGGCGACATCGTGCAGCCCTACTGCGGCGTCTCCGCGCCGCTGCGCGACGAATGGCGCGGCAAGATTGCGGCCGTGATCAACGCTTCGGGCATCGTCGACTTCCAGCCGCCACTCGACATTGCGCTCGAAGTGAACGCCTTCGGCGTGCAGAGCCTGGTCGCGCTGGCGCAAGACTTAGGCGACGTGCCCGTGATGCACACCAGCACGTGTTACGTGGCTGGCTACAAGACGGGCATCGTCGACGAGAACAACCCGCTCGAACATCCGTTTCCCTACGCGGGCAAGCTGGAGCGCGCGCACTGGGATCCCGACCGCGAGATCGACGAGTGCCTGGACATCATTCGCCAAGCGCGCCATCGAGCCGGCGACGCGTTTCGCCAAAGTCACTTTCTCGACCAAGCCAAGACCAATTTGCTCGAACGCGGTGAACCCACGCGCGGCAAGATCTTGGAAGACGAGATCGAGCGCGTGCGTCGTAAGTTCATCGAGGCGCAGCTGGCCGAGCTGGGCCAAGAGCGCGCGAAGTTCTGGGGCTGGCCCAACACGTACACGTACACCAAGAGCATCGGCGAACAGATCACCGCTCGATCGGGGCTGCCGTTCACCATCGTGCGGCCGGCGATCATCGAGTCGTGCGTGGAGTTTCCAGACAAGGGCTGGAACGAAGGCATCAACACCAGCGCGCCGCTGATTTTCGCCATCCGCGAAGGCCAGTTTCAAATGGCGGGCAGTGGGATCCGCCTCGACATCATTCCTTGCGACATGGTGGCCAGTGGCATGGCGCTGGCTCTGGGTGAACTCATTCGGCGCGAGGCAAAACCCGTCTACCAGTTCGGCACCAGCGACAGCAATCCGACCACGATGGCTCGCATCTTCGAGCTGTCGGGGCTCTACAAACGGCGCTATTATCGCAGGACGGGGCGGGGCGGGCCACTGGTGAGCGCCGTACAAGGCAAGATCGAGGGCGCACTTCTGGGGCCTGGCGCTTACGATCGCCTCGGCCCGAAGCGCATCGCCGAGGGAGCAGAGGGCTTGGCCAGACTGCTCGGACGCGCCAAGTCTGGGCCGCTCGGCTCGCTCGTCGAGCCCACGACTCAATCGCTGAACAAGTTCGCGCGGACGCAGCGCCGGGTTTACAGCATCGTCAAGCAGTTCGAGCCGTTCGTCGCGGTACTGGATTACGAGTTTCGCTGCGACAACACGCGCGCCGCGTTCGCACGAGTGACGGACGCTGACCGTGAGCTGCTCTTATGGGAGCCAGAAAACCTCGACTGGCGTGAGTGGTTCCTCGGAACGCACATGCCAGGCCTCGAGCGCTGGGTGTTCCCCGAGCTCGAGCAGAAGATGAAAAAGCCGCTGCGCGCACTCAAGCGGTTCACCAGCCTGCCCGACTTGCTGTCGCAGATGGCGGAGCGTTTCGATCGAGCCACGGCGCTATCGCGCACGGAGCCCGACGGCCTATCCGCCATAAGCTTCAGTCAATGGGACGAACGCGCGCGAGCGTGCGCCAGTCGCCTCATCGGGCTCGGTGTCGAACCCGGCGATCGGGTGCTGCTGATCGCAAAGAATCACCCGGATTGGGCGATCTCGGTGTTTGGCATCGCGTACGCGGGCGCAAGCGCGGTTCCTCTGGACGCCGACGTCGATCCGCAAACCGCCGAGCTGCTGGCGCGAGCGTCGGGTGCGAAGGTTGCCATAGTCGACGAGCAAGCCGCGCAGCGCGTCGCCGACTTCATGCCTGGTGGCGTGACGATGCTCTCGCCAGGAGCGGCAACCCAAGTGGGGCCAATCGGTGAGCTGCCGACGGTCAGTGAGCACGACGTTGCGCTGTTAATCTACACCAGCGGTACGACGGGCAACCCCAAGGGCGTGATGCTCACGCACCACAACCTGTGTAGCCTGGTAGCGTCGCTGGCGCCGCTGTTCCCGCTGGGTCGCGAAGACCGCGTGCTCAGCGTGCTGCCGCTGCATCACACGTTCGAGCTCACTTGCGGCCTGCTCCTTCCACTGTCTCGCGGCAGTCGCGTGATCTACCTGGACGAACTCAGCGCCGAGAAGCTGACGGGCGCGCTCAAGGCCGGCCGCGTCACGGCGATGATCGGCGTGCCCGCACTGTGGGAGATGCTGGAGCGCAAGATCGTTTCGCGCGTTTCCGAACAGGGGACGCTCGCCGCCAAAGCGTTCGACGTCGCACTCGACGTCAGCCGGACCTTGGGCAAGACGACGGGCCTCGACGTCGGCGGGTTGCTGTTCGGCAGCGTGCACAAGCAACTGGGTGGCCACTTGCGCTTTCTCGTCAGCGGAGGGGCCGCGCTCGGTGAGTCGACGCACCAGTTGTTCGCGGGGCTCGGTCTACATCTCACCGAGGGGTACGGCCTCACGGAAGCTGCGCCCGTTCTCAGCGTCGCCAGCGGAGGGCCGCGCTCTCGACCCAAACAAGTCGGGCGCGCGATCCCCGAAGTCGAGATCAAGATCGACCAACCCGACTCGAGCGGCGTGGGCGAGGTGCTGGCGCGCGGACCCAACGTCATGCTCGGTTACAGTGGTGACGAGCAGGCCACCGCCGCCGTCATTCACGACGGCTGGCTGCGCACGGGCGACTTGGGCAAGCTCGATCACCGCGGGCGGCTGTCGATCGTCGGCCGCGCCAAAGACGTGATCGTCGCGGCCAATGGCGAGAACGTCTACCCGGACGACGTCGAGGCGCGCCTGGGTCAAGTGCGGCACGTCGCCGAGCTGGCAGTCGTCGGCATCGACGATGGTCGCGGCGGTGAGCGCGTCGCGTGCGCTGCAGTCGTCGAACCCGGCGCCAGCCGCGAGCAAGCGCACGAACGCGCGCGCAAGTCGCTGGACGACGCGCTGTCGAAGCTGCCCGCTAACATGCGCCCCGCCGTGGTGACGTTGCTCGACACGCCGCTGCCACGCACCAGCACGCGCAAGGTCCAGCGTAAGCAACTGCGCGAAACGCTGCAGCGCTTGCTGTCCAAGTCGAACACTTCTCACCGCGCCGCGCCCACGACCGCAGCCCGCCGCGCGATCGCGGCGGCGACGCGACGCGAGCCGCACACCATCACGGGCGAAATGACGCTGCGTGGTGATCTGGGCTGCGACTCGCTCATGCTGCTCGAGGTGCTCGTAGCGCTCGAGGCCCAGGTTGGACGCCCACTCGACGCACAAAAGTTCGCCGAGTGTCAAAGCGTCGACGATGCAGAGCGGCTGATCGAGCAGACGGCTCAGCGACCCTTGGTGGCCAATGTCGAACGTGACGACTCGGAGTTCGTGGTGCCCGAGCTGCTGCGCGAGCCCGCCAAACTCTGGATGTCGCAAGCGCAAGCGGGTTTCTATCGTCAGTTTATGCAAACGCGCGTGACGGGGCGTGCGTTCATCCCGCACAGTCGCAACGTGCTGGTGATCGCCAACCACGCGAGCCATCTCGACATGGGGCTGATCAAGTACGCCCTGGGAGACTACTCGAAGGGCATGAAGTCCCTCGCCGCGCAGGATTACTTCTTCGAGGGTAACGAGATCAAGACGTCCTTCTTCAAGAACTTCTCCAACCTGGTGCCGATCTCGCGCACGGGCTCGTTGCGGCAGTTGCTGCGAACCGCGGGGGAGTTGTTGGAAGGTGGGCACGTGGTGTTGCTCTTCCCCGAGGGAACACGTTCACCCGACGGCAGCCTGCGCGAGTTCAAGCCCGCGCTCGGCTACTTGGCGCTGCAGAGCGGCATCGACATCCTGCCGATTTGGCTGGAAGGCACGGCTCGCGCGTTGCCCAAGGGCGCCAGCTTCGTCCGCAATCGCCGCGTCGAGGCGCGCATCGGCCCCGTGCTCACCCACGCCGCGCTGAAGGCGCACAGCGAAGGGCTGAGCACCCGCGACGCCTCCCGCAAGGTCAGTGAAATCGCCCACGCCGCCGTAGAAGCACTGAGCGAGGGTCGAGCCTTGGACCTTCAGCCACCGAAACCCGAAGCCGAGGCTAGCGGCGCGACGCAGGCCCCCAGCGCACTGCCCACGAACGGTAGCAGAGGGTTGGAAGGGGTCTTCGAGAGCCTGCAGGAGCGTTTCGTCAAAGGCAGCACCCGCGCGCCCGTCAGCTACTACTTTTCGCTCGGGGCCGAGAAGTGGACGCTCAAAGCGTCATCAGACGCGTGTGACGTGCAAAAGGGTAAGGCCGTCGAAGTGGCGGACTGTGTACTCAAGACCAGCCCCGCGATGTTCAAACGCATCGTCAACGAGGCGTACACGCCATCGGCTGCAGAGTTCATGTCGGGTAAGGTGAAATCGAACAACATCCCACTGCTGCTCGAGTTCCAAAAGATGTTCGGTCTGCTCGATTCAGGACCGCGCCCTGCAGAGGGTAACCGGGGGCGCGCATGAGCAAGTTTTGGGTCGCTGGCGCCACGGGCTTTCTCGGCGCCGAAATCGCGCGTCAATTGGACAGCGCAGGCCACGACCTGGTGCTCGTTTCTCGCGGCGGCGGCAAGGTTGCTGAGCGCGATGTTGCTGCGCTCGACATCACGGACGCAGCCGCCGTCGAGCAGAGCGCGCGGGGCTGTGAGGGAGCGATCCTCGCCGCAGGGCGTGTGTCGCGCGATCCAGCGGACGCCGAGGCGCTACATCAGGCCCACGTGGTCGCGACCGAACAGTCACTGCTCGGCTTGCGTCGCGCGGGCGTGCGGCGCGTGGTTTGCGTCAGCACGAGCGGCACCATCGCGGTGGGTTCGGATCCGAACCGAATCTTCACCGAAGAAGACACGCCCGCTCACGAGCTGATCACCCGCTGGGCATACTATCGCAGCAAGTATTACGCGGAGCGTATCGCTCTGCAGCACAACGAGCCTGGCGTGTTCGAGGTGATCGTCGTCAACCCGAGCTTGCTGCTCGGTCCGGGTGATCGGCGGCAGTCGTCGACGCTCGACGTGCGTCGTTTTCTGGCGGGGTCGCTGCCTGCGTTGGCTGGCGGCGGGCTGTCGTTCGTCGACGTGCGTGACGCCGCGCAGGCCACCATCGCCGCGTACGACAAAGGCCGTCCAGGTCAGCGTTACTTGATCTCTGCGGCTAACATGCCCGTGGCGACGTTCTTCGGGCGTCTGTCTCGCTTGAGCGGCCGCGCCATGCCCTGGGCGCGCTTGCCGAAAAAGCCCGCGCTCGCCTTGGCCAGCCACTGGGCGTTCGAACGCGCGCTGTCGCTCGTAGGCGCGGAGTCGCCCGTCGAACGCGAGACCGTCGATATGGGTTCACACTTCTGGTACTGCGACAGCAGCAAAGCCCGCCGCGAGCTGGGCTTCGAGCCGCGCGACAGCCAAACCACCCTGCACGAAACCGTCCGCGACATCCTGAACGAAGGCTGAGCGCCCGACGACACGCGCGGGCGTGGTTTTACATTTTTTCGTTTGCCCACGAGGCAGCTAGCGCGCCGTAGCCATGGTTTTGCATTTTTCGTTTGCCCACGCGGCAGCCAGCGCGCCGTGCATCGGGTGCATCCGTAGCCCGCACCTCTCCGCATTTACCATAGAGGGAGCCGCGCAGGGGCCGCACCTCGACTCCCCAGAAAAAGACTCCACGCACGTCGATTGACGTTTGGTGAGCGTCCGCGTGGCCCGTCAGCGACGCGGCGCTCCACGGTCAGCTACGAGCGGTGCAGCACGCCACAGTCCGAAACCTGCGCGGAGCTGACGCGACCCGAGCTCGCGCGCCACCCGTCGGACGAGCGATCGACTGCGATATACCAGCATTGACGAGAGCTGACCCGATCGCCGAGGCTGACGCGTCTGTGATGCGCCACGACTCGAGTGTTTGCACGGTAACTGGATACGCTGCGCGAGAGTCCGATAGAAATCGAAGGAGAATCGAATGAAGACGCGAGAATTTGCAGCGACTGGAGCGAAGGTGTCCGAGATCGGACTCGGGACTTGGCAACTCGGCGCCGACTGGGGCGCGGTCAGTGACGAACAAGCGCAGCAAACGTTGGAAGCGGCGTACGCGGCGGGCGTCAACTTCTTCGACACGGCGGACATCTACGGCGGCGGAAGGAGCGAAGAGCGCATCGGGCGGTTTTTGGCAAAGGTGGGGCCCGAGAAGGTTTTCGTGGCGACGAAGTTTGGGCGCAGTGGCGATCCGGGCGGAGACGAAAACCTCAGCTACGAGGTGATGAGCAGGCACTGCCGTGGCTCGATCGAACGATTGGGCGTGGAGCGGGTTTGGCTCACCCAAGGGCACTGTTTACCCAAGGCCGCAATGGAACGCGGCGAGGTGTTCGACAACCTGCGCCGCATGCAGCAAGAGGGGCTCATCGAACACTTCGGCATGTCTGTCGAGACCGCTGAGGAAGCGAAGCTGTGTCTGCAGGTGGAGGGGCTTTTGTCGCTGCAGGTGATCTTCAACGTGTTTCGACAAAAGTTGATCGACGAGGTGTTCGAAGAGGCGAGAGAGCGTCGCGTATCCCTCATCGTTCGACTGCCGCTGGCGAGCGGCGTGCTCGCGGGCAAGATGAGCCGCGGGCAGCAGTTCGCGGACGATGACCACCGCAATTACAATCGTGACGGGCAGGCGTTCAGCGTCGGAGAAACCTTCGCTGGGCTACCGTTCGAAAAGGCGCTCGAGTTGGCTGATGCGCTCAGATCTCACGTGCCCGCCGAGTGGACGATGGCGCAATGGGCACTGCGCTATTGCCTCGACTTTCCGGCTGTGACCACCGTGATTGCGGGGGCGCGCAGCGCGCAACAAGCGCGAGACAATGCCGCTGCTTCCGATCACCCGCCCCTTGGCGAGTCGAAGCACGCCGAGCTGCGGCGGTTCTATGCCGAGCGTGTGCACGAACACATTCGCGGCGCCTACTGAGTGCTGAGTGTTCGTATCGACCCGTGTGGGCGCTTGGGCGGACGGCGGCGAAACCAGGCGTCCGTCTCCACTACGGAGCACGTCAGCGACGCTCGAGGGACGGCACGCGGTGCTGCATCGCGTGCGACCGTCGGAAGCTTTGCGCCCGCTGCGTCGAGCGCTATCAAACGTCGGAAGGTCTACGCAAATAGCGTCGCGGGCTATCAAACGTCGGGACCTCTGCGCAACACTACGCTGCGCAATAGTCCGCCGCTCAGCAGCCCGCCGTCGAGGTTGTCGTTGCGGTGCAGCTCTGGGCGGAGCTTCGCGTCGAGCTTCAGCTCGTCGTGCGGCTTTGCCTCGACCAGATGGAACCCTTCGAGCGCCATGTAGGGCAGGGGGTCTTCGAGGCGTGTCGCGGCGATGTCGGTCGTCAACATGAACGCGCGGTAGAGCGCGGAGATGAACGAGCGATGCAGCTGTCCGACCAGGCCTGCGCGCTGCTCGGCGAAGTCGGCGTAGAGCCACGTCGCGTTGGGCGCGGCGAGCTGCGAGAGCGATCGCACTAGCTCGCGGAGGTCGTTCCCTTCGAAGCAGTCGAGGAAGAACAGGGTGATGATGGCGTCGTAGGGGCCTGGACCGGCAAATTGACGTGCGTCTGTCTCGAAGAAGCGAACGCGAGTGGCGCCGCTGTTTCGGTTTCGGGCTAGGCGCAACATCGCGGCGCTGCGTTCCACCACGTCGATGTCGCAGTGCGGGCGTGCGGTGAGCAGCGCTTGCAAGAAGCGGCCGTCACCTTCGCCCAAGATCAGAAACCGCCCCCGCTGCGGTAACTCATCGATATGAGCGCAGCGGGCACGCTGCAAAGCGCCGCCGAGCGTGAGTCGTTCCAGAAACGCGTAGGGGCGTGCGATGTGGTCGAAGCTACGTCTCATGGATGTCGAGCTGATGCTTCGGTGATCCCTCCGCGACACACGAAGCTGCGCTCACCACAGCAGGACTGCGAGTGGGATGAGCAGTGCTGCGTCGGCCAGGCGGTGAACCTGGTTGGGTTCGAGATGCGTACAGTGACGCCCGAGTGCGGCCAGGCCGAGCGCGCTGAGGGCCACGCTGAGTTGCCAATCGGCGAAGTTCGAGCCCAGCGTGAGGGAAACGACGGCCAGCGAGGTCAGGCCTACACAGGAGGGCGTCACCCAACGTTCCAGCGAAGGATGGTCGAGGGCGAGGGTCGGCTCGCCGAGCGCCGCATCGGCGCGGCGTTCTGCAACCGAGATGATGGCAACGTTGAGCAGCGCGAGCGTGCTGAAACTGACGAGCGCCAGCGCTGCAGACAGCGACCACGTCGTCAGTGTCGGCCAGTTGAAGAAACTGATGCCCGCGCTGAAGATCACGGCAACGAGAAGCTCTTTGGGTAGTATGCGTGACCGACCCGAGTGAACCACGACGAAGTACGCGATGGTAGACAGCAGCAGTAACCCAGCGCACAGCCATTCGTCGGGGGTGAGCACTCTGGCGGCCAGGAACGTGCAAAAACTCAACACGAGTAGCCACGCCATTTCCAGCGTCCCCTGGTGCGTCGCTACGAAGGCATGTCGCTGCGAGCTAGCGGCCGCCTGGGGAGCACGACGCACGTCGAGCCAATGATCCAGCGTGTAGACCAGCCACAGCGGGCACGCGAGCAGCAGCGAACGACTGACGTCGAGGGGTTGACCGAGGTGGCTGGCAAAGCTGCGCTGCCACAGCACCCCCACACACGGTTCGAGCAGACACATACCGCTGAGCCACGCCCCGAGTGTCTGCAAGGACGCGCGCGCCGCCGACTCGTTCGCGGCTCCACTGGCAGATGTCACGCTCGCACTTGCCGCTGGTGAACGACGCGGCATGGAGGTTGGAAGGACGGACATCTGACGGCTGAACCAAACGACGCGGCCAAAATTTGCTGACGTTCGGTCGAACGCCAGCTGACGGCCTGCAGGAGCCCGGATCCTTACGGGATCTGCTGCAATGCGCGCAAGGTGGCAGCCTGTCGCGGACGCGAGATCAGCGATGTCTCCCGCCAGCGACTGCAGTAGCAGCTGACGCGTGCTCGACGCTCACTCCTTCGATTCTGCGTTTTCAGGCGCGAGCAGCCACGCCAGGCCTTCGATTGCGGCGAGACCGACGTCACCTGCGGGCGTGTGGCCCGCGCCTTCGGCCGTGAAGAAACGCGCGCGCAAACCTGCACGCTCCATCCAGCGCACGGAATTTTTGGCGTTTCCGTCACACGTGTTCGTGCCGCAGGCGATGAACACGGCTTCGCCCCCCGCGCGCTTGAACTTTTGCGCGCGGGCGACGTTCCACGTCTTGAAGCCACCTTCGAGAAACAGCGCGTGAGAGAAGCGCGCGGCGTGATCCGCGAGCATCAGTGAGCCCATGGTCGCGCCCTGGGAGTAGCCGATGTACACGCCGTGATCGGCAGACACTCGCTTTCCGAAGCGTGCGTCGACTGCGCTGACGGAAGCGCCAAACAGTCGCCCCAAGGTGTGATGTTCGGGGAAGAAATGTGATCCCATCTCTTTGTTGATGGGGTGTCCTCGGAGACAGAGCAGAAACGCGCCGCTTTCGACCACTGCGCTCCAGTATTCGCAGTGCCAATCGGGACCGCCGCCTGCGCCATGCGCGACTGCAAACAACGGCAGCTGCTCACGCGTGCTGTTCGGTACCCAAAGCAGTGCGGTGGGGTGCCCGGGTACTTCCAAGTCTTCGAAGTGCCCCGACTGCTCGCGGTCTTGGCGTTGGTCTGGGCTCTCGCTCGAAGCTCGGGTTTCGTCGGACAGGGTGCCGTTCGTCGGCGCGTCGTCGGGAGATTGCTCAGAGTCGCGCTCCGCGTCGTTCGGACGGGTCGATTCAGACTCGGGCGCTGACGCGGGCGGCTGCTCAGCGCAAGCTGTCAGCGCGATCCATATCACCCACCGAGTGGCCGTCGACTTCACGGGTCACGTCGCTCATTGGCCAGGGAAGCTGGCGGTAGGCGGTGAGTTACCGCCAGCGGACGGCGCGGCGGGCTTGGCGTTGGCCTTGGCACCCGTCGCGAAGTTGGCGCTGGCGGGCGGCGTTTTCGCTGGAGCGGCCGGCTTTGCACTGGGTCTTGCTGCCTTGCGCGCTACTGCCTTGCGCGGTGCCGCCTTGCGGGCGGCGGGTTTCGGGGGGGCTGCGGCCGCGCTCTTTGGCGAAGCGGCCTTGCTGGCCGAGTCTTCGTGCGCCTCCGCTGGGGGGCTCGGGACCGCTGCAGGAGCCTGGGCAGCCTCTAGACTCGTCGGCTCTTGTGGCGTGGGGGCCGCCGTGTTCTCGGGAGCCGCCGTGTTCTCGGGAGCCGCCGACGGCTCCAGGGGAGCTGCGGCGGGCTGGCTGTTCGCGGCCCCGCTCTGAGTTTCGGGATTGCTCGGCGGTGCCGTCTGCTCGTTGGAGCTGGGGACTTCTTTTGCCGCAATGGTCGAGTCCGAGTTTTCGGACGATGCATGTGCAGATTCGGACTCCGCAGCTTGCGCTCCGGGCACGCCTGCGTGAGCAACGCCGTCACCCATCGAAGGAGATGCGGGCACCAGGAGCACAGTACTGAGCAGTAGCGCGGCGGTGCCGACGACTGTCAAAGACGTCATGACCTTGTGCTGAGGCGAGGTCTCTGTGACGCCAGGCGTGGCGCCTAACTGCAGCTCGTGTAAACCCCCGGCGAACGTGCCACTGTCACCTCGCGCGAAGAAGCGAGCTTCAACGTCATCTGACGTTGGCGCTGCGGAAGCCTGCCCGTCAGGTGGAGCGTCGGAGCGCGCGTGGCGACCTGAGACGGGTTGTGGAGTAGAAACGCTGGATTGGCTGCTGTTGGTCGGGCTCATCGTCAAACTCCGTTTGACCTAGCTTGGAGTGAGCGCCGCGGCAAGGGAACAGACGTGTGCGCGCTGGTGACACACGTCGAGCGGTGGCGAAACTCTGAACGCAAACTGTCGGGTGGCGCCCGCGCGGGTGGATCCCCCTTCAGGACTGTGGCTCGGCGCCGCGATCCGAAAGCACACTGGCAACCAGCGCCTTGAGGTCGTCGTCTTCGGGGTCTGCGCGCCGTTCCGCTTGGCTCCGAGAGTGTGCGGTTCCGACACGTGGACTGCCGTGTGACGCCTGTGTGGAGGCGAGCAGCAGCGCCTCTTCGAGTTGTTCGTCGTCGCTGGCCTTGCGACCCAAAAACCCGAACAAACTCCCAGAGGGTTCACTCAGCGAAAAGTCGCCGTCCTCGAGCGCCGCGGGATCGAGGGCGAGGCGTTTGCTCACGCTGCGGTTGGCCTTGGCCCACGCTTTTGCCTCGCTGAGCACCGCACGCTGGGTCGTTCCGACGCTGCCCAATGCGCCGCGCAGCGAGTGGCCGTGTTGAGCCGCAAACAGCGCGACCAACGGGGCGAGTTGTCCCGCCCCGAGTTGCGTCAGCTTGGCGATGCTCGGGCCGCCGCAGCTCTTCGAGTACACGTACGAGCCTTCCAGCAAGAGCACGCCGAGCCCGAGGCCGACCGCGGCAAGCTCGGTCGTGAGCGCCGCAGGGGCCGTGATGCTGGCGCCGTCGGGTCGGGTTTCCTCGAGGAAGATGGTTGCCAGGGCGCTCGACAAGAGTGTCGTCAACCCGACGGGGTGAGCGATGTCAGCGGGGGTCACCCGCAACGTCCAGTTGTCTTCTCCCAGCAGCAGACGCGCATCGTCCGTTGCTTGGGAAGGTGCGCAGCTCCCCGAACCACAAGACTGCGCGGCCTGGGCACCGCCTGCGTCGAGCACGACCTCGATGGGGATGTCCGTCATCGCGGTGTGTTGCTGCATGCGTCGCAGCAGACGCGTCACGCCCGCGCGTGACTTTTCGAAGGGATCGGGAAAGAACTCGCTGGTCGGGGTGACCAACGGTCGCTTGCCGAATTCTTTTCCGAGTTGCGCCCAGAGCGCCGCGTAACGGGTGATCAACGGCTTCAGCTGTGCGTTCGACTCGAGCTGCATGGCAGCTAGTCTGACAAATTGACCGCCGCGACGCCAGCCTCGTAGGGCCCCGGGCACGGACCTCTCTTGGCGTTTGCTCAGCCTTTTCGGCGCTCGCGCTCAATTTCCGACAGTCGCGTGAGCACGCCCCGCGCGACAATCGTCAGCACCCGTTCGATGAGTTCGCGCTTTTCGGAGGGTTCGCCCCCGAAGCTCAGTTGACTGTTGGCGCTGCGCCCCCGCGGCAAGCGGCCAGTTGCTGAGCAGTGAACTGTGAGAACGCCGTCTTTGATCACCACCCGCAGTTCACTGAGCACGAAGCGGTATTCGATGCGGCTGCCCGCACCTGCTCCCCAGTCGAGGCCTCGGGCCTCGCGTTTCAGTGCGCGGGTCAAGAAGCGTTCGTAGGCTTTGGCTTCGGGGGGCAGCTCCAAACGATCGAGCTTCACGCTCGGCCCGTCGGCAGCCAACGCCACGCCGCCCGCCGAATGCAGCTCCGCGTCCACGCCACTGAGGCTCGTGCCGACGATGAGTGCTGCCGCCGCGATCATGCCACACTTGCGCATACTCACGTGGCTATGCCTTGCGGTAGAGGCTGGGCCAAGTTTGTCGCTGCGCGCTGTCGCGGCCGAGCAGCAAGGGCTATAAGCTGGTTCAGTGGAGCGCAGTCGCGGAGCGTCGGACTACGACGTCATCATCATCGGAGGGGGCGTCAACGGCACGGGCGTCTTGCGTGACTGCGCGCTGCGGGGACTGCGCGCTGCACTGTTCGAGCGCAATGACCTCGCGTTTGGCGCGAGCGGAAACTCCAGCGGCATGATCCATGGCGGGCCGCGCTACCTCACGATGAACCCCGACGTGACTTACACGTCGTGTCTGGATTCGGGGTACGTCCAGAACATCGCGCCGCACTTGTTGTTTCGTGCGCCGTTCATCTTGCCCGTGAAGCAGTATCTCGGCGCCAAACAAGAGCTCGACGTGCTGGACGCGTTTTTCGACGTGTACGATCGTTACCAGCCGCTCAAGCGGGGCAAACCTCACACCCGTTTGAATGGCGACGACCTGAAGCGCTTGGAGCCCGGGCTGTCTGGCGATTTTGCAGGCGGCGTGACGTTCGACGAATGGGGCATCGATGGCGTGCGCTTGTGCGTGGGTAACGCCCAGGACGCCGCGCGACACGGCTCGGACGTGTTCGTGCCGTACTCCGTCAGCGGGCTCTTGCGTGAGAGTGACGGCCGCGTCGTGGGGGTCGAAGCACAACACAGGCAGACTGGCGCTGGGCTGCAGCTGCGTGCGTCCCTCGTCATCAACGCGACGGGCGCGTGGGGCCCGCTCACCGCGCTGCTCGGTGGCTTACCAAAAAACGCACTGAGGCTGCGCCCCGGAAAGGGCATTCATCTCTACTTCGACCGCAAGCTGAGCAACGTCGCGTTGATGGTCAAAGCCGTCGACGGCCGCCGCGTGTTCATCGAACCCTGGCAGAACACCAGCGTGATCGGCACGACCGACGACGACTATTACGGCGATCTGGACAACGTCTTCGCGACCGCAGATGAAGTGCGTTACTTGCTGGAGGCCATCGCGCAGGTTTTCCCCGTGGTGCGCCAAGCGCGTTTGATCGGAACCTGGTCTGGCGTGCGCCCGACGTTGTACGAGTGGGGTAAACACGAGGACGCCCTGTCACGCGAGCACGAAATCGTCGACCACGCCGCGCACGGCGCAGCGGGTCTGCTGTCGATGATTGGCGGCAAGCTCGCGAGTTATCGTCTATTCGCCGAAGAAATGACGGACATCATCTCTTCGCGTCTGGGTCAGAAAAACAAGTGCACGACCATGGTCGGCAAGTTGCCAGGAGGCGAGGCAGAGCTGGCGCCCGCGACACTCGCTGAGCAAGCATGCATCGATCTTCTATCAGCGAAGCGGCTGATCTATCGACACGGCGCGTGCGCTCGCGAAATCGGCGAAGAGATGAGCCGCGAGCCAAAAGACCGAGAGGTCGTGTGCGCCTGCGAGCCCGTGCGCCTAGCCGAGATACGGCGCGCGGTCGAACGTGAATGGGCGTTCGATGTCGACTCGGTGTCGCGCCGCACGCGGCTCGGCTTGGGCAGTTGCGGCGGGATGCGCTGCGCGGCACGCTGCGGCGCGATCGTCGCCCAGATGACGGATCAGAGCCCAGAGCGAGGCCGCGAAATGGCGAGCAGCTTCCTGCAACGCGCCGCCAAACACCGCGTGAGCGTGGTAGGCGGCGTTCAGTTGCGTCAGGAGTCGTTAGGCTTGGCTTACAGTCAAGCCCAGCTGCCCGAGGCAGGTAAACGGTGAGGTTACTCGTCGTCGGCGGCGGCGTCGCGGGCAGCGCCGCAGTGCACGCCGCTTTGGCTCGGGGGCTCGAGTGCGTTTGGGCGTTGGGCGCAGCGGGAGCCAGTCACGCCAGCACGGGAGCCCTCGACTGGGACCAATACGGAGGCGCCAGCGAACCAACTGCAGGCGAGCAGGAGACCCCTCCCGAACTGCGTGAGTTCGGAAGCGGCCGCTTCGGTTGGCGCTTCGGCGACTCAGTGTCGTGGGTGAGCACGGCGGAGGGCAGCGTTCGCGCGGCGCGAGGGGTGGACGCTGGAGTGCTCGATCTGGCGGGGCTTGCGGGCAAGCGGGTGGCCGTCGTCGGCCTCGCAGGCGAGGGCAGGGGTCTAGCCGCTGGCTGGGACGCGGCGTGGATGCGGCGCAGCTTGGTGGAAACCGAGTGGGCAGTTCGCAGTCACACGGCGTTCGACGAACTGCCGCTGGACTTGGAGGCAGCGACGTTTGCCGAAGGCGCCGACGAGGAACGCCGAGAGCAGCTCTTGGCAGTGCTGCGTCAGACGTTGGAGCGAGCTCCAGAACGCCCCGACGCCTTGTTGTTCGGTCCGTGGCTCGCACTTTCGAACGACGTCACGACGCAGCTGAGTGCTGCTCTGGGCGTCGCGGTTGGAGAGTGTTTGTCGCCACCGTACGGCGCGGCGGGCGAACGGTTCGAAGCGGCTCGTGCAGCGATCGAGCAAGCTGACGGCGTGGAAGTGCTTCGAGGCGAGGTGCGTCGCGTGGTGGTGGAAGATGAACGCGTCGTCGCCTGGTTCGGGGAGCGTACAGGGCCTACGGCGATCGCGACGAAAGGTGCTGCAACTACTGCGTCAAAGGACGCTGATGGTTCGGAGCTGCACGTCGATGCGTGTGTCTTGGCGATCGGCGGTTTGGTCGGTGGGGGAGTCGTGCTGGACGACCGGCAACAGCTGCGTCCAAGCGTAGAAATCGCACCGCCCGCGGCGCTGTGGATGAACGGACGCGTGCTGCTCGACGCGTCCGCCGCGTTTGGCTTGGACGTGTCGAGCGTCGGCGTGAGCGCGCTACAGCGTGTTGGACTCGGGCCGGGGTTGGGCACGGCGCGCCTTTCATGGGCAGGTGACGCAACGGCCGACGCGCCGCGCACGGTACTGCGCGCAGCGCAGTCCGGGCTCGACGCGGTGACGCGTTTGCTCCCCTAGTTGGGGGTAACCGAGCTCACTCGGGCGAGAAAGGTGAACTTCCAGGAAAGCCGACTGGGATGTTGTTTGCCGGAGTGTTCGCCACCTCGGTTGGCGCAGTAGCAACGGGCGTCGCGGGGGACGCAGGCGTGACGACCTCGGTCGCCACGCGTCGACCACGCCCAGCGTAAAGCGAAGGCGCGATCCTATCGACGTCCCCCTCTGCCCGACGGATGAACGCGATCGCGTCACGCGTCTCGTTGTAAGCCCGCACCAGCAAAGTGTACGCTTGCTGCCTCAAAAGGCTCACTTCGCTGGTGGCCGGCTCAGCCTGCTCGCGCAGCCCAATGGCAGACACGAGCTGATTGGCCGCCGTGCGAGCTTCCTCCATTTCGGCCTGCGTCAGCGCGGTCTTGTCTTTGATGGTTTCCCAACTGGACAAGAAGAGCCCAGTCAGCCCAATCACGTCGAACGCGATCATTCGGTAACTGTTACCCCCGCGCAGCTTCGCCACGCGCGACTCGTCGAGCAAAGCTCGCTTGGCCAGCGCCGTCGCATCCGCGTGAAAGCGATCGCGATTGTCGAGACACTTGGCCGCCAGCACGCTGACCTGATCCGACGTCCCACCCTGCGAGCGATGTTCAGAGTGAGTGTGACCAAGCGCCAACGCGTAGTCCCGCAGATTATCGACGTGCGAAATATCGAAGGTGCTGAGACTCTCGAGCTGCGGCCGCAACTCGATGATCTCGGGGTACGCGCCGATCACCGTCGCACAAGTTGCCGGCACCTCCAGATTGATCGGCTCCAAACTGTCGATGGAAACGCTCGTCAGCAGCGCCCGCACCCGCTCGAAACCCAGATGGAACTGAACCGGATCCTGCGACGCAGGGTTTTCCGGATCAGCCGCCAAAGGCGCCGAAGCGAGAGGCGCCGAGGCCCGAGACACGGAGGCCTGAGACGCGGAGGCCTGAGACTCGGATGCCTGCGAAGCCGAAGCGACAGAAGCCGAAGCAAGAGAAACAGTGGATAGGCCTGGTTGGGTATTGTTTGGATCGTGGGTAGTCATATTCGTGAACTTTCGTTTGAAACTGAGACGCGTGGTTCGCCTCACCCCACCCGTTCGACCGCGCCCAGCCCCGGTTGCTGCGGAAAGTGCTTCGCCTGATTCTTTTTTCTCCTCAGCCCCGTTCACCTGCGTAACCCCCTGCTTCTTCGAACGCTTAGCCCGCCCCGGATACGGCGACGGCGCGATCCAATTCGCGTCCCCCTCACCCCGACGAACGAACCGCAGCGCCCCCCGCACCTCCGAATAAGCCCGCGCCAGCAGCGAATAGATCTGCCGATACTGTCGCTCATCCGGATCCTCCGCCCGCTCACTCTGCGCCCGCCGCCCCAGCGCCACGACCAAACGGTTCGC
>CBFGUG010000022.1:0-102153 GCA_965651905.1 uncultured bacterium | reverse complement strand
AAAAGAACCCCGACCGGTTGACGTCAGGCCCGACTCATAGTCGAACGCCGGGAGATCAGATCCCGACGCAGCCCGGCTTGTGTGCGTGTTTCAGCGTTTTTGGGAGCCAAGGACAATCGAACTGTCGAAACGGAGTGGAGCGAACCTGGATCCCCTGGGTCGGACTACGAGTTCCTGCGAGCCGAGGCGCCGAAGGCGGCCAGTGAATTCGAGCAGCAGGGTGTCGTCACGGCAGTGAGTGAGTCCGCGACGGGGACACGTCCGATCTCGGCACTCCAAGCCGCGCGGGAGATCGGGTCATCGGGCTGTCGGCACAATTTTCCAGCGCGTTTGCCGCGACGCTCCCATGCGCGACGCCCCGTCGTCGAGCGTTCGGACTTGCGCCCGATGGGTCATCTTTTTTGACCAGCTTTGCGCCGCGACGGACACGAGCGCGCCATGAGCTGGACCAGCAGAGCCACCGAGCCGCCGAAACCACGGAAAAGCTTCAGAGCGTTCGGCACTTGGCGGAGTCACACGTGGCAACGGGGACTGTTCGTTTGGGCCGGCTTTTTTTGTTTTGGGGGTGGTGGCGTCGCGTGTTCGATCACCGACGACCAGACGACCATCGCCGACTCGATGCGCGACGATGACTCGAGTCGCGAAGAGTCGCGCGCTGGCGACGCAGGCGTAAGCAACGACGACACAAGCGATTCGAGCGACAGCGATCGCTTGGAGGACGACGGCTCGGATGGCGGCGCCACTGCCTCCACGAGTGACGACGACTCCGCC
This sequence comes from uncultured bacterium, assembly GCA_965651905.1. Lineage (GTDB taxonomy): Bacteria > Myxococcota_A > Polyangia > Polyangiales > Polyangiaceae > SZUA-265. Next base: position 101,382 of record CBFGUG010000022.1, on the reverse strand, counting down.
GACGATGACGGATCCCCCAACCAAGCCACTAACGGGGAAAGCCCTGGCGCGGAAGGCACCGACACGGAGAACACTGGCGCGGGAGATACAGAGTCCGACCAAACGGACCCCGACGGCGCCGCGAGCACCCCCGCACTCCCCAGCTCCACGTGCGGCGCGGAGCTGCCCGCCAGCTTCGTGACCACCTGCAGCGCGTGTCACACGCCATCGGGCGCTGCCAACGAACGCTACCCCGACTTGTACGCCTTCGACGGCACTCGTGAAGAGTTCATCAATCAGGTCAGAAACGGCGGCGAGGGCATGCTCGCTTACTCCGAGCAGTGGATCGCCGACGAAGACATCGACGCCATCTACGACTACTTCGCCGCTGCCGAATCTCGGCCAAGCGACGCGGCCGTGGGACTCGGTAACCTGAAACCACTGTTCACGGCAGCAGACGCAGTCAACCCGCCCGTCGTGTTCGAACGCGACGACGGGGTGCTGATCACGCGAGGTGCGGGCCGTGTTCGCCAGCGCCACGAACTGGAAGGGACGTTCAATCCCTATGGCTCCCACTACTTCGAAGATCGCAGCTTCGGCATTTTGGTCGAAGATCACACGAGCAACGGCGAAAGCCTGATCCGCGTCTCCTACTTGCCCGACGGTGAGCCCACGGACGGCACCAACTTCCGTGCCTGGAAGATCTATGGCGACGGCAACGTGTTTCACGCCAACATGGGCATGGACAGCGCGGACCTTCCTTCGCTGCTCGGCTCGGGCCTTTCCAGCGACGACTACGAGAGCCGCATCGCTTCGTTCACGCGCATCCAGTCGCAACAAGTGACCAGCAATTGGCGCTCCAGCGATCCGATCGTGACGGGCGATCTGTTCGAGTTCGAGTTCGGCGTGTTCTTGGAACCCGACGCCGTGACCGAAGGCTCCCGCACGTCGTATTACAGCGACACCTATCGTTATCAAGTCGGGCAAGGCGGCTTCACCGCCAACAACGCCGACGACAGCACCCGCGTCGGACCCACGCTGCGCGCGCAACAGGGCGGCGACGGCACCAACGTCTGGCTGTACGAAGATCAAGAGTTCGCGTTCGAACAGATGGCGCTCAACATCCAGCACGAGAACGCGCAATCGTTCTTGCGCGGCCGTCGGCTGTTTCACACCGACTTCGACACGGGTGAACACTCGGAGTCGGGCAACCCCAGGTTCGAAGAGTACGCAGGCAAGGCGGGTCCGCTGTTTGCCACGCGCAGTTGTGAGGCGTGTCACGTGCACAACGGCCCGGGTCGTCTCTTGGAAACCTTCGACGAGCACACGTCGATGGCGTTCAAGCTGTATGACGCAGGCGATCTCGGACGGCAACTGCAGCTGCAAGAGGGTAGCGCTCGTGTGACGGACGTCGAAACACGCACGGTCACGTTGGGCGACGGCACGGAGGTGACGCTGAGCAAGCCGAACATCGAAGTGCAAAGCGACGACGGCAGCGCGCTGAAACACTCCGCACGACTGTCGCGAAAACTGATCGGTCTCGGGCTGCTGGAGGCGATCGACGAAGCGACGCTCCTGCAGCGCGCCGACCCAGACGACTGCGACGAAAACGGCATCTCGGGCAGAGCGCTGATCGTCACCCACCCCGAAACAGGGGACCCGATGCTCGGACGCTTCGGGTGGAAAGCGGAGAAGATCAGCGTACGCCATCAAGTACTCGACGCGCTCGAAGGCGACATGGGCGTGGGCAGCGGGATGTTTCCCGACTCGGAGGGCAACGTCGAGATCGACGAAGCGGCGGCGTCCGATCTGACGAGTTACATGCGGCTGCTCAGTGTACCAGCGCAACGCGACGTCGACGACTCGCAGATCATCGCAGGAGAAGCGCTGTTCAAGACCGTGGGCTGCGCCCAGTGTCACGTCACCGACGTGGTCACTGGCGAAAATCACCCCTTCGCCGAGCTGCGTGAGCAAGCGATCAAGCCGTACACCGACTTGCTGCTGCACGACATGGGCGAAGATCTCGCAGACGAGAGCGGCATGGCGAACGATGACTCCGCTCCAGGAGCGAGCGAATGGCGCACCCCGCCGCTGTGGGGCATCGGCCTCTACGCGACGATCAACGGCAACACTGGCCTGCTGCACGATGGCCGCGCGGCGAGCGTGCTGGAAGCCGTCTTGTGGCACGGCGGCGAAGCCGAAGCCACGCGAGAACGTTTCACGGCGCTGAGCGCCAGCGATCGCGACGCGCTCTTGGCGTTCGTCGAGTCTCTGTAAACCGCACACCGCAAGCGAACCATGAACTACCGCAAGCGAACGACCACAAACGCAACAGCAGCGGGCAACCTTCTGCGCACGGCGAGCCTACGCTGGCTACTCGTTGGTGCCCTGTGCGTAGGCTGCTCTGGAACCGTGGGAACGGGCAAGGAGTGGACGCCTCTCGGCAACCGCGACGACGACGGAGACGCGGGCTCGAGGGACTCGCGACGAGCAAACTCGGATCGCGACCGTGAATCCCCCGCCTCGACAGACGCGGGCGCAGACGACCGCGCGAACGACGATGACGACGGCGACGAATCGACATCCGACGACGCGCCCCGCGCAAGTGACGTACCAAACGCCAGCAGCGACTCCGATGACGACGGCAACACCGTGCAAGAACCCGAAGACTTGCCCGAAGCGGAGCTCGACCCGGGTTTCAAAGGCATCCATCGTCTGAACAACCGCGAGTACGACAACACCGTCGTCGCACTGCTCGGCACGCAGCTGCGCCCGGCGCAGTCTCTCCTCAACGAGTCTGGGCACGGCTTCGACAACATCGCCAGTTCGTTGGGCATGACGGTCGGGCAATGCGCGGGTTACTTCCGCGCCGCGTCAGAAGTGGCCGCCGACGTGTTTGCGAGTTCGGACTTGCGCGAGCGCGTGCTCACTTGCGAACCCGAGCCGGACGCCGAAGCGTGCGCGCAACAAATCGTCGAGGAGTTCGGGCTGCGCGCCTTCCGACGACCGCTCGGCGAGCAGGAGCGCGAGACTTACGTCGATGTTTACTTTCGCGCGACCGATCTGGGTCTGAATCACAGCGAGGCCACCCAGCAAGTGGTGCGCGCCATGTTGTCTTCGGCGGAGTTTCTCTACCGCATGGAGTTCGACGAAGATCCCAGCTCGACCGAGCCACACGACGTGTCGAGTTACGAGCTGGCGTCGCGCCTTTCGTACTTCCTGTGGAGCTCGATGCCCGACGACGAGCTGCTGGAGGTCGCGCGCGACGGCTCGCTTTCTGAAAGCGACGAATTCGAGGGACAAGTCGCGCGTCTGCTCGAAGACCCACGCGCCGCCGCGCTGGTCGACTCGTTCGCGTGGCAATGGCTCGGTATGAAAGATCTGGAGAGCCACGCGGTGCTCGCCGACGCCTACCCCGAGTGGGACGAAGACTTGCGTCAGTCGATGCTCGGGCAAGCGCGCGCGTACCTTTCGGAGTTCGTCCGCGGCGATCAAGACTGGAGCGACGTGCTCACCGCGGACTTCCACTTCGTCGACCAGCGACTCGCAGGCTATTACGGCGTGGACGCTCCCGGCGACGGATTCGAGGTCGTGGACCTAGGCGACGACGAGCGCGTCGGCTTCATGGGGCTGCCGGGATTTTTGACGCTCAGCTCGTTCTCCCACCGCACGTCACCGACGTTGCGCGCCAAGTGGGTGCTGGAAGCGTTGATGTGCGCCCCGCCCCCGCCGCCGCCCGCGGATCTGGACGTTGCCGACCTGGATGCCGCCGAGCTGGCCAATCAAGCCGCCAGCATCGACAACGTGCAGGAGCGACTCGAGCTGCACCGCACGGACCCCGCCTGCAACTCTTGTCACGCGCTGCTCGACCCGCTCGGGCTCGCGCTGGAGAACTACGACGCGATCGGGCAATTCCGCACGGAGTACTCCGACGGCAGCGCGATCGATCCACGCGGCGAGCTACCCGACGGCACCGAGCTGAGCGGCTTGGCCAGCCTGGCTGAAGTGGTCGAAGGCGACGAACGCTTCTTACGCTGCACCACCGAGAAGCTCTTGATCTACGCGCTGGGTAGAGGGTTGGGCACTGCAGACCGCGTGCACCTACAGAGCGTAGTCGATGAGTGGAGCGCAGGAGACCCCACCATTACCGAACTCGTCGGTCACGTCACGAGCAGCGTGCCCTTCAAGCAACGACGCGGCGGCCGCGGAGGAGCAAACTGAGATGCGTGCATTGAGCAATTGGGCAAACTCACGATTGGGCCATCGTATGGGGAGGCGCGGGTTTCTGCGCGGCACGGGTGTGTGTCTGGCGTTGCCCTGGCTGGAGGCGCTTTCTCCGAACCCCGTGCGCGGCCAAACCGTCGCCCCCGTACGTTTCGTTCCCGTGTTCTTTCCGAACGGCGCGGCAGCGGACTTTTGGACGCCGAACGGCACGGGCGTCGGCGACGACTGGGCACTCTCGCCGATCTTGCAGCCGTTCGCACCACTGAAGCACAAGCTGATCGTGGTCTCGAACCTGGAAAACTACTCGTGCATGAATACCAACGAAGCGGTGGAACCCAGCCACGCGCGTTGCAGCGGCGCGTTTCTGACCTGCGCAGACTCGGACAGCATTCGCCAGTCGCTGGGAACGGACGTCGCCAACGGCGTTTCTTTCGATCAGGTGCTGGCGGCGGGTTTGCCGCGCGAAACGACGTTCGAGTCGCTGCAGACGGGTCTTTCCACCGTGGAGTCGTTCTGTGACGGGCGGCACTGTTCGCTGTCGCAAAGCGTCTCGTGGAAGAGCCCCACCGAACCGCTCTACAAGGAAGTGAACCCGCAAGCGCTATTCGACACGCTGATGGGCAGTCTGGCAGCCAGCGAGGGCGACGACGCTGCGGCGACGGAAGCCGAACGACGTCGTCTGCTCGATCAGAGTGTGCTCGACGCGGTGCTCGAAAACGCCACGCACACCCGCGCCCGCTTGGGCAACGAAGACCAGCAGCGTCTGGATCAATTCCTCGACTCCGTGCGCGAAGTAGAGCTGCAAGTGGGTTCCATGGGCACTGCAATGGCCAAAGCCGCCTGCGAGCCCGCGACGCGGCCCGGTCTGGCGGCGAGTTACGGCCTCGCCAACGACCAAGACGGCTACAACCGCGGCGACCACGCGCGCATCATGAACGAGCTGATCGTGCTCGCGCTGCAATGTGACGCCACTCGCGTCGTGTCACACATGCTCGACGATGCCCGCAGCGACTTCGTCTACGACCACCTCGAAAATCGCGAGTTCTCTCAGAACGGCTCCGAGCCCGGCAACGGACGCGTCGGTGGCTTTCACGGACTGCAACACGCGGGCGACAGCAACAACGGCTACGCGACCATCAACTGGTGGCTCGCGCAACAAACGCTCGAGCTGTGTCAGATGATGGACGCCATCGAAGAAGGTGAACGCACGCTGCTCGACAATTCCGTCGTGTTGTTCGGCAGCGGCATGCACGGCAGCGATCACGACGCCAACGAGCTACCCATCGCACTGCTCGGCTCGGGCGCGGGGCGTCTGCAGACCGACCAGCACATCCAATTCGGCGTCATGCCCGATGAACGCCCACTGCGCGACCTCTACTTCACGCTCGCCAACGAAGTGTACGGACTCGACCTCGACAGCTTCGGCGAGAGCGTTACGGGCGCCAATCACCAACTCATGCGCGAGCTGCTGGCGTGAAACGGCCGCCTACGACCACACGGCAGCGTTCTCCTACAAGTCGCTCAGTGTACGCGCCGAGCCAACGCGTGCAGGCTGTGGCACTATCGTATCGATTCGAGGCAGGCTGACGCCGTCTCACCCACGCTACTCTCGATGGAAGTTTCGCTTTTCTTCGCCATGCTGACCCCCATTCGGACACTAGCTGACAGATGTGGTTGGCCGCGAATCCTCCAGCTGCCACGAGGCTGCGTGTGAACCCAGCCCCGTCGCCGCAGCTTCGGGTAGTGACGCCCGAATTGCCCCCGTTCGAGGTGCTCTACGAACGGCACTACGCGTTCGTGGCGCGCACCGTGCGGCGTTTGGGAGTCGCGGAAGAAGCAGTCGAGGACGTGTGCCAGGAAGTATTCGTCGTGATCTATCGCCGGCTGTCGGAGTTCGAAGGTCGCTCAAAGCTGGAGACGTGGATCTACCGCATCGTAGCCAACGCCGTGCGCAACCAGGCAAGAACCCAACGGCGCAAAGCGCCCCATTCACGCAGCGCTGCTGGCGCAGTGGATCCAGAAATTCTGGAGGCGACGGAGCCAGGCCCCGAAGCGAACTTGGGCCGAACGCGCGCTGCAGAGTTGGCGCGCAACATCCTCATGAGCATGAGCGAACCGAAGCGCATGGCGTTCGTTCTCGTCGAGCTCGAGGGCATGAGTTACGCCGAAGCCGCCACTGCCCTCGCTGAAACCTTCGACACGGTGCGCGCCCGCGTGCGAGCGGCCCGCGTCGAGTTCTCACGCCAGGCGCGCCGCCTGCAGAACCTTTCTGGTGGAGTGTGACCATGTCCGATCAGCTATCCCCCGATGAGCGACGACTGCTCGACGCCTTGCAGCTGGACGATACTCCCGATGCCGCGGAGCAACAGCGCGTCAAGCGACGGCTCTTTGCACAACTCGGGCTCGGCGTGGCGACCGTTGCAGGCTCCGCCGCCGTGGGCTCGACGGCAGTTGCGCCTACCGCTCAGGCCGCGTCACTTGCGCCATCCGCCGCAGGCATCGCTGGTGCGTCAGGCTCGGCCGCAGGCACCAGCGCTGGTGCAGCTGGCTGCGCTGGAGTAACGGGAGTCGCTAGCGGAGCCGCAAAGGCGACGACTTGGGGCGCACTAGCCACCAAACTCGGGACGGTCAAAGGTGTACTCGGTGTGACCGTCGCCTTGGGCGCGGGTGGCGGCGCGGTGTGGTCGATGACCGCCGACTCACCGCCGCCAGATCCAGAAACCCCCGTAGTGGAGTCGCGCGCGGCAGCGCCGCAAGACCCCTCACCAAACGTCGCGCCAGACAGTGCTGAGGCCGAGCCCACCGAGCCAGAGTCTGCAGAGACCGATGAAGCACCCGAACCCACGACGCAAGCTCCCCGCGCAACGCCGAAGTCCAAACGCACGACGATCGCAAGCCCAACGACTTCGGACGTCGAAGCTGAAGCCAAGTTGCTGAGCGAAGCGCAACGCGCCATCGCACGCGGCGACTCCAGTCGCGCCTTGGGACTACTACTGAAACACCAAAAGACCTTTCCCAACGGCACGCTGCGCTTGGAACGTCAAGCGGCGTTGGCCATCGCACGCTGTCAGGCCGGGCAACTCGAACGCGGCCGCAAAGACGCAGAGCGCTTCCGCGACGCGCACCCGAATTCACCCATGGTGCGGCGACTCGAATCGGCTTGTAGCTTGCCGCCGCGTCAGTGACTCTTGCCGACGTGATCCGCGAAACCTTCGTTGCACGCGAGTGCACTCGACATTCGGGCGAACTTCGTGACCCGAGCATCGGCCTCGGACGCTGGTCACTCTTGTGTTGGCTCGCGGTTTCGTGCGGCACCTCGGGCGATCTTTCGCTCGGTCGCGTGGGAACCAGCTCGACTCCGAATCCCGACGAAGCAGGTGTCTCGCAAACGACGCCACCCGACTCATCTGACCGTGACTCGGGCGTGACCTCCGCTCCGCTCAGCGACGCGGCAGCGACGTCACCCGACGGAACTCCTGACGTCACCCCCGACGATAACCCAACCCCGATACTCGACGCGGGGTCCGAAGTCCCCGAAGCCTCCCCCGCCGCAGACCCTTGCTCGGCGCTTGGGCTCCCGACCCCGTCGGAGCGCTTCGACCTGTCGGGCACGGGTACCGAAGTGATCGACAGCATGGGTGGTCCAAGTGGACGCCTGTTGGGCGGCGCGGAGCTTTCGGGGCAAGGGCAAGTCGAGCTCGACGGCGACGACGACTACATCGACTTGCCCAACGGACTGCTGAGCAGCAAGACTTCTGCGACAATCGTCCTCTGGGTATCGCTGATAGATGGCCCCGCTTACTGGCGCATCCTCGACTTCGGCGCGGCCTCGGAAGGTGAAGACTCCGACGAGTTTGCCGTGGGCACGACGTACGTCGCCATCACGACGGAAACCGGGCTGGATCCCAGTGGGCTCGCGCTATTGATCGGACACGGAGGCGCGTCCAGCGAAGATCGCGCACTGACGTCACTCGTGCTCGAACGGCCGATGGCCACACTCGCAGTGGTGCTCGACGGCGACGACATGGAAGCATCGCTGTACGTCGATGGTGACGGCGTCGCGCAGACGAGCCTGACCAGCCCCCTGAGCGAAATCGACGACTTCAACAACTGGCTCGGACGCTCACAATACTCCGCCGATCCGCACTACCCAGGCACCTATGAAGAACTTCGCCTCTACGACGAAGCCCTGTCGCCGTGTCAGGTGAGCGAAATCGCGCGCCTGCCACCCGACGCTACCCAGTGACGAAGCGGTCCCAATCGCAAATCCGAAGTAGCCCCTTCCGAGCAAGCCGCCCCGAGTGACGAGGTCAAAGCTCGAATTGTATACCCGCTGCAGCCACCAAACCCGCGGCGGGCTCGAGAATCGCTTGTGACTCGTCGCCATCTGCATCGACCACGAAACGCGCCTGCGTGGTTGGCAACGCCGCCCCCGCAGAAACGACGAGCGAGAGCGGCGTCGCGACGTGAAAACTCGCTAGCGCCTCGGTGATCAACGCCACCTGCGTCGCGCGGCGCGTCTGTGCTGCTTCCAACTCCGCAGCGCTCACCGAGATCCGTGATACCCGGGCGCCGCCACACCAATGTAGATCCACCTTCGGCCAGTGCGCGACGCGGGCGCACAGCTGCCCTCCCCCGCCGTATGCGCCGAGTTCGACGGTCCCTGCAACGTCACTTTCGTGTTCCGTCTGTGGGTCGAAGTAACCATACGCCCCCAAACGCAACCACTCGATCTCGTACGCCAAGCTCAGCATGCCGCCAACATGGGGCTGCGCGACAGGACCGTACGAAAAACTTCCCGCCGCTCCGATGAAGCGCCGTGTGTTCAGTCGTGAACTCGGCGCGACCACGAAACTGTCTGCGGGCGCTGATTCCACTCCTCGGTCATCTTCGCTCGAGTCGTAATCAACACGGGCAGCTGACGCTTCGTCTTCAGCCTCGGCTGAGCTATCCGCATCCGTCTGTTGCTGTTTGGACAGTGCCTCGGGATCGATCGCCAGCGCGATCACCACCGCGCCCGCCTTCAGCGCCTCATCGCACGTGCTCGTGCGCAGCTGTCGTTCACCCTCGACAGCACCCGTGAGTCGCAACCACAACGTGTACTCGCCGCTCGAATGATGCGAAACTCTCGCGTCCACGGCGATAGCCGGCGTCGAATCACTGTGTTCGAGCAGCTGCAAGGTCCGCCGCAGCAACGCATCACGCGGCCCGCATGCTGCTGGCCCTTCGAAGTGGATGGACAGCCCATGGCCAGCACCGTCACCCGATCCGACTTCGGCGAGTGCCTGACGCGGTGACGCGCCCACGACGACAAGGGCGATCAGTGCGAGCCACTGCCCCTGCACCCAGAAACGCCCGTGCGCCACGGCCGCAGGCTAATCGCACACCTTCTGTAGCGCAACGAACACGGACGTTTCCTCAGTCATGAAACCCGGCCTGAGTGATGTTCCCGCCCGCCGGGTTTCGCTAACTCACATCGCTACCCAGCGTCTTCACCGCGTGCGTCACGTGACTCGATGCCACGGGCGTGCCCTGCTGTCACGGGATGGCGGACTCGCAAACTGGAACGTTCGCCCTCGGGCGGCACCAATCGTCAACCGAGTGCCTGGCATGCAACCTGCTTCGAATTCGGCTGAACGATTCTCTCAGCGCTTGGACCCAGATGCCAGAAACGACCATAGACCTCGACTGCAACGTCCCTCATCTCTCCGTACTGAACGAACAGGGTGAGTTCGACGAAGCGCTCGCGCCCGATTTGTCGCACGACGAACTGCGCAAGCTGCTCGAGCAAATGGTGCTCGCGAGACGTTTCGATGAACGACGCCTCACGTTACAGCGGCAGGGATCGATCGGTACGTTCGCGCCAGTGAAAGGCCAAGAGGCTGCCAATCTGGGCCCAATTTCTGCGATCGAGGAGCGCGACTGGTTCGTCCCATCGTTTCGCGAGACGGCTGCGGCGACGTACCGAGGCGCTAGCCTCGAAACGATCCTGCTGTTCGACGCGGGCTACAACGAAGGAGGAGCGATCGCTGAGGGCGTTCACGACTTGCCCAATTGTGTTCCCGTGGCGACCCAGCTGCCCCACGCCGTCGGCATCGCCTACGCCGCCAAGATGAGGAATAAGGACGAAGTCGTGATGGTGTACTTCGGCGACGGCGCAACGTCCGAGGGTGACTTTCACGAGGCGATGAACTTCGCTGCCACCTGGAGCTGCCCCGTGGTGTTCATCTGCCAGAACAATCAGTGGGCGATCTCCGTCCCGAGAGAAAAGCAGACCGCTTCGAAAACCCTAGCGCAGAAGGCTTTTGCGTACGGCATGCCGGGTGTTCAGGTCGACGGCAACGACGTCTTCGCGTGCCACCTCGCCGCCAAGCGCGCCGTCGAGCGCGCGCGCAATGGCGAGGGGCCAACGCTCGTCGAGTGTGTGACCTATCGCTTGTCGATGCACACGACTGCCGACGATCCGACACGTTACCGCGATGACGAAGAAGTCGAAGCGTGGGAGGCCCGTGACCCGCTACCGCGATTTCAACAACACCTCCTGCGAACCGAGGTCGTGTCCGAGGAAGACGTCGAAGAGATCGAGAAGCGCGCCACGGAAGCCGTGGCTTCAGCATGGGAGTCTGCCAAGAAAACCATGAAAGACTACGCCTCGCATCCAGAACGCATGTTCGACCACCACTACGCAGAAATGCCTGGTTATCTGGAACGGCAACGTGTCGCGTTCCTCGAAGACCGCCGAAAACACGAGAGTACCAACGCCAACAGCGGCAAGGAGGCCAACTGAAATGGCCGAGCTGACGATGATCGAAGCGCTCAACTTGGCGCTTCGTCAGGAGATGGAAGCCGACGACACAGTATTAATACTCGGCGAAGACGTGGGCGAAGACGAAGGCATCTTTCGTCTGACGAAAGGCCTGCTGGATCAGTTTGGCGAAGACCGCGTGATCGACACTCCCCTGGCCGAAGCGGGCATCGTGGGTACATCGATCGGCATGGCGATCAACGGCCTCAAACCCGTTTGTGAGATCCAATTCTCGGGCTTCAACTATTTGGCGATGCACCAAATCGAAAGTCACGCGGCGCGCTTTCGATACAGATCACGGGGACGCTTTCCGTTGCCCATGGTGATTCGCATGCCCTACGGCGCGGGCGTTCGCGCCCTAGAACACCACAGCGAGAGCAAGGAGGCGTGGTTTGCCCACACTCCAGGACTGAAAGTCGTCATCCCTTCGACCCCCCGCTTGGCGCGAGAACTACTCGTGAGTGCGATTCGAGATCCCGATCCAGTGATCTTCTTCGAACCCAAAGCGCTTTATCGCCTAGGTCGCGAGGAGGTTCCTGACGAACTCGACGAACCCCATCCCATCGGCAAAGCACGCAAAGCTCGAACGGGATCCGACGTGACGTTGATCAGTTACGGCGCGATGCTGCCTCGAACGCTCGAAGCCGCGGAGGCACTATCCAGCGATGACATCGACGCAGAAGTCATCGACTTGCTCACGATTTCGCCTCTCGATCACGAACCGATCGTCGAGTCGGTGACCAAAACGGGGCGCGCAGTGATCGTTCACGAAGGGCACCGCAGTTTTGGCGTGGGAGCCGAGATCATCGCGCGAATCAACGAGGAGTGTCTGTTCTATTTGAAGGCACCCATCGAACGGGTCACGGGCTTCGATTTACACGTCCCCTTCTTCGCAAGGGAGCAAGAGTACCTCCCAGACGCAGATAGGATCGCCCGAGCCGTACGTCGCATCGTCGTTCGAACACCACCAGAGAAAGTCTATGTCCAGAGCATTCAAACTACAGGATCCAGGTGAAGGCATACGCGAGGCCGAGATCTTGGCAGTACTGATCTCCGAAGGCGACTCCGTCTCCGAAGGGGATCCCATTTTTGAAGTCGAGACCGACAAGGCGACGATGGAAGTGCACGCCGACTTCTCGGGAACCATCGACGAAATCCGGGTGAACGAAGGCAGCGTTGCACAGGTGGGCGAGGTGCTCGTCACCTACGAAGCAAGAGACGCGAGGCAGGCTGACGATCAGAAAGCCGACGAACAGCAACAGAAGGGTGAGAACGAAAGCCGGACCAAGAAGGGTCAAACCAAAGAAAGCCAGACCAAGAGCGCGGATGACGAAGAGCGCGACCATGATGAAGGTCGAGAAGCTCATGCCAAGCATTCATCCAAAGGGCGACAAGACGCCAAAGAGGAGCAGGCCGACGAACAGGAGGCAGGCGCGCCCTCGAGCGAGAGCGACAGTTCTCGTGCGATGGGTGAACACGAGTCGGAGCGGGGCCGGGGGAAGGCGAAACACACTGAAGAGGGAAACAGCCGTGCAGCCCATCCCGGCCCCGCTGCCGCGCCATCCACCCGGCGCCTGGCGCGCGAGCTCGACGTCGACTTGAAGGAAATGGACGGAGGCTCGGGTCCCAATGGTCGAATCATCGACGACGACGTCGAGGCCGCGGCCGGGACTTCGAGCGACCAGGCGCGCAAAAAGGACACCTCGTCACGCGACAAGAAGGCCGACGCAGCAAAGGCCGACGAAGCCGATGACCGAGCTGACGACGCACAGCGCCGATCGATCGCGGAGGTGAACGAACAACATCGTGAGCCCCTACGGGGTGTTCGTCGCGCCACGGCGAAGCGAATGGCGCGCAGCTGGCAGATCCCCCAGGTGATGCACCACGATCTGGCAACCATCGACGAGTTGCTACTACTGCGGCGACAACACGCGGAGCTCGCGTCCGAAGAATCAGGACAGGAGCCAGTGAAGCCGACGATTACTAGCTACGTCGTCAAGGCGCTAGCAAGCGCCCTACGACGACATCCAAACTTCAACGTACGCCTGGATGCGGACACCGAGGAAATCGTCACTTTGTCGAGTCGGCACATTGGCGTGGCAGTAGCCACAGGGCGAGGGCTGTTCGTGCCCGTGTTGCGCGACGTGGACCAACGTTCGCTGGCCGACGTCGCACGTGACCTCGAACACCTGAGCGAGCGAGCGCGGCAGGGCGAACTCGAAGCTAGTGAAATGCGTGGAGCATCCACCACGTTGACCAACGTTGGGGGCATTGGAGGACGCAGCTTCACGCCGATCATCAACGCGCCACAATCCAGCATTCTAGGTGTTGGGGCCGCCTTCGAGGAATACGTTGCTGACAAGAACCGGCAGCCGAAGCTCGTGACTCGACTCCCGCTTTCGTTCGCGTTCGACCACCGCCTGAACGACGGCGCGCAGGCCGCACACTTCGTGAACACCATCAAACAGATGCTGTCCAGCCCCGCGTGGTTCTCACTTCTGGTGTGAGCACGCGAGGCAGATCGCCGCAGTCGTGACGATCTGCCTCGCGCCTGAGGTGAACGTTAGTCGATCTGTTCGATCTTCGCTGCCAAGATGAAGTCCGACCGTGTGAGGCCGTCGACCGCGTGGGTCCAAATGAGCACTTCTACCCGGCCCCAGCTCAGGCGCAACTCGGGGTGATGATTGTTGGCCTCGGCCATCATGCCGACCTTGTTGGTGAAGGACATGGCCTGTGCGAAGTTTGCGAACTCGAAGCTTTTTCGAAGGTGGTGGCCATCGACGATCTGCCAGCCTCCGGGAAGCTCGTGCAGATGGTCGGTCGCGTCGCTACCCTCGAGCCGCGGCTGCTCGCCCGAACACGCTTCACACTGCAGTTCCGCGAGGCCCGATTTCGAAGATGCGGATCTTGATGTCGTCGTTTCCATGACTCCAACGAAGCATCCCCCGTGCCACATTGGTTGCACGAATCAGACGAGCTTGCGCGCGATGGTCGAATGATAGCTGCGAGCGAATGCGCGCCGGGTGCCTTCGTAGGCATCGACTGCAGACTGACTGCGCCGCGCAAGTTTTGAACACGCGATCGCCACAGGTCGCGCGAAGGTCACGCGGCGTTCGAGCGTGCTCGTCGCTCGTCCATCATCGAAACGCCCAACGAACGCTCATTGAGCAGCTAGCGTTCGCTGGCATTCACGTTGCATCGTTTCGATTGGATAACCAACTCGCGGTGCGTTTAGCCCGCCGCGAAAATCAGAAGCGAAAGGAGCACCCCATGCCAAAGAGAAATACCGTCGGAGACATCATGTCCAGAAATCCCATCACCGTCGCCTCACAAGCGAGTGTGATTGAAGCCGCCCGTCACATGCGTGACAGCAATGTTGGAGCCGTGTTGGTCGAAGACCGCGGCAAACTTTGTGGCATCGTCACCGATCGCGACCTGGCAGTCCGCGTAGTTGCGAAGGGCGCGTCGCTACAAGACACCAAGGTCGGCGAAGTCTGCAGTTCCGAGCTTGCGATGTTGACTCCCGATGACGACGCAGACAACGCCGTCAGCTTGATGCGCAAGAAGGGCATTCGCCGTATCCCCGTGCAGAAAAAAGGATCCGCCGTAGGCATCTTGTCTCTGGGTGACCTTGCTCTGGACCGCGACCCCAAGTCGGCCCTGGGTGGCATCAGCGGGGCTGCTCCCAACGTCTGAGTCGTCCCGAACAGGCGCAGGTGTTCGACCTTAGGAGACCATGATGAAACGTCAACTGACGACCCACTCCAAGATCCTGACGACGATCCTGTTCTTGTCGCTTCCCATAGCCTGGGGCTGTCGAGAGCAGCTCGACCCGGATGAACTTGCGGCGGGTGAGAAGCGCGGTGAAGTCCTGTACGCTCAACGCTGCGCCGCCTGTCATGGTATCGACGGACGCGGTCAAGAACTGCCAGCGCAAAACGATCTAGGCGTCGCAAGTCGCGACCTCAGCAGCGCCGAGTTTCAGCGAGAGCACTCGGACGCACAGATTCTCGACGCGTTGGAACACGGCGTGGAGCCGAACATGCCAGGGTTCGAAAATCAGCTCAGCGAATCCGAGCTGCAAGATCTGGTGCGTCACATTCGTAAGCTGGGCTCACAGCGATCGTGACCCCCGCGCTGTCGTGTGAGCTCGTGGCAACGTCTCGTCGGATGTCCCGGCACCTCACTGCTGCGCTGGACAGAGACTGCGCTTCACAAGCCACCAACCGATGACGCCTGACAGCAGCGACGCAACGAAGATCGCCACTTTGGCCACTTGTGCGAGATCTGACGAGAACGCAAGGCCAGCGATAAACAGTGACATCGTAAACCCGATCCCAGCCAGCATTCCTACGCCTTGTACCCCTCGCCAGTTCACTCCACTCGGCAAGCTGGCAGCCCCGACTTTGACGGCAACCCACGCGAACACCACGACACCGATCGGCTTCCCAACGAAGAGCCCGAGTGCGATACCCAACGCCGCGCTTCCGAATAAAGCCTGGGTTTCGATGGACGCGAACGCGACCCCAGCGTTCGCGAACGCGAACACGGGTAGCACGACAAACGCCACGAAGGGGTCTAACGCGTGAGCAAGCTTCTGTAGGGGTGCGCCCGCCCGCCCGATGGTTGACGACATCGAGTCGAGCGTGTGCTGCACGTCAGGCGCGTTCAGCTCGCGATCCGTCGGCACCCCGATCTCATGAAGACGGGTGAGGCAATACTCCAGGTGTCTGGCCATCAGCCGCCCATCGATGCGCGTACTGGCTGGAATCACGAACGCCATCAACAGAGCCGCGATGGTCGCATGCACACCCGACTTCAGGAACGCCAGCCACATCGAAAGCCCGACGAGCAAGTATGCGATGGTACTACGCACACCAAGCCTATTGAGCGCCAGCGCACCTACCAAGCAAGCGCCCGCCGCACCGAGGCTCAGCCAGGACACTCCTTCCGTGTAGAACAGCGCGATCACGAGCACTGCGCCGATGTCATCAACGACAGCTAGCGCCGTCAGAAACACACGCAGCCCGCTGGGCACCCTGTCGCCGAGCAGTGCGAGGACTCCGAGCGCGAACGCAATGTCGGTCGCCATCGGTACGCCCCAACCCGCAGCAGCGTTTCCTTCGCCAACGTTGATGGACGCGTAGATGCCCGCAGGCACCAGCATTCCCCCGACGGCAGCGAACGCTGGCAGAGACGCGCTACGCCAAGTGGAGAGCTCCCCTACGATGAGCTCACGCTTGATTTCCAGCCCGACGTAGAAGAAGAAAACCCCCATCAGTCCGTCGTTGATCCAGGCATGGAGGGGCTTATCGACGGAGAAATCACCGACCGCCAACTCGACAGGGAGTGCCAGCAGTCGTTCGTAGGTGTGCGCCCACGGCGAATTGGCCAGTATCACCGCAAGCACACCAGCTCCCATCAGCAGCATCGCGCCTGCTGCTTTGTGCGCGCCGAAAGCCCGCAAAGGACCAGCCAACTTGTCGATCGGACGGTGAGCCATTCCCATTTGAGACCTACCTTTCGCGTGCCAGAAGACACGCGGGCTGCGCGCTCGTCACACTGAGCATGAGGTACCCGTCGAGCTCATGGAAAAATGCCACGCTGCTCGTAGCTCGACGCGATTCGGTCGATCGCAATGACATAGGCAGTGAGGCGGAGATCCAACGGATTGATGCCCTCACCGTGCTGACGACGCTCGGTGATGCTGCAATACGCGTCAACCATGGTTTGCTCCAACCCTGACGCCACCAGGTCTCTCTCGCGCGGACCTCGAATGAGCTCTTTGCGTTGCGCTTCCGTCGCTTCCTGACCACTGAGTCCCTCGACCAACGAAACGAAGCGACGATACATCGCTTCGTCGAATCGTCGTTCCATGCGACCGAACCTCAAGTGCGACAAGTTCTTCAACCACTCGAAATAGGATACCGTCACCCCGCCAGCGTTGAGATAGATGTCGGGAACCACGAACACCCCGCGTTCGACCAATCGACGATGGGCGGCAGCTGTCGTTGGGCCATTGGCGGCCTCACCGATGATCTTCGCCTGGATTTGGTCGACGTTGGCTTCAGTGATCTGACCTTCGAGCGCAGCAGGGATTAGGATGTCGCAAGGCAGCGTCAACGCCTCTGAACTCGGCTCGACCTGTTTGGCATCCGGAAAACCCTTGAGACCACCGTGTTCTGCGAAGTACTGCAGCACGGCCTCCAAGTCCAAACCCGCTTCGTCGCACACGGCAGCGTCAACCTCTGCGATGGCAACGATTCGGGCTCCCGCGCGGTCTAGTTCGTGTGCGACTGCTCTGCCGACGTTACCCAAACCCTGAATGACGACACGCTTGTCTTCGAGACCCGGCGACAAGCCGAGACGCTTCATGTCAGATTCGACTGCGCAGGCTGAACGCAGTCCGTAAAAAACGCCTAAGCCCGTCGCCTCGAGGCGTCCATCGATCCCCCCCTGCTCAGGCGGCTTTCCAGTAACGCACGCGTCGCGATCCATGTCGTGACTGCGCAGTGTGCGATAGGTGTCTGCGATCCAGCCCATCTCGCGAGGTCCAGTCCCGACGTCAGGAGCTGGAACCGACATCGACGGCCCCAGGAAGTTCTTTCGCGTCAGCTCGTAGGTAAAGCGACGCGTGATGCGTTCGCGTTCAGCGGTCGAGTAGTGCGTCGGGTCGATGGCCAGTCCTGCCTTGGCCCCCCCGAACGGGACCTCGACGAGCGAGCACTTCAGCGTCATCAGCGTGGCCATGCCACTGACGTCCTGCTCGTTGACCTCGGGACTGTAGCGAATCCCGCCTTTCGTGGGTTGAACGTGATGGGTATGCTCCGCACGCCAGCCGCAAACCACGGCGATAGAACCGTCGTCGCGGACGAGTGGAAAGCGAACTGTCAGAACCGAGTTGCAGTCACGGATCTGCTGCAATAGCTCAGTGCTGTGCCTCAGGTGCTTATCCGCGGCATTGAATGCCTCGCACACATCGGCCAACAAGCTGTGCCGACGCCCCGAAGCCGGCATCTCGTCGTCCGCTTCCCGTTTCTCGCACTGTGTTCTCTGACGCTCTCGAGACAAACTCACCTCCTGCGCTGCATCGTAGAGCGATGCCGAACGCAAGATTGGTTCCATGCCCTTTTGTCCGTCTTTGGCGGAAGTTGCGGTCGGAACATCGACACAGTCTGTGGCGCGACGTCACGTTGTGGCGACATGGTCTGCGTGCTGGCGCTGGCCAAACGGGACGTGTCGGAGCCGCACTACGCGCAACCAAGTCTGGCCGCTGTAGTGTCCCTGCTCACCATGTAATCCAAGCGCCGAATCGCCGCGATGGTGAGCTTTGTGCAATGGGGCTGCACCACCTTGGATGAGCAGCGCGGGATAATCCTAACGATTCAGTCAAACGGACCGTACTGATCAGTACGTGTACAGCTCGTTAGCCATCGACCAGTCATCGGTTCACCAACTGTCGCCCGAGCAGGTAGCTGCTCAGGTTCGAAGGCATTTCGAGAAGCACCGCCCGGAGCCTACATCCTTCCCGGTCATGGCCACGCGACTCATCTCGATAGCAGAGGATCCGAAGGCCGACGCGAGCAAGTTGGCACACATCATCGAACGCGATCCGGCCATTTGCGCTTCTGTGCTGGCGCTGGCCAACTCCGCGGCGCATCGTCGAGGACAGGAGGTAACTCGTGTCCAGCAGGCCGTCAGCTGGCTGGGGTTCCAAAACGTAGCCAACATTGCGGTCGGTGCCGCCAGCAAGTCACTCTTCGACGTCGAGTTGAAGGTCCAACGTTCGGTATTCCCCCGCTGGTGGGAACGCCTATTTCACTCGTCGATGACCGAGGCATTCACGTGTGCGTTCGTCTCGATGGGAATGCAGAACGGAAGCTCGGCCAGCATGTTCCTGACGGGCCTGCTGCACGATGTGGGAAAGTCGCTGGGCTTGCGATCGCTAGCATCACTGGTCCTCGCCGGGGAACTGCCCAAAATCGACGACGACGACCTGATAGACTACGTCCTTTCCGTGAACAACCCTGAGTTCAGTGCGATTGCGCTGGAGCGGTTCAATTTGCCCCGAGCGCTAGTTCGACTCTCCCGCCACCAAGATGACGACGAGTTCTCGAACGGCGACTTGGACGCTCAAGTTCTGCGGCTCGTGAGCGCCTTGAACAAGCTGCGCCTCGGTACGCTGATGACGGAAGGCCCGTTGCGACGCGTCCAAAGCGCGGCGCGTGCGCTGAGCTTCGACCAAAGTCGTGTGCTGGGAGTGGCTCAACAACTGAGCGAACACTCAGCTCAAGTCGGCCTACTCTTCTCCACCTCGGATGACTCGGATGAAACGGGCTTCGTCGGCTTCCTGGAGCGCTGTCTCGAGAGTTGACCCTCGATCGTGACGCCTGGTCAATCGTGGAACGGGGGCGTTCCGGGCGCGACTTTGATGTGCCTGGCATTTCGTCGATGTTGGTCAGTAGACATTCAAGCATCGCGCATTCGCACCGCTTCATGACGTGATGAACTCCATCGAACCTATCGCCTACCCGCCCTTGCCACCCACTAATCCGAGTGGTTCGGACCGTGAGATGATCCTGGACTCAGCGGACCGCGTGCTCGGCGCCATCTCTGTCATCCCGGCGCTGATAGCAGCGGTGTGTTACCTGATGGGGACAGTCTCCGCAAACACGACCGTGACCCTGATGCTGATGCCAGCGTGCAACTTGCTGCTCAGTCGCTACGGGAGGGCCCATTCGCTCCCGATCGTCGAGTCAGTGCGGGCCGTCGTCAACTTCGCGCTAGCCGCGTATGTCTACGGCACAGCCGACGGGATCTTCGAGCAATGGTGGTTCGCCGCGTTGACTGGCGTGCTCGGCCAGTGCCTGATCGTGTGCACGGCCACTCGCACGTTCCTCCCGGGTTGCCTACTGACGTCGGGCTATTCCGCCTCTGTCGTCATCGGCGCGGTTACTTACTCGAGCCCTGCTCATCTCGGCAGCGCGCTCATGAATGCCTTCGGAGTAATGGCCGCAGGAATGCTGTACTCTCTGGTCGCCGCACGCGTCGGGAGCGTTCTTCAGTCCCACCGCCAAGTCAACACGTTGCTCCACACCCGCAACACCGAAATCGCCAATAGTCGAAACGAGCTGTACCAATTCCTCGAGAAGATGCCTCTCGGGGTATGTCTAGTCGATCCGCAGGGGCGGGCCGTTTTCGCCAACGAGGAGGCCAAAGGCATCCTCGGTCGCCGCATCCCACCAAACGCGGACGTTCGGGACCTCGTCAGCGTGTACCCACGCGGAACCAATCGGCCATACGACGACGCGAAGTCACCCCTGACGCGCGCATTGCAAGGCGTTTCCGCGAGCGCCGACGACATCGACGTCGAGGTGGCTGGCCGACGAAAGCCCCTCTACGTGAAGGCAGCACCAATTCGCGGCCCCCAGGGCGTCATCAGATATGCGCTCGTCACCGTCGAAGACATCTCGGACAAGGTGCGAGCCGAAACCGAGCGCTTGCACGGGCAGAAACTCGAATCAGTCGGACAGCTAGCGGCTGGGGTCGCTCACGAAATTAACACCCCCATGCAGTACATCGGTGACAACGCACACTTCCTGGAAACCGCCGTCAACAACGTCATGCAGATGCTCACCTTCCAACAGGACCTGTTGACGCAACTGGACGACCCGAGTGTAGTCGCTGCCAGATCGCGGCTCGATGCGGAAGCCAAGAAACTGAAGATCGCCTTCCTTCAGAGAAAGATCCCACGGGCGCTGCGCTCCACGATCGAGGGAGTGGAAGCCGTCAGCAAGATCGTGCGCGCGATGAAGGAATTCTCACATCCGGGTAGCACTGAAAAGACCCCCACTGATATCAACAAGGCGATCGAAACGACGATCACCGTTTCCAAGAACGAATGGAAGTACGCGGCGGATTTGGACCTGAACTTGGCCGATGACCTGCCCCAAGTGCCTTGCCTACCCGGGGAAATCAATCAGGTCATTCTGAACTTGATCGTAAATGCGGCACACGCCGTCGACGACGCGAACAAGCGAGCGGAGGAGCAGGACGCCAAGGGGCGAATCGCGATAACCACCAAGCGCGTCGCCTCGGGGATCGAACTCGTCGTGGAAGACACGGGCTCAGGGATTCCCCCAGAACACATCCGGAAGATTTACGATCCGTTCTTCACCACCAAGGAGGTGGGCAGAGGGACTGGACAGGGTCTAGCCATCACCAGGTCAATCATCGTGGACAAGCACGGCGGCACGATCGACGTCACCTCGACGGTCGGCAAGGGCAGTAGGTTCACGATATTCCTCCCGCTCCGCTCTCCAACCATGGTTCCAGCGCCAGCAAACGACACTCTGGCGCAAGGCGCAGCGTAGTTGAAAGTCAGGTGAATGATGGAGGGGGCAGGAACAATGAGAAGCGTTCTATTCGTCGACGATGAACCGCGGGTGTTAGAAGGACTCGAGAACTTGATGTTTCCTTACATGGACGAATGGGACATGGAGTTCGCAGAAGGCGGCAATCAGGCGCTTGCCTTGCTGAACGAACGCCCTTTCGACGTCATCGTCACGGACATGCGCATGCCCAACATGGACGGGGCAGCACTACTGGACCAAGTGAGGCGCAGCTATCCACAGGTCGTTCGCATCGTACTCTCGGGGCATTCGGAAGTCGACGCCGCGCTGCGAGCGATGCCCGTCGCGCACCAGTTCCTGAGCAAGCCGTGTGATGCGCGAAACCTGACGCGTGTGCTCAGCCAGGCGTGTCGCCTCAACGAGATAATTTCCGACAGTCGCTTGCAGGCCACAATCGGGGACATCGACCAGCTGCCAGCTAGGCCGGTAGTGTACGACCGGCTCTGCAGCATTCTCACCACTGACGATTGGACTCTCACCGACGTTGCTGCCGAAGTAGAGAAAGACATGGCGATCGCGACCAGACTACTGCAGGTCGCGAACACCGCCTTCTTCTTTCGAGGGACGACGGTCAAGGATTTGCCGACCGCGGTATCGCGGCTGGGCGCTCGCTTCGTCCGCGATCTAGTACTCAGTTTCGAAACCTTCGGCTCCTCCGACGTCGGCAGTGTGCTGGACGTCGACAGCCTACACCGTCAAGGCCTCAGCGTGGGCTCGATTGCCAAACGCATGGTTCAGAAGGACCAAGCCGAAGACGCTTTCTTGGCTGGACTGGTCCACGACGTAGGCAGAGTGGTCATCGCCAAATACCTGCCAGAAAAAGCGCGTGAAATCGCCGAGACCATGACCGACCGAGGACTGTCTGCGCAGGAGGCCGAAGCGTTGATCTTGGGTCACACGCACGCGGAAGTCGGCGCCTACTTGCTCGGCTTGTGGGGAATGCCTTACCCGGTGCTGGAGTCCGTCTGTCACCACCACGATCTGGACGATGCGGAGCGAACTGAGTTCGGCGTCACCGAGGCAGTCCACGTGGCAGTAGCGTTATTCGAAGCCAGAGCGCGAGGTACGGTCGCGAATCTGGATACGGCGTTCTTGGAGAGACTGGGCGTGGCAGACCAAGTGGCAGGGTGGCAACAACTCGTTGAAAGGGAGTTTGAGCAGTGAGCACGACCCAAGCATCGACAGCACAGTCGACCGAGCAGCTACGCGTCCTGTGCGTGGACGACGAACCTCGCGTGTTGGATGGGCTCGAGAACCACCTGGCGATGCACTACGAAGTGCATCTAGCCACGAGCGGAGCCATGGCCCTGGAGCAGCTGGAATCGATCGGAGCGTTTTCGGTCATCGTTTCAGACATGCGCATGCCACAAATGAACGGTGCTGAATTCCTGCGGCGCGCCCGCCACTTGCAGCCCGACGCGACGCGGATTCTGCTGACGGGTCAAGCTGACTTGGAATCCGCGGTCGCCGCGATCAACGAAGGTCGGATCTATCGCTTTCTTTCCAAGCCCTGTCCGCCCGAAGATCTGCTCGGCGCGGTCGAACACGGTGTGCGTTTGTACCAACTGACGCTGGCGGAGCGCGAGCTACTCCAGAACACGCTCAACGGCGCAGTCGCCGTGCTTGCCGACGTCATGAGTCTGACGACGCCGTCGGCGTTCGCTCGAGTGGGCGCACTGAAAGAGTACGTCAATCACATCTGCAAATCCCTCGGCATCGTGGACTCTTGGCAGTACGAGCTAGCCGCGACCCTATGTCGATTGGGATGCATCACACTACCGCCAAGCACCTTGGACAAATTGTACGCCGGGCAAGAGCTCGACCGACACGAACAGGCGATGTTCGATGCCCAATCCGAAGTAGGCCAGCGCCTGCTAGACAAGATCCCTCGGGTGGGCGCGGTGAGTCAGATGATCGGGCTTCAGCGCAACCCACCGCGTTGGTCTGGAAGCCTACCAGACACCGACGCCGAACGTATCGCGCTCGGAAGTAATCTGCTGGCCGTTGCGCTAGCGGTCGACGAGCTCGTGATTGGCGGCACTACGCCTACCGCGGCCGTCCAAAGTCTTCTGCGGTCTCAGACGACGGTCGACCGAGAGTTGCTGCAGCGGTTGCGCGACTTCAAGGAGCGAACCACCTTGGGGGGCGTGCGTGCGCTGCCGCTATCCGAGCTGCGAAGCTTCATGGTGCTCGAACAGGATGTCGTTTCCAGTTCGGGCAACGTTTTGGTCAAACAGGGTAGGGAGCTCAACGGTCCGCTGCTGGAGCGCCTTCGACACTTTGCCGCAGGCGTAGGCGTTGCCGAACCCATTCGAGTTCGGATCCCTGGGCGCGATTGACCCCTGCCCAAGGGCAGGGGTCGCGATGGCAACGTCAGCGGGACTCGCTGCCCCCTCAGCGCTTCCCGCGTCGCATACTCAGTGCGCCGTGACTGCTGACTGCTCTTCTACCGTTCGCCGTTCGAGCGGTCGAAAGACCAAGCGCACGACATATCGCTCTGTGCTCGGCGTCTTCTGCGTCGATGGCAGACGACCTGGAGAGATGAACACGAAGCTCTCGGCGTTGCGACATTCGCAGACTCGCCGTCCGTGCCGGGTAATCCCTTCGAACATCACGAACTGGTCGATGACTTCGGTGTTGGCCGACTCTTGGTCACTGAGCAGAGCTGATGCTTTGATTAAGTGAACACTCTCGATTTCGACCCAGCTGTAGTTGACTCCCAAGAGCACGCCGATGTCCAAGTTTCGCGCACCGACGGGGACCGTCAAAGAGAAGTAACCATCGTGAGTCGCCAGCGCGTTCATCTCACTCAGCGCGTTCGAAGCCCCCTGAACAACCAACACTTTCACCAGCTCTTGGCGCATCGAAAGGTCGTCGTGAGTGAACTCCAGCGTATAGCGATGCTGCGTCATCAGCGTCAGCCCCAACTCCAGACCCGCAGAACGTAGTTCGATGGGGTAGTTCATTCGCAGGCTGCCCAGATCTCTCTCCATGAAGAACAACCCACGCTGACGCAAGCCACGTAGCCCCGCTTCACGATCGAAGAGAGCAAACGAGTCCAGCGTCGCCAGGTTCATGTCGAGCCGAAAGCCTTCCAGGAAGCTAATCTCCTCTGCACTGGGAAAGAACAGAAGACGGGCGAGCGCCCCCAGCGCGTAGCTTCTCGAATCGGACGGATCAGGCTCCCCGACTAGTTCGAAGAACGACGTAGCGTCTCTGGCGAAACCTACGGTTTCCTCCTGAACGGGCTCGATGCGGACGAATTGCTCCGGATCGATCACGTGACCGGCTCGGATGGGGTTACCGTCTTGGTCGTAATCGACCACGCTGCCCTGAGCACAGGTGCACACGTCTTCCAGTAGAGCCACGTACGGTACGACCGTCGCTAGCGCGCGGTCATCGCACCACGAGGGGTCGAAGAGCCCCTTGCGAGTGTTCTGCCACCCCGCGGTAGCCGAGACGAGGAGGTATCGTCCGACCAACTGCACTCCCAAGTCTTGTTCGAGCATCTCTTGCAGCTGACGTTGGGCGGTTCCCTCGTATCCGAGGTCGACGAACACCAACGTATCTCCGCGCTCGACCCCCAAGTGGTACGTCAAGTAGCGATAGAATCGCTTGCGGTACTCAGCGCTCGCGGACACGATCGTCTGCACGACGCTCGGCCTCAGGACTTGAGCAACGAACTCGCGAGCTGGGTCCCTCGACTTGCGCGCCTTCTGCACCAGTTGCTTGGCTCGCGTTTCAGGGAGCAAGAGTTGTTTCGCCAAGCTCTCCAGACGTGAGCTTCCAGCAGAACGCGCCAAGTAGCTCTCGACATCCGCTTGGCTGCGAAAAGACGCCGCGATGGACGCGAAGCGGCTGATCGCGCATTCTTGCCCAACGGGTTGCCCCGCGATCGCCTGACACACTCGATGGGGCAAGTGAGCGTCACGCAGCAGGAACAGCGGTTTGACGCGAGCGCTCGACTTGCGCAGCTCATCGATCTCCGACAACACGAACTGGCCGAAGGCGTAGAGCACGGGCCCGACTCCAGAGTAACCCAGGCGTTCGGCAGGAGTACGCTCTCGCTCCTGGGATGACAGCAGGCCGTGGTAGGGACTCGGCAGCGAACGCTCGTGGCGCACGCGAGGGTCCAGGGTACCCAGCGCCGCGGCGTTGAGACGTAGGAGCTCTTTCGTCTCCCTGGTGTACTGGTTCAGATGAACAGCGTGAGCACCAAGTCGCTTGGCTGACACGAAGTCGGCGTGTTCGTTGTCACCAACGTGCAAGATCTTCCCCGCTGTTACCTGAAGCTCTCGGCGGACGTCCTCGAGCAGTCCCCCACTCTTGCTACGACGATACTCACTCGAACAGAACACCCGCTCGATGGCCCCACGAACGTCCCCGGGCAGACTCCTGTCCAACAGCTGTTCCAGTTGCGAGCGCGTCAGGTACGTGTCACTGACTATCACCACGCGAAGCCCCGCTGCTTTTGCCTTGCGAATGGCTTCGACGGTGGCGGGCAGGGCGAAACACGCTCGCACTTCCGCCTCCAACTCGAGCTCCTGCAAGCGCGCGAGGGCTTCGTCATCGAGCGTGGGACCGAACGTCCCATAGATGTCGGCAAGGGTTACCTCGTGGTGACCAGATCTGACGTAGGTCGTGGCGCGCGCCCGGGCTTCGCTATCTCTCCGAAGCTTGGCGCTCAGCCCCAACGTCCGAAACTCAGCTTCGTTCTGCAGATCGTAGAACACGTCCGTCGGAAGGCACGTCCGTCGCCACAGCAACGTATCGAAACAGTCGAGGGACAGCACTTCGAGCGATGGCGCAAGGCGCTCTACGATTTCCGGCAGTTCATGGGGAAGCGCAGTTCCGACGTGTGGGAGTTTCTGATCTGGTGTGTATGCGAGCGAGTTCATGATCTTCTCGTGGAGGAATGGGTTCAGCTCAAGAGTTACGTTGCTGCATGAGCGCAAACTGATCCTGCAGCTCGATCACGCGGAGGTAGAGTTCCAGGCGATTTCGCTCCATGCGGCGAAGCAGCGCCGTGTCGTAACGATTGAAGACGCTTTCGACGGCCGGCGCGAAGTCTCCTCCTCGGCGGTACAGCACACCCAAGCCGAACACCGCGTCTATGTGGCGGAAGGAGTACTGTTCATTCGCTGCAAGGAAGTCCTCGATCGCCGTCAGCACACCGTTCTTGGGTCCGCCTTCGGTCAGCGCGCATGCGAACTGCCCCTCGCCCCGAAACCCGCCACGGATCGCCTCAGTGCAGTCCAGAGTGACGCCGAGCTCGTAGCTGTACGGGTGGCGCTCACTTTCTGGAATCGAACTCGGGTCGTAGTACAAGTCGCGGCGCGCCCACGGAAAGCCGACGTCGTGCATCAGAATGATGCCGTGTCGTCCAGCCTTTGCCCACGATTCTTGAATGAGTGATAACTCGTTGAACACGGTGTAGTAGTTGTGGTCGCCGTCGATCAGAACGAGGTCAGCGTCGCAGCCGTGCTCTCGCAGGTGCACGATGCTTTGCCCTATGACCAAGTCGAAAGCTTCACTGTTCGTCGCACGCTCGATCAGGTGCTCGGCAGGAATCGGTTCGATCGTGATCAAACGGGCGTTGTGCTCCTGGCAGTAGCTAACGAGTCGATCGGAGACGATACCCGTCTCTGATCCAATCTCCATGATCGTCTTGGGCTGCGTTCGATCGAGCAGCTCGAATATGATCTCGTGGAACTCGCTCATGCTGTGAAGTAGAAGGTCGGCCATCAGTTTCGTGTTTCGCTATCTGGACTATCGTGATCGCAAAGGGGAAATCAGCGCTCCGCCCAACGTTTTGCGAGTTCGGCTGCAGAGACGCGGCTGCTGTCATCATCGTAGGGTGAAGGTGTCGTTGGTGGGCTCTGGACCTGCGTCGAGGGGAGTGACTCCGCTTTGGCGCTTGCCTCTGGAGCGGCTGCCGTGGTCGCCGTTTCGCTGGGAGGAGCTACTTCTGCGGGGGGCACTTGTTCAGGCGACAACGTAACGGACGTCGTTGCTTCGACTGGAGGACTGACCTCGACCGCAGACGGCTGGGGAGCCTCGGTGCTGACGGCACCAGTCGCCAAGGGTTCAAGAGCGCTCGGGGCGTCTGGACTCGGGGTAGTGGTTTCGACCCCGGCGCTGTCTTTCTCGTTCATCCTCTCCGCGCCCTTCGGTTCAGCGGCGCTGAGCAGAGCGGACGCTGCCGCTGCAAGGGCGAAAACACTAGTCGCCGCAGTCGCTGCCAGCAGCGGCATCAGCCAACGACGTCTTGCTGGCGTCGCTTCTGACACGCTAGGTGCAGTGACGGAAGGCGTGGGGACCGATGAGCTTGCGGGATCCTGCCGCTCTTCGCCCACACCCGCACCGACGCGTAGCGACTCACGCCCTACTTCCAGTGGCAGTAGCTCGAGTAGTGCATCCGCGAACTCCTTGGCCGACGCGTAACGTTCTCCCACCGCACGTGACAATGCCCGGGCAATGACCGCATCGAACGCTGGTGGTAACGCGGGCATGTGCACGGAGGGCGGAGGAACGTCGTGCGTCAGCACCTTCACCGAAAGCTCAGCAAGAGAATCACCCTCCACGGGTAGAACGCCAGTCGTCAATTCGTAGAGGACCGTTCCCAGAGACCAAATGTCCGTACGCTCGTCGACGTCCTTTGCTGAGCGAAACTGCTCTGGCGACATGTAGTAGGGCGATCCGAGGATCGTGTCGGCTCGAGTGAGCGACAGGCCGTCACGCGTCGTGAGATCGGACGACACCCCGAAGTCGAGGACCTTGAGCTTCGGCGCGCCGCTCGGAAAACTGGTCAGAAACAGGTTGGCAGGCTTGATGTCGCGATGAACGATACGACGCTCATGCGCTTCGGCTATCACCTCGCAAGCCTGCAAGATCAGCAAGATTGCTTGCTCCAGAGCAACCGGCCCATCGCGCTTGAGCAGGTTCACCAGGTCAACGCCATCGAGCAACTCCAGCACCACGTAGGGCCCCACCTCGTCGTGCTGGCCCATTTCATAGACACGAAGTGCGTGCTCGCTCTGCAATCTCGCCGTTACTTTGGCCTCGCGCATCAGGCGAGCGATACATTCCTCGTCGGTACGATGCTCGGGCAGCAACACCTTGAGCGCCACCTTTCGATCGAGCGCGGCGTCGCTTGCCAGAAAGACGGCGCCCATTCCGCCGCTCGCCAGCAAACCTTCGATGCGATACTTCTCTGCGATCAGCGCTCCAGCTGCCAGGGCACCACCGAATTCTCTCGGCCGTTTGGATGAGGACTTGTCCGCCATCAATCGTGCTCAGCGACTCAGGGTCGCGGTGAGCCTCCACCCAGCGGGATTCTGAACATTCGCGAACCCGCCTTGTCTGCTTCCGGGTACTCGAACATGAACTCGACGCGTCGGTTGGTGGCGCGACCGTCTTCGGTTTCGTTCGAAGCGATCGGTCGCATGTGTGCGTATCCGCCGATCCGAACTCGCTGCACGTCTGCGTTTCGCACGTCGGTGATGTAGCGCATCGCCGAAACGGCTCGGCCCGTGGAGAGTTCCCAGTTCGAAGGGAACCGTGACGTCCTGATCGGCTTGTTGTCGGTATGGCCGAGAATGTCGAGCTGCCCGTCGAACATGGAGAACAGCTCCGCGATCATATCGAGCATGGGTTTGCCGCTCTCTTGCACCTCGTTCGAACCCGTTTCGAAGAGCAGGATGTCCTTCATGCGCAACACGATTCCCCGCGGTGTCCCGAACACCTCGATCTGCCGATTCATACCCTTGCTCTTCACGAAGGCTTTGACGGAACTCAGCGCAACGGCCTTGTAGTCCAGCGTGTCCGGCTTCAACGTGGTTTGCGACATCTTCGGCGAGAGCTCGACGGGCGTGGTGGCTCGCGCCTCGAACTCTCCGACAGCGTCGAATTGGACGCCGAACGCCTCCTTCACCGAGCCCAGCGCGGTTCGAAAGTTCTGAATGTCCATGTTGGCAAAAGAGAGCAACAAGACGAAGAACGTGAGCAGCAAAGTGGCCAGGTCACTGAACGTGGCCATCCAGGCGGGTGCCCCTTCTTCGACGTCGTCATCCTCATTGAGCGATTCATCACCAATCATAAGTCAACACTCCTGCGACTACTTCCGCCTGTTCAGGCTGCAGCGGGCTCTTGCTCCACAGTGCGCGCTTTGGGGGCCAGACGTGCTTCCAAGCGATCTTTGATGAGAGCAGCGTTGTGTCCTTTTACGATACCCTCGATGCCTTCAATCACGATCAGCATCGACGCCGACTCCTCTCGACTTCTATTCTGAAGCTTTTCCGCAATTGGATTGCAAACGACGAACGCGAGCACGGCGCCGTACATCGTCGTGAGCAGCGCAACAGCCATCGCAGGCCCGATCGACGACGGATCGTTCAAGCTTTGAAGCATCTGCACCAAGCCGATCAGCGTGCCGATCATACCCATCGATGGAGCCGTCGTGCCCATGAACCGAAACAGCTTCTGACCGCGCTGGTGGCGATCTTTCATACTCACCAGCTCGGCGCGAAGCGTTTCGCTGATCTCTTCCTGCGACAAACCGTCGACGGCCATGCGAATGCCCTTGGCAAGAAAGGGATCCTCGACAGCCTCGTTCTCGAGCGCCAGCATGCCCTCGCGTCGAGCCAGGTTAGACAAGCGCAAGATCACCGAAATCGTATCGCTCACACGCGACTGTCGAGTGAAGAACGCGTTCTTGGCAACCTTTGCTGCCCCGACGACGTTCTCCAAGCGCTCCATGATCAACGTCGCGGATATCGTTCCACCGACGACAATCAGTGCGCTGGGAACATCCAAGAACGCACCGAGACCGCTACCGAGCAAGATCGATCCGAGGATCAGACCGAATCCGCTGATGATGCCAATGAGTGTCGCCTTATCCACGTCGTGTCTCCATCTCGTGTCGATGTTCGAAGTCCGTTGTCATGCCGCGGTCCAGCGGACCTCGCTGCGCGGCGTTGCCCTGCCGATCAGGTGCCTCAGTCAAGATTCGAAGCGCAGCGCGACTCACTTCGTCAGCCACTGCCGACATCCCGTCGAGCGGCAGCGGGACAGGCGCGAACCGCTCCTGAGCACTATCGAAAAGCGCGCCCGAGCCCATCGTGCGTGGCGGCTCATGCAGCTCGAGGGACGCGAACATCATGCTCGTTCGCCCCTCACCCACACCACTGGCGGAAAGCGCTGCGGGACTCTCCGCCAGCGCGGTACGCGTCATGCTGGCGACGGAGCGCGTGTAGGCTTGCTCGTTGCCCGTAAAGTAACGCCTCCGCTTCAGATTGCTGACGAAGGCCTCGGGGTCACCCTGTTTGGCAGACTCCAACGCCTCGGGGTAGCGGCGTTCGAGCAGGCTCAGGTAGTCCGCCGCCCCTTCTGCAGCGCTGCCGTACGCCCGAAAGCGATCGACGATCTTGACGGCGTTCTCCCCCCACCCCTCACGGGTCTTGTAGGCGGCACTCATGCCGCTGGGGCCCGATCCCTTGATACCCGCGAAGTTGAAGTTGTACATCTTGGCACCGCGTCCCGTCTCCAGTGCCCAGTGCGACGTCAGAACGGCAACCGTGTTGCGACTCGGAGGTGAACCATAGGCTTCGGTGTAGGCGGTGGTGATGGCATCTGCCGCTTGGCCCCCCGTCAGTGGCGTGCGCGTCGCCTCGACCAGCTTGTATTGAGCGGAAGGGGCCTGCGCTCGATTCAATGCATTGGCAAAACGCTCTCCGGACACCTGAGCAACTGGTTGCGTGGGAGCATGTGTGCTCTGGGTGACTGGGTTAATCGCTTGCATGAGACTAGTTGGCTGCCGAAGCACACTGGAGCAAGTCGCGTACCAACCCGCTCGGCCCCGAAAACGCTTCAGCACCCGCGGAGTCGACGGGCACGATTCGAATGCTTCGCCGACGAGCGCCTTGCCGCTGACACCCCACGTCAAGTCGTTGACGGCGAGCGGCATGGCCGTTGCGATGCTCAGGCATCACCGCCGCGCGCCCGCGTCGTGGTACCGCTCCAGCTCGACTTGGGTCCCAAGCTATCGCCCGGTTGTGTCGAGGGAGGGCTCGCGTAGTCACCGCTTCGCTCGCCCAAGGAGCTTGGGCCGCTGGAGTCGATGCGGGGCGTGTTCGAGGTACTGACGCTCGCTCGTGGCACCAGAACTCTCACGGGCTCACGCACCGACCCTGGCCGAAAGCCGCGAACTCGTTGCGCGAAACTGCGTGTCACGACGAACCCCTTGGTCACGAACATGGCGCCGTTCTTCGTCTTCACGTCGTCAGCGAACACCATGCCGGGTCGCACCAACCGAATCGGCATTTCGCGCATCTCTCGGTCCTCGGCGGGCTCTCCCAACGTTTGTGACAACGCCTCCAGCACGCTGACGTGGTAACGAGCGTGTGTCCCCCGCATGACCTCGATCGCCAGGTCGTCGGCGTAGCCCAGGGAACGGAGTGTCTCGAAGTCCGTGGCAGCTCGTAACACCGCCGCTTGAATGCCCGTCGGCTTTCGGTCACCCCGTTTCGCGTAAGCTTCAGCGCCCAACGATTCGATGATGGCGCAGACGTCTTCCAGTCCCGGAATGTGGCGCAGCAACTGAACAGACACGTCGGGAGCGCGCGCCAGCTCCGCACGTTCGGTGTCGTTGAGATGCTTACCCGAGTTGGCCTTCGA
Source organism: uncultured bacterium (assembly GCA_965651905.1). Lineage (GTDB taxonomy): Bacteria > Myxococcota_A > Polyangia > Polyangiales > Polyangiaceae > SZUA-265. The sequence goes on along the minus strand of CBFGUG010000022.1, from coordinate 69,288 downwards.
CAGCAGCTCGCGCGATAGGGTCACTGCTCCCAAGTTGAATAGCAGTGCGGCAAGTTCTATCTGCCAGCGATCCGGCAAGCCTAGCTTGGTCGCCAGTGCGACGGCATTTTCCTGAACACGCCGTGCAGTGCCGAAGGCATCCGGATTGGCTAGTGAGAGTGCGTCCATCAACGTTTCCACGCTGCCACGCAAGGTTTCTTCGAGAATCCGCTGGCGAGCAGTTCGAAGATCGAGAAAGTCCAAGCCTTCTCGCACCGTCTCCACGAGGGTGTTCGGTGGGCAGGGTTTGACGAGTAAACGTATGCGGCTCCCCGAATCCAGACCTCCTGCAATCGCAGTCCACTCCGCAGCTTCGACCAGCAGCACACGTATGACCTCCGGGGCCATCTCCCGAGCTTTGGAGAGCAGCTCGAGACCGCTGCCTCCCGCTACGCGCGTGTCAGCGACGACTACGCGAATGTCCCCGTCGAACGACAACACATCGATTGCCTCCTCCGCGCTGCTGGTGCGTTCGACGAGAAAGCTGCGCCGCAAGGTCAGAGCGAGGTCGCCGAGCAGCGCCACATCCTGAGCGACACAAAGCACTTTGGGGTTGTTGGGGCTGCTGCGCTTGGACACGACCTACTCGCGAGGTTGGGGTGCACCTTGCTCGGCCTTTTCAGCTTCGGCCTGCGCAGGCTCGGCGGCGATTCGCTCGAACTCGAACTCGAGAGGAAGGTCGTTACTTTCGATGAGCACTTGGCAACCCACCGTGTTCACCGGGTCGATGAAGATTGGCGCCATCATGTTCACGGTCGGGCGACGACCCGCTGGCGCGTTCAACACTAGAAACGCCGTGGTTTCGTCCGATGCATCGGCGAGATGTTCCGCGCGAGTCTGGGTGACTTCGACGTTCTCCGAATACGTCGAATCGACGAGGTTGGCTGGAACCAACGGTAGCGCCAGGCCGGGCAGGTCGACGGCCTGCAACCAGTAAACGGTTTCCTTGGCTTTCAATAGTACGAAGCGAGTGACGTCGCCGAAACCGATTAGGCCTTTGGTGAACGTGACTACGGTGTCAGCGGGGACGGATACGTTACCGAACCTGGTATTGTTGATGGATATGGTTGCCATTGTCTCCTCGAGTCGACTCATCGAATCGTTATCTTCTGCCCATGATTCCCATTGCGGCGCGGCGCTCTGTTTCACTGAACGTATCGATCACCTTTTGCAACGCTTCGAAACTTCGCGTTGCCGTGACCAAGTCAGCCATGCCTTTGACGACCGATACGTTCGACATCTCGAGCGCTCCCGCAACGACGGTGGTTTCGGCGGCTACCGTCTCGACAGCACCCGGACCGCGCGCGTACAGCGTTTGCCCGACCCTCACCAGCGTCTCGGGTCGATCGAAATTGACGATCTTCAGCTTTCCGATCGGATACTCGCCTGCGAGCACCGATCCGTCGGGCGCGATCGTCAGCTGTTCCTCGGGAGGTGCCTGCAGAGGTTGACCGTCTTCACCCAGTAGCGGGGCGCCGTCCGTGGATAGCAGTGCGCCGTCTACACTTCGATGAAGGCTACCCGCTCTCGTGTATCTTTGGCCCTCGTCAGTCTGGACGACCAAGAAGCCTTCACCTTCCAATGCGATGTCGAGTGGCCTGCCAGTTTCTTTGAGACTGCCTTGCGACATGTCGGGAGAAGCAGTGTTCATCGTCGTGTAACGGCGATACTCACGTGCGTTGCCCGCGCGCTCGGCATCGACCATTCTCTCGTTGAACACTGCACGATCCCCGCGGAATGCAGGAGTCGACGCGTTCGCCAGATTGTTGGCGGCGACATCGAGCATGTGCAGCTGCGCCGTTGCCCCGGAGGCCGCAGACCAAATACCGTTGCTCATGACAAGCGCCCCTGTCGGCGGCTGGAGCGATGAATCCTGCTGCGAACGCGATGGATCGCCTCACTGTGCAGTTGGCAAGCACGCGACTCGGTCACGTCGAGAACTTCACCGATCTCGCGCAGCGTGCAGTCTTCGGTGTAATAGAGCGCCAAGACGACGCGCAGACGCTCAGGCAACTCTTCGATGGCGGCCGCTACGACCTCGTTGAGCTCCTTCTTGCCAAACAAGGTTTCTGGCGTGCGCTCGGCTTCCGCGTGAGAAGGAAGTTCGGCGACGTCGAGTGATGCCATTCCCGCACGACTGATCTCGCTGAGCAGCTCGAGGTACTCCTCGACTGGCACCCCGAGTTCACCCGCAATCTCGGAACTCTCTGGCGCCCGCATCAGCCTGGCTTCCAGGGTGGAAATGGCCGAAGAAATTCGACGCGAAGCGCCGCGCAGCCGGCGACACATCGGATCCAATGTGCGCAAGTGATCCAAGATCGCGCCACGAACGCGATAGGCGCAGAACGCCTCCACCTGCTCATCGTTCATCTGCCCATGGTCGGTCTTCCACGCGTTGAGCAGACCTACCCAACCAATCCCCACCAAGTCGTCCACGGAGATGGTCGACGGCAAGCGGCGGGCGGTCTTCATCGCAATCCGTCGCACGAGCGGAAGGAACCGCTTTTGAAAGGCGATCTCCTCAGGTGTGGGAGGCGCCTGCTGCAACGCAGTCGAACTCATTGGCCGCCTTCGGATGGGAGCAGCAGCTCCGCCAACTCGGTCGAACTACGCCAATGAATGTCGTTCGGTACGTGCGGCCCATCGCAAACGTAGGCGATTGGGAGTGAGTGCATGACGCTGGCTTGAATCCCACCCCCATACGATTCGGTTTCGTCGACTTTGGTCAGGACCATGCCCGTAGGTTTCGGCTCTGCAAACTGTTCTGCCATTCGCAGTGCGTCGCGCCCTCGCAACCAAGCAGGAAGCACCAACAAGGTCTCGAGGTCTCGGTCGGGGAGCGCACGCAACATGGAGGTAGTACGTTCTCGGTGAACGCCCGCGTTCGAGAGATTACCCGCCGTATCGATCAGGATCAGGTCGCATCGCGTGAGCGCCTGCAGCGCAGCGTCGGCCTGCTCCTGACTCGACGCGGTGTGAAACGGGATGTCGAGCAGACGGGCGTATCGTTCCCACTGCGACGCCGCACCCACGCGGAAGGTGTCCAGGCTGATGACACCCACGCGCTTGCCATGTTCGAGTCGCGCTCGCGCGGCTAGTTTGGCCAAAGTGGTCGTCTTTCCAGCGCCCGTCGGTCCTACGCAGGCAACGATGCGCGGGCCTTTCTGCTCGAGCAAGTCTGGCTTGGTCTCTACGCAAGCAGCGATCCTGCCGCGCAGCACGTGAGCCATGAGTTTCCGCTGAACATCCTGCGCGAAAGGTAGGTCGCGACTCAGCTCCTCAGACAGCGGAGCCTCGAGTCCAGCTGCCCGAAGCATGGCGTCCGCGCGATCGCATGGCTTGGTCGCCATGCTCAGTTCGCCGACGATGCGCGTCAGTTCCATGACTCTTCGCTCGAGGGAACTCGCGGCGTCAGACGTCGACTGGTTGACACCCGAGGCGTTGGAAGATTGACGCTGCGGGCTGCGTGACGGACCGGCACCCACAGCGGAATCGCGCGGGGCCCCAGGCGCAGCCAGCACTTCTATCCAAGGCCTCGTAAACGTTCCGCGCTCGGGTTGAACCTTGCGCGTGGCCTTGATCACGGCGTCGTCGCCACATGAAGCCTTCACTCGCGCCAGTGCCTCAAGCATCGTATCTCCGCGGTATGTGTCGTATTGCACTGCTCAGTTTCCTTGATTCAACTTGCCGGTCTGTCGGCGGATACGGTTTCGAATGGGATCAGCTCGACGCTGGGTTCAATTTCTCGGAACGAGATGACTGCCAGGTGTGGGGTACGCCGTTCAGCGAATGCCCTCACGTAACGTCGAAGGTCTGGACTTGTGATTAAGCAAGGTTTGTGCCCGGCTTGCTCGATCAGCGACACGCATTGTTCTAGAGCACGCCCGAGACGACCCACGACGTTTGGATCCAACGCCCCGCCAGTTCCCGCGTTGATGTCTCGCAGCGAGCGCCGAAACACGTCCTCAGCGTCGGGGTGCAGCACGAGGCAATGAATCTTGCCGTCTTGCCCGGTGAACGCCTGAGTGATCTGCCGAGACAACCGCTGACGAACCACTTCGGTGAGTTGCTCGACGTCGCGGGTCGATGGGGCCAACTCGTGGAGCGTCTCGAGCAACGTGCGTAGGTCTCGAACGGAGACGCTTTCTTTCAAGAGGTTGCGCAACACCGAGAGCACTTCCGCCAGTGACAGGAGATTCGGGACCAAATCGTCGACCAGGCGGGGATTGTTCTGGTTGAACGTGTCCAGCAGATGCTGCAGCTCCGTGCGCCCCAGGATTTGGTGCGCGTGGCGCCGTACCGATTCGGAAAGGTGAGTCGCAATCACCGTGGCGTGGTCGACGACGACGTAGTCGAGCGCCTCGGCATACTCGCGATCGCCTTCAGTGATCCAAACCGCAGGCGTACCGAACGCCGGGTCCAAGGTTTCTTCACCCTCGATGTGAGAGGGAGTAGTGGGCCCTTGAATCGCCAACAGTTTGCCAGCACGCGTCGATCCCTTGGCGATCTCCGTTCCGAGTAACAGTAACCTGTAGTTGGAAGGCCCCAGGTGTAGGTTGTCCTTGATGTGAACGGGTGGAACGACAATCCCAAGCTCCCTCGCGATTTCCTTGCGTAAGGATGCGATGCGCTCGACCAGATCACCGCCCATTTGGGGGTCGACTACGGAGACCAGCTCGTACCCGACTTCCAGAGTGAGAACGTCCAAGCTGAGTGCGCTCTCGATCTCGTCGGCTGGAGCGGGTTCATCGTTCGCCGCTTCGGGGAGCAGCATGGCATCCGAGGCCGCAGGCTGAGGCGTGTTGCTGTACGCGCTGTAGCCCAACAAAGCCGCGAGCCCGAAGAAGGGCAGCAGGGGCATACCCGGAATCAATCCGATGAACCCCAGCACGGCAGCCGTCGTCATCGTCGCGCGCCGACTCCCGAGCATTTGGGTTTGGACGGCGCGGCCCAACGGCTGCCCCGTCGCAGAACGAGTGACCACCACACCAGCAGCAGTCGAGATCAGCAGCGCTGGCATCTGTGAGACGAGCGCGTCACCTACGGAAAGAATGGAGAAAGCTTCAGCGGCTTCGCCGAAGCTCATCCCGCCGCTGAGCCCGATCAATAGACCGCCCACCAAGTTGACGCCCGTAATCAACAAGCCAGCGATCGCGTCACCTTTGACGAACTTGCTTGAGCCGTCCATCGCGCCGTAGAAGTCCATCTCCCGCTCGAGCTCAGTGCGACGTGTGCGCGCGACGTCTGCACTGATGTTGCCCGCGTTGAGATCGGCGTCGATCGCCATCTGCTTGCCGGGCAACGAGTCTAGAGCGAAGCGTGCTGCAACCTCCGCCACGCGGCCAGCACCCTTGGTGATGACCACGAAGTTGATCACGACCAATATCAGGAACACGACCAAGCCAACCACGACGTTGCCGCCGACGATGATGCGCCCGAACGTTTCCACGACTCGACCGGCCGCGCCCTCACCATCGGCACCCTCGAGAAGGATCAATCGTGTAGTCGCGACGTTGAGCGAAAGCCGCAACAAGGTGGCCACCAGAACCACCGCTGGAAACGAGCTGAACTCGAGCGGCGCCTCCATGAACAGGCCGATCAGGAACACTCCGATGGCCAACGCCAAACTCAGCGCCAGCAGAAAGTCGATCACGATGGGTGGCAGCGGCAACACCATCATCAAGACGATGCCGACGATGCCGAGCGGTACGACCAGTTCTAGACGACTGGTACGGGTCGGGTTGGCTGCGCCAGGTCCGGTCTCCACGCGGTGCGTGTATGCAACGGATGGGCCAGCGCGAATTCCGTGGTTTCCCAAAGCGTTACGCTGGAACGAACAGTCCCGCGCCAAGCGGCTGACGCTCGCCCAGCTGCCACGTCAGAATCCTGGCGCTGGACTCACGCGGTGAGACCGCGGCCTCGAACGCGGTACACGAACGCCAGCACTTCGGCCACCGCAGTGTAGAACTCCAACGGAATCGCGCGACCTACTCGGGCGCTGGCCACGAGCGCCCGCGCCAGAGGCTTGTTCTCCACGATGGTGACGTCGTAGTCCCCTGCAAGCTTGCGGATCTGTAGGGCGACATCGTCCACACCCTTTGCAGCCACTACAGGTGCGCCGTCACTCGGGCGGTAGCGCAACGCGACGGCGAAGTGCGTCGGATTGACCACCACGACGTCAGACTCCCGCACTTGTTTCGCCAGGCCCTTGTTGACCAGCTCGCGTGCCCGCATCCTGCGTCGAGCGCGCATTTCGGGATTGCCCTCCGCTTGCTTCATCTCGTCCTTCAGTTCTTGACGAGACATGCGGAGTTGTTTGTTGTGCTTGAAGACGTTGTACGCGTAATCGGCGGCCGCCAACAACGCCAGCGCCAGACTGGACCAAACCGCTAGTCGCAGCGCCGCATCGACCGCCGCTATCGTTCCCGCCGCGAGGTTGGCCTGCCCGATACGCAGCAGCTCCGAGAAACTGTCCTTGGTGACCGAGTAGGCAACTAGCGACACCGCAAATACTCTCAGCAACGAGAGCACCGTGCTGACCAGTGCATTCGTAGGCGAAAATAGGTTCTTCAGCTTCGCTATCGGATCAAGCCGCTCCCACTTCGGTGCGAGCAGCTCGAAGTTCGGATGAAAACCCGCTTCCGCAACTCCCACGGCGATGGCAGCAGTCGCAGCAGCCGCGGCGCAGGGCAACACCAATCGCCCCAGCGTCGCAAGGGTTTGACCGATCAAGTCGGACCAATCCTGGCTCGGATAGGGGTTCGTCAAGCACTGGATCATGAAGGTACTGAGCAGCTCCACGAGGTGAGTCGCCGTCAGTGCCAGCACCGCAATCACGGCCAGCGAGGCTGCGGTCGCCGCGCTGTCTCTGCCACGCGCAAACTGCCCTTCGTCGCGTGCCTTCCGGCGCTTCTCTGGAGTCGCCTCCTCTGTCTTGTCTTCGGCGTCCGACACGTTACTTCGCGAGAGCGTCGAGCAGTTGAGCCGCGTGGGATCCGAAGTCGGACGTTGCAGCGATGAGCCAGTGCGCGGTGTCGGGCAACGTGAGGATCAGCGTTCCGAAACCCACCAGCAGGGTGACCGCAAACCCGACGCTGAAGATCTGCATCGCGGGCGCAGCACGAGAGATGAATGCCAACGCCAACTGCACGACGAACAGAATGGCTAGCAGCGGTAGCGACAGTCGAACACCCAACTCGAACGCCCCCACGAACAAGTTCAACAGGACCGACGACGACTCCGCGAGGTTCAGCGGAGCGCCAATCGGCACGAGGTCGAAGCTGCGAATCACGGACCCGATCAGCCATCTGTGAACGCCGATGCTGAGCGACAGCAAGATCGCCAACAAGACGAAGATCTTCGAGAGGATGGGTTCAGGTGCCGCCTGAGTCGGGTCGAACACCTGGGCCATGCCCAAACCGATGTTCGGCGATATCGCTCCGCCCATGACCTCTGGTGCGCTCAGAAATAAGCGCACGACGAACCCGATTGCCGCCCCGATCACCGCTTCACCCAGTAGCAACACGCTCCAAGTGATCACCGAGGTCTCGGCGGGAACCGCGGCGCGATCGAAAACAGCGAACGTGATGACCATGACCAATCCCGCGCGAACTCGCAGCGGTGCACGTGCCCAAGGCATGGGTACGACGGCCATCATGGCGGCGATTCGGGTGGATACCAGTACGAATCGCGACGCTTCGATCAATAGCCATTGGGTGACCACGTCCTCGAAAGCATTCACTTCGTGACCTGAGAGATGGACGCGAAGTTGCGCGCCGTGTAATCCACCAGCTGAGTGAGAGTCCACGAACCCGTAGCCACGATTACCGCGCCAACGGCGAGTAGCTTCGTGACGAAGCTGATACTAGCTTCGTTGACCTGAGTCGCAGCTTGGAGCACGCCGACGACGAGCCCAACGAGCAGCGCGGTCAACAGCAGCGGTCCTGCGATTTTCGCGGCCACGAGCATCGCGGCCATGAACAGATCGATAGCGGCGTCGACACTCATAGGTAGCTCTTCATCAAAGATCCGGCAATCAAGTTCCAGCCATCGACCATCACGAACAGCAGTAGTTTCATGGGCAGCGAGAGGGTCGTGGGGGGCACCATCATCATGCCCATGCTCATCAGCAGCGACGCGACGGCAACGTCGACGACCAAGAATGGGATCAGGATCATGACGCCCATTTGAAACGCGGTGGTGAGCTCCGAAATCACGAACGCGGGCAATGCGATGCGGAAGTGCACTTCTTCGGGAGTTTGGGGCAGGGGGGTGTTCGTCGCGTCGTAGAACAGCAGCAGATCAGCCTCACGCGTTTGGCGCAGCATGAAGCGCTTGATCGGCTGAGAAGCGCGCTCGAGGGACTCCAAGTCGGTGATCTCACCCGCTTGATACGGCTCGTAGGCGTCCACTCGAATTTGATCCAAGACGGGAGCCATCGTGAAGAGGGTCAGGAACAACGACAACCCGATGATCACCTGATTCGGAGGGGTTTGCGGAGCACCCACGCCTTGGCGTACGAACGACAGCACGACGACGGTCCGCACGAACGAGGTCATGGTGACCATGATCGCCGGCAGCAGGCCGAGCAGCGTCAGCAGCAGTAGGATCTTCAGCGGCGCAGCAAGTTCGCCTGCGCCGCTCAGGGCCCCAAGAGCGTTCACGAGCGTGCGTTCCTCAACTGACGGACGAGCTGCGCCGCCTGATCTTCGACGTCGCTGGAAAGTGGTCGTCCCGCAGCCTGCCGACGCTCACGTACCGTGGAACGTAGGTCGACTGGATCACGCGCTTGGCGTTCCGCGAGGAGGGTCGCGGTGGAACGCTCCTCGTTGCGCCCCAGGGCATCATGCAACATGGCACCGAAGGTTCCCTGAGCGTTGCCGCTTGCAGTCGTGGCTGGGGCCTCGTCGCGTGCGAACACCTCGTCGGCTTTGAGCCAAGCGAGTTTGGTGACGTTCGTATCAGTGACTCCGAGCAGCACGAAACGACTGCCCACTTGGGCGACGACGGCGTCGGCTTTCGCACCGACACGCACCTTGGAAACCAGCTTGAAGTTGAGCTGTGGAGCGGGTGCACTCCCGCCTCGCTTGCGTCGGGCGAACAGCGCGACGCCTACCAGCGCAGCCAAAGTGATGACAGCCGCAGCTGCTTTGACGCCCGTCATGGAACTGTCGTTCGAGCTGGTCCACGCGGCGGCCCCGGACGTAGGCGGACGCAACCACTCCGTAGGTTCAGCAGCTGGTGCCGCTGCGGGCGCGGGCAATGGGCCAACGGGGACTTGGAGCGGCGCGGCAGCGGCAGCGGCCTGGGTGGCGGTCGGCACTGCGACGAAGGGTGCGTCAGCGGGAGCCACATTGGCCGTCGCCTGCGGCTGAGCAGCAGCGGTCGGCGCGGCGACTGCGGGGGCAGGCTGAACGGTTGACGGCTTCGCGGAAGCAGCGTTGCCGAGCAAGAAGCCGGAGCTCAGCAGAAGCGCAGCCAGGGTGCGTGATCGCGTCATCATTTTGTCGCCCCCGTCAGGTTCTCGACGAGCACCTCGAGTACACGAACACCGTAGCGCTCACCGACCACCACGGCTTCGCCGCGAGCTACGAGTCGATCATTGACGTAGATGTCGAGAGGCTCGCCGCTGGCTTTGTCGAGTTCGAGCACCGAACCTCGCTCGACCTTGAGAATCTCCGCGATTCGCGCCTTTTTTCTGCCGATTTCGACCGTGAGTTTGACCGGCACGTCCATCACGAAGGAAAGTCCGTCGATCGTCGGGCGCGCTGGGCCACGCGCTTGCGCGATGGGCTCTGCGGGCATCGGTGCCTGGGCTTGAGCTGCTTCGGGGGCGTTGGGTGATTCGGAAGGCGTGATGTTCATAGTTGGTCCTTATGCGGACCAGCTATTCACAACTCGTGCCACTCTCGAATCTCGATGGCGAACTGACCGCGGGAAATGACGGGAGAGCCAAACATCTTGGGTACACCTCCCAGAGACACACACACCAAGTCATCCACTGCGCGGTTGAGACGCAGCACGTCGCCCACCTTCAGATTCAAAACCTGTTGGAGGGGCACCTCGGTCGTGCCCAGCTCCGCGAGTAGTTCGAGTTCGACCTGAGTCAAAGCTTCGACCATCTGCGGCGAGTCGGCGTCGAGCGCCAGCTGGTCGTGCGCCGAATCACGCGTCGTCAGCGCCTCGATCGAGAGGGCCAATCCAATGCGTGCAGGTCCGCAGACCCCTTCGAATGTACAAAACGAATAGATGCCGCCTTCTGGCGGTGTGTACTCGGGTTGCGCGCGCTCGAAGCGCGTGATGTTCAGCTCGAGTTCGAGCTGGCCGAGCACGACATTCGCAAAAGCTTGCGCAAGCACGCGTACCAGACGCCTCACGACGGCGTCCTGAGCGGCGGTCAAAGCACCAGCAGGTTCTGGCGAAACTCCGTCACAGGGTGCGCCCAGGGCGCCATCCAAGACGACGGAGACCGCACGGGCGTCCAGAAACAGAAGCCCCCAGGTTTCACCGTCCGGCGCTCTGAAGTCCACGACGTATGAACCCTCCAGGGCGTCGCTGGCTGTGTCTTCGTGGACCGTCGCTGGCTGTGCGAGCAAACGACCTCGCTGCCGCTGCAAGAAGGGTAACGACCGCTTGCCAACGGTGCAGAATCGATCGGCAACCTTGTCCATCCCCCGCAGGGCCGTGCGCAAGTGTTGCTCACGGCCGGTCAAATCGATGGGCTTAACCGGTTCGCTTCTGCTCATTGTGCAACGAAGTCCGTAATGACGATGCCTAGGGTCAGGTCCTTGCCGATGGCTTTGATCATCGTGTCGCGCAGTTCGTCGCGAATCTTGGGAAAATGATCTGGCTGAGTCGCGTGCTCGAAGGTGAGCCCCCTGAGGTAGGCGATCGCAGCTTCTCGCCCGCGTGGCTCGAGTTGACGGAACTGGTCGTTGGTGACCCCTTCCGGGAGCTCGGCGCTCAGCCCTACCTTCAAGTGATGCAGCATGTGGCTGGCGTCGCGGATGTCTACGACGATGGGCATCATGTTGACCACACTGGCAGGTTTACCTGCTGGCGTGGCTTGTTCGGTCGGCTCTGCCTCTGCTTCGCCCGGCGCGTCCTCCGCTGGAGCGGCGGTCGCGTTGAACAGACCCAGCGCCGGGCCGACGAACACTCCTCCGACCCCCGCAGCGGCCACCAAAACGAAGGTGGCGAGCCCCCAAAGCAGCTTCTTACTCTTGGGCGGCGCCGCTTGCGGCGGGGTGTCCTCTGCCTTTTCTTCAGCCACGAGAGCTCCTCTGTTCAGCGCTTGAGTGCGACGAGTTCCTGCAGCATTTCGTCTGCGGTCGTGATGGTTCGAGCACTCGCTGAGTACGCGCGCTGGTATTCGATCAGGTTCACGAACTCTTCGGCGATGTCCACGTTACTGCTCTCGAGCGCACCCGAGTTCACCAACCCGCGGCCGCCGCTCCCCGGCTCGCCGATGGCGGGCTCACCGCTTTCGGTCGTCGCCGACCACAGCCCGCCGTCCGTGCGCGCTAGTCCGTCATTAGCTGCGAACTTGGCGACAGCGACCTGGCCGATGGCGGCCGTCTCGCCGTTGGTGTAAACGCCCTGTATCACGCCACGCTGGTTGATCACGATGCCGTTGAGGTCGCCCGCAGGGTAACCATCTTGCGACTGCGCGGTGACTGCCGAGGTTGCAGAGAACTGAGTGATTCCGTTGAGCCCCGTACCGCCGCTTGCGAGCGAGCTGCCGAAGTCCAGCGTCACGGGTTGTCCCGCGGAAGCTCCAGCGTAAGACACGGTGACGGGGGTCGTCTCCGAGAAATCATCGAGCGCACCCGAACTGTTGAACGTCATCGACCCGTTGCCTATCTCCACGTTCTGCCCGGGCTGAGCGGGTGAGATGTCATCACCACTCGCCAGCACGTGATAGTCCCAGGTGTTGTCGCCGGTCTTGTTGAAGTAGACGTCGACGGAGTGGGCGTTGCCGAGCGAGTCGTAGACCGTCATCGAGGTCGAAAAGTTCGATCCCAGTTCGGGGTCCTGGGCATCCCACGCGTCCGCCGGCACGACCGAGTTGGAGTCCAAGTTGGCACTGAGAGCGAGGGTCTCGGACGCCTTCGGCGCAAGCGGATCCGTCGGGATCTGAAGCGTCGACAGTGACGTTGCGAACGTCCCGTCGCCGTTAGCCGCGTACCCTTGCACCTCGAGCCCAGTCGACGTGACCAGGTTGCCGTCGGCGTCCACGGTGAAACGTCCATCGCGGGTGTAGAAGTTGCCCGACAAGCCGCCGACGTCGCCGTTGACGACGAAGAACCCGTCACCGCTGAGCGCTAAGTCGGTCGAAACGCCCGTGCTGGACAGGGCACCTTGCGTGAAAACCTGTTGCACGCCACCGACACGCACGCCATTGCCTCCTCCGCTGGTCCCGCCGAGTTGCTGCAGGAACATGTCCTTGAACACGACGCGCTGGTTCTTGAAACCTACCGTGTTGACGTTGGCGATGTTGTCACCGACCACACCGATGGCCTCACCGTGCGCGCGCAGGCCGGCAGCTCCAGTGTTGAGTGTTCTGAAAACCATGTTCTTTTTTCTCCTAGATGCTCGAGTTTGATGACTGCACGCGCAGCAGATCCGACACCGGGACGGAAACTCCATTGTCGAGTTTCAGTACGGCGTATCCCTGTTCGAAGGACACGCTTTCGACCGTGCCCGTAGTCTCTTGGCTGACGACGACCGCTGACCCCTCACCAGACTTAGCCGAGATCGTCGCGCTGTACGTGCCTGGGGGGACGCGTGTTCCCGTGTTGTCCGTGCCATCCCAGCGCACCTGTCCTCGCCCCGCAACCTGGGGCCCGAGGTCGATCGTCTTCACCTCTTTACCGAACTCGTCCAGTACGACGACCTTCGTCTCCGCGGTAGCGGCGTCTAGGTTGAACAACACGGGTGCGCCCGTACCCTCGTGGGTGAGTCGGTTACCAGAAACCACGACATCCTGACCTACGAGGTTGACGGCCTCACTATTGGCCAAACCACGCGTCTGGTTGGCGAGCAGATCGAGGCGGGAGTTGATGCCCATGGTTTGCTCGAGCGACGTGAACTGCGCGAGCTGGGTTACGAACTCGGTGTTCTGCACTGGGTTCAAAGGGTCTTGATGCCGCAGTTGGGCGACCAGTAGTTTCAGAAAGTCTTGCTGGCCCATTTCGGGCGCGGCGCTCTCCCCCGTGGCTTGGCGCTCTGGCGATGCAACTGCTGATGAGATGGCGTCAATCATGATGATTCATCCGACGAGTTTGAGTCGCGAGCCAGCAACGGCTGGCGGAGCGGCTCCGGAATACGTCGAGCCAGCTAATGCAATCGAAGTGCCAGACCCGTCCGCGCCGAGCAGACGCAGTTCACTGACCTGGACGCCGTGCCCGCGAAGACCACGCAGGAGCTCGCGCATCGCGCTGCCCAGTTCACCCATTGCATCAGCCTTTGAAGCTCCAATGGTGATGCGGAGTCCGCGCGACGTGCGCTCGAAGGTTACTGAGAGCTCACCCAAACGCCCACCGTCGAGATGTAGTGTCAGTTGATCGAGCGAGCTCCCCGCCGCGTCCCGGGCCAGATCTGGAATGGCCCCGGCACCGCCGCTCATCGTCAAAGGACTGCCACCCGTGCGCCAATCTTTTGGCGTCGTGAAGGCTCGGCCTGGTGCCGCCAACTGAGCGGCGGGTGCCGACATCGCGGCTGCGACCGCGCGAGCCCAGGTCGTTAGATCGGGGTTCGGCTCGCTGCAGAACGAGGGTACGCACTCGTCGCCAGCATGCGGCAGCTCGTTGAGTACCTCGCCAAAACACGCAGGGACTGGCCCGATGTCACCGTCGATGTGAAACAAAGTTCATCTCCTTCAGTTGCGCGCCCAGGACAATCGCATCGCGAACTCGGCCTCGACTTTCTTCTCGGCCTCCTCGTCGGCTTGACGCAGTTCGTCCCGAGCGCGGTCAACCAGGCTCTCGACCTGCTTGACCTGAACTCGCGCAGCGGACACCGCAGCCTGAGCCGCAGCGTGTTTGGCCCGTTCTGCGGCGATGTGCCGTTCCATTCGTTCGACCAACGCCTGCTGCGCCACGTACCAGTTCTGCGCGAGCACCCAATCGTCCGAACCCGCTTGAACCATCGCCAGGTTCCGCACGCGAACCTTGGCGTCCAACAGCTGCTGCTGAGCTTGATCACGCTGCGAGATCGCATGTTCGACGCGAGCCAGCGATTGATTGAGCTCGACGAGACGCTGATCGAGCGCCTTGCCACGCACATCGACCAAGCGCCTGACCCGCGCCAGGCGTGCGCGGCTCATGAACGTACCCCGGCGATCACCTGCAGTCGCGCAGCCGTTTCGACGGCGGCGGTGGTCTCGTGAGACCCCTGCTTGAGGAACGCGTCAATCTGCGGCAGAGCTCGTTTGGCAGCATCGACCGCCTTGTCACTTCCGGGCACGTAGGCGCCAATTTGAATGAGTTCTTGCGCGTCACGATAGCTCGCCATCAGTGAACGCATCGCGCTGGCGTGCGCCAATTGCGAGTCTGGCGCTACCGCGGTGGCCACGCGAGAGACGCTCTGCAACACGTCGATTGCAGGAAAGTGCCCCCTCTCGGCAAGCTGCCGGGTCAGCACGATATGCCCATCGAGGATACCACGCACTGCATCGGCAACGGGGTCCGAGAGGTCATCACCTTCCACAAGCACGGTGTAGACGGCCGTGATACTGCCAGGACCATCCGTCGTTCCAGCACGCTCGAGCAGTCGGGGCAAAGCTGCAAAGACCGATGGCGGATAACCTTTCGTCGCCGGCGGTTCACCTGCAGCCAACGCTGTCTCTCGGAGAGCCATCGCATAACGCGTGAGCGAATCCATCACGAGCAACACCCGCTTGCCTTGATCTCGGAAATGCTCGGCAATCGCCGTCGCGGCTTCGGCGCCTCGCGCCCGAACCAGTGGAGACCGATCACTCGTTGCAGCAACCACGACTGAGCGCGCCAAGCCCTCGGGCCCGAGCGCGTGTCGAACGAAATCCAGCAGTTCACGTCCACGCTCCCCGACGAGAGCCAAGACGTTCACGTCGGCGCGCGCCGAACGGCACATCATACCCAACAATGTGCTCTTGCCCACACCAGCCCCCGCGAAGATGCCCACACGTTGTCCGACGCCGAGCGTCAGAAGCCCGTCGATCGCTCGGATCCGCGTCTCGAACACTTCTTCGATCGGCCGTCGTCGAAACGGATCAGGTGGTGCATCGTGAACGGCACGCTGCTGTGTCGTGAGTGGCGGCCCCATGGCGTCCATCGGCTCTCCAAACGGATCGATGACGCGGCCCAGGAGGTCGTCGCCCACTCGAATCGTCGCGCCGTGCCCCAAATGAACGACGCTCATCCCAGCGCGAATGCCCGAAACACTGCCAAACGGCGTGGTGAGCAGTCGCGACGCACGAAAGCCGACGACTTCCAGGGTGAGGCGTCGCGTTCCCGAGATTACCTCCAGCGTATCGCCGACGGCAGCCCGCAAACCTGCGACCTCAACGACCAACCCCAGGATGTTGACGATCACGCCACGTGGCTGATGAACGGCAGCATTCGGGGCAAACGCGATCGCACGTTCGAGTAGAGAGACGTTCATGTGCCCAGTTCCCGACGCACGCTTCGTGCCAGGACGCTCAAACGCGATTTGAGGGACTCGTCCACGGAGCCTAGGTCCGACTGAATCGACACGGCGTCTGGTTGGAGGTCCTCGTCGCACAACACACGACAGCTCAGCCCGCAATCCCGCGCATGTGCGCTCACCTCGGCAACCACGCTCGCGAAGTCACTTCCGAGGCGCACCACGGATTCGTCGTTTGAACTGAGCGCCTCCAGCCCCTCGACGACGAGGTTGCGAACGTGCCCCGGATGTACCTCTAACTGCTCTGCGGCGAGCCTCTCGGCGAGCGCCAGCGCCAACTCGATCAGCTGTGCTTCGGACTGCTCGAGGATGCGTTGGCGGGCCGTATCGAACTGCTCAATCGCCGAGAGGAGTACGCTCTTCAAGCGATCGACTTCCGCACACCCCTCTTGCAGGCGAAAGGTCAACGAACTGCCAGGACGCTGACTCGGGGGTTGTTCCTCACGCAGTGCCCGAGATTCCCCCGACGCGGAGCTGGAGCCAAAGGCAGACGGCTCGGGCGCCGGACTCGGCGGTCGTAGTGTAACGACCCGAGGAGTGCCGTGATTCTGCGCTTTCGGAATCCACGAAGGCACTCGAGGTGCGCCAGCAGCCTGAAAAGGAAACTTGCCAAGTTGTTTAGACGACATCGCCCTCCGAATCCAAACGAATGGTACCCTGCGCTTGCAAGCGCAGTGCCGTCTCGACGATCTGTCTTTGCGCCCCTTCCACGTCCGACAAGCGAACGCCCTGCAACAGCTCGATGTCTTCACGCAACAGATCAGCGGCGCGCTTCGACATGCTCGCGAAGATGTGCTCCTGAATCTCCGCGCTGGCCGTCTTCAGGGCGAGCGCCAGTTGTTCTTGGGGTACTTCCTTGAGCAGGTCGCGCATCTGCCGCTTGTCGACCGCAAGCAAGTCCTCGAACGAATACATCGCCTTGCGAATCTCTGCAGCCAACTCGTCGTTGGCACCCTCGATCCCCGCGAGCAGCGATTCACCCAGCTCCCTACCGAGACGGCGAACCAGCGCAGCCGAAGCCGCCACGCCATTGACGGCCAGCGTCGAGCCCGTGCCGGGGGTGGGAAGGTCCGCGCTCAAAGCGCCCGCCAACTCTTCCAGCAAGGTGGCAGGGACTTCCGTCATGCGGCTCAATCTTTCGAGCACTGTGGGGCGCATCGCATCCGGCAATCCCATCAGCACCTTGCTTGCCCGCTCCGAGTCGAGCTGGGACAGGATCGCCGCCGTCAGCTGCGGGTTTTCCTGTTCCAGTAAGCCCGCTAGGTGCTCTGGATCGGCTTGGGCGATCTGTTCGAGTGCGCTGCGGTTCCCTTCGAAGAACAGATCGTGAGTCTTGGTTTCCCCGAGTGCCTTGGTAGTGAGTCGCCGCAGATACTGTTCCCCGTCCCGCGGCAACGCCACTGCGCGTTCACCATCGTCGACAAACTGACGGTAGACGGCATCCCGCGCGGCGATCGGCACGCCACGCATGCTCGTTGCCACTTCGCGCAGACGTCGGATGTCCTCCGCGTCGAGCTCGGCGATGATCGGCACGGCGAGTGGCTCGTCGAGCGATAGTAGCATCACTACCGCTTTTTCGCGGCCGGTCAGTTGTCGTTCTTGCGGCTTCGAGTCAGGCATCGTGGTGGAATACGGCAGCTGGCGTGGAGAGGTTCAGTCGTCAGGTCGTGCTTGGAGCGCGCTCGGGTGCCTCGGCGTTGTCGGAACGAATCCAAGACCGAATGATGAATGCGGCAGTAGCGGGATCACGGCGAGCCAACTCCAGCGCACGCTCGTGCAACTCCTCGACCTCCAGCGAAGAGGCGCCCGCGAGCTGAGGCGTTTGCGCAGGGCCGGCAAGCTGACTGGCTTCTTCGAGTCTGCGGAGCACGTCGACACTGGCGGCGCGAGCTGCCGATTTCTTACCTCGCACCAAGGCGATCAACAGAATGACGAGCAGCAGAGCACCCCCGGCGGCTGCGGCGATCCACGGAATCGGTAGCTGCGGCTCCACCTCAGAAGGCGGCGCCGGTTCCGGCAACTTCACGGGTTCCACGAACGCGACGGACTGAATGCTGAAGCTGTCACCGCGCGCTTCATCGAAGCCAACGGCGTTTTTTGCTACCTCCGCCAGACGCTCGAGCTCGACTTCATCCCAGGGCTCGCGAGTCTGCTCACCCGGCGCACCGACGAGCCGCTCGTTGACCAACACCGACAGTGTGAGTTTGGTGATGCTCCCGGCGGGGATGATGGTCTTCTCGGTGACGCGATCGACTTCCCAATTCTTCGTCAGGCTGCGGCGGAAGAGCTTGGCATCCGCGCCTGGAGTCACTTCTACCTCGCCCCCGGCGAGGTTGGTGGTTGCGCCCGGAACGCCAGCGACGCTCGGTCCATCACCCCCACTAAACTCTTCGCTGCGTTGTTCACTTCTGAGCGCGGTCTTCGCCGGCTCGTAACTCTCGGCGGTGCGCTCCGTGGTGGCACTGCTGAGGCGCAGATTCGCCCGCACCTCGGCGTTACCCGGGCCAACGACGCGCTCAATCAGACTCTGCACGTGGGTCTCCAGCTGGTGCGCGACCGCACGCTCCTGCTCGGTGCGCGTATCGCCGAGTCCCCCAATCAAACTGTCGTCCGTGGATGGCCGCTGCAGTGTCGTACCATCCGTGCTGATCACCGACACGCGAGTCGGCGACAACCCAGGAATCGCCGACGACACCAGGTGCACGGTCGCGGCTACCTCACGCTTGCCGAACGCGGCGGGGTTTCTGAGCTTCAACACGACGGACGCCGAGGACTTTTCTTCGTCGCTTGCGAACAGTCGGCGCTCGGGTAACACCAGGTGCACTCGCGCGGATTGAACTCCTTCGATCGTCGCAATCGAGCGCGATAGTTCGCCCTCGAGTGCCCTCCTGAGATTCACGTTCTGCTCGAACTCGGTGGCTCCGAAGCGCTGCTGGTCGAACAGTTCGAAGCCTGCTCCCCCACCCCGGGGCAACCCTTCGGAGGCCAACTGCAGGCGAATGTTCGGAACGTCCTGCTTGCTCACCTCGATGGCGCTACCGTTGGCCGCCAGGCGGTGCGGAACCTTCAGCTGCTCGAGCTTCTGAGTGATGGCCGCAGCGTCTTCTGTGCTCAGGTCCGAGTACAGCAGTGCGTAATCGACTCGGCTGCCGATGGTCGTCGCGTACAGCACAGCCACCAACGTGCCCGCCGTGAGCAGCGTGAGGAGCAAGCGCTTGGTACCCGAGAGGTTCTGATAGAACCCTTGGAGCTGCCCGAGAAAGGTAGTCTTCTTTTCCATCGTCAGACGCTCATCCGCCAGAGCTCGTAGAACGCGTCGAGCACCTTGGTGCGGACGTTACCCAACGTGCGCAACTGGATGTCTGCGGAGCTCAAAGCAATCATGGTGCCGTGAATGTCGTCGCTCTTGCCCGCCGCGAACGCCTCTGATGCTGCCTGTGCGTTCAGCAGTCCCTCGTTGGTGCCCTGTACGGCATCTTCCAGCACCTGGACGAACAGGGTGTCTCCCGAAGCGGGCGCGGGTCGGGGCGCCTGAAAGCCGCCATCGATGGACTGCAGCGGCAGAGCGGTTTCGACAGGAAGTACAGCCATGCTCATTTCCCGATGTTGAGGGCTGAGCCCGCCATTTGTTTGACCGCTTCAATCGAGGCGACACCTGCTTCGTATGCTCGGGAAGCCGCGATCATGTTCACCATTTCCTCGACCACGTTGACGTTCGGGTACTCGACGTACCCGGCGGCATCGGCATCCGGGTGCCCGGGGTCGTAAATCATTTGCCCCGCACGCTGATCCTCGCGGATTTCCGAAACCCCGACGCGACTCACCGACTGAGCCTGCGTGCCCTGGGTGCCGGCAAGTGGACGTACCTCGAACACTGGGTCGATGCGCTTGTAAGCCCCGCCCTCTGCCGTTCGCGTGGTTCGCGCGTTGGCCAGGTTCGAGGCGGTAGTGTTCATCCGCACACGTTCGGCGCTGAGACCGGACGACGCGACTTCCAGGGCACTGAATACACTGAGCATGATCAACCCTTCCCGTCGTTGGCCGCAAAAGCGAGGTGGCGTAGCTCAGCAGAGACGATGGCGCTGACCGTGTCGTAGCGAAGCTGGTTGGCCGCGACCTTGGCCGCTTCACGGTCCAGCGAAACGAAGTTTCCGTCTGCACCTCCGCCAGCAGACGGATCCTCGAAGATCTCACCCACGCTGCTTCGGAGCTCCGCGCCTCCCCCCTGGTGTGATGCGTGCGTGCGCTCCATCTGCACGTTCAACGCGGCGCCGAACGTATCGTCCACCCGGCGCAGATCGATCGGCTTGTAGCCGGGAGTGTCCACGTGCGCGACGTTGGCCGCCAACACGTTGTGGCGATCCATGTGGTAGTCGAGCGCACGGTGAAGTGTGCCTATCGAGGAGAGCACGTCAGTCATGCAACTCCACAGAGCAGCATGCGTGCCAACTCCGTTCGTGTACTGTGGGCGAAACCGTTCACGCTCCGACTGAGCACCGCAGCTGTTCGCCGTCAAAAGGAAACAGCCACTTGGCAGCGGCTCGCGTCAAACGCGCAAAGTCTGCGCGTTTCAGAAGCGGAATGTTCTGAAATTACAGCCAACTTTTTAGAAATGCCCTCAACAACCGCGCGGAAAGTCCGTTTGTACAAACATGACCCGTAGTCGTGCGCTTTCCTGTCTCGGTATCCCGCGCGCCTCTCGCTCGTCGTGTTTCTGACGCTCACGTCAAAACATTGGCGAGTGACCCGCCGCTTCCGCGATGCACCAACAGGAGCTCACGTCTGGAGAACTGATGAGCGATCCACGTCCCAACCCTACCCCCAGCCAACCCCCCAACTCCGTCGACTCGGACCTGCCCCGCAGCGTACGAAGCATCAGCATCGTACCCTGTACCTCGGCCAGTCAGGAGATGGCCAGCCCCCAATTCAGACGGGCGGTCGTCGGACAATCCCAAGCATTGAAAGATGTGTACGAGATTGTCGATCGCATCGCGGACACGCCGTGCACCGTCTTGGTAACGGGCGAGAGTGGTAGCGGAAAGGAAGTCATCGCGGGTTCTCTGCATCTGCAAAGCGGACGCACTGGCGAACTGATCGCCGTCAACTGCGGTGCCATCCCGGAAACGCTTTTGGAGAGCGAGATGTTCGGCCATACCAAGGGTGCGTTCACTGGCGCCAGTTCCGCGAAGGAGGGCTACGTCGCCTTGGCCGAAGGAGGGACGCTATTCTTGGACGAGATCGGTGAACTCCCCGCTCCCCTGCAAGTCACCTTGCTTCGTCTGCTTCAACAGCAGGAATACACACCAATCGGAGCGGGTCGGCCGCGTAAGGCGAACGTGCGAATCGTGGCGGCGACGAACATCGATCTGGAGCAAGCCGTGGCAGAGCGTAAGTTTCGCGAAGACTTGTTCTACCGCCTGAACGTGATTCACATTCGAGTGCCCTCCCTGCGCGAACGTCGCGAGGACATCCCGCTACTCGCCAAACACTTCTTGACCCGCTCACGCATTCGCTCGGGGCGCAACGTTCGCAGCATCACGAGTTCAGCCGTCGAAGCGCTGCTCGAGTACGACTGGCCAGGTAACGTGCGGGAGCTGGAGAATACTCTCGAGCGCGCCGTGCTCCTCGCGCGAGGCGAGGAAATCACCGTGGACGACTTGTCGCCCCACGTCCTAGCGCGCTCGAAGTCGCAAGAGCCCCGCAGTTTCGACCTTCCGCAACACGGTCTGGACTTGCGCGAAGCCGTCGCCCGCTACGAAGACGCCTTGATCGCCCAAGCGTTGCGCCGAACGTCGTGGAACAAGAACAAAGCCGCTCAGTTGCTCGGATTGAATCGCACGACGCTGGTCGAAATGATCAAGCGAAAGCAACTCGAGCCCAAGTCAGCCTGACAACGAGCACCATCACGCGCGTCGTCCTCGACGACGCGTGTCGTCTCGTGCAGCGTCTGGGAGACGAGCGCGCCGCAGATACTCCGCGAGCGTATTGCGCTGTCTCGCTCGCGTCGAAGCTTGGGCGTGGTTTCACGGCCCCTGCAGTCAACCAATCGCGCTGACGCGCAATTGGTGTTCGCTCTTGGGAGGCGACTCGCGCGTGATGGCCAACCGCCAACTGCGAGCCAAGCGTCAGCTCGTTGGCGCCCAAGCGTCAATTCCTCCCTAGGCTTGGCGTACGAAGCTCGCTCTTCGCGACAAACCAGCGTTCGTTCGAGTTGGCACTGCGCTTGCTACCTAACATTGCCGTTGGTGAACACCAACCAACGGAGATCCAATGTTTCGAGCACTTCAAGTTGCCGCCACAGGCATGTCCGCCCAGGAGGCGCAACTCCAGGGCGTATCCAACAACATCGCGAACGCAAACACCGTTGGCTACAAACGTCAGCGGACTGAGTTCCAGGACCTGCTTTATCAAACCGTTCAAGCGCCTGGTGCGGGTGGCGATGGTAACGGTCAAACTCCGATGGGCACGCAGTACGGCAACGGTGTGCGAGTTGCCGGAACCAGCCGTGCCTTCGAACAGGGTGCGGTGAACGTGACCGACAACCCGTTGGATGTCGCCATCGAAGGGTCTGGATTTCTCGTGGTACAGCAACGCGATGGAACTTCTGCGTACACGCGTAGCGGCAACCTGAGAGTCAGTGGCGACGGGCAACTGGTTACCCCAGAAGGTTTGCCGATCGACCCCCCCATCACGATCCCCACGGGGGCGACCGGAATCGCCATTGCTCCCGATGGAACCGTGACCACCACGATGCCCGGTGAAGTCGAGGCAGTCGAGCTCGGCCAGATAACCACCGCAACCTTCGTGAACCCGGCGGGTCTAAACGCGATCGGGCACAATCTCTACACCGCGACGGGCGCGAGCGGCGACCCGATGATCGGCTCCCCCGGCGAAGACGGACACGGCACCCTGCTGCAGGGAGCGCTCGAGCAAGCCAACGTCAACGTGGCGGAAGAAATGATCGCGCTGATCGAAGCTCAACGTTCCTACGAAGTGAATTCCCGCGTGATTTCCGCCGCCGACGAGATGCTGCGTTCTGCCACGCAGATGAAATGACGATGACCACAATCAAGCCAAAGCTCTTCCTCTTGCTGGCCGCACTGCTAGCGACACTCGGCGCAGCACCCAGCGCCGTCGCCAGCGGCTCCGAACGCGTCGTCGACCAACCACGATTGACCGTGGGCGACTTGGTCGACGGTCTTTCGCCCGAACTGAGCGACGTCGATCTCGGAACGACTCCACCTCCAGGCGGGACGCGAGTCGTCACTGCAGCTCAAGTACGTCGCGCGGTAACGGCGGTGGGACTGGACGCGAGAAAGCTTTCCATCCCGAACGTGACGCGCGTCAAGAGCGCGGCTCGACGGCTCGAGCCGAACCAACTCGAGCAAGAGATCGAGCCACGGGTCTCAGAACAGCTGAAGGCAGGGGTGGTCGTACAACGACTGGAAGTTCGTCGCGCTGTCACGATCGCGCCCCGGGCTACGGTCGGCACCGTGTACATGCCAAGGATACCTCGGCGTCAAGGTGTCCACCAGCTGACGGCAACCGTCGGAATCATGACGGACGGAGAGGAAACCCAACGAGTCCCCGTTTCAATCTCGGTTCAGGTGAACGCCGCTGGAGCGTTGCCTGACGTAGCTCGGGGAGCCGAGATCACCCTGACCATCGCACGCGGAAGCGCGAAGATCTCAGCGGTAGCTCACGCCCTCAGCGACGCGGACGTCGGAGACACGACCAACTTTCGCGTGGCCAAGACCAAGACGATTCTGCGCGGCGTCGTTCTGACGCCACGTACGGCGAAGGTGGTGTCGCAGTGAACCACCGTGCTGGGGCGCTCAGCGTCATCTTCGCAGTCAGTGCGCTGGCGTGCGGCGGACCCGCTCACATCGAGCCGAACACACCCAAGGAGCGAAAGTACGAACCAGGCGCGTATGCGGTCGACGACGAGTCCGCCAAGCCCGCCGTTGGCTCTGTATACACGGACGCGGTAGCTGGTTACTGGGAGGACACGCGAGCCTTCCGCGTGGGTGACATCGTCGTCGTGACCATCGACGAGCACGCCGACGCCAGCGGCAATGCCTCCACCAGCCTGAGTAAGAGCACCGACAAGGACGTGCAAGTCGAGTCGATGCTAGGCTTGATTCCCGCACTGCAGGACGCCTACCCAGAACTCGATCCCACCCAGCTGATCAAGCTGATGGGCAATCATAGCTTCAAGGGCGACGGGTCCACGACTCGAGAGGGCGAGCTCACCGCGAGGATCGCCGTGCGCGTGAAGGATGAAGTGGCGAACGGCGACCTGTACGTCGAAGGCACCAAGGTGGTCATGATCAACAACGAGGAGATTCACCTGTACATCTCCGGCGTCGTGCGCCCCGCCGACATCGAACAAGACAACACCGTCGACTCCTCTCGAATTGCTGACGCGCAGATCGAATTCACTGGCAACGGTGATGTTGCTCAAACCGTCGAGCGCGGCTGGTTTACGAAGTTCCTGGACTGGATCAACCCCATCTGAATGAACCGCTCATCACACCGATACCGAACAAGCACCATGAAAGCTCTCTTGCATCGACTCCTGATCGTCGCGGTACTCTTGTTCGCGGCTCTAGAAAGCAGTTCCGCAAAGGCGGAAGGCCTGCTCGACCTGTGCGACGTCGTCGGCGCGCGTGACAACCAGTTGGTTGGCTACGGCATCGTCACCGGGCTCAACGGAACGGGCGACGACGCTAGCGTACCTTTCGCGGCGCAATCACTGAAGTCACTCCTGCGTCGTCTCGGCGTCCAAGTCGATCAGAAGCAACTGCGCCTACGTAACGTCGCCGCGGTGATGGTCACGGCCACCATCCCCCCGTTCTCGAGGCCAGGCTCACGTCTGGATGTTACCGTTTCGTCGATCGGCAACGCGCGCTCGTTGACGGGAGGCGTGCTCGTACAAACGCCCCTACGCGGAGCAGACAGAAGAGTGTACGCGGTGGGTCAAGGCGCGCTGGTCGTCGGGGGCTTCTCTGCCAGTGGCGCCAGCGGCAGCTCAGTCAGTAGTAATTCCACACGGACGGCGCGCGTCCCCAACGGCGCCCTGATTGAGCGCGAGATCTCGACGGAATTCGCCCCCAAGGGCAAGGTCACGCTAGCGTTGCGTGACCCGAGTTTCGTCAACGCGGCGCGCATTGCAGAAGCGGTGCAGAACGCGTTTGGCGCTGAGAACGCCGTAGCGCTGGACGGCGGAGCCGTCGAAATCAAACTCCCGGAGAATCTACGCAAGAGTCCAGTCAGCGCCCTCGCGCAGCTGTCCAGCATCGACGTCGAACCGCAAAGCGAAGCGCGGGTCGTGATCAACGAGCGGACGGGTACCATCGTGGCGGGCGGTGATGTTCGCCTGTCCCCCGTTGCGATCGCCCAAGGTGGGATCACGATCAGCATTTCGGAAACGCGCAACGTTTCTCAGCCGAATCTGCTCGGCGGCGGTGACACCGCGGTAACCCCGGACAGCGTCGTCGAGGCAACCGAAGCCCAGCCGGCGTTTACCTACGTCGATGGTGCCGCCACGTTGGCGGACGTCGCTCAGGCGATCTCGACCTTCGGGGTGACGCCTCGAGAACTGGCCAGTATCCTGCAGGCACTGAAGGCTGCCGGCGCCCTGCGCGCGAAGGTGATCATCCAGTGATCTCCACCGTCTACCCCACAACCGCAGTCGCTTCTGGCATTTCAGGCCCGACCGAAGCCGGCGCAACCGCCAAGGAAGTGACACCCGTCACGGATCCGTCGCTCGACGAAGCCGCACGTCAGTTCGACGCCGTATTGCTACGAGTCATGCTCAAGCCCCTGCAGTCGACGGGAAACATGGGCGGCGGCGGGGGTTCGGGCGGTAGTGTCTACTCCTCCATGATCGTCGACGCCTTGGCGGACGCAATTGCTAACGCGGGTGGCCTAGGTCTTGCATCGGTGTTGCAGCAGTCCTTCGAAACCGCTCCAAAAGAACCTGATCCTGAGTCCCCGTGACCGTGCGCGAAGATTTTGCTCAAGGAAGCGCCGGCCGAACCGTTCTGCAAAGGCAGAAGGGATCCGTGGCCCGAACACCCGTCGCACGTTCATGACCCCCTCACCGAGCTTCTCCAACACTCACCGCTAAACAAGCCGCTGCAAAAGGCAAACCGATGAAAGGTATCAATCCAGCCCTCGACGCTTACGGAAAGGGCGCAATTCAGAGCGTGGTTTCACCGCGTGCTCCCCAAAAGGTCGAAAGCCAGGTTGCGCGCCAAGATCAACAGGCCCCGGCCAAGCTGACCATCTCCAATGAGGCGCGCGAACTCGCTGGCGCGAGCGCAGGTGCTGGACCCGAACGAGTCCAGCAGTTGAAAGAAGCCGTACAGCAAGGCTCCTTGACCGTGGACGCCCACGCGATCGCCCGTCGATTGCTAGACGCGTTCGGCTGACACCCTCACTCCTACCTCGACTGACACCGATGCCCTCGCTACTACCTTCCACCTCGGACCCTCCCGAGCGCCTTCCCACCCTCGAACAGCTCTTGGCTGCGTACCAGGAGCTTCTGAATGAGGAGCGACAGGCTCTGCGTTCGCTCGATCACTCCAAGTTGATCGAGCTGACGAGGCGCAAGGAAATCATCGCCGAGGCACTCGCTGAACTACGCGACTCGAGCATCTCGACCGCCGCAACGCGCGACTTGGTTCGCGCGCTCCAAGCGCAAGCGGAAGAGAACCGCCTACTCATCAGCCATGCCAAAGCCTGTGTGTCTCGCTGCATCGACTACGTGACTGGCAACCCCGCGACGTATTCGCGAACGACGAGTGAATCGCGCCCCGGAATGCTCCACGTGAAAGGCTAGACCATGAGTTTGACCAGTACCCTGCATGTCGCCCGCAGTGCCTTGACGGCACATTCCTACGGCGTTCGTGTCGCGAGTGACAACATCGCCAACGTCAACACGCCAGGGTACGCACGTCGACAGGTCCAACTGTCGCCCCAACTGGTCGGCGCGGGTTCGGCGACGGTTGGGGGCGTGAACGCCGAACCGCAGAGCCGCGTCGCCGACACGTTTCTGGACCGCCGATATCTCGGCTCGACGAGTTCGAGCGCGTTCGGGATGGAGCGGCAACGTCTGCTGTCCAGCGTCGAGTCGTTGTTCGACGAGTCGCTCGGTGGCGGTATCGGTAGTTCACTCGATGCGGTGTTTTCGTCCTTCTCGGCGCTTTCGACGAATCCCTCGAGCGCCGCAGCTCGCTCCCAAGTTCTGCTCGACAGTGCTGCCTTCGCCGACAGTGTAGGCGACGTCGCCAACGCGATTGCCGAGCAACGCGTAAACCTGGGATCACAAGCCACGGAGCTAGCCACCTCCGTCAATGGCATCACGAGCGAGATCGCCCAACTCAACGAGCAGATCGTGCAAGGGCGGGCTGTCGGCGGCGATACGTCAGCACTCGAGGACCGACGCTATCAAGCGATGGAACAGCTGGCGGAGTTCGTCGACTTCAGCCCCGTGTCGGATGACGATGGCTACTTGTCTATTCACGTCGGTGGTACCGCTCTGGTCCAGCGTGATCGAGCCAAGTCGTTCCAAGTCGATCTGGATTCGAATGGGAACCTGCGCTACACGATCGCGGGCGGAGGCAGTGCGGCGCGGGACGTGACTCGCGCAGTGAGCGGCGGTGAACTCGCGGCGGTACGCAGCGTTCGAGATACGGATCTCGTCACCCTTTCACGCGATCTCGACCAACTCGCGTACGATGTGGGCAGCGCACTCAATGCCCAACACGCTGCGGGCTACGATCAGAACGGCACCGCGGGAGGACCACTGTTCGATCTGCCTTCGGGTCCCGACGGTGCGGCGCGCGCCATCCAGCTGAGCGCCGCCATGGTCGGACATCCCGAGCGTGTCGCGGCCGCTGCGAATGCATCGGCCAACGCTGGCGACGGTGGCAATGCACTAGCCCTGGCAGGTCTACGTACGCAGCAACTCGCCGCGGGCGGCACACGCACCCCCAACGACGAATTCGCACGCGTGATCGCGCACGTCGGTTCCACGGTGGCTGACGCGCGAAGCCGCGCGGAACTGAGCGATGCTCTCAAGGCCCAAGCGTTCTCTTTGCGCGATTCGTTGAGCGGCGTTTCGCTCGACGAAGAAATGCTCAACCTCACGCAACATCAACGCGCATACGAGGCGGCCACGAGAGTGATTCAGGTCGTCGACGAGATGTTGCAAGAACTACTGGCACGGGTATAGAGATATGCGAGTCACGGACACCGGGAACATGGAGCTCATGCGGCGACAGCTGCATAGCCTGAGTTCACGCTACGCAGGTGCGCTCGAGGATGCGAGCACTGGGTTGCGTGTCAATCGACCATCCGACGATCCGTCGGGGGCTGCCGAGATCAGCCGCCTACGCTCATCCATCGCACACACCGACACGTTGAGCCGATCCGCTGACGCGGTGAGCACCGATGGTGAACTCGCCGAAGGTGCTTTGGCAGAAGCTTCGAGCGTGATGACCGAAGCACGCAGCCTCGCAGTACAAGGCGCCAGCAGTCACTTGACTGGCGAAGCTCGTCTGGCGTTGGCCGAGCGGGTCTCTGGCTTGCGGCAACACTTGATCGGAGTCGCCAACACACAAGGACCAAACGGCTATTTGTTCGGGGGCACAGACACGACTCAGCCGCCGTTCGGCAACGATGGTACTTTCGTGGGCAACAGCACCGCGAAACTCGTCGAGTTGAGTCCTGGGCGCACCACCCAAGCCAACGTCGACGGCGCCAAAGCCTTCACCAGCACTGGTGGAGTGGATGTCTTCAATTTGCTGTCGGACCTCGAGACCAACCTACGAAACGGCGACGCCGCCGGCGTCGCCGGCACCCTTCCGGATCTCGAACGAGCTGGCGAACAGGTACGAAACGCCCGGAGCGACGCTGGCGCCATGATCACCCGAGCGCAGATCGCCAAGTCGTCGCTGGACGCAACTCGAATGGCGCTGATCGAACGACAGTCCGAAGTGAGGGACGCCGATGCCACGTTCGCACTCAGCCAGTTGACCGCAGCACGCTCTGCGTTGGAGCAAGCGCTCGCGGTCGCCCAACGAACCGTCCTTCGGGAACGGTCCTTCTAGCCCCCCAGGAGCCCACGATGTTGGTCATTCAGCGCAAGCGTGGTGAACGCCTCTACATTGGCGATGACATCGAGGTGGTGGTGACCGACGTTTCGAAAAACGGGGTGCGCATCGGGATAATCGCGCCCCGTACGCAAAAGGTGATTCGCGCCGAGGTGAGAGAAAGCGTCGAGCGGCTCAACCGCGCCGCGGCCGCCACCGAAGTCGATCAGTTGGAGGCCTTGTTCACTCTGGACGTGAGCACTGCGGGTCTTCCAGCCGAGTAGCTAGATTGGTCGGCGCCCTCGGTATACACCGATGGCGCAAGACCCATCGCGTGCGCCCACGATGGCGCACGCCCCCAGAGCGGCAATCGCATGAGCGGTTGCCGCTCTCGCTTTTGTTCGACTTCAGCCACGAAAGGCTCGACACGCGGCGCCTTCACACCGAACGCAATTTTCGATTCAAGGTTTGGAGTGTCACTCCGTTCTGGAGAAGCAAAGGACAACGAAGTCCGAAACGGAGCCCCGGCTCCAAATCTCCAAGGAAGGAATCAACACAATGGCACTCTACATTCAAACCAACGTCGCTTCTCTGTTCGCACAGAAAAACCTCGCCGCAAACCAGTCCAAGATGGCAGGCAACATCGGTCGCTTGTCTTCAGGCTTCCGCATCAACAGCGCTGCTGACGATGCTGCCGGCCTGGCTGTCAGCGAGAGCATGAAGTCGAAGATCCGTTCTTACACCGTCGCCGAGCGCAACGCCGCCGACGGCACCTCGATGGTGCAGACCGCCGAAGGTGCTTTGGGTGAGGTTCACGGAGTACTCGGCCGCATGCGTGAATTGGCCATCCAGTCGTCGAACGGTACGCTGACGAACACCGAACGTGGCTACCTCGACACCGAGTTCACCGCGCTGAAGGACGAAATCACACGTATTCAGGGTTCGGCGAAGTTCAACAACGTCAGTCTGATCGACACTGCTGCCTCGAGCGTCACGTTCCAGGTTGGTCTCGACAACGACACGACGGACCAAATCAGCGTTGACTTCGGCGGCCTCGACCTGAGCGCGCTGACCGGCAGCACGTCAGTCGGAACGGACGCCAACGCGCTGTCAGCCCTCACCACCATCGACAACGCCATCAACACCG
Organism: uncultured bacterium; assembly: GCA_965651905.1. Classification (GTDB taxonomy): domain Bacteria; phylum Myxococcota_A; class Polyangia; order Polyangiales; family Polyangiaceae; genus SZUA-265. The sequence goes on along the minus strand of CBFGUG010000022.1, from coordinate 39,318 downwards.
TGTCCGACAAGCGGGCAAACTTCGGCGCAGCAATGCACCGACTGGACGTGGCGAGTTCGAACATCCAAACCATGCGGACGAATCTGGAAGCCGCCAACTCGCGCATCGTGGACGTGGACGTCGCGGCGGAAAGCTCGATGCTCTCCAAGAACCAGGTCCTGACCCAAGCGGGCATCTCGGTCCTGGCCCAGGCGAACCAATTGCCACAACTGGCAGCTAGTCTGCTCCGATAATCGCCCAAGGCTGGGCCGCGCTGAAACATCAGCACGGCCCAGCCCGACCGCGTTCTTCGTTCGGTTGATTGAGGAGTCTTCGTCATGAGCACAGTTACTTTCGGTGGAATCGGTTCTGGAATGGACGTCGAAAGCCTGATTTCAGGCCTGGTCAAGGTCAGTCGCGACGCACTGAGCCCACTCAAGTCCCGTGTTGCAGCCACCAACGCAGCAGTCACCTCAATCTCCGACGTCTCCTCACTACTCGGAAAACTCAAGGTGGCAACTCAAGCCATCGACACCGTTCAGGAAGCCTCGAGCTACACGGCTACTTCATCGGACTCCAAAATCAGCGCGATTGCCGGCAGTGGGGCAACACCAGGAGCCTACACGTTGCAGGTTCAGTCACTGGCCAGCGAGCAGCGCAACTATTCGAACACGTACTCCAGCCCAACCGAGGCACTCGGCCAGGCAGGCACCCTGAGCATAGCCAGGGGCGCCGAAAGCCCAATCGACATCGAGATCGCGTCCGACGATACGCTCAGGAGCGTGGTCAGCAAGATCAACGGCGCCAACGCTGGCGTCTCAGCGGCCATCTTCTTCGATGGTCAGGACTACCGACTCCAGTTGCGGGGCCAAGCCACAGGTGCGGAAAACGCATTCTCCGTCAGCGAGAGTGGCTCGGTCGCGCTCGGCCTATCTGCCCCCAGCGCAGTAGTTCAACAGGCACGCGACGCAACCGTGCTCGTCGATGGGTTCACGGTAACCCGTCCAACCAACCAGCTCAGCGACGTCGTCCCCGGCGTAACGCTCAATCTCGCAGGGATCCCGACGGACCCCGTTCAGATCGAAGTCAAAGCCGACCCCGCAGGCTTGACGAGCAAGGTCAAGACCGCGGTCGATGCATTCAACTCCGTCGTCGACAAGATCCATTCACTCGCTGGCTTCGGCAGCCTCAAGGCGACGAACCCCGTGCTCGCGGGAGACTCGACTTTGCGCGGAGTCGCCAGTCGGTTGAGCAACATCGTTTTTCAGTCCATCGACGTCGGTGGCACCCAGATGAACCTAGCCACCCTGGGAATCAATCTGACGCGAACAGGCAAACTCGAGCTCGACACTGCCAAGTTGGAAACGTTCGTCGGCAGCAACCCGGGTCAGGCCGCAGAGCTACTCGCCGGAACCGACGCGACCGATGGCCTGATGGACATCCTGCACGACTTGGTTGACACGATGGTCGACGAAACCGACGGGTCACTGGCGACGAGCAAGACTGCGCTAGAGGGTCGCGCCAAGACCATGCAGGAGCGCTACGACCGCGAGTCCGCTCGGGTAGACAAGTATGGCGAGCGCCTGCGCGCGCAGTTCACCGCAATGGATGCACGCGTCGCCATCAACAACATGCAGATGCAATACCTTGCGAACCTCGGATAATTCACTCCCCACGATTACCTCGCTCGATTCCGATCGACACCAAAGCCCACCACCAACCCAATCGAACCTACAGGAAACACAATGCAAGCCCACTCCCGCTACCGTGAGGTACAAGTCCAGACCGCGACCCCTGGTGACCTATTGATCTCCCTCTACGACGGCCTCTTCCGCTTTCTAGACGGTGCCATCGTCTGCTTCGAACGTGACCAACGCGCACGCGGCATGGAGTTCTGCTCCAAGGCACACGCCATCGTGAGCGAGCTGTACATCGCGCTGGATCATCCTGTCGCTCCCGAATTGTGCGGCCGCCTCTCCGGGATCTACAATTTCGCGATGTCGCGCATCGCTAGCGCCCAGCGAACGGGAAACCCAGTGTTGCTGCACGAAGCCAAGCAAGCCCTTGGACCGCTTCGGGAGGGCTTCAAGCTCGCAGTACCCAAGGCTGCTCTCGAGCGAGCATCCACACGCAGGGCCGCTCCTCTCGCTGCATCAGCCATCAGCCGCTGAGAGCAAAGTTGCCAGACGAACGTGGGGACGTGACGATTTTGCCGTCCCCACACGACGCGGTAGACGACCTCGGTATCTCCCCTGGGGTCGTCTCGCGCTTACCGGGTCTCCAACGGCGGTTGGGCTTGCCGCCGTTGGAGACCGGGACCGCGCGTTCGCGTGAGGATGCGCTCGAGCGCCGAAGTCAGACTGGAGGCTGAGCCATGGGGTCCAGCAAAGCGGGGCGAACGGGTGCTTTCGGCAGTGCCTCGCGCAGGCTAGCTTTGATCAACTTGGCAAGCGCGTCCGTCACCTTGCGTCTCAGGTGAACACGGGCAGTGACCAAGCCGATTTCGCGTACGGGGGTCGGTGCGACGAGCGGGCGGACACGCGCGCGTCGCACCGCGACTGGCAACCGCTGAGCCACGAGATCGGGAATGACCGTCGCTCCGAGTCCTTCGTCGACCAGGCGCATGAGTGTTTCGAAGCTACCGCTCTCGAACTCCGCGGGGCTCGGCTCTGCTGCCTTGCCCGACCCGCAGTATGAGAGCACCTGACTCCGAAAACAGTGCCCCTCGGGCATGAGCCACAACTGCCGCGCACGCAACAGCTCCTGACTGACCGTCTTCTTGCCGAGCAAAGGATCGCCGCTGGGCAGGTACGCGAGCATGCGCTCGATGCCCAGAGGCATTTCGTGGAGGCTCGGCGTGTTGAGTGGAGTAGCGGCGAGTCCCGCGTCAAGCGTGTCCGCGTGCAGCTGCGTGATGATCTCTTCGGTCTTCAACTCCTCCACGGTGAGTTGAACGCGGGGGTGCTCGGCAATGAAGCGACCCAAGAACAGCGGGATGACCGTCGGCGACAGTGAAGGGATGACACCTAGCCGAAACTTACCTGCGGGTTCGTCCTCTTCCGCGACGACTTGACCCAGTCGCTGTGTTTCGCGGAGCACCACGCGCATTTGTGCCAGAGCCGCCTCTCCCTCTTGCGTTGGCAAAATCGGCTTTTTTTTGCGGTCGAAGAGCACCAGGCCGAGCAACTCCTCGAGTTTTTGAACCTGCATGCTCAAACCGGACTGCGAGACGTGGCATTCGGCGGCGGCCAGACGGAAATTTTGTGCGTTCTGTATGGCGATCGCGTAGCGGAGCTGCGTCAGCGTGACTTGGGAGAGGTCCATGGGCTCAGTTCACTATTTCTGAACGCCTGCTAAAAACGTTCGATTGGAATTGTCGCACGAATGTCGGCATTCTGCACCCTACGCGCAGCTCGCTCTGTTGCGAGGGACCGCAAAACGCGAATTTCGACCAATTCAGGAGAAACGTTTCAATGTCACTCATCAATACCTCTTTGAAGCCATTCAGCGCGACGGCATTCCACAACGGCAAGTTCGTGGACGTCTCGGAAAAGACGATGGCAGGCAAGTGGTCCATCTTCTTCTTCTACCCTGCAGACTTCACCTTCGTGTGCCCCACGGAACTCGAAGACCTGGCCGACAACTACGAGGAGTTCAAGAAGCTCGGCGTCGAGATCTATGGCGTCTCCACCGACACGCACTTCAGCCACAAGGCGTGGCACGACACGTCTGCCGCCATCGGTAAGGTGAAATACCCACTCATCGGCGACCCGACCCACGTGCTCGCCCGCAACTTCGAGGTGCTCATCGAGGAAGCCGGACTATCGCTACGCGGAACCTTCCTGGTCGACCCTGAAGGCAAGATCAAGGTCTGCGAGATCCACGACAACGGCATCGGTCGCAACGCGGCTGAGCTGCTGCGCAAGACCAAGGCCGCACAGTACATCGCAGAACACCCCAACGAGGTTTGCCCCGCGAAGTGGGAACAGGGCCAGAAGACGCTTCAGCCGTCTTTGGACCTCGTCGGCAAAATCTGATCGAACCACGTCTGGCGCGCCTTCTCACGGGAGGGCGCGCTGGACGGCACCGCGACCGTCCCGCCCACGGTTCGAGACGGCATTCAACTCACGCTGGGGCCGCGCGCCCTCGACGATCACCGATCCACCACGGAATCAACGACACTCATGCTGGAAGAAACTCTGAAGAGTCAGTTGCGCTCCTACCTGGAGCACCTGAAACAGCCCATCCAAATCACGGCGAACCTCGACGACTCGGCGACCGCCGCAGAGATGCGCTCACTACTTGCGGATATCGGAGACTCGAGTCCGCTCGTGTCAGTCGTAGAGGAGTCGTCACCCGGCCGCGCGCCAGCGTTCAGTATTCATCGCCCGGACGAATCCGCTCGAGTGAGTTTCGCGGGCTTGCCACTCGGGCACGAGTTCACGTCGCTGGTGCTGGCGCTGCTACACGTGAGCGGCCACCCACCGAAGGTCGATCAAGCGCTGCTCACCCAGGCGGAGCAACTTCGCGGTGAATTTCACTTCGAAACCTACTTTTCGCAGTCTTGTCAGAACTGCCCGGACGTCGTGCAGGCGCTGAACATCCTGGCTGCTCGAAATCCAGCGTTCACCCACGTCGCGATCGACGGCTCCGTATTCAAGGAGGAAGTCGACGAGCGCCAGATCATGGCCGTCCCGACCATTTACCTCAACGGAGAGCGCTTCGCCCAAGGGCGAATGGAACTGGAAGAAGTACTGTCCCGTTTGGATACCGCTGCAATCGAGCGCAAAGCCAAAGAGCTCGACCAAAAGGAGGTGTTCGACATGTTGGTCGTCGGTGGTGGTCCTGCAGGCGCCGCCGCAGCCATCTACAGCGCACGCAAGGGGCTATCGACGGGTCTCGTCGCCGAGCGTTTCGGCGGCCAAGTGCTCGACACCTTGACCATCGAAAACTTCATCTCGGTCGCCGAGACCGAAGGCCCTCAGCTGGCTGCCGCACTCGAAGCTCACGTGAGCGCCTACCCCGTCGACATCATCAAACACCAACGCGCCTCTCGCCTCGACAGAGGTGACGTGATCGACGTCCAGCTGCAATCGGGAGCCACGTTGCGAGCCCGCACGGTCGTACTAGCCACGGGCGCGCGATGGCGCGACATGAACGTGCCCGGAGAGCAAGAGTACCGCACGCGGGGAGTTACTTACTGCCCGCATTGCGATGGTCCTTTGTTCAAGGGCAAGAAGGTCGCCGTGGTCGGCGGTGGCAACTCTGGAGTCGAAGCGGCGATCGATCTCGCGGGTGTGGTGGCCCACGTGACGCTCCTGGAGTTCCAAGATCAACTCAAAGCCGACGACATCCTGCAACGCAAGCTGCGCAGCTTGAAGAACGTCGACATCATCGTCAACGCGCGCACCACGGAGGTCGTGGGCGATGGGCGCCAAGTTACCGGCCTGACATACGAAGACAGAACTACTCAGGCGCTTCGCACGCTGGAGCTGCAGGGAGTATTCGTTCAGATCGGACTGCTACCAAACACCGATTGGTTGAAAGGGACCATCGAGCTCAGCAAGTTTGGCGAGATCATCGTGGACGAGCGCGGACAAACGTCGATGCCTGGAGTGTTTGCCGCAGGGGACGCCACGACCGTACCCTACAAGCAGATCATCATCGCCACGGGTGACGGCGCCAAGGCCGCCCTCGGAGCCTTCGACTACATGATCCGCGCGACCGCTCCAGCCGCTTGACGGTAGCGGCACACCCTGGCCGGGCGAAGCGTGAGCGGCGCGCCAGCGTGCGCGCGTGGTCCCGACCTGGCCCAAAGATGGGAGAAAGGTCCGACCACTTGCGGGGCGCCCGATCCGCAAATGAGAACCTCGAGCGGCGCTTTCGCGCGCCAGACGGGTTTTTTGTAGGGTCCCGGTGATTTACGGGTAGCGCGCGTCGATTCGCTTGATCGCTCCGTACGGATCGAGGCATGCACAATGCATGATGTACGCCTCTTTCTGCCATCGGTTGATTGTCGTCATGACGACGTGTTGCGCCGCGACCACGGTAGCCGCCTGCGGCGAATCTAACAGCGGTCGGGGCGAGAGCGGTGACGCCGTCACCTCGATGACGGGGTCCGATGGTACCGACGACACCGCGTCTGGGAGCAGTGCTGGTTCCAGCAGTGCCAATTCGGGCAGCAGTGCTAGCGGGGACGGGACAGGCAGCACTACCTCGGGAACGAGCGGTACTACTGGGGCCACGACTAATGGCAGCGGAACAACATCCCCATCGAGCACCACGAACGGCAGCGCAACGGCAACCAGCGGAGCGGGGACCAACGACGCCAGCGGAGGCGACGACGTGAACCCGGGCGCTGGGGGATCCTCGGGTGCGGGTGGCGCTGGCGGCAGTCAGACAGCAGGGGCGGGTGGCGCGCCTGGGGCGGGCGGCGCTGGCGGCAGTGAGCTCGGAGGCGCTGGCGGCGAGGGCGGTGGCCAAGGCGGCAGTGGCGGCGCGCTGGGCAGCGGCGGCATGGGCGGCAACCCGGGCGGCCCCGACGACATGGGCGGTAGCGGCGGCATGGGAGGCAGTGACGGCGAAGGCAGCGAGGCGAACGACTGCCCCGAACCCATCACCCTACCTGCAGGCATGGAGTACTGCACGAACACGCGAGGCAATGCGGGCGGCGGTTACGGCTACGAGCTTTGGGCCGAGGGTGGTGGCTCCGGGTGCATGACCGTCCACGGGATCGACGCGACCTTCAGCGCCAGCTGGACGGACGTCGAAGACTTCCTCGCGCGTGTCGGCTTGGACTTCGACCAAACGCGCACTCACTCCGAAATCGGCAACATCACCGCAGAGTTTCAAGAAACCAAGTCAGACGACGGTGGCCTGACTTACATCGGAATCTACGGCTGGACCGTTAACCCACTTCGGGAGTTTTACATCTTGGACGACTGGGGCATGGAGAAACCCGGTGGATTCTCGTCCGATGGTACACCTCGTGATGAAGTGGGGACGCTGGTCGCAGACGGCGAGACCTACGACGTGTGGAAGAAAACCCGTGTGGACAAGCCTTCGATCGAGGGCGAGGCAACCTTCGACCAGTACTTCAGCATTCGTCGCACCGCGCGCCAGTGCGGAACCGTCTCCGTGTCCGAGCACTTCAGGCAGTGGGAGGACCTGGGTCTACCACTCGGCGACCTATACGAAGTGAAGTGGCTCGTCGAGGCTCAGTTCAACAGCGGCAGCGTCGAGTTCACGACGGCCACCGTCAAAGTCGAGTAGGGCAACGCCCAGCGACGTCCGGACGTTGGCCATTGCTCCGAGCCACGGCTGCCATATGTACACCCCCGGGCCGTTCAGGGAGTCGCGGCGTGCCACGCTGTTGCAATTCATCGAGCGGTTCTCTTTCGCGACATTGATCTCCACCACAGACGCTGGGCTGTTCGTCAGCCACGTGCCTCTGCTGCTCGATCGACGTGGGCCAGGCGAGGAAGTGCTTTCGGGCCACGTGGCGAAAGCTAACGAACACAGCGCGCTACTGGCAGCGGCCGCGCCCACGCTGGCGATATTCCACGGCCCTCACGCGTACATCTCACCCTCCTGGCTCTCGTCAGACTTGTCGGTTCCCACATGGAACTACGCGGTCGTTCACGTGCGCGGGACACCAACCGTCGTGGGCCCGGAAGAAACCCGGCGAATCGTCGAGCAGCTCACGAAGCTACACGAGCGCAACGCAGAAAGCCCGTGGGCACCCGAAGTTCGGGCTGAGTCTCTGGAGCGGCTTCTGGGCTCGATCGTAGGCTTTCGCATCGAAGTTTCCTCCATCGAAGGCAAGTTCAAGCTGAGCCAGAACAAGTCGCAACAAGACCGAGATTCGGTAGTTGCTGGGCTTGCCGCGCAGGGCAGCGCCTCGAGTTCACACCTCGCGGAGTTCGCGCGGGAGTACTTCGCGAGATCCGACGACCAGTGAACACCCGACTGCGCTCGCGTGCTCAATAGCACGCAAACCTGTGCGTTCGGTTCACCCAGTGAGTACCATGGCAAAATGGCACGCAAAGTTGAGCCGAAAACCACGATAGAGTTTCAAAGCGCTGACGTGGCGGAAGTCTTTGCGTCCGTACCGCAGCAGCCTAGGGGACTGCTGCTGCAGTTGCGCTCGCTCATTTTCAGGACGGCCGAAACGACCGAAGGCGTGGGCCCAATAGAAGAGGCGCTACGTTGGGGCGAGCCCAGCTACCTCACGAGCCAGAGCAAGTCGGGCACGACCATTCGCATCCATTGGAAGCAGAAGCAACCTGATCGCTGCGCGATGTACGTGCACTGCCAAACCAACTTGATCGAGCAGTATCGACTGCGCCATGGCGACGTACTCGAGTTCGAAGGCAACCGAGCCGTGCTACTCGACGTCGAACGACCGCTTCCCGAAGGCGCACTTCGCGACTGTGTTCGCCTCGCGCTCACCTATCACCAGAAATAGGGCGTCAAGGCGCTTCGGATCGCGTTGTGAGTGCGTCGCGAATGCCGCGCAACTGTTCGGACACACCGCTCAGTTGTCGAGTGACTCGCGTCACGGGATCGTCTTCGGCACCGCCCAACATGCGCTCCTTGCGAAACGCGTCTTTGATGTCGTTCCAACGGGCGGCTCGTTCGGCATCGAGCGTTCCCATCAGCTCGCCAAGCTTGAGCAGATTCTGCTCCGCGCCACTGGTGAGCGTTTGGGCCTCGCCTCGATAGTGGTCTGCGAGTAGCGCTTCCAACTCCGCGTCGTTCATCGCGGGGGAGATCTTCTCTGCGAGTTTGCACATGTTGCGGTAGCTTCCTTGCAACTTGAAGGGCGGCTCCGTGCGGTAGCGATCGTCCATCGACGCAGAAGCGATGTACTGCTGATTGATTGAGAGCAGCACTTGCTGCACGCGGAGCAGCTTTTGCAGAGTAGCCGTGATTTCGTCGAGCTCCACTGCCCCGTATCCGTGGGAAAGCCTCGCTGTGTTGATCTCTTCACCTCGGGCCCGCTTGATGAGCTCGTAGGTGTCGGACTGTTCGCGCATGGAGAGCGGCGAGAGCACGCGATTCGACGTGATCGCGTTTTCGATGTAGCTGAGCGCAAACGCTTCAGCCTGGCCGCTGAGAACATCGCCGAGATTGTACGTGTCAGCACGATTGGACAGCATGTCCGGGATCTGGAAGCGCTCGCCAGACTCGGTATAGGGGTTGCCCGCCATCACCACGCAGAAACGTTTTCCACGCAGGTCGTAGGTGCGCGTCTTGCCGCGCCAAACGCCCTCGATGCGACGCTGAGCGTCACAGAGCGAGATGAATTTCTGCAGCAACTCGGGGTGAGTGTGCTGAATGTCGTCGAGGTAAAGCATCACGTTGTTGCCCATTTCGAGCGCCATGTTGATCTTGTCTACCTCTTGACGCGCAGTGACGTTCGGGGCCTCCGATGGATCGAGAGACGTGACGCCGTGACCGAGGGCTGGTCCGTTGACCTTCATGAACACCAGCCCGAGGCGGCTCGCCACGTACTCCATCAACGTCGTCTTGCCGTAACCAGGCGGCGAGATGAGCAGCAGCAAGCCCATCAGGTCCGTGCGTTTAGCGTCACCAGCCGCGCCCAATTGTTTGGCGAAGTTGTCGCCAATCAACGGCAAGTACACCTCGTTGATCAGACGATTGCGCACGAAGGACGACAGCGTCTTCGGCAAGAACTCGGAAATCCGCAGTCGCTCGCGCTCTCGCTCGATGATCTTGGCGCGCAAGGCGCGGTAGTTGCGATATGCAGGCACGCGTTCCATCGCAAACTGTGAAAGGCGCTGAAGGAATTCGTCCAGCCCCAAGTCGAGAGTGCCGTTTTCGATCTTGGGGTGTTGTCCCAACAGTCCCTCCACTTTGGCGCTCGTGAGCGCCGCACTAGAGGTTCGATCCAACTTGCCATCGGTGAGCAAGCAGCACGCTGCTTCCAGCACCCGTTCAGCTGTTGCGTTGCGCTTGGACGTGGTCATGAACGCCTCTAGCCAAGCGCGCGCCAACTCCAACTGCGCGCCCACGTCGCCTCCAAGTGACTGCAAGTCTTCGCTGAGCGCAGCACGCTGACCGCGCTCCTCCAAATCGCGATTGAACTCGCCGAGCAGCTCAATCGTCGCCATGGGCGTGACGAAATGAGGCTGGTCCACACTGAGCTCCGCGCACAAATACGCGGCACTCGCGCGAAACTCCGTAGGGTGTTTACCCAACCCCTCGAGTTGATGTTTCTGCGCAAACGCCTGCAGTTCGTCGCAAAGTTCGCGCTCTAAGCGCTCGCGTGACTCGGCGTCGGCGCCTCGTCCGAAGCTGCGTTCCAGTCGCCCGAGACTGCGCGCTCGCAACGCCAACCGCGCTTGCCGATCCTCATCTTCCAAGAACGCCCAGCCCAACGCGGCCAGGCAACGCCGCTTGGCAGGATGACGCAACAGTCCGGCGCTCTGTTGCAACGTCAGCAACCGCTCCAGAATCAGAGACGCATCAGCGTCGTGCAAACCACGCTCGTAACCCTCATCGTAGCGCTCGGAAGCATACTTCCGCACGAGGGACATCAACGGACTCTGACGGTCGTTCTCGTCCCCCAGAGGTGCAAGGTGCGCCAAGTCGGTCAGCTCCCCCGCCTGCAACAAGCAGTACGCCAGGTACTCGGCGCGATAAACCTCGGGTGTCTCGCTCACCAAGTGCTGGTCCCAGTAGGACGCCGTCTCAGCGAACTCTGGATCGTCGACGCTCTGTCGAAAGTCCGTTCCCGTGAGCGCGAGCGCCATCGTCCCCTGATGCGGGATCACCGTCAACTCCAGCGGCTGGGTGTTGACGGAAAATCGATGGTTGCCGAACTTGATGACGTTCGCGCCGTCTTCGAACAGTTCACTTTTATCCCGCAGACCTCGCTGGGCGTCCTGCGCTGCCTTCTTCAGCCGCGACTCGATCTCGTCCGCTTTGCCATTGTCACCGAGTTCGCGCAGCTTGGCAGCCAAGTCACGTAGCTTTTGCACCATCGGGTCGGCGGCAAAGAAGCCGCTCATTTCGTCGACGTGTTCGAACCCCGCGCTACGCCGCGCAACGCTTCCGAGGATCCGATCTGCTGCGCCCATCAGATTGGTCGCACGACGCTCTCGTTCGTCGAGCAGTTGTTGCTTTTTCTGTCCGAAGACCTCGTGGACCTCGTCGCGAACGCTGGTCAGATCCGATAGAAACTCGTCGAACTCACTGAAACGCGCCTCCAGCTCCTCGAGCTGCAGCATGAGTCGCGCCAGCTGCTCCTCACACGCCTCGGGCGTCGATGCCATCGTGATGGCGCTGTCGACGCTCTGCTTGAACAGCTGAAACTGCACAGCAAACTCTGCGCGGCCTTCTTCTCCTACCAGTGTCTTCTGACGGTTCTGTAGGGTCGCACGAACGCGATTGAGCTGCGCGAACGCCTCGGAGATGCGTTCGAGAATCCGCGTACGCAGCGTCGGGTCATCACTCTGCAGACTCGCCACGACCTCGGACAACACGGTGACTCCATCGTGCACCCGTTGCACTTCCTGGTGCAGCGGTTCGAGGGCGACCGTCGTTGCTGCATCGGCGACTTTCTGAAGTACCACTTCCAGAGAGCTGACGACAGGCGTCAACGCGGCGTCGTCCGCCAAGAAGCGCAGCGTCGCATCACTGACTTTCTCGAACTGCTCCGCAACCTCCGCTTCGAGCTCGGAAAGGCGCTCGGTATCGATGTAGCGCAGATCGCGCAAACCGATCAGACGACCGCGCTGAGCTCGCAGACGACTGAGCGCGTTCATGAACTGGTCCGCGTCCTTGAACGAGTCTGGACGCAGGCTGCTCACGAGAGCAGCCTGCGCTTCCACGGCGTCAGCCAGCGCCTGTTCGGCGCGCTCGCGTATCGCCACGACTTTGTCGAACTCGCTGATGATCAGCTCGGCAGTGGAGCGCAACTCGAGCAACACACTCCGCAAGTCACCGACCTGTGCGTGACCGAGCCAGTGGTACCCATCGATGGCCCGCGTCGCCGCTGCGATTAGATCTTCGTACACTCGCCGACTGGGTTCGGTCTCTTGCACCATACGCCGAATGCTCAGCGCGTCTGAAATACCGCGTACGAGGTCGGCGTTTCCCACCTTACCGAGATAACCGCCACGCTGCGGCTGCGCCGCCGCGTACTCTCTCGATACGAAAGGGGTCTGCCAGATTTGCATCTGGTGCACTCGCGTCGGTTCGTCGGAATGGTACTGAAAGATGATCATGCGCCCATCCGCAAATAGGCTGTAGCCGTTGCAGCGCAAAGGATTGGCAACCTCCTTGCGGATGAGGTTGTAGGAGAACAACGAGTACTCCCCAGACTCATGATGGTGAAAGACGTACAGCACATCTTCACCGTTCGGCGACATGAGCCGCGTCTCGAACTCGAAATCGTCGAAGTTTCCGTCGAACAACTTGTAGCGACCATCTTGCAGAAAGTAGCCGCCAGGGAATACTACGCCGTGATCTTCTGGCAGCTCGATGCAAGCGCGCCCCACCGCGTCGATGCGAGCCACGGTACGCGCACGCGTCGAGTAGACGAAGTGTCGTGGTGAGACCTCGTTGTAGGGTGTGATGCGCAATACGATGAGTGACCCCACTTTGGCGTATTCGAAGAGCCCGTCATCGAGGCTCTGTCTCGGGTCGTCGACGGGTTCCGTGTAGATACCCAGCCCCGACTCGGTATTGTCTTCGACCTTGATCGTCAAATCGCCGCCCACTGTTTCGACGAACACTTGGTCCAAGATCGAGATGTGTGGGTGGGCCCCCGAGATCTGGTGCTCGCGCCCCGTTGCGGTCCATTCGAAGTCGTGTTGGGCGGGGAACTGGTGTTCACGTTCGCCGCGATTGTCCAGGTAGTGTGCGGCGCCCTGCGCATCGATTCGCCAGCGAAATACGCGGACGTCGGCGACACTCGCGCCGATCTGAAAGACGGCCAGCAGCGTCGTTTCGTTGCGCGATAGGCGAATCAGCCGCGCCGTCTTGTAGAAGCGATACAGCTCTGCAAAGTCCTGAACGAACCGCGGATCCTCGAGCAGCTGAGCCTCGTCACCGCTCACCGCGCCCACGTCGAAGCCATCGCCCGTTTCGACGAATCGGTGCAGCGAGAACACGTCCGCGACGGCAGTCTCCGTCTTGAGCCCGATGAACACGTTGTAACCGAACAACAGGCGCCCTTGCACCATCACGATGTCGCACGGCACGCAGTTGTTCTCGGTGCGCACGCGTTCGTTGCCGATCACGCTCAGCTCGACACCGCCAAACGCCGCCTTGCGTTGCTCGTTCAGTGCGTCAGCACGCGCTTTCAAGTCGTCAGCGAGTGCGCCCAGGCGCGCACGAATGACCTCGTAGCTGCCCTCGTCGATCCGGTCGTTTGCCTCGTTTGTCATGTCGCCCTCGCGCGCAGGTGGGACCCGCGTGGGATCAGATCCCGAGCTGCTTCGCTTGAGCGATCAACTGCTCGACCCCCGGTTGCTTGTCAGCAGGCAAGCCCTTGGCCAGCTGCTGCAGCGCGTTGGCGAGCGACAGGTTCTTCAAAGTTTCGCTGCTCACACCCGACGTCGTCAGCACGTTGGTGACGTCTTCACGCAAACTCGCACGACCGTCGAGGTATTCACCCAGGGCAGTCTTCAGCACGTCGCTGTTGGCCACCGCGCCGTCGGCGGCTTGACCAAGCGATACCGCGCGGAAGAACTGCTGCAAGAACTGGCCATCACCACCGACCAAGTTGATCTTCGCGTTGCCGAGCGCATGACTGAGCACTTCAGCCTGCTCTTTGGCGATGATCTTGTCCGTCGCCAGTTTCTCGAGCCGCAGTTGGAGTTCGTGTTCCAGGCGCAGGCGGTACTCCTCGTGTTCGCGTGCGTCGCCTTTGAGCTCTTGCATCGCCTGGGCCTTCTGCGCGAGGCCCGTTGCTTCGGCAGACATCTTTTCCTTGGTGGCGACCGCTCGAGCTTGGCCGAGTCGCTCGACGGCAACCGCGTCGGCTTCTTTGGCTTTGGCGTCCGCAAGCCCGCGGCTTTCCACGCCTGCGGCCTCCGCTAGCAACATCTCGCGTTTGGCGTCCGCTTCGGCCTTGCCGAGTTTTTCTGTCGCCTGGGCGTCCGCCTCTTTGACTCTCGCCGCGACTAGGCCTTTCTCCTCGTCGCCCTTGGCCTCCGCTTGCATAGTCTGCAGCTTCACCCGAGCTTCCGCTGCGCCCAGCTTCTCTACCGCAGCTGCATCCGCTTCCTTGACGCGCACCAACGCCAACCCTTGTGCGGCTTCCGTGGCTTGCGTGCCCTCCGCCAAGCGCATCTTGGCTCGCGCAGTCTTGTCTGAAGCTTCCAGATCAGCCTCGGCGAGAGTGAGCTGCTCCTTGGCCTTGAAACGAGCCACCTGCTCTTGAGCCTCGGCTTGTTTGATACTCGTGACCAGCTTCTCTTGTGCGGCTGCTTCCGCCCCGATGATGGTAGCTTCCTTGAGGCGTTTGGCTTCGGCAACCACTCGCAGGTCTTTGATGTTCTCTTCCTCTTGAGCGACGCCCTTCTCCACGGCGATGCGGCCCGCGATCACGTCGGCGATGGCCTTCTTCTCCGTTTCCAGCGCCTTTTCTTTGTCGATGCGCTGCAGCTCCACTTCGCGTTCGCGCAAGATGGCCTCGAGCGCACGGTCCTTTTCGACTCGCTCGGTCTCGACGGCCACGACGCGCTCTCGACCCTTTTGCGCAATTTCGATTTGCCGCTGCTTGGTTTCGGCTTGAATCGCGACGTCTTCTTCTTGCTTGAGCCGTGCGATCTCCGACTTGCGGAGCTCTTCTGCCTGAACCTTCAAGACCTCTGCTTGCTCACGCGCCTGCACGGTCGCGATCTCTCGGGCTTGTTTGGCTTCAGCATCCGCCTGCTGCCGATCGAGCTCCAGGATCGCCTCTCTCGCTTGCACGTCTTGTTTGCGGATGGCTTTGCGTTCTTCCTGTTTCAAGTGGTTGGTTTGAACATTTTGCGCCGCGGTGATTTCCGTGATCTTGCGGATACCTTGAGCGTCCAGAATGTTCTGCGGGTCGAGCGACTCGAGCGGCGTCTGTTCCAGAAAGTCGATGGCCGCGTCGTCCAGCACGTAACCGTTCAGGTCCTTCCCGATCACGCTGATAATCTGATCGCGGAAGTCGTCCCGCTTGCCGTAGAGCTCTTCGAAGTCCAGACGTTTGCCCACCGTCTTCAACGCTTCGGAGAACTTGGCGACGAACAGCTCTTCGAGCGTATCGGGATCCGACGCCCGCGCGCAGCCGATGGATTGTGCCACCTTGAGCACGTCCTCCGAGGTCTTGTTGACGCGCACGAAAAACGCCACCTTGATGTCGGCGCGAATGTTGTCTTTACAGATCAGCCCTTCCTTGCCGCGCCGATCGATGTCGATCGTCTTTAGCGACATGTCCATCACCTCCGCACGGTGGATGATCGGAACGACAGTCTTGCCAGTGAAGGTGACCGTGGGCTCGGCGCGCATGGTGTTGACGATGAGCGCCTTACCCTGATCGACCTTGCGGTAGAACTTGGCAACGACGACCAATATCGCGATGAAGAGCACTACGAGCGCAGCAGCGATAATCAACGCCGTGCTCAAACCGAAACTAGACATGACTTGGTCCATGGTTCCTCACTCCGGGCGCGCTCGCCCCACTTGTCCGATTCGCAGAAACTCCACCGATCACTGAACGCTCGAGGCTCAGTTGCTGTTTCGACTCCTGGTCTCTCCAGAGTCATCCAAAAAAAGTTCATCCAGCGGCTCGACCTCGTAGGTCTCGCGCTCTGGGTCGTGGGAAATGACGAGTGCACGCTGACCGCGTGTCAAGCGCCCGGGTTCACAACGCACCTGCACGATGAGGCCCGCGCCGCCATCCTCCGCAGTCGCTTGGCCGAACTGGGCATCGACGTGCCCCGTCCGCACTTCGACGATCTTGCCGATCAAGTCGTCGCGGCGCTTGGCTTCGTGGGTGTCGAACACGGGTGCGAGTGGCACGGCGAGTTGGTTCGACACTAGCAACGCAAGTACAGTGGCCAGAACTAGTAACCCAGAACCCCACATCGATGCGGGCAACATCGCATTCAATAGCTGTCCCGCGAAGTGTGTGGTCAGATGGCAGGTGAGCCAACCGAGAAAGAACACCAGCGTAGCCGCGATTGAAACGGGCACTCGACGCAGCGAAGCACGAGACCACATACCCGCGGCTGCAGCGGTTTGACCCGCATCGGCGTCTGCGTCCAGATCGACGTCTGCGCCCTCGCCTCCAAAGTCGAGGGTATCGACGCCAACCAAGCCGATTAACGCCACCAGCCAATACATCAACGCGGCCAAGAGCAGAATGGTGTAAATCACCGTCGGGTAGCTCAGACTCGCCGCAAGTACTTCGTCCACGATCGCAATGCCTGGTAGCTCGACAACTGTCTGTCTTGTTAGACGCCCTCGACGCCTGCCCTCTGGCGAAGGCTGCCCAGCCTAACCCAAATCCGCGACGGGCGGACCACCGTCCACCTCGCGGCGTACGTTTCGGGTGACCGAGTGGGAGTCGTGCCGACACCCGGCGAGTACGTGCCGTAGATTTCCGCAGACTGGCTGCGCTTGTCGGGTGGCCCGGTCAGGGCACGCGGAAAGCTACGTAGGAGTTGCATCCAACGACGTGCGCGACACGTAGGAGAAACCACGGCTGCGTACGCGCGCTGCGCGGCCGCGGCGAGGGCAGCGCGGCGAAAGCTGGTGTCGCTGCGACGTCAGGAGACGGACAGCGCGCCCGTGAACGCGTCGGCGGCAAACCCAACCCAAGGCTCGAAACCGATGGGACGGCGCGCCGATGACCGCGCCCGACGAACACAGCGGGAACTCGGGTGCTGACTCGACACCTCGAACCCAGCCCGCTGCGGCGGGCCTCGAATCGGCAACCGACGAATGGCGCTTCCTAGAGTAGAAACTCGTGTACCGAAACGGTCGCCGTCGTGGGCGGTTTGCGCACGCTTCGTAGGCGATCCATCATTGTTGATGGTGTTTCACCCCGCTCGTACAGTCATCCTCGCAGCAAGCGCGGCGCTGTGCCTGGCTGGCTGCGACATGACGCCCAAGGTTAGCGCCAAACCCACGAACGAAAACATCTCCCTCACCGTTCACCCACAGCAATTACTTCCCGCCCCCGTCGAGCCCCCAACACCGCCGCCACCGTGTCCCGAGGACATGACTCTCGTCGAAGACGCGTGTGTGGACCGATACGAGGCCCACTTGGTCGTGCAGCACCCCGACGGCAGCAGCAAACGGCACCCCGAGTACGAACGACCGAAGTTCGGGCAGCGGTATGTCGCGAAATCGCAAGCGGGTGTCAAACCCCAAGCGTACATCAGCAGCATCGAGGCGGCTGAGGCGTGTGGAAACGCGGGCAAACGACTCTGCTCTCTCGAAGAGTGGTTCCGTGCGTGCCGCGGCCCGGAACAGACGACCTACCCCTATGGCAAACGCTACGAAGTGGGACGCTGCAACGTGGGCAAGAAGCACGTGCTGGCTCGCTTATACGGCAAGAACCCGATGCACTGGACGTATGACCACTTCAACGACCCCGAGCTGATCAAACAGGGTTACCTAGCTGAATCAGGTGAACACGCTCAGTGCACGAACGCCTACGGCACTCACGACATGGTTGGCAACCTTCACGAGTGGGTCGCCGACCGTGTCGACGAAACGCTGCCCGACAAGATCCCGTTGACGCCACCGATTCGTCGCTCGGTCAGCCGCAAACACGGATTCGGAATCTTCATGGGCGGTTTCTTCAGCACGGGCAGCCAACATGGGCGAGGCTGTGAATTCACGACCATCGCCCACGAGCCCAAGTACCATGACTACTCGACGGGGTTCCGCTGTTGCAAAGACGCTGCACGCTGAGACATGCCTGCCCCTGATCGCCCACGGAAGGTAGGTGTGCGTAGGCAACTCGGCCCCGGGCTGAATTCGTCACTTTTTCTTGGCTATTGTTGACTCTGCCAGGGTAACGTCACGCCAAACCACAACGAGAGGGATGGGCATGACGAAGAAGTTGGCGGCCGAGTTCATCGGCACGTTCTGGCTGGTATTCGGGGGCTGCGGCAGTGCCGTGCTGGCCGCGGCTTTCGGGGGAACAGACTCCAATTTGGGCCTCGGGTTTACGGGCGTATCTCTGGCGTTCGGCCTCACCGTGCTCACGATGGCTTTCGCCATCGGGCACATCTCGGGCTGCCACTTGAACCCAGCAGTGACCCTGGGCTTGGTCGCTGGCGGCCGTCACCCCGCGTCGCAAGCGGGCTCTTACATCGCCGCGCAAACGTTGGGAGCCGTGTTCGCTGCAGCAGTTCTGTTCGTGATCGCGACGGGAAAGCCAGACGCAGACATCGGCGGATTCGCCACCAACGGTTTTGGCGAACACAGTCCGGGAGGTTACGGACTCTTGGCAGCGGGCCTGACGGAAGTCGTGCTCACCATGATCTTCTTGGTCGTGATCATGGGCTGCACTGATTCGAGAGCTCCCGCGGGGTTTGCCCCGATCGGGATTGGTCTATGCTTGACGTTGATTCACCTGATCGGCATCCCCGTCACCAACGTGTCCGTGAACCCCGCACGCAGCACGGGTCCTGCGCTGTTCGTCGGGGGAGCGGCGCTCGCGCAGCTGTGGCTATTCTGGGTCGCGCCCATCGTCGGAGGCGTGATCGGTGGGGCACTCTACAAGGGCGTATTCGAAGACAAGACCGAATAACCCCCTCGCAGTGCAGCATGCGGGGGTCTCATCCAGCCTGCTCAGAGACGCGCGGCGGCCTGGCGAAGCTGAGCTGCTGCGCCGTCGGTAATCGTAGCTCCGTGGCCCACGACGATGCGCGTGAGTGACGCGTCCCCTGCAAGCTGCTCGAGGTGCGAACGGAACAGCTTGCCATCAGCCACGATCATCCAACGCGAAACTCGTGGAACACTCAACGTTCCGCTGGGCGCGAGCATGAACCCCATTACGCCACTCGTCGCGGGCACGTTGAGCACGGCATCATTGGTGATCAAGGTACGTTCGTTGCCGCTTCGCACCAAAATCGCCCCTTCCCGGCGTTTCGTCCCCTGCCAATGAAACATCTGGACTGCGTCGTCGCCCAGCGCCTCGTCGTAGTCACCTTCGACGTTGACGACGCTCTGAACCTTGGCGCGTGCGCCCGCAGGACACAGCACTTTGGCTAGCGGGTATCGCTCCTTCCAAATCTTCGCGTCTTGCCGATGAAATCCGTTGGGCACCACGATGTATGCGGGCTTGCCCCACTCGTCGAGCTCGGCCATCCCCTCCGGGTCGAGCGCAATGGCGTTGTGAATCAGCAAGCGTCCATCAGCCAAGCGCACCACAGCCATGCGGCGCTGCGTGCTACCGTTTTTCATCAGGCCCGACACGGTCCACAAATTCTCGGACAATTTCTCGATGGGCTCGTTGTCGAGCACTGTCCATTCGTCGAAACACTTCGCCATTCATTTCCTCCGCAGTCGCTCACGGGCATCCCGGTTGCATCGTCGCGGCCAGGACATTGGACCGCTTTCAGGGTTTGGAAAGGTGAAGTCTCGACAAATCCTACCTTCCTTGGTTTGTTCCCCCAATCAAACGCGGCGCGCCGTCCAACGCTGGCGCGGCGGGCAGTCCCGCTTCCACACTCTCGCTCCCCACGCGCCCACGCAGATCCGTCACGCGAACGCCGCTGCTCACGCCAGCTTCTGCAAGTCCGCGATGTCGTCAGGGACCAAAAACTCCACACTTTGCCCGTAGCTGTGGTCGATCAGCCCCTGGAATATCAGCTCGCTGATCTTTTCCGCCACCGAACCCGGCAACAGATCGGTCAGCCCTTGCAAGATGGGTGGCAACAAGTGATCGGCGAGCGACTCCAGAAACGAACCTGCGCCTCGCTCGATGCCGATGCGCGCGCAGCCTTCTTCACCCATGAGTTCGAACATGTACGCGCGAGGCAGCGACCCGAGCCCTGGCCAATGGCCATGTCGACTGAGTAGGTCTTGAAGCATCTGTAAGTTGGCCTGTCCCAGTACGACGCCCTGCGGGTTCTCCGCAGCACTGACGTAGTGCCGACGAGCATACGAATCGTAGAATGTACGGCACTCACCGATGTTGGCGGGCAGGTACTCGAAGCTAGTGGGGTCGTCTGCTGGATGAATACCCACACAGCGTCCGAAAACTCGCCACACGTAGTACAAATCTTCCGCCTCGTCGTCGAGTAACCCAACGTCCAAAATTTTCAACCCCTCGACCACCAGGTACGAAAACCCCATCAACGTCCCGAGCATGTCCTCGTGATTGACGGGAGTGCCATAGCGACTCTCGAACTCTGGCAGCTTCTGCCGCGCGATGTGACGAACGCCCGCGTGAAGTAGACGCATCTTTTGCGCACTGATCACTGCTGCGCCCGCGCTCTCGAACCCTCGAGTGCTGGAGATGTTGACGACGAGTTGCAATACACCGAGGAGACGCTTGTAGGGGTGACTCCCCAGATCTCCTGAAAGTGACAAGATTTGCGTCAAGTTCGGCGCGGCGTACCCTTCGGGCAGACTCTTGGCGAGGAGCACCAACGCCGCGGTGAGGGCGTGCCTCAGATAAACGGCCTCCCCACGACGCACTCGCGCCATGTCGACTCCTGGCCCGAGCGCGTGTGTTGCCTCGAAGAACGCTGCGAAGGGCGCGGGAGCGTCTGCAGGCAGTGGCGCGTCGTTTGCGCGCATCAATTGAAACAAGCGACTGACGTCGTGGGTGGTGCCCTCCTGAATCAAACGTTCGACCGTGGAATCCGCCAGCGGATCTCCCTGACCGCGTAAGTCATCGAGAAACGTATCATCGGACCATTTGCTCATGCTCATTCCCTCACGTTGTTTGTGCGAACAATTGGGGTACGCTGTCAAGCAGGGCGGCGGCCTGGCACTGCACGAGGTGTGCACCAATGACGGCATTGTCGCGGCTGCGGGGAGGTGGGTGTCAGCGAACGGCGCCGGGCACCCAATGACGCAGGGCGCCTTGCATAACTGTGCACCCTCCACGAGTAGCGCGTTCAGGCTATCAAAGTAGCCCCCTGCGGGTTTACAGCAGTTACAATTAGCGTCTTTGGGTCAGAGTGGTCGTCGTGTGGTGGCCTACCCGGGACCACAGCCACACGACGTCTGCTCGCACAGTTGGAAAACATGCCGTGACAGGAGGACATTAGCCAGGCTTTGCGCCTTGCCACACCACTGAGCGTGGGGGACGCTCGCAATAGGAGATTCGACGATGAGTGACTTCGTTCGCGAGTGTGGGCCCGGACCGTACACGCAGCACTGGATTAACCTCGAGTGCTACCGCATTTCGGAGTTGCCGTGGTTCTTCGTGGGCTGCGGCCTGTGGGCGATTGTCTACGGAATCATCGTCTACCGCGGGTTCAAGCTGAAGTGGGTCGAGATGCCTACGCTGGCGGCGGCAGGCAACATCGCTTGGGAGTTCGTTTGGGGTTTCATCCACGAAACGAACATGGGGTCGCTGGCCGTCTACCTCTACCAGCTCTGGTTCGCGATGGACGTCGTGATCTTCTACTTGGTCTGGCGTTACGGGTTCAAGCAGGGGTTCCCCCCTGTCTTGCAGAGCTGGCAGCGGGCGATGTTCGTGGGGACGGCGCTAGCGTGGGCCGTCCTGATCGCGCTTTACCAATGGTCTGGACACGAGGATCGTTGGATTGGAGCTACCACTGCCTACGCGGTGAACATCCCACTGAGTGCGACCTATTTGTTTCAACTGGCGCACGTGCGGGACGTCCGGGGGATGTCGCCGTGGGTCGCTTGGCTCAAGATGATCGGCACCCTGCTCAATACCGTGTTCATGTTCATCGTCTTCCCGAACGACTACTTTTTGGGCGCAATGGGCGTCATAGTCTGGGTGTTGGACATGCTGTACATCTTCTGGCTTCGTGCTAGGCGCATCGAGCAGAGCAAAGATCCAGCATTGCCCGCTTTGACTGACCCGAGCCCGATAGATGTCCAATAGCGCCGCCGCGACGATCCTGGAGCTCGGACACGAGTCCCACATCATCCTACCCGGGTTTGGTGCCTGTGACGTCTTGACTCGCGATGCGAGCATGCAGCTGCTGCGGCGGCGCAGCGGCGAGCGCGAGCTGTTGCTCACTCCCATGGCTGGCACTGCATCGTCGGAGGCTGTCCTTCGCATCAACACGCAGTTCGAACTGACGAACACCGACCCGCCGCCAGGAGTGATCAAGTCGCGCGGAATAGAAACGGGGGCGAGCGGCCCCGTGTTGGTACTCGAGCCAGCCGCGGGAACCCCGCTGAGCAGCCAGGTGTCCGTCGTGCGCCTGGAGGATGGCCTGAGGATCGCCCGAGAGATTGCTCGCATCATCAGCGAACTCCACAAGCGCGGCATCACACACCGCGAGGTTCGCCCCGCGGCGTTTCTCGTCGCCGACGACGGCGCGGTGACGTTGGTGGACTTGGGCGCCGCGTCGCGTTCGGCACAATCTGCAACCTCCGTGCTCCCGACGTGGGATCGTCTACCTTGGGTGTCGCCCGAGCAGACCAGCCGCATGAACCGCGGTTTCGATCGCCGCGCTGACCTGTATTCGATTGGCGCATTGGCGCATTACCTGTTCAGCGGTCGCACTCCCTTCGAGGCGAACAGTGCTCTGGCGATGATCCATTCGCACATTGCCGTCAAACCCGAACCGCTGAGCAAGTTTCGACCCGAACTTGCGGGGCCACTCGAAGCAATCGTGCTGAAGTTGCTCGCCAAGCGCCCAGAAGACCGTTACCAAACCGCGCGCGGCCTGTTGATCGACCTCGATCGTTTACACGAAGGGCTCAGCCGTTCGGGACGTACGCCCTCGCTTCAGCCCGGGGGGGATGATCGACCAGACTGGTTGCAACCTCCCCAGGGTTTGTATGGGCGCGAAACGGAGCTTGCTGCGCTGAAACAAGCACTGAACGGGGCGAGGGCGGGTCAGAGGCGCACGGTCGCGTTGTTCGGGAGCGCTGGGCTCGGCAAATCTTCACTTGCACGAGAGCTCCAAGAGCCAGTACTCGCCGCGGGTGGCGCGTTCGTCTCGGGCGTGTTCGAACGGGTTGGCAGCGCGGTCCACGGAGCGCTGCTCGCCGCGCTCGACGAGGTCGTTCACCATCAGCTCGCACTCGACGCCGCTGGCCTCTCGACCCTACGCGCTCGCTTGGCCCGAGAACTGGCCAGTGACTTGCCCGTGTTGGTCGACTTGGTGCCGTCGCTGCAGATGCTGGTGGGGGCGCAACCTCCCGCCGCACACGTGCCGCAAACCGAGGCGCGGAATCGTCTGCATCACGCGTTGCGGCGTTTCGTGGCTGCGTTCTGCTCACCTGGGTCGCCGCTCGTGCTGTTCTTGGATGATGTGCAGTGGGCAGACGAAAACTCGTTAGCGCTGCTCGAAGCCCTGGGTCGTGTACCAGGCTTGTTGTTGTTGCTTGCTGCGCGCCCCGAGGCCGCGGCAGATGGACACCCGTTCGCCGCATCACTCGACAGGATGGCGGACGCTGGGCTGGGCGTTCAGCGGCTCAACCTTCGACCATTCGATGCGCCTACGTGCAACCGTTTGGTCGCGGACCTGTTGCATAGTGGCCCGGAAGAGACCGCCGCACTGGCTGATCTACTCGCGGAGCGCAGCTCGGGTAACCCCATGCATTTCGTTCAGGCGATCTCTGCTCTTCACGAGGCGGGCGTCATCATGTTCGACCACGCCAAGGGACATTGGGCGTGGAGCATGCAGGAGGTTCGGCGTTTCGGCGTCGACGACAACGTCGCGCGTCTGCTCAGTACTCGCATCGAGCGCCTGCCCGCCGCCACCCGAGACGTGCTACGCACCCTTTCGGTGATGAGTCGTCGTGTGGCGCTCTCGTCATTGGTACTCGCCTCGGGCCAAAGCGCCGCGGATCTCGTTCACTTGATGGGCCACGCGGAGGCGGAAGACTTGGTCTTGCGTGATGCTCGTAATGCGGCCTGGGGGTTCATCCACGACCGCGTGCGCGACGCGGTACTCGACACGATCTCCGAGCGGGAGCGCGCCAAGCTGCACTGGCTGATCGCGCAACGGCTGATACGCGGCTTCGGACCCAACGGCTCGGAGGACGTTCACTTCAACGTTGCCACTCACTGCGTGCAGGCGCGTGAGCTCGTCGTCACGAGTCCTTGGGAACAAAGGCTTTCGGTGGCTCAGCTACTCGCAGCGGCGGCGCGACGTGCTAGCGACACGCTGGCATTCGACACGGCTCGAGAGTTCCTCCAACTCGCCAGCGATTGTTTGGGTGACGACGGCTGGGCCCGTGAACCCGCGCTCGCGTTTCAGACGCTGCATGAACTCGGCGAAGCGCGGGCGTTCTCCCGTCAAAGGGAAGCCGCCGAACAGGCCTTTCAGCAGTGTTTGCGGCGTGGCAACAATCCGCTCGAGCTGGCTAAGGTTCATTGCACGCGAACGGCGCTGCGTATTCTCATTGGTGACCTAGCTGGCGCACTCGACACCGCACGCGAAGGCTTGGCGTTGGTAGGCGTACGCTTGCCACGTAAACCCAGCAAACTCACCGTGGCGCTGGCGTTGCTGCGCAGCCGCATGCTGCTTCGCGGTCGCAAGCCGCACCAGCTGGCGGACATGCCGCGGATGGAAGCGGGTGCGCCGATGGTGGCACTCAAGATTCTGTCTCAAATCCTACCCGCAGCCTACAGCCACTCCGAAGAGATGGCCGGGCTGGCGTTCCTGCTGATGACGAACCAGGCGCTGCAACATGGTAACAGCGGGGCAGCCGGGCACGCCTACGCGATCTACGGGCACATCGTCTCCAAGGTGCTGGGCGATCCCAAGACGGGCTACGAGTTCGGGAAGTTCGGGCTGGAACTGGCGCACGGAAAGCTTGGTGATCCGCTGTCGGCCGTCGCCACGGGGATGGCATTTGCCACGTTACTCAACCATTGGCAGGTAGACTGGCGGCGTAGCAAGGACGAGTTCCTCCGCGTCGTCGACGAGGCGACGAGTTCTGGTGATCTGCTCAACGCAAGTCATGCGAGCTCAGGCTTGACGATGTTGTACCACGTGCTCGCGGAACCCATCGGCGAGTTGCCCGCACTCACCCTCGAGCGCGAGGCGATCTCGCGGCGCTCCAACTACGACGACGGCACGCTGTACTTCGGCGGCGCACGGCGCTGGGCTCGACATCTGATGGGGCTCTCCAAGTCACGGCAGAGCTGGGACGGCGAAGAAGGCGCCGAAGCCGACTTCATGACTCTGCTCGAAGCCTCGACGTTCGGGCCTGTCCGTCTCGGCGTGATGACGTTCAGGCTGTCGAGCCACATCATTGCTGGTGAGGTCGAAGCGGCGGTGACGTTAGCTTTGAACCATGAGTCCTCGCTACACGCCCTCAGCGGTCAAACCTTCGAAGTCGAGTTCAACTTCTTGGCGGGGTTGGCCGCTGCTGATGCTATGCGCGCAGGTCGAACTGACCGGGCGACGCGACGCCTGTTGAATGAGTCGCTCAAACGACTGCGCAAGTGGGCAGAGCTCGTGCCCGTGAACGTCGCGGGACGGCGTCACCTGCTCGAAGCTCAGGCTGCTGTGGTGAGCAAAGACTCGACGGCAGCGCGACGCGAGTTCCAAGCCGCGCGCCAGGAGGCGCGCAGGCGCGGTGACTGGCACCTGATCGGCTTCGCCGCTGAACGACAGGCGCAGTTGGACCTCGAGGAGGGATTACATGACCAAGCGCGAGGTCTGATGCAAGTTGCGCGCGACGCCTATGAACGTTGGGGAGCCGTCGCGAAATTGAACTGGCTGCAGGAGGACTACCCCGAATTGCAGCTCGCACCCGTTTCGCCGCGGCAGACGCGAGACGACGCCGTCCCGCTCGACATGGAGTCCGCCCTCAAGGCTGCCACCGCGCTGACGTCCGAGATCCGGCTCGATCGCCTGCTCGAGAAGGTTGTCGCGGTCGCCATCGAAAACGCAGCTGCAAGCCGCGGACACCTGGTGCTCGATGAGGGAGGAACGCTGACGTTGGTCTCGTCGGCGCAGGCGAGTGATGTGGCGGGGATTTCCACCGCAACCTCGGGGGAACTCCGGGGTAAGGGGGTGCCCCTCGACGAGGCCAACGTACTGGCTCGTGCAATCGTACGGTACGTGGCGCGCACGTCCGAAGGGATCGTGCTGCACGACGCTTCGACAGACGGGCGGTTCGCCAACGATCCTTACCTCCAGCAGCACCCAGGAATTTCCGTGTTGTGCCAGCCGCTGGTCTCTCAAGGCAAACGTCTGGGCATTCTGTACCTCGAGAACGACCTCGCGGAAGGCGCGTTTCCTCCCGATCGCTTACGAGTGATGTCACTGCTCAGCGCGCAGACCGCGATCTCGCTCGAGAACGCTCGCCTCTACTCCGAGATGCAGAACCTGACGGACGCACAGAGTCGGTTCGTGCCGTATCAATTCTTGGAAAACCTCCATCGTCCCGACATCGCCCAGGTCAAACTCGGAGATCACGTCACGAAAGACATGAGCGTGTTATTCGCTGACCTGCGCGGATTCACTCAGATCAGCGAACATCTCGAGCCCACGGAGGTGGTCGAGATGCTCAACGCGTTCTTCGCACAGATGGAAGGTCCCATCGTGAAGGCGGGCGGGTTCATCGATGCGTTCACGGGCGATGAGATCATGGCTCTGTTCGACACGGCCGCAGACCAAGCGCTCCATGCGGGGATCGGCATGGCACGAGCACTGGAAGCGCTGAACGAACGACGCTCGGACTCACTAGTGCTGAAGATGGGGATGGGCATCAACACGGGTCGGCTGCTACTCGGAACCGTGGGCGGCCGCGATCGCTTCAAGTGCGGCGTCGTGGGGAACACGGTCAATCTCGCCTCGCGCGTCGAACAGCTGACGAAGGTCTACGGAGCGGCCTTATTGCTCGGCGAAGAGAGCGTACGCAAGCTGGAGTCCCCCGGGGACTTCGCATTACGCGAAGTGGATCGCATCGTCGTCAAAGGCAACAACCAACCCACGACGATCTACGAGGTGCTCGACGCAGAAAGCGAACCGCGACGTGAGCTCAAGGCGTCCATCGTCGCGCAGCTCTCGGACGCGCGCGAACGCTACCTGGCTCGCAACTTCAAAGGCGCCCTCGAGCTGTATACCGACGCTCGAGTACGAGCTCCGATTGACCGCGTTCCCGCCCTGTTCGAAGAGCGTTGTCGCCGTTACCTCGCAACCCCACCTCCCGCGGAGTGGGACGGTGTGGAACCTGTAACGACGTGACCGCTCTACCTTCTGCCCCGAAATTGGCGGAAGACTCACAACACACTCTGACCTTTCGAGCTACACTCCCTCCATGCTGCGACTGCTCGGGCTGGTGGCGTTGGCGTTCAACGCCTGGATGTTGTTCGACGCCTACAAGCGCAAAGCCGAAACCCACTGGCTTTGGATCATCGCGGCCGTCCCGGGGGGTTCTTTGATCTACTTTTTCCTGGTGCGCATGAAGGCACGCGACGCGAAAGCTCTCCAGAAGAGAGTCGTGTCGTCCTTGAAAGGCCCAACCAGCGTCGATGAGCTACAGTTTGCTTTCGATGAGTCTCCGAGTGTCGCCAACCGGGTAGCCTTGGCGCAGGGGCTGTTCGACGCCAAACGGTTCTCTGACGCGCTCGCGCACTTCGAAGAGGTACTTGCTGAGAGGCCTCGGGAGCCCGACGCGTTGTACGGCATCGGCGCGTGCAACCTCGAGTTGGGGAACGCGACGAACGCTATCGAGCCGCTTCGCAAACTAATCGATATCAACCCGACGTACCGTGAGTTCATCGGATACCAACAGCTCGCCCAAGCGCTGGAGCGCATGAACCAGCTGGACGAAGCAGTAGAGCTGCTGGGCAAACTCGCCAAGAGCTACCCCCGACTGCCCCACGTGGTCGTCTTCTGCGACTACTTGCAGAAAGCCGGGCGCGGCGACGAAGCGATGCAACGACTGGCCAATGCCCTGCGGAGCCACGACGCGTCACCGCCCCACACTCGGAAACTCTACCGCGAGTGGGCGCGGCGCGCGCGACGAACCTTGGCCAGCGCTCCCGCCGCGCAGCCCGACGCTTGAGCCCCCTGCTCGCGAGTCGGATTCGGCGAGCCCCCACCGAACACGCGTTTTGTCCCGAGGCAGCCGAACCGCCGTCGAATCGGTCGGAGTGTCGAGCAGCAAGGCGCTTGCTCCTCGAAGCGAAGCGACGTAGCACGGCGCCGCTCATGATCACCATCAGCAACCTGTCCAAACACTTCGGCGCGCAGACGCTATTTTCCAACGTCAACCTGCAGCTCAACCCAGGCTGCCGCTACGGCCTCGTCGGCGCCAACGGCAGCGGCAAGACGACCTTTCTCAAAATCCTGACGGGTGACGAAAGTGACGAGGGCGGCAGCATCGGCTTCCCCAAGAAACTGACCGTGGGCGTGTTGCGGCAAGATCAGTTCCTGGACGACGACGCGCTCATCGTAGACGTCACGATGCGAGGCGATGCTGAAGTCTACCAAGCGCTGCAAGAACAAGAACGACTGAGTCAAGAAGAGAGCCCGGACGCCGATCGCCTGATGCAGCTCAACGACCTGATCATGATGCGCGACGGGTACGGCTTGGAAGCCCGAGCGCGTGAGGTGCTGGTGGGCCTGGGGATCGGTGAAGACAAGGCGGATCAGCGTCTCGGTGTTCTGTCGGGCGGATACAAGCTCCGCGTACTGCTTGCCCAGGTGCTGATCGGGCAGCCTCAAGCGCTGTTCCTCGACGAGCCGACGAACCATCTCGACATTCTGTCGATCCGCTGGCTCGAGGGGTTTCTCAAGAGTTACAAGGGTTGTGCGGTCATCATCTCACACGATCGCCACTTCCTCGACGCGGTCAGCAACCGCATTCTCGACGTCGACTACGAAACGATCCTCGAGTATTCGGGTAACTACACGAAGTTCCTGGCGCAGAAGGAAGAAACCCGTACTCGCAAGGAAGCCGAGAACGCCCGAGCAGAACGTGCCATCGCCGAAAAGAAGGCGTTCGTCGAGCGCTTCAAAGCCAAAGCAACCAAGGCCCGGCAAGCCCAAAGCCGCGTGAAGCAGATCGAAAAGATCGAAGTGGAAGTGCTTCCTAAAAGTTCACGTGTCGCTCCCAACTTCCGCTTCGATCAACATCGCCCGACGGGCCGCGACGTGCTGTCCATCGACGGCCTGCACAAGTCGTTCGGCGACAACCACGTGCTACGAAACGTGAGCTTCGAGATACGACGGGGTGAACGCGTCGCGTTGATTGGGGCCAACGGCATCGGTAAGTCGACCCTGCTCAAAATCGTGACGGGTCACCTCGAACACGACGCGGGCAAGTACGAGTGGGGGCATCAAACTCACGTCGGTTACTTCGCCCAGGATCACCGTGAGTTGCTGGCCAGCCCGAAAGAAACACCGCTCAACTTCGTGTGGGCGGCGTGCCCGCTGGAGACGACCAATTACGTGCGTGGACACCTGGGGCGCATGTTGTTCAGCGGCGACGACGTCGACAAGCCCGCGGAGGCACTTTCTGGCGGAGAGGCAGCTCGCGTGATCTTCGCGCGCCTGGCCGTGCAAAAGCCCAACGTGCTGGTGCTCGACGAACCGACGAACCACTTGGACTTGGAAACCATCGACGCGCTCACGACCGCGCTGCTCGCTCGCGAAGGAACCTTGGTGTTCGTGTCTCACGATCGCCACTTCGTCAGCCGCCTGGCGACCCGAATCATCGAACTGCGCCCCGAGGGCTACCGCGATTTTTCGGGAACCTACGATGAGTACCTGGAGCGCAACGGGCACGACCACCTCGACGCCGATCAGGTCGAACGCGCCGCCAAGAGCGAGAAAAAGCTGAAGAAGTCCAAGAAGAGACGCGCTTAGGGCGCCTCGACCCACGTTTGGCGCGCCTCCGAAGTTCTGCGTTGCTCGACGTCATCGACGTGCGCGACATGCTCACTCGGCACCCGCACGAGGTCCGCTAAGCCACGGCTTCAGGTTGGGCGTGGCGTTCGTCTTCGCCGAAGATCTCCACGAGCTGCTCGTGCTCCAGCGTTTCGTGTTCCAAAAGGCCTGCTACGAGCTGATCGAAGTTCGCACGATGCTGTCGAATCGACGCTTGAGCCTGCTCCAACGCCTGCGTGAGGATGCGGCGTGACTCACTTTCTATCGCGTGTACGGTCGCGTCACTGGCGGCGTTGTCGGAAGCGATTCGCTGACCCAAGAACGGATGATCGGCGTGATGCTCGTAGTACACGGGCCCGAATTTGTCGCTCATGCCCCAGTGGGCCACCATCTTGGAAGCGAGTTCAGTCGCCTGTTTCAAGTCGTTTTCTGCGCCCGTCGAGATGTCGCCCAGCACTACGCGCTCTGCCGCGTAGCCGCCCATCAGCACTTGCAAACGCGACTCCAGTTGCTTCTGCGTCATGATGTGACGATCACCCGCGGGCGTCTGCTGCGTCACACCGAGCGCCATGCCGCGTGGAATGATGCTGACCCGGTGCAGCGGCTCAGCCTCGCTCGAGTAGCGCGCGACCAGAGCGTGCCCAGACTCGTGAATCGCGACGCGCTTCTTCTCTTCGGGATCGAGCTTCGCTTCCCGCGGATCGCCGAGTACGATCTTGTCTTGGGCGGTGTTGAAGTCCTCACGTTCAATCGCGTCCGCGCCGCGACGAGTAGCGCCTAACGCCGCTTCGTTCACCAGGTTCGCCAGATCTGCCCCGGAAAAGCCCGGTGTATTCTCGGCGATCTTCTGCAGGTCGACGCTGTCCGCCAGCGGCATGCCCTTGGTGTGCACGGCGAGAATCGCGCGACGCGCGGGCAACTCCGGCCGATCCACCACCACACGACGATCGAACCGTCCAGGACGCAGCAAGGCCGGGTCTAGCACATCAGGACGATTGGTCGCCGCGAGCACGATGGTCAAGTCGTTGCGATTGAAGCCGTCCATCTCCGACAGCAACTGATTGAGCGTCTGCTCACGTTCGTCGTGACCGCCACCTAGCCCCGCACCACGACTGCGCCCCACTGCGTCGATTTCGTCGATGAACACGATGGCGGGTGCGTTCTTCTTGGCGTCGGCGAACAGTTCACGCACGCGAGCTGCGCCCACACCCACGAACATCTCGATGAACTCGGAGGCGCTGATGCTGTAGAAGGCCACGCCTGATTCACCCGCAACCGCCCGCGCCAGCAACGTCTTACCCGTGCCAGGTGGGCCAACTAGCAGCACGCCACGCGGAACCTTGCCGCCCAGGCGCCGAAAGCGTTCGGGCGCCTTCAGAAACTCGACGATCTCTTGCAAGTCGCGTTTGGCAGCCTTGAGCCCCGCCACGTCGTCGAACGTGACTTCGACGCTCGATGTCTTTTCGAACTTGTGATTCTTGCCCTTGAGCATCCCTCCGAACGGTCCGCCGCCGGGCCCCATCATGCGCTGCACGCGACGCGACAAGAAAACCCACACGCCGATGATGAGCACCCAGGGCAACAACGTCAGCAGCAGCTGCACGGCAAATGGCTGCTCTTCGCTGGCGACGCGAATGCGTACGCCTTTTTCCCGCAGCTTGTCGAGCAGTGCCTGATCACCGCTGGGCGTGGTGGTCTGAAACTGCTCGATCTGCTTGCCTTCGACGTCTTGAGGCTTGGTTAGCTTCCCCTGCACGGACTGACCGCGCAAAGTGACCGACTCGACCTGCCCCGACTCCACCCAACCGAAGAACACCGAATAATCGACACCAGGCATGGCGGGCTGGGTCTGCGTTCCTCGCCAAACCCACATCCCCACCACCATCAACACCAACACGACCACCGTCGACCACGAAAAAGTCGGTGACGGCGGTTGCGGCTGCGGCCCCGGACCGCGCGAGTTGGCCATTTGTTGCGGGGGTTGCGAAACTCGAGTCATCGACGTTTACCAATACTTCTCGGTCGTGATGTGGCCGGGTTCTCTTCGGCGGTTCTTGCGCATGCCACGCTCTTGCAACAACCCAGTCATCTCTTTGATCATCTCGGGATTACCGCACAACATGAAGTGACTGCGCCCAACGTCGATTCGCGTCCCAGCGGCGTCCTCCAGGGTGCCGTTGACGAGAGCAGTCGTGATACGACAAGGCAATACTTCGTCGCCACTCACGTCCCGCGTAACCAACTTGACGACGCGAAAGCGTTGATCTTCTTCTGTTAGCTTGACGAGTTCCTCCGAGTAACCGAACTGCTGTCGCGCACGCACGCCATGCACGATGATGATTCGCTCGAAACGCCCGAGCTCGCCGCTACGCCACATCGAGACGAACGGCCCGAGCCCTGTACCCGTAGCCACCAGCCACAACTCCACGCCCCACTCAGGAACCCAGCCAAGAGTGAAGAAACCTTGGGGAGCCGTGTCGATCTCCAGTGCGTCCCCTACTTTCAGGTCGAACAAGCTGGGTGTCAACTGCCCTCCGGGCACTTTGGTCACGTAGAACTCGGGTGCCGCATGCGGCGCGGAGGCGAGCGAATAGGAACGCCGGATGCGCTGACCGCCGACGTCGAGCCCGAGGTTGACGAACTGCCCGGGCACGAACTCCAGCTTGGGCTCCGTCAGCAAGATGGTCGAGAGATCTGCTGCCCAATCGATACGCTCACGGATCCGAGTAGTCGTCCAGGTTGACACCCCTGGGTCATAACGCGGCCCCGCCACCCTGTGCAGTCCCATAGAGCCTGGCTGAGCGGCATTCCCCGGTCCGTGGGCTCCCGCGACTCGCTGGGGGCTGACGGGGTGAGCGAGCAACCGAATGCCCGACGGGGCAGATCGCTCGTGGCACGCCGCCACGCACCTGTGGCGAGACTGCGGACGTAACCCAGCGAGCCCACGCAGAATCGCGACTCGAGCGCTGGCACGCAACTTGCCACTACCCGATTCGCAAAGCGCGCGATGGACCGGCTGTGGGCTCACGGTTTGGCAATCGTCGCCCTCGCGCCGTTAACTTCACACGTTCTCACGTCTCAGACAAGAAAGGATCGCTCATGAAAACCTTCATCACAGTCATCGCGCTGGGACTCGCTGGCTGCGCATCTGCGCACATGCCACAAGCGGAAACAGCACGCGCCAAATCGGAGATCAAAGCCGCGCGGGTAGTCGGCGCCGAACAGCACACGCAAGCGGCGTTGCACCTCCAGCTGGCAACTGATCAACTGGAAGCAGCACGAAACGCTGCGGAAGATGGCGAGCAAGAGCAGACCAACCTGCTGCTCGAACGAGCCCGCGTAGACGCTGAACTCGCACGTGCGCTCGCCGAGAAATCCAAGGCCGACGAAGCAGCAAGCCAAGCACTGCTGGAGCTGAACGCTCTCGACGAACAGAAACGATGAACCACGAGGAGAAACGAATGCGATACTTCACACGACAGTCAACCCTGCTAGCGACTCTGAGCATCGGCGCCCTCGCGTTTGGCGTTTCCTGCGCCAGCACGCAACCTTCTGCTCAACTGGAGGATGCCCGAGCGCAGTACTTCAGAGCGCAAGAGTACCACGCCAGCAAGTTGGACCAAGTTGCGCTTCACGAAGCTCGCGAAGCACTCGAGCGTGCAGAGCAAGCTCATGAGGAAGACCCGGGCTCCAATCAGGAAATCAACCTGGCGTACATTGCACAGCGTCGAGCACAGCTTGCGATGGCGCGTGCAGGCATCGCCTTCGCCCAGAACACGGTCGAAGAGTCCGAACAGGCCATACGAGAACGCACGGAAAACGAACTCGAGGCAACCAAACAAGCCGTCGAGCAAACCCAAGAAACGCTCGCCGCTCAGAACGAAGCGTTGACGGACGCTCGCCAACAAACGGCGGAAGCACAGGCTGAGAAGACTGAAGCCCAACGTCGTGCCGAAATGGCCATCGACCGCTTGAAGGACATGGCGCAAGTCAAAGAGGACAGTCGCGACGTGGTGATCACACTGGAGGGTTCACTACTGTTCTTGACGGGCAAGTCCGACCTGCTGCCGATCGCGAACCAGCGCCTGAGCGAAGTTGCCGCCACCTTGCGTGACATGGAAGGCAACCCGCAGCTGAAGGTCGTGGGTCACACCGACTCTCGCGGCTCTGAGGAAATGAACATGGACCTCTCGAGACGGCGCGCCCAAAGCGTCGCGGACGCGCTGAGCAACAACGGAATCGAGCGTCACCGAATCGAGGTCGTCGCTGCGGGTGAAAGCTCACCCACCGCAAGCAACGACACGGCGCAAGGCCGAGCCAACAACCGACGCGTTGAAATCATCGTCGTCGGCAGCCCACCTTCCCAACAGGGTTCCAGCGTCACTTCACCCCAGACATCACCCAACCCGCAACCGTAACCCTGTTAGCCCCAGCCCAGAACGTACACACTCCGAGAGGTTACGGGTTGGCGCCCCCCTTGGAGTGCTGCCTGGGCCCACCCTCGAACGTGGCGCGCTGAACATCGTCGAGATCCCCTAGGTCTGCCCTTCACCCAAGGGCAGACCTAGCAGCCACGCCAATCCGTCCAGCAAGCTCAGAATCGACGGGCGGCACGTACCCTTCCGACGCAGCCGCGTAGCCCACGGAATCTCTGGGTGCGGCATCAACTTGACACGCCCGCACAAAATTGCACGGTGAGCCATCGAGTATGGTTCGGGCATGAAACGCGCGCTCGTCGAGCCGTCACCGAGCATCAAGGGGGAGGCTGAGCGCCGCATCCCGCGGATGATGGCGCTTTGCTCCCTGGTGTTGATGGGAGTGTTCGCGGTATTCGACACCTTGGCGCTACTGCGGGTTCCAGACTACCAGCCGCCGTGGGCGGGTTACCTGGTGATTGGTTTGGTTTATGCACTGTCTCGGACGGTGCATTATCGCTTGGGCGGGTTGATCCTCGCGTGCATGTTTCCTGTCGTCGTCGTCGGCATCATGGCTTTCGGCGACGCACCAGAACCCGTGGCGACTCTCAGCTTCATGATGGTGAGCCCGCTGGTCGCAGCCCTGTTCCTGGCGCCGCGCATGGTGCCGATCATGGGTGGAGTCAATTTGCTCGGCATCGCCGCCATCTCGCAACTTCAGAACAGCCCCGATCCCATGACTCTCGTGGGCAGCGGAGTGGCAAACGGCATCACCACCGCCCTCGCGCTGCTCTACGTCTACAGTCGTGATCAAATCGAGGCAGACCGTCAGCGCGCACTCCGCGCCGAGGAAGAACGCTTGCGGTTCGCCATGAGCAGCGCAGGCCTCGGTTGGTGGCAGGCCGACCTCAATAGCGGCAGCGTCAGTATCTCCGAACCAATCGCGACCGCGTACGGCATCCCCCTGGCTGAGTGGGGCGGGAAGTTCGACGCGCTGTTCACACGCGTTCACCCAGACGATCTAGCGCTCGTGGAACACCAAGTAGCGAGTCTACGCGTTGGCGAACAAGAAGCGTTCACTCTGCAGCACCGCATCATCCGCCCAGACGGTAGCATCCGCTGGCTGGAAGTACACGGGCGCATCCGTGAGTCAGATCCTTCGACCATCATTGGCACGGTCGCAGACATCACCTCACGTCGCGAGCTCGAACGCCAGCTGGTCCAAGCTCAAAAGATGGAAGCCATCGGAAGGCTGGCGGGTGGCGTCGCCCACGACTTCAACAACTTGCTCACCGTGGTTTTGGGCAATGTCGACTTGTTGCGCCAACGCACCCGTTGCACGGAAGTCGACGAGATCGAGCGAGCGGCAACCTCAGCGCAAGCCCTGACGTCTCAGTTGCTAGCCTTCAGTCATCAGTCTGATCTCACACTCGAAGTCCTCGATTTGCGTGAGGTGATGAGAAACGCCGTCAGCATGGCTGAACGAATCATCGGCGAGAACATCGAGGTGAAGTTTCAGTGCCCCGAGCAGTTGGGATGGATCCGTGGCGACGCAGTACAAATCCAGCAAGCGCTGTTGAACCTCGCAACGAATGCTCGTGATGCCATGCCCGGCGGCGGCAGTCTCACGTTCTCGTTACACGACGACCCAGCGCCCCGCGGAGACGACCCAGCGCTCAGCAGCGACGACACGGTGGTGGTGACAGTGACCGACACGGGCAGCGGCATCGCTGAACCGACCAGAGCACAACTGTTCGAACCGTTTTTTACGACCAAGCCACGGGGCAAAGGCACAGGGCTCGGGCTCAGCATGGTCCGTTCGATGATGGACCGTCTCGGGGGTAGCGTCGAGGTCGCGTCCACTGTAGGCAGCGGCGCGACGTTCACCCTGCGCTTTCCCCGTGTCGAAGCTCGCCAGACAGCAAGAACCCAGCATCGCCCCAAGTCACGCAACCGCGGCGGCGGCCTGATTCTACTGGTCGAAGATGATGCGAGTGTTCGTAGGTTGTGTGAACGCTTGCTGGTCGAAGCAGGTTACGAAGTGCTCACCGCCAGCACTACGGAGCAGGCACTCGCGCATTGGCGCGATCACCACAAGCGCGTCACGTTGTTACTGTCTGACGTGGTGATGCCTGGCACGCCTGGCCCCGTTCTCGCCAAACGTCTACTCCAAGACCGGGTAGATCTGCCAATCCTGTTCATGTCTGGCTACTCACCAGATCTCGACGTCACCCTGGACTCAGCGAACATGGAGTTCATACCCAAACCCTTCGCACCGAGCGAGCTGCTCGAACGGATCCGCACGCACATCGAGCACACCGCGCGCCCAAACCCCCCATCCCCAGCGGCGATCCTCGAACATCCCGCGTGAGTCGACGGCAAGCTCTCTCAGCCGAGTTCGCCTGTATGCCGCACCCGAGGCTGCACTGAAACAGCGCAGCCCCGACCGCAGCGACCATCGTCAACTCGCCGCTCGTTTTCGCCAACGACGACGACCTAACGCCAGCGCCAGGAGACTCGCGGCCCAAACGCCACTCGCTTGTGTGGGAGCGCCCGCCACGCGGCAACCGCATCCACCATCGTCCGAAGTCATGTCGTCGACGTTTTCTTCGCCGTCGGCAACCTCTTCGCCCGAACCTGCACCTTCGGCGTCGTCCGCGGGCTCTTCGCCCGAGTCGTCAATTTCGTCGGCATCATCCGCTGAGGTTTCGGCGTCATCAGCGACGTCCTCGACGTCGTCCGCCATCGCTTCGTCATCCCCATCGATCTCGTCGTCCTGCTGATCGCTCGGACCCGAGTTCGACCCGTCGTCAGCGTCGTCGTCCGAGCCCGCTGGGTCCGGATCTGGTCCAGGCGGGTCCATCAGTTCATCGTTCGCCTGCCCCACACCCAAGTTGACGAGCAATGCGGCAACCTCCTCAGCGTTGTCTTCGACGGACATGCCACCACCCACGGTAGACATCTGCAAAATACGCAGGTTGGCAGGCATGTCACTGGTCAAGTCGAGAGGCCAAGTGGTGCCCGTTCCCGTGATCTCCATGCCCTGCGGCAACGTGATCGTCCATTCGTCGCTGCTACACTCGAGCAGCTGCTCGGCAATGTGCTGATTGTCCACGTCTTCCAACTCGGGGTTGAAGTCGAAGGCTGGGTCTTCGAGCATCTCGTCGGGAGAAATGGTCGTGTACATGCGCGTGACGCTATTGGCGTCTTCGAACAGCTTTCGCGTCGCGGCCATCGGCTCCAAAATCTCGGCATCGATCGCGTCCAAGAAAGCAAACGCGTCGAAGTCCAGAATCGGATCACTGTTTGGATCGAACGGTGTAGGCGGGTAGACAGTGCCAGCGCCGCTTTCTTCCGCGAAGTAACACTCCACACACGCGATGAACTGATCGACCCCCGCGCCCTCACGCAGCGGCACGACTTCGGGATCCCCCATCACCTCCAGAAAGCCATCGTAGCCGTTGAAGTAGGCAACGGCCGTCGTGAAGAACGCCTGATACGACTCAACGCCCGTGCCGAAGTCCGTGGTGGCCAACTGATCGCGACGCCAGGCGTCGCCACCTCCGAGATCTTCGTCTTCCGTGTAGATGGTATCGACGAATTCGCCCGCAGGCCCGGACTGCTCCGTGACGAAACCCATGCCGCCAGCTTCGTTGGCCGCCGCGATGATCACGTCGTTGTAGTTCGTGTTGGGGGCGAACCAATTGATGAGCGCCTGATTGATCTCGAGGTGCAGGTAAGTCGTCGGCACAGCGCGAGAAGACCCGAGCACCCACACTTTCACGCCCATGTCTTCGAGCGCCGCCATTGCCGTCGGTCGCAGCGGGATGAACGGCACTTCACTCTCGTAGGTGATCATCACGGGCCGTACGGACCCCGCGTCGCTGTTCTTGTCGAGCTTGAACGCCACCATGTTCAAACCGCTCTCCAAGTAAGGGTCGAGCAACTCCGTCATCGAGTCTTCGACGTCGTACTCGCGCTCCTGCAACCACTCGACCAAATCAGCCGCCGGATCGTCGGCGTCATCCGACACACTGAGCACCTGGTACACGTAGGGCCCGGTCGTGCCCTCTTGCACGACCGTGACCGACTCTTCCGGGGCACTCGAGGGTGGGGCAACAGCGTCATTGGTAGCGCCCCTGCCGACCCCCGCGCCCTGGGCAACGTCGCAGTCTGGTCCGAACGTGCGGTTGAGCTGATACGTCGGGTTGCTCTGCGTATCCAAACGATCGAGCGTCAGCTTCGACCCCACGCCGATCTCCAGTTCACCATCAGGCACGGGCAGCACCCACGCGAAACTCTCCGAAGGGCCCTGGTACTGAATCTCGATCACGGCCGTCACGGTGCCGTCACCGTTGTCCGAAAAGATGATGCGCTCCGCCGCTTGATTGACGGGCAATGAAGCGTTGCAGAACAGGCCGCCACACGCGCTGGCGTCTTCGGCTCCCAGTGAGACGACTGCGGCCAACGTTGCCGCCGACGCGAAAACTTTCGAACGATTGCTGAGAAGCATGATGTCATTTCCTTCTGTGGGCAGTGAGCTATCAGAGAACCCCATCCGCTCGACTGCGTTCACCCTTACCGGCCGAGGCTGTACAGGCAAATACAAGCGACAGCTCCCGCCAACTCTCCGTATCTGCGGAGTATACGCCGCGCCCCGAAGATCGCTCATGTTACCCCGCAAATGTACCGCATTCGGAATCCGTGCACCGCGACGAGAAATATCGAGCGCTGCTCCGCGCAGCGTCGCCTACATCGCCCAACACCGAGCTGTTCCACCTGATCCATGCGTCCAACCCGATGGACGGACCCTCCACGAGTCGAGTTGTGACCAAACAAACCGCCCCAGCCCAAACACGCTACCGCAGTCCGCGTTCCACCGTGTTCACAGTGCCAAACATACCAGTGCCAAACATACCGCTCGCCGAACGAAGCCGGCCTGC